>WHTH01000027.1 GCA_009377865.1 Pseudonocardiaceae bacterium | reverse complement strand
GATCCCCGGGATCGTGCTGATCGTCACGGGAGTCGTCGTTGCCGGGTTCGTCGGTCCGCTCCGGTACCGCGCGATCCTCCGGACGGTCGAGGCCGAACATTCACCGCGCGGGCATGCTCTCGTGACAGCTGCGAGCCTGGCAGTGGCCGTCGCGGTGGCGTCTGCGGTGATCGTCCTCGCCGGCTGATCCGTCCCAGTGGTCGCCGACGTCAGTTTGCACGGCTACACTTAGGCAAGGTATACACGTGCGAACTTCAGGAGCGTTCGGTGACCTTCGACGTGGAGCGACCGGCCGACGTCTTCGACCGGGAGCAGGAGTGGTGGGCACTGTCGCGGTTCGCCACCAGTGACTCGCCGGGCGCGACGCTCGGCTTCGTCAGTGGCAGGCGTCGGCAGGGTAAGACCGTGCTGTTGCAGGCGCTGTGCGAGGCGACCGGGGGCTTCTACTACGAGGCATTGCAGGCCGAACCTGCCGAATCGCTGCGGCACCTGGGTGCGGCGCTGGCGAGGTATCAGCAGCGGCCCGGTCGGCTCGCTCTGGATGACTGGGACGAAGCCCTCGAGGTCCTGTTGGGGCTGTCGGATGACGAGCCCGCCCCCGTCGTGATCGACGAGTTCCCGTATCTCGTCGAGTCCGCACCCGACCTCCCCTCTCGGCTGCAGGCGATGCTCGGGCCACGCACCCGGTCGCGCGTCGCGTCGCGTGCCCGGTTGGTGTTGTGCGGGTCGGCACTGGCGATGATGGGACGGCTGCTGACGGCCGATGCGCCGTTGCGGGGGCGGTCGAGTCTGCTGCTCACGGTGGACTCGTTCAATTTCCGTACCGCCGCGGCGTTCTGGGGTATCGAGGACCCCGAACTGGCGTTTCGGGTTTACTCCGTGCTGGGCGGCACACCTGCCTACGCCCGGGAGTTCGTCGACCACGACCTACCGACCAGCAGTGTCGAGTTCGATGACTGGGTGGCGCGAGCCGTGCTCGCCCCGACGTCGCCGTTGCTGCACGAGGGCGATTCCCTGCTCGTCGCAGAGCCGTCGATCGAGGCGCGAAACCCCGCCGTCTATCACAGCGTGCTCGGCTCGCTCGTCGCGGGACGGACCCGGCACGGCGAGATCGCCGCATATCTCGGACATCGCAACAGCGATCTCGGCCCGGTGTTGTCGGTGCTCGAGGAGGCGGGTTTCGTGACCCGCGACGACGACGTCGTTCGCCGCCGACGGCCGGCATACCGCATCGCGGACCCGTACCTGCGCTTCCACTATGCCGTCGCCCGCCCGAGGAGGGATCGCTTGCGCCGCCCCGACGGTGCCCGGCAGGTCTGGCGCGATCAACAGGAGACCTATCGTGCCCAAGTGCTGGGTCCCACCTTCGAGGAGATGGCCAGGACGTGGGTACGCCACTTCGCTGCACCGGAGCGGCTCGGAGGCGAGGTCAGTGAGGTGGGTCGTACGGTCGTCAACGACCGCTCCGCCCGCCGCAGCTACGAGGTCGATGTAGTCGCCATCGGGCCGGCGGCCGACAATGGGCGACGCGAACTGCGGGTTCTGGGTGAGGCGAAGGTCGGTCAGCGGCTCGGACACTCCGCCCTCGGCAAGCTCGGCCGCGTCCGCGAACTGCTCACCGAGCAGTTCGACACCACCCGGACCCGGCTGGCTGTTCTCCGCCGCGGGCTTCGAGGCAGGGCTGCCGCCGCACGTAGACCTGATCGATCTCGACCAGCTCTACACCGCCGGACGATGACGGCGGCTCACGCCGGCGGTGATCGCACCCGCTCGCTACCATCCATGCATGGGTGACCCCGGCCACAGCATCCCGCCGCAAGTCTGGTGCCAGCCCGCGATGATCGCCGCTGCGAAGGCCCGCGACATACCGGCCGTATACCGCCTACTGACCACCGAGCACGGTGTCGCGCAGCGGCGAATCGCCGCGCTGGTCGGCCAGTCGCAGTCCGAGGTGTCCGAGATCCTGTCGGGCCGTCAGGTGCTCAGTTACGACGTGCTCGCCCGTATCGCCGAGGGGCTCGGCGCACCTCGCGGGCTGCTCGGCTGGACGGTGTGCGCTGCGGCCCTGGCCGGTTCGGCCTCACCGTCACCCCCGAGCGGCAGTGGGCCTGGCTCGACTCGCCCCACGGCGAGCTAGCCTGGGATCTGGCTAGATCCAACCGGCGAGTTAGTTGGCTGATCCTCGTCGCTACCCGAGACGGGCCACACCGAGCAGCGTTTCGAAGCCGCGCCCTCGGCGTCATCAGCCTTCGCTGGTCAGATGTCCGCGCCGTTGTCGCGCAACCACTGCACCGGATCGACCTCCTCGCCGTCTTGCAGGACCTCGAAATGCAGATGTGGTCCGGTGGAGTCGCCGCGGTTGCCGACGGTGGCGATCTGATCGCCGGCGCCGACGCGCTCGCCTACCTCGACGAGGTTCTCGTTGATGTGGCCGTACACCGCGATGGTGCCGTCGTCGTGCTGGACCCGGACCCAGAGGCCGAAACCGCTGGCCGGGCCCGAGTCGATCACCTCGCCGCCCATGGCGGAGACGATCGGGACTCCGATGGAGTTGGCGATGTCCAAGCCGGAGTGGGTGCTGCCCCAGCGTGGCCCGAAGAGCGAGGTGATCGTGCCGGCGACCGGGGCCACGGCGATGCCCGCCGCCTCGCGCTCGGCCTCGGCGCGCTCGCGTTCCGCGGCCTCCCGTTCGGCGGCCTCGCGCTCGGCCGCGACCTGGCTCCCCTTGTCGAGAGCGGAGAGCTCATCGGAGGGCGTGGTCGGTGCTGCGGGGAGGACTTCGGGAAGCGGCAGGACGCCAGGAGCAGGCCGGTTTCCTCCCATCCCCATCATGGCGACCGCAGCGTCGCCGCCGATAGCCAACTCGCCCACATCGTCAGCGTGTGCCGGGCCGATGCCAGCGTCGCCGGTGTGCTGAGCTGCGATGGAGAAGGCGCCGACGGTGACAGCGGCGATGACGACGCGGCCGCGCAGCGCAGGGCTGGGTCGGGGAAGCCTGTGGGCTGCGGTGACGTGTGAACCGCGTGCAGCTCTGGTGAGGGTGGTACTGGCTCTGGAACGGCCGGGGGAGCGATGTCGCGCCAATACTGCCCTACCTTCGGGGATGTCCGGCCGCACACCCAGGCGGGATCCTGGGGGAGGTCGCCTTCGGGGAGCGGCCTCGACAGCCGTGTTACCGGACCGTGATAAGGACCAGCAGAAGCTAGCGGGGGTCACAGCATTGCGCAAACCACGATGCCCGGTAGTAGGCGACAGCCCGGTGAGCGGGAGCGTTCGTGCGGTGAGCGGTAGTCCGACTTCGGCATCGCCGAAGGTGTCGTATCCTCACCTGGTCTGCGGGAGGTGGTGGCATGCGGGGCTTGGGCGACCTGGAAGCGGTCGTGATGGACGTGCTGTGGCGGTCGGCGCGACCGCAGAGCGTCCGTGACGTGCTGACGGAGGTGACGCAGACGCGGCCGTTGGCCTACACGACGGTGATGACGGTGCTCGACAACCTCCACCGCAAGGGCTGGGTGTCCCGGGAGCGGCGCGGTCGCGCATACCAGTACCTGCCGGTCTCGACTCGCGACGAGGCAGCCACGAGAGCGTTGCGGGATCTGCTCGCTTCCACCGGGGATGCCGAGGGCGCGTTGTTGCACTTTGCGCGTTCGGCCTCCGAAGGGGAGTCGGAGCTGTTGCGACGTGGTCTCGAGGAGCAGACGGACTGATGCGCCTCGCGGTGGCGTTGCTGTTCGGTGCCTTTCTCGTGCTGTGGCTCGCACCGGCGGTGCTCGTCGCAGGCGTGCGGCACCGGATGGAGCCGCGTGCCGCCCTGGCCGCGTGGCTCGTGCTGGTGGTGAGCACCTTCGTCACCCTGGTCGCGGCAGTCGTGACCAGCCTGGTCCCCGGGCACGGCCCGGCGAGGCAGGTCGTTCGAGCGTTGCAACACTGCTGGCTCGCTGTCAGCGGCGGCGAGATGCCGCCCGTCGAGGCCCTCGTCGGGCTTACCGGCGCGACGCTGCTGGCGGTCACGTCCGCGCGGGTGCTGCACGCCGGGACTTGCCGCATCCGTACCCAGCGCGACGTGCACCGGCGGCACGTCGACGTGCTACGCGGGATCGCGCGGGTCGAACCCGGCAGGTTCCCGCTGCTGTGGCTCGAGCACCCGCAGCCGGTGGCCTACAGCATCGCGGGAGGCAGCAGCCCTCGATCCGTGATCATTGCCTCCCGCGGGCTCGTTGACCGGTTGCCCGCTCGGGACGTCGCGGCGGTACTCGATCACGAGCGGGCCCACCTGCGGGGTCGCCACCACCTGCTGGTCGGCCTCGCCGAGGCTCTGGCGACGGCGATGCCATGGCTGCCGCTGATGCGCACGTCCCCGGCGCTGATCCGAACGCTGGTCGAACTCGCCGCCGATCGTGCAGCGGTCCGGGTGCACGGGCCGGCCCCGGTGCGCGCCGCGCTGCTCGCGATGACCGGGGGTGAGACGCCCCGCGGCTCACTCGCGATGGGGGGAGACGACGTGTCGGTGCGATTGCGGTGGCTGGAAGCAGAGTCAGCTCCTGGGAGGATGCGCGCGGCTGCAGCTGCGACGCTCGCGGGTCTGTCCGCCGCCGTGGTTCCCGCAGCCATCGGGGGTGGCCTGCTGGCTGCCGCCGGGTTGGTCACTTGCATCACGACCGCGCTGGGCTGACGTGGTGGTGGCGGGCCCCGGGGCTCGCGCGCGGCAAGATGCTGCTTACTATCGTAGATCATAGCTACCCGCTCGAGGTGGTGGCGGTCGGCGCGCTTGGTTCACCGGCCTGGTGACGGTGTTCGTGGCGACGTCCTCAGCGGTGGGCGTCTACGACACCACCCTGTTCAGCGCGCATGCCGTGCAGCACATGCTGTTGCAGATGGCGGCCCCGGTGCCGCTGGGCATGGCCGCGCCGATCACCCTTGCCCTCCGGGCCCTCCCGCTGCCACCGCGGAAGCTGATGCTCAAGGTCGTGCACAGCCGGCTCGTGCGGGTTCTGACCCACCCGCTGGTGACGTTCGCGCTCTTCGTGGTCTCCCCGTTCGTGCTGTACTACTCACCGCTGTACGAGGCGACGCTGCGCAGCGACCTGCTCCACGACGCCAACCATGTGCACTTCCTCCTCATAGGGTGCCTGTTCTTCTGGCCGCTGCTGGGCGTCGACCCGCTGCCGAACCGGATGCCCTACATCTTCCGGTTCCTGCTGTTCCTCGGGCTCGCGCCGATGCATGTACTGCTGGGCATCCCGCTGATGCTGAGCTCAGAGATCATCGCGGGGGAGTATTACCGCGAGCTCGGACGCACCTGGGGGCCGAGCCTGCTGACCGACCAGTTCATCGGCGGCGGGATCCTCTGGATCTTCGCCGACGTGGTGTCCGTGATCTTCCTCATCGCCTTCGGGACCCAATGGCTTCGACACGATCGGCGGGAGAGCCGGCGAATCGACCGCCAACTCGACCGCGAGCATGGGACGAGCCCGACGATGCGGCCGTGGTGGGAGCAGCCGGCCGCACCTGGCGGGCCGGCGGGGCAGCAGGAAACGACGGGCGGGCGAGACCCTCGACGCGCGCACCCGGGCTCATGACAAGGAGCGGTCACCGGGTGTGTGCTCGACGGCACGTCGTGACTACGTCTGACTTCTTGCCAGATGATCAGCGAACTCCAAACAGGTGACGATCATCAATGCTGACATGCGAATGTGGCTATGTCGATGTAGGGTAACCCGTCGACGGCGGACGACGCACCTGCATCGAGGCGAGGAGGGCGATCGATGAGCCACGACCACGGTCACGGTCACGGTGGGATGAGCGGGGCGGTGAGTGCCTCGTCCCGTTACCTGAACCGGATGGCGATCTCACTGGCCGTCCTCCTGGTCTTCCTCGTGCTGGAGGTCGTGGTCGGGCTGCTGTCCGACTCGCTGGCCTTGCTCTCCGACGCGGCGCACATGTTCACCGACGTGCTCGGGTTGGGCATGGCGATGGCCGCCATCCTGGCGGCGCGGCGATCGGGCGGCAAGGCCAGCCGGACCTTCGGGCTCTACCGGCTGGAAGTGCTCGCCGCGCTCGCCAACGCGGCCCTGCTCTTCGGCGTGGCAGGCTGGATCCTCTACGAGGCGGTGGGCCGGTTCCTCGATCCGCCGGAGGTACCCGGGTTGCCGGTGATGCTCACCGCTGCGGCCGGTCTGGGCGCCAACCTGGTCGCGTTCGCACTGCTGCGCCGCGGAGCGCAGGAGAGCATCAACGTCCGCGGCGCCTACCTCGAGGTGCTGGCCGACACCCTCGGCTCGTTGGGTGTCTTGCTCTCCGGCGCGGTCACGCTCGCATTCGGATGGCGCTACGCCGACCCGATCGTCGGCGTGGCCATCGGGCTGTTCGTGCTGCCGCGCACCGCGAGGCTCGCGGCCCAGGCGCTGCGCATCCTCGTCCAGCAGGCCCCACGCGGGCTCGATGTCCGCGCCATCGAATGCGATCTCGAGCAGCTCCCCGCATTGACCGGCGTGCACGACCTGCACGTGTGGACCCTCACCTCCGGCATGGAGGTGCTGACCACGCATATCTGCGTCGGTGACGGGGGCGAGCCGAGCGTGGCACTCGACCAGGCCCAACAGCTGCTGGCCGAGCGTTACGGGATCGACCACGCCACCATCCAGGTCGAGCGCCCGGCGGACTCGCAGCGGTGCGAGGAGATGTCGTGGTGATCGGTGCGCGCGCAGCTAGACCCAGCCGGCGAGCCGTGCGACGGTCGCGGTGAGGAACGTGACCGCGAATGCCAGGGTCAGCGGAAGCAGCGTGGCGAGGCTGGTCCACTTCAGGCTCTTGGTCTCGTTCCAGATGGTCAGGATGGTGGTGCTGCACGGGTTGTGCAGCAGGCTGAACAGCATCAGGTTGATCGCGGTGAGCAGCGTCCAGCCGCCGATCTGGATCAGCACGGTCTCGGTCTGAGCCGGTCCGAGCTCGATCATCACCCCGTTCTGAGCACCGGACATGCCGGACCCGAGGGTCATGGTGAGCATCAGGATCGTGGGGATGATGATCTCGTTCGCGGGGATGGCGACGATGTAGGCGAGCAGGATGACGCCGTTGAGGCCCAGCGCCAGCCCCAACGGATCCAGCGCGCCCACCACGTGCGCGGCGACGCTGGTGCCACCCACGTCGACGTTGCTGATCAGCCAGATCACCGCTCCCGCCGGCGCCGCCATGAGCAGCGCCCGCCGCAGCACGAACAGCGTGCGGTCGATCAAGCTCGTGTGCAGGGTCCGCCACAACTGCGGCCGCCGGTACGGCGGCAGTTCGAGCGAATACGCTGATGTCTGGCCGCGAAGCACCGTCTTCGACAGCGCCCAGGAGACCAGCAGGGTGGTCAGCACGCCGATCACGGCGACGGTCACGACGCTGCCTGCGGCGACCACGCTGCCCAGCGCCGGCGGTGCCAGCGCGCCGATGAAGATCGTCCCCATCAGGATAAGCGTCGGCCAGCGCCCGTTGCAGATGCTGAAGTTGTTGGTGATGATGGCGATCAGGCGTTCCCGCGGGCTGTCGATGATGCGGGTGGCGGTGACTCCGGCCGCGTTGCAGCCGTACCCCATCATCATGCTCAGGGACTGCTTGCCGTGCGTGCCAGCGGCGGAGAACAGCCGGTCGAGGTTGAACGCGACCCGCGGCAGGTAGCCGAAATCCTCGAGCAACGTGAACAGCGGGAAGAAGATCGCCATCGGGGGGAGCATGACCGCGGTCACCCAGGCCGTTCCCAGGTAGGCGCCGTCGATCAGGATCCCGGTGAGCCAGGCAGGCGAGCCGAGCGCGACGAAGCCGTCCCGCAGCCAGGCGTGGCCGTTGTCCACGAGCAGTGTGTAGAGCCAGGCGGACGGGGCCGCGGCGCCGACGATCGTGAACCAGAAGACCGCGAAGAACAGCACCCCCATCACCGCGAAGCCCCAGACGCGGTGGGTCAGCGCGCGGTCGAGCAGCCGGTCGGCCGTCAGCCGGGCGCGCTGCGAATCCCGGCTGACGGTGTGCGAGCTGATCGCAGCGGCGTCGGCGTAGATCGACTCGACGATCCCGTCCTGGAAGTCAGCGGGCAGGTCGTCGCGCAGCGCAGCGGCCTGATCGAGCAGGTGGGCATTGCTCATCGCGCCGCCGTCCCGGTCGGACGGGCCGAGCCTGCTTCGGCGGCGCCCCGGCCGAGGTCACCGAGTGTGCCGTCGCGGACGGCCTGTTCGGTGCTGGGGTCGCCCTCCAGCAGCCGCAGCGCGACCCATCGGGTGTTGGGCAGCCCGGGGAAGGCCTGCCCGAGCTTGTCGGACAGGGTCGCGACGGCGCGCTCCAGCGCTGCGTTGCGCTGCTTGACCCGCCGGACACTCGTCGCCGGCTGCCGCGTGGCGACCTGCTCGACGGCTTCGAGTAGCTCCGGGAGTCCTTCGCCCTTGCGGGCTGCCATCGGTACCACCGGGACGCCGAGCTCGCGACCGAGATGGCGCACATCGATGGTGATGCCGTGGCGCTGCGACTCGTCCATCAGGTTGAGGGCGACCACCACCCGGTCGGTGATCTGCAGGATCTGCAGCACCAGGTTGAGGTTGCGCTCGAGCCGGGTGGAATCGACGACCGCTATCGTGACGTCGGGACGCCCGAACAGCAGGAAGTCCCTGGCTATCTCCTCGTCATTGCTGGTCGACAGCAGCGAGTAGGTCCCCGGCAGATCGACGAGCTTGTAGCCGAGTCCACGGTAGGTGAAACCTCCCTCTGCCCGTGCCACCGTCTTGCCGGGCCAGTTGCCGACGTGCTGCCGCAGCCCGGTCAGCGCGTTGAACACCGTGCTCTTGCCGGTGTTGGGGTTGCCGGCGACTGCGGCGACGTAGTCGTAGTCACCGGTCTCCACGCCGAGCTTCGCGAGGTTGGCGCTGTTGTAGATCGCACAGGAGGTGCAGGCGGGCCCGGCGGAGGACGCCTGGAAGCCGGACGTCACTGTCGCTCCGAGCCGTCGCGTACCTCGACGTGAACGGCGCGGGCCTGCGAACGCCGCAACGCGATCAGGCCATCGCGCACCAGGTACGCGGTGGGATCGCCCAGCGGGCTCGTCATGTCGACGCGGACCTCGGTGCCAGGAAGCAACCCCAGATCCATGAGCCGGCGCCGCTGCGTACCGCGGATCTCGAGCGCGACGACGGTCGCGCGGTTGTCCGGTCCTAGCTCGTCGAGGGTCACGTCGGTGCCTTCCCAAGGTCGGTTCGCGATCGATCCCCGTGGCGCACTCCGCCCTCCGGCGCGGTCTCGTCGACGACCCCGCGAACCAGGTGAGTGAGCTGCTCGCCCAGCGCGACCCGCTCACCGTCGACGGACACCCACATCGGCCCGCCGAACGGGTCCCAGTTCTCGACGGCGAGGTGGGTACCGGGCCGGATCCCCATCTCGCCGAGGTACCGCAGCGCCGCACTGTCGCGGTCGGACACCCGCTGCACCACGAACCGCGCGCCGCCCGGCGCGGTGTGCAGCGGTGCCGGCCACTCCTCGGTGTAATCCCCGTCCCGGGGCGGGATCGGGTCGCCGTGCGGGTCCTGCTCGGGACGGCCGAGCCAGTCATCGATGCGGTCGGTGAGGCGGGCGCTGAGCGCGTGCTCGAGGATCTCGGCCTCGGCGTGCACCTCGTCCCACGGCATCCCGAGCACCTCCGCCAGGAACGTCTCGATCAGGCGGTGCCGGCGGATCACCTCACGCGCGTGCCGCATGCCGTGCCCGGTCAGCCAGACCCGCCGATCATCCGCGCGTTCGGCCAGCCCGGCATCGGCAAGCCGCCCCACCATCGTCGACACCGAGGGGGCGGACACGCCCACCGCCCGGGCGATCTCCGACGTGGTCGTCGGTTCCCCCCGGCAGTCCAGGTGGTAGATGGCCTTGAGGTAATCCTCGACCGTCTCCGAGTGCTCCAGGCGGCAACACGCCGGCCGACGTTCGGGACGGAGGTGGGTCATAGCTGAACGTTAGACTCCTCGAACGAGGGAGACAAGAAAACTCACAGATGTGCAGCATCTGCGCTGTTGTAACGAACATCCGGGATGCGGACCGGCTGACCGGGCTCGAGGGCGACGTCGGAGGCCGGCGTCCGCCGGGCGGCGCGGATGGCGTTGAGGATCACGAGGACCTCGGCGAGCTCGTGGGCGAACACCACGGCGGCCAGGCCCAGCACGCCGAACGCGGCGACCGGGATGAGGACGGTGATGATCGCCAGCGACAGCCCCACGTTCTGCAGCATGATGGTGCGCGCCCGGCGGGCGTGGCCGAGCAGCTGCGGCAGGTGCCGCAGGTCCTCGCCCAGCAGCGCGGCATCGGCGGTCTCGATGGCGACGTCGGTGCCCATCGCGCCCATCGCGATGCCGACGTCGGCGGTGGCCAGGGCGGGAGCGTCGTTGACGCCGTCGCCGACCATGGCCACCGCCCGGTCCCGCCGCAGCCGGGTGACGAGGTCGGCCTTGTCCGCGGGCCGCAGCTCGGCGTGCACGGTCGTGATCCCGGCCTGGGTGGCCAGGGTGGCGGCGGTGCGGGCGTTGTCCCCGGTGAGCATGGCGGTGTCGATGCCCAGCCCGCGCAGCCGTTCGACGGTCTCGGCGGCCTCGTCGCGCAATTCGTCGCGCACCGCGACCACGCCCAGCAGCGTGTCGTCGCGTTCCACCAGGACGACGGTGGCGCCGGCGCCCTGCAGCCGGTCGGCCGCGGCGGCCAGCGGGCCGGGGTCGATCCAGCCCGGCCGGCCGAGCCGCACCGTGGCACCGTCCAGCCGCCCGTGCAGCCCGGCGCCGGCCACCGCGGTGACGTCCTCGGCGACCGGCACGTCCTCGGCGGCGTCCAGGATGGCTGGGGCGAGCGGGTGCTCGCTGCGGGCCTCCAGCGCCGCTGCGGCGGCCAGCAGCTCGCGCTCGCCGCAGCCATCGGCGGTGACGAGCTCCACGACACGGGGCTCGTTGCGGGTCAGGGTGCCGGTCTTGTCCAGCGCCACCATCCGGACCCGCCCCAGCTGCTCCAGCGCGGCGCCGCCCTTGACCAGCGCGCCGCCGCGGCTGGCCGCGCCGACCGCGGCCACGACCGTCAGTGGCACGGAGATCGCCAGCGCGCACGGGGAGGCGGCGACCAGCACCACCAGGGCCCGCTCGACCCACACCAGCGGGTCCCCGAGCAGCGCGCCCAGGCCGGCGATGAGGCCGGCGAGGACCATGACGCCCGGCACGAGGGGGCGGGCGATCCGGTCCGCCAGGCGCTGCCCGGCGCCCTTGCGTTCCTGGGCCTCCTCGACGATGTGCACGATCCGGGCCAGTGAGCTGTCCGACGCGGCTGCGGTGACCTGCACCTCGATCGCACCACCACCGTTGATCACCCCCGCGTACACCGCGTCACCGGGCCCGGCCTCGACGGGCACGGACTCACCGGTGATCGCCGAGGTGTCCAGGCTGGTGCGGCCCGCCCGGATCACCCCGTCGGTGGCCGTCCGCTGCCCGGGCCGCAGCAGCATCACGTCCCCGACAGCCAGGTCCGCCGGGGAGAGCGCGACCTCCCGGCCGCCCCGCAGCACCGAGGCCTGCTCGGGCACCAGGTCCAGCAGCGCACGCAGACCCCGCCGGGTCTTCGCGACCGCGTACTCCTCCAGCCCCTCGGCGATCGAGAACAGCACCACCAGCATGCCGACCTCGACGACCTGGCCCAGGGCGAGCCCACCGAAGGCGGCGACGGTCATCAGCGTGCCGACGCCGATCTTGCCGCGCAGCAGCCTGCGTAGTGCACCGGGCACGAAGGTCGACCCGCCGACGAGCACCGCGGCCAGCTCCAGCGCCAGACCCACCGTCTCGGCTCCGGCCCGACCGAGCACCCAGCCCGCCGCCAGCAGCACCGCCGCCACCGCGGCGGCCTGCAGCTCGCGGATCTGCCAGATCCGCTCCGGTTCGTGTTCGTGCTCGTGCTCCGCATCCGCCCCCGTAGCGGGGCGCGGGGCGTCGTCGTCGCAGCAGGCGTCGCTCATGACCGTCCTCCGGCATCCCTCGAGGCGTCGCGGCTCGCGTCGACGCCGTAGTTCGGGCACAGCGCCACGGCCTCACCGGTGGCCGCCAGCAGCGTCTCCGCCGCCTGCAACAAGTCCATCAGCTCCGGGCGCGCCAGCTGGTAGACCGAGGCGCGGCCCTGCGGCCGGTAGTCGACCAGCCCGCACCCGCGAAGGCACGCCAGATGCGACGACACCGTCGACTGCGCCAACCTCAGCTCGACGGTCAGGTCCACCACCCGCGCCTCGCCGGAGGCCAGCCGGCGCATGATCGCCAACCGGGTCGGCTCCGCCAGGCTGCGGAACAACGCCACGGCCGCGCTCAGCTCGCCAGGCGTCACAACAATCGCCGACCGTGCATTATTGATCGTCACACAGCGATGATAGCGTCATATCCAATGATCGGAACGGGATACTCGCCGCCTGCGACGTGTACTCGCTGACCGGGCCGACCACGTGTGTATGCTCGCCGGGCATGACCGGTCGGCACGTCGATGCCAGCAACAAGGAGCTGTCCTGGGGCGCGGCGAGCACCGAAATCGTGAGAGTTTCCGGTGTGTCGCTGCTGGTTGTCGGGTCGGCGATCGTCATCGCGGCCGTTCTCGTACTCAGTGTGGGCGCCGCCGCCGGCCCGGAGACGACCGCGCCCCCGCAGCAACAGGTCCCCGAGGCCGCGAGCGAGCAGGCCAGCGAGCCGACGGGCGAGCAGGCGGCCGACCCCGTCCGGGTTCGCATCCCTGCGATCGGCGTCGACGCGCCGGTGCAGGCCGTGATCGTCGACGAGAACGGGGTACTGCCCCCGCCGGACACGTTCGAGGGCACCGGGTGGTGGCAGGCCGGTCCTGAGCCGGGAGAGACCGGTCCCGCCGTGATCGCCGGACACGTCGACTCCTACCGGGGCCCGGCGGTGTTCTACGAGCTCAACGAACTCGAGCAGGGCGCCGAGATCCTCGTCGATCGCGCGGACGGCTCCACCGTTTCCTTCATCGCGCAGCGCACCGAGCAGTACGACAAGGACGAGTTCCCGACCGAGTCGGTCTACGGCGACACGCCGGACCCGCAATTGCGGCTGATCACCTGCGGCGGCACTTTCGACGAGGACGGACGAACCTACCTCGACAACATCGTCACCTACGCCACCGTGGCCGGCTGAACACTGTGGCCGGCTAAACGATGGGACTGCGGCTGGCGGTCAGGGTGCCAGGTGGCGATCGACGGCCTGGCGCACCTCGTCCGGGGTGCGGAACACGCGCGGGGGCGTCACCATCTCGACCGAGCCGTCGGGGTGCAGCACGTAGCTGACCGGCAGGATGGGTGGCGTCTGCAGCGCTCGCTGCAACGCGCCCTGCGGGTCGGTCACCGAGGGGTAGCGGACCCCGAGGTCGGCCAGCAGGGTCAGCGCGTCGGCCGGGCGGTCCTGCACGTCGATCCCGATCACCGGCACCGCGCCGGGTCCGGCGGCGTAGCCGGCGAGCGCCGGCATCTCCTCGCGGCAGGGCGGGCACCAGGAGGCCCAGACATTCAGCAGTGCGGGCCTACCGGCGAGCGTGGCGGCGAGGTCGACGGTGCCGGGCGCGCCGAGGCAGGGCACGGTGATCCCGGCGAGCGGGCCCGTGGCGGGTGGTGCGGCGGGTGACGGAGCCGGGCAAGGTCCCAGCGCGGCCTGCCGGCGCAGCCCGGCCAGCGCCGCATCGTCGGGGACGGGGGCGGTGCGGGCGCCGGATTCCTCGAGCACCTGCGGCGCCGGGCCACCGCTGTCGGGAGGCTCATACAGGTCGTACCTGCCCTCGCGCGGCCAGAGCGCGACCACCCCGGCGATCGCCAGCACGACGACGACGATCGTCCACCGGAGCTCCGAGCGCATCAGCGGTCAACCTCCTGGGTTTCAACTGCCGGGGGACGGCTGGATGGGGCCGGCGACCTCGGACGGCGGGCGCTGACCGGCGAGCACCGAGTCGAGCACGCGCGCCAGCAGGGGGTAGTCGGACGCCCCGGTGATCTTCGCGACGACCGCCCGGAGCGGTCCAGGACGAACGTCTCGGGTACGCCGAAGACGCCGAAGTCCAGCGCGAGCCGTGACCCGGGGTCTGTGACGTAGCGGTATCCGTCGCCGCGGCCGAGCTCGTCGAGGAAGCCGATGGCGGAGTCCCGGCCGTCCTGGTAGTTGACGCCGACGAACTCACCCCGTCGTCGCGGTAATCACCGGCCGCGGTCACCAGGACCGGGTGCTCCTCCCGGCACGGCACGCACCAGGACGCCCAGAAGTTGACCACAACGACCTGACCGCGCAGCTCGGCAAGCGACATCGCCCCCGACCGCTCCAGGTAGGGCACCTGGCGGGTCGGGGCGGGCTGGCCGATCAGCGGGCTGTCGACCAGGGTCGGGTCGGTGCCCAGCCGCGCCCCGAAGACCGCGCCGATTCCGATCGCCAGTGCCACGACGGCCAGTGCGCCCCACCGCAATACCCGCCAGCGGCGGCTGCGGGTGGGGTGCAGCAGCGCGTCGGTGTCCACGCTCATGGGCCCGGTCCATCCTGGCGTTGCCGCGCGACCGCGGCGAGCTCGTCGACCTGCTGTGCCAGCGTAGGGGTGAGGTCGTCGCGCCGGCGCATCCGATCCAGGGTGGCCAGCGCGCCGGCCGGGTCGTCGAGGCCGTGCAGCTGGATGTTCGCCCGGACCCACAGCGCCTCCAGCGGTGGCTGGGTCGGCGGAGGAGCCGCCGAGGCACCGATCTCGTTGCCGGTGACGAACCCGCCGGTGGGACGGTCGACCACCGACAGCGGAAGCAGCACCGCCGCGGCGACTACGGCCGCGATCCCGGCCAGCGCGTACGCCGCGACCCGGGCCCGGGAGCGGCGGGGCTTCGCGGTGGCCGCGCCGAGAACTGGCTCCTCAACCGTCTCCAGAGCGGCCAGCGCGCGGGCAGCCGTCGTCTCGTACCGGTCGCGCAGCACGCCCGCCGTTGCCTCCGGGAGCTCGCCGTCGGCGACCTGGCGGTCGAGGTCCACGATGTCTCGCAGCGCCTGGTCTGCCAGCTCCTGCAGCCGAGCTCGTTCGGCACTCACGGCTCCTCCTCGGCAGGCCGGCTGCGGGCTCGGTCGACGGCGGCGGCGACCCGCTCGCGGTCGCCGGGGGACAGCTCGGTGGTGGGTGGCGGGGCACGGCGGGCGCGGGCCGCGACCGCGGCGAGACCGAGCAGCGCGGCACCCGCCGGCAGCAGCCACAGCAGCGTGGTCCGGCCGCGTGCCGGCGGGTCGAGGAGCACCCAGTCCCCGTAGCGTGCCCGGAAGTAGTCGATGATCTCCGTGTTGCTGCGGCCCGCCGCGATCTGCTCGTCGACGGCGCGCCGCATCGCCACCGCGGTGTCGGACTGCGACTCGGCGATGGAGACGCTGGTGCACACCGGGCAGCGCAGCTGCTGCTGCAGCTCGTAGGCCCGATCGACGGGTGCGCGATCTCCGAGCAGCAGGCCGACGGCGGTCACGGCGAGCAGCGCGACGATGGCCGCCACGCTACCGAGGTGGACCAGGCGGCTACGCACCGGCCGGCTCCTTCGCCGCGGTGACCTGCTCCGGTTCGGCAGGACGCCGCACCCGGCCGCTGAGCGCCCAGCAGCCGCCGGCCATCACGAGCACGCCGCCCACCCACATCCACGACATCAGCGGGTAGTGGTACAGGTTGAGCGTGACACGGTCGGGTTGCAGGTCGGCCAGCGCGACGTAGATGTCGCGAGTCGGCGTCGACCACACCGACGGCCCGCCGACGGCCTGCGGCCGCCCGGCGAACGAGCTCAGCCGCGGCCGTGCCACCCGCACGACCTCGCCCTCCGCGCGGAAGGCGATGTGCGCATCGGTGACCAGCCGGTCGGGCTGCCGGTGCTGCTCACTGCGCTCGAAGGTCAGCGAGTACCCGGCGAACTCGGCCGCCTCGCCCCGGTCGAGCGTGACGGTGGCCCGGTCGGCCAGGGCCCCCGAGGTGGCGATGACGACGGCCACCAACGCGACCCCGAGGTGGGCGAGCTGCCCGCCCCAATACGCGCGTTGGCTGGTGACCAGCCGCAGCAGGTCCCGCGGCCGCCGGCCGGGTGCGCTGACCACCAACTGCCGCAGCGTGGCCCCGGCCATGGCCACCGCGAGGAAGACGATCGCGACCACCCCCACCGAGCGAATACCGGCCAGTACCAGGGCCGCCGCCGCAACGCTCGCGCCCAGCAACGGCAGCCGCAGCCGGCTCCACAGCACATCAGCGGTGGCGTACCGGTACGGCGTGAACGGTCCGACGCCCATGGCCAGCAGCAGCCCGAACCCGATCGGCACGGCCATCCGGTCGAAGTATGGCCGGCCCACCGACACCTGCGCGCCGGTGATCGCCTCGACCAGGATGGGGTAGACGGTGCCGAGCAGCACCACGAACGCGAACAGGCTCAGCAGCAGGTTGTTGACCAGGAACAGGCCCTCCCGGCTGGCCAGGGACTCCGGCCGCGACAGCGACGCCACCCGCTCGCCGCGCAGTGCGAACAGCGTGAACCCCCCGCCGAGCACGAGCACGAAGAACGCCAGCAGCGCCGGCCCGACCGCGGACTGGGTGAAGTTGTGCACCGACTGCGTGGCAGCCGAGCGGGTCAGGAACGTGCCGAGGATGGTCAGCGCGAACGTGGCGATCACGAGCACGAAGTTCCAGGCCTGCAGCATGCCCCGCTTGACCTGTACCACCGAGGAGTGCACGAACGCGGTCGCGACCAGCCACGGGATCAGTGCGGCGTTCTCGACCGGGTCCCAGGCCCAGTAGCCGCCCCAGTCGAGCACCTCGTAGGACCACCAAGCGCCGAGCACGACCCCGCCGGACAGGAAGCTCCACGCCACCAGGTTCGCGTGGCGGGTGCGGCGCAGCCAGTCCACCCCGCCCCGGCGCAGCAGCAGCGCCGACATGGCGAACGCGAACGGCACGGTGAACCCGACATAGCCCAGGTAGAGCATCGGCGGGTGGAAGGCGACCAGGATGTGATCGCGCAGCAGCGGGTTCGGGCCGGGCCCGTCGGCCGGCGGGTTCGCCAGGATCTCGAACGGGTTCGCCACGGTCGTGATCAGGCCGAAGAAGAACACCGCGACCAGGGCCAGCACCGCCAGCGCTCCGGTGCCGAGCCGGTCCTCGGTGCTGCGGACCTGGCGGGCCACCACCGCCAGGTAGCCGGCCAGCACGAGCGCCCACAGCACGATGCTGCCGCCGAGCCCGGACCAGGCCGTCGTGATCGTGTAGATCAGCGAGCTGGACCTGGAGTGCTCCTCGGCGACGTAGGCCATCGCGAAGTTGTCGGTCAGCAGCGCCACCTCGAGCGCGAGCATCGACAGCGCGGCCCCGCCGAGGACCAGCCACACGGTGATGCGCAGCTGCCGGTGCCGCACCGCCTCTGGGCGGCGCTGCGCGCGGAAGCCGAGGACCGTGAGGACGAGCGACGCGGCCAGACCGAGCAGCGCACCGGTCCAGCCGGCGGCCGGGATCGCGGCGCTGATGCTCGACCCTGCAAACAGGTCTTCGGTCGTCAACCGGCGCCCCCGGCCTGCTGGTCGGGCGCTCCGTAGTTCTCGTCGTGCTTGACGAGCATGGTGTCGGAGATGAAGACGTCGCCCCGCCAGGAGCCTTCCAGCACGACGCCGATACCGCTGCGGAACAGCTGTGCGGGCGCCCCGGTGTGCTGCGCCGCAACCGTCGCGCTGCCGGGCTCGGTCCCGGCGGCGAGGGTGAACCGCAGGCCGTCCGGGGTCCGCACGACGCTGCCGGGTTCCACGAGGCCCCCGATCTGCAGCCGCCGCCCGTCGTCGAAGTCGGCGCGCTGCGCGACCGCCTCGTCAGGGGTGAGGTAGTAGACGAGATTGCGGTTGAGGTTGCCGAAGAACAGCAGCCCGACCAGCACGGCGCTCACGCCGAAACCCGCCACGAGCAGCAGCCGGTAGCGCCTCACCGCGACTGCCCCGCCCGCCACCGCACCCGGACGCGCCGGCGCACGAGTAGCGCTAGGTAGCCGCCGAGCGCGCCGTAGGCCACGCTGTAGCCGAGCACCACCCACGCCCACTCAGACACCGGAGCCCTCCAGCCTCGGCGGGGACACCGCATTGCCGGCGAGATCGCGGCCGCGGACTCCTCCGCCGTCTCCAGGGCGTCCTCGGCGGCGGCGAGCCGGACTCGCTCGCGCAGCAGCACGGCGAACACCAGCGTGAACGCGACGAGGTTGCCCAGCAGCGCCGCCAGCATCGAGTGGTCGATGCTCGGGTCACCGGGCTGCAGCACGGTCGGCGGCTGGTGCAGGGTGCGCCACCACAGCACCGACAGGTGCACGATCGGCACCTGCACGAACGCCACCACCCCGAACACGGCCGAGCGCCGCGCCCGCGATACCGGGTCGACGGTGGCGCGGCGCAGCGCCAGGTAGCCGAGGTAGACGAAGAACATCAGCGCGGTGGTGACCAGCCGCGGATCCCACGTCCACCACACCCCCCAGGTCGGCTTCCCCCAGATCGAGCCGAGCGCGATCGCCAGCCCGGTGAAGAACACCCCGACCTCGGCGCTGGCCGCCGCGACCCGGTCGGCGCCGGGCCGGCGCCGCCACAGCCAGCCGATGCTGGCCACGAGCGTGATCGCGAAGGCGAGGAAGGCCAGCCAGGCGGCAGGGACGTGGACGTACATCAGCCGGACCAGCTCGCCCTGCAGCCGGTCCGGGGGCGCGAGCAGCGCCCCGGCCAGGCCGGCCGCGACGGCCACGCCCGCAACGGCGGGCAGCCGGGCACCGGACAGCGTCATCTCGCCTCCTCCAGGTGAGCGGCACACAGCGCGGCTGCCAGCGTGACGACCAGGACGGCGGTTGCCATGAGCAGCAGCCACGGCCAGGGCCCGCGGTCGTAGCGGGCCGCGGCGAGCACCTGGGTGGCCCCCAGCAGCAGCGGCACCGCCAGCGGTGCCACCAGCAGCGGGCCCAGGGTGGTGCGCTCGGCAAGGCCTTGCGCCACCGCGTCCGCCAGGGCCCCGAGCACGCCGAGGCCGACGGCGACGAGCAGCATCGCCGGCAGCAGCCACGGCCAGCCGGACAGGTCGGGGTCGTAGAGCACCACGGCCACCGGCGCGAGCAGCACCTGCACGCCGAGCAACAGGGCCGCGTTGGCCAGCGCGCGACCGAACAGCCGTGTCGTTGCGGTGATGCCGCACAGTCGAAGCAACTCGAGCTGCGCGGGCCCGTCCACCGCGCTCGCGCGCAGCGTGACGAGCACCCCGAACAGCAGCACCACCACCCAGAACAGCCCGGGACCGAGCTCGCGCAACAGCGGCGTGTCGGTGCCGACCGCCAGCGGTACCAGCAGCAGCGCGACGGCCCCGAACGGCGCGGTGACCAGCAGCGCCTCGCCGGCCCGTGCCTCGGCACGCAGGTCCTTGCGGGCGAGCTCGAGGCACTGCCGAAGCGGCGTCGGCGCGGCGGCGGGCGCGGTCACGCCGGCACCTCGCGCGTGGCGCGGACCTGCCCGTCGACGACCTCCACGACTCGATCGGCCAGGGTGTGCAGGCGGTCCCGGTCGTGCGAGACGGCGACGCAGGCGCCTCCGGCTCGGCGCACCCGGTCGGTGACCAGGTCGATCAGACCGCGGGAGTCCGCGTCAAGCCCGGCATGCGGCTCGTCGAGCAGCAGCAGGGACGGGGCGGCGGCCAGCGCCCGCGCCAGCTCGGCCCGCCGCTGCATCCCCTGCGAGCAGCGGTCGGCGCGCCGGCCGGCGGCGCCGGCAAGCCCGACGGTCTCGAGCGCGCCGTCCACCGTGGCGGCAGCGACGCCGGTCAGCCGGGCGACGACGTGCAGGTTCTCGGCGAGGGTGAGGTGCGGGTAGAGCGCGGGGGTGTGCCCGACCAGCGCGACCCGGGACCGCACCGCCGAGCATGCCGTAGTACCGAGCGTTGCGCCGAGGACGTGGCCGGTACCCGATGCGGGGACCAGCAGCGTCGCGAGGACCCGCAGCAGCGTGCTCTTGCCCGAGCCGTTCGCCCCGATCACGCCGAGCACCTCCCCGGCCAGCACCGTGAGGTCGACGCCGCGCAGTACTGGAGTGCGCTCGACGTTCACCGCGACGCCGTCGAGCCGCGCAACCCCGGCCTGCCGGGGAGCGGGAGCGGGTGGCTGGTGCAGCGGTAGCAGCATCGCGATCCTCGCGCCGGCATCTTACTATCGACGGCCGTAGGTTACGTCCCGGCAGCGGAATCGATGCACGGGGGTCTGCGGTGCACCCGTCGGTCGAGGAGGTGCAGGGAGCAGGAGGCTGGGCCGACGGTGTTCGCCGCCTTTCCGATCGACTCCGAGCACTTTCGCCGGCCAGACCAGCAGTGGGCGGTCAACTTCCGAGTGCGCGACCTAGACGCGATGATCGACCAGCTGCGTCGGGCTGGCATCGAGGTTGAGGAGCATAAGGAGTCCTACCCGAACGGGCGATTTGCCGAGCTCACCGATCCCGAGGGGACGCCGATCCAGCTGTGGGAACCCGCAGGCGCTGACAGCGCGTGATGTCAGGCGCGACGGATCAAAGCCTCATCTTGAGCGTGGAATGCACTCATTTGACCCTGACCGCGCGGTCGTGCCGATGAGCGGTCGTTAGAGAAAGTGCAACGCGCGGGCGGCTAACTCCCGGACACGTGCCCACTCTGGGGCATCACGGAGCGCCTCAACCGTCCACAAGTGAGCGTGCTCCGCGCCGCTCATGTCCGACAGGGCGGCGTCCACAGCAGCAAAGTGCGGGGTCGCCTCCACCGGTAGCCAACCGGCGCTTACCCACTGTGGAAGGAGTAGATGTCCGTCCTCGACGGAGAGAGCCAGTTCGTCAACCGGCACCCGGGTGTCCTGCGACGCTAACCAAGCCTCCTGCTGCGTACTGGCGGACCTGCCTTGTTCTGCTCGAGATTTATACCGGTGCGGCGGGCGGCGGTTGGCGGCCTACGATTCGGCGGTGAGTTCCTCGCTGACTGTTCGCCCGGCTCGGGTCGAGGACGTCGCGCAGATGGCGCGCGTGAATGTGCGGTGCTGGCAGGAGACGTATCGGGGACTCATGTCGGACGCGGTGCTCGACGACCCAGGCTTCCTGGCTGCTCGGGAGCGGTTTTGGACTGCCGCGTTGACCGACGAGCGCTATCGCGAGAACCGCGTGGCTGTCGCCGAGCGGGACGGCGAGCTGGTCGGGATCGCCATGTCAGGCCCGCCCTTGGACGCCGGGGCGGCGTGGGCGAGGCAGCTGTATGTGCTCTATGTGTATGCGGCCGACCACGGCACGGGTGCTGGGCCGGCGCTGCTGGAGGCGGTCGTCGATCCGGAGGAGTCGGTGGCGCTGTGGGTGGCCGACCCGAACCCTCGTGCACAGGCGTTCTACCGCAAGCACGGCTTCGTTGCCGACGGGACGGCCCAGGTCGAGGGCGGGGTGCGGGAGATCCGCATGGTCCGCGGCGTGCAGCACAGTCGGTAATCCAGTTCGCGGGCGGGCTCCCGGCTGGCGTCGTCGCCTGGATGGGCCTCAGCGGCGGGCCGCGCGGTGCGGTGGCGCGCATGAAGGACGCGAGTTGCTTCGGGTGGGACGCTTCCACGCGACTGAGTATGCCTGCGCAACGTCCGCACATGCCGCCGGGGGCGCGTCGGGCGAGAGGCTCAGGACTTGGCGAGGCTCTGATCAACGTTATGGATGAGGCAGTAGGGCACCTGGCCGACTGGCAGTTCGATCGTGCCGCAATCCGCGCGCTCTCTGCTGCCCCTGTATCACCTGGAGCCACAGTGGAACGACCTGACTGTCCGCGGCACATGAGATCGTCAGCATATGCGTGCAAACGCCTATGCGCGCGCGGCGAAGAACCTCAATGACTTCCTGCGTGCCTTCGATCGGTTGATGCTGGAGCTTGAGCCAACTTCGGGCTACGGCAGTTTTCCGCGCTGGCAGCCCAAGCCCGGTCGTCAATCGCATGCGGACAAACTCGCCAGTGAGGTGGCGAGTCTCGCCGGTCCTGCTGCTGAGGCCTTTCAAGCGAGCGGCATGTGCATCGACTACAAGCCACCCGGCACATGGCAGACCCAGCCCATCAACCCGGCCCTCGCCTGGTCGACAATGTTCGACCAGACGCCGATGCTGGACCCACACTTGATGGCCGTTGTCGGGCGACAAGCACTGGGGTGGTTGGAGCACAGGCACGACGAGCAAGCGGCTCGTCAACGAGGCCTCGTCGGCGCGGTGGAGCTGCTCGCGCTGATGTCGCTGGCGTTGGTGGCCGGGGTCGTGTCGTTCAGCTTCGCCGTGCGTGCTGCCGCTGCTGCCGGGCTACGTCTCCGGACTGTCCCGGCTCGAACCGGGTAGTGGACACTCGACCGGCGACCGCCGCCGGGTGGCCGTGGCGGCGGTGCTGTTCGTGGGGGGTTTCTCGGCGGTGTTCACCACCCTCGGTGCCACTGCCTCGGCGCTCGGTGCGCTGCTGGCGCCACCAGCGCGCCCTCGAGCTGGCCGGCGGGGTTGTGCTGGCCCTCATGGGCGTGGCATTCATCAGCGGCATGTGGACGACCGTGATGAGCGACATGCTCGCGACGTTCGCCCGACTCGGCTGGCCACCGCTGTGATGAGGCAACCCGCCTACCCCACCTGGGGTGGGGTAATGGTCGCACGCGCCGACAATCGGTGACGTTCCGGCAACCTTTACTATGCAACGTGGTGTCCTCGTTGCTGGGTCGGAGGTGCGGGTGGCGTTGCGCGGTTTCGGTGAGCTGGAAGCAGCGATCATGGACTTCCTGTGGTCGCAGGAGGGTCCTCGCACGGTGCGCGAGGTGCATACCGCGCTGAGCGCGACGCGGAGCTCGGCGTATACGACTGTGTCGACCGTCGTGGACAACCTGCACAAGAAGGGCTGGCTGCGCCGGGCGGCTGCCGCCAGGGGAGCGTTCAGCTATTGCCCCGTGGCCAGCCGCGAGGAGTACGGCGCGCGGCTGATGCGGGAGGCACTCGACGGCAGCGGTGACCGGGCGGAGGCGCTGGTCAGGTTCGTGGGTGGGATGTCCGACCAGGAAGCGGCCGCGCTGGGTGCGGCGCTGCAGTCCCACCAGGACCGGCTCGGATGATCGCGGGCCTGCTCCTCGCGGTGGCTGCTGCGGTGGCCCTGCTCGCACCCCGGGTGTTGGTCAACCGGTCTTGGGTGTACCGGGCGCCGGTACTCGGCCTCACCGCCTGGTACGCGGTGCTGTTCTCGGTGACCGTCGCGGCGGGGCTCGCCGCGCTGTCGCTGGTGATCCCGTGGCCCCGGACCGTCGATGTGCTCTGCTCGCTGTGGACCTGGTGCGCGGACGCCCTTCGTGGCACATACGGGCTTGCCGGCCACGTCGCGGGTGCTGCGGCGGCCGGCCTCGTGCTGCTGCTGGCCGGGCGCGCCGCGCTGGTCGTCGTGCGGGCGTCGCGGTCCCTCGCCGCCGGACGAGCGCGCCACCGGGCGGCGGTCGCACTGGTCGGCACCCACTCGCCGGCGCTGGGCGTCACGGTGCTGGAGCACACCGGGCCCGCGGCCTACCTGGTGCCCGGCCGTCAGCACCGGATCGTGGTGACCACCGGAGCCCTCGAGCTGCTGTCGCCGAACGAGCTCGCCGCCGTGCTGGCCCACGAGCGCGCCCATGCCGCGGGCCACCACCATCTGCTCCGCGACGGCGGGCGACTGCTCGAGCGCGCGTGCCCGCGGGTGCCGCTGTTCGCCGTGGCCCGCCGGGAGATCGGCCGGCTGGTCGAGATGCACGCCGACCAGGTCGCCGCGACCCGTCATGCCCCGGTCGACCTCGCCAGGGCCCTGGTCGCGATGGCCACCGGCAGCGCGCCCGCCGGAGCGCTGGCCGCCACCGGGGGGGACGCCGTCGAGCGGGTGCACCGGATGCTTCGTCCGCCGGCGCCGTTGCACCGGTCGGTTCGCGCCGGCCTGCTCGCGGCGATGGTCCTCGTCGCGATGCTGCCCCTGGGCGCCGCGGCGCTGGCCTGGGCCGAACCGGCCCTCGTCAGCTGCCTCCTGCTGTGAGCAGATCGCGGGTCACCCGTCCGCTGTGGCGGCTGCTCGCACTCGCGGCCGCGGCCATGGCAGTGCTGCTGTGGGTGGCTCCGGCCGCGCAGGCGCATCCAACGCTGCTGTTCACGACGCCGGCGGCGGACACGGCGGTGGCTGAGTCACCAACCTCGATCACGCTGCTGTTCAACGAACCGGTCACGCTCGGCGAGAACGCGCTGACCATCTCCGACGCGGTCGGCGTGACGCAGCCCGTCGGGCCGGTGGCGACGAGCCGTGATGGGAGCGCGGTCATCGCCACCCTGCGGGGCGATCTGGCACCGCAGACCTACATGGTGCGGTGGCGGGTCACCGGCGCGGACGGCGACGTGGTGGAGGACGAGTTCCGGTTCGCGGTCGGGGTCGCGCTGGCCGGGAGCGGCGCAGCGAGCGCCGGGCCGGGGATCTCCTGGTTCCCCGCTGTGCTGCGCTGGGTGCTCTTCGCCGGCCTGGCAGTGACGCTGGGTGGTCTGATCGCACAGCGGGTGACCGCCACGGCGCGGTTGGAGAACCCGTCGCTGGTCGCGGTGCGCTCCTGGGCCCCGTTCGGTGTGCTGGCGGGGCTCGCCGCAGTTGGCGGGCTGGCGGTGCAGCTCGTCGGCGGTTCCGGGTGGAGTGTCCTGTGGGCCGACCGACCCGGGCAGCTGCTGGCGGTAGAGGCGGCCGGATTCGCCGGGGCGCTCGTCCTCATCGCTGTTCACCGTGCCGGATGGGCAGCGCTGCCGTTGCTCGCCGTGGCCGCGGCGGAGGGCGTTCGCTCCCACGCCGGGGTCACCGAACCCGGCTGGGGTGCGCTGCTCACCGCTGTCCACCTCGCCGCGGCGGCGGTGTGGGCCGGCGCGCTGCTGCACACGGTGCGGGCGGCGGCGGCGTGGCGCGCGCACCACGGGGCGGTCCGGTGGGTGTTCGCCGAGCACGCCCGGTTCGCGCTGTGGCTGTTCCTCCTGGTCGTGGCCACCGGCACCCTCACCGCGGTGTTGCTGGCCCCGGCCACGGCACTCACCACGACCAGCTACGGCCAGGTGCTGCTGCTCAAGATCGCGCTGGTGACGGCGGCCGCCGGACTGGCGCTTGCCGCCCGGTTGTCGCTGCGCCGCCCCGGCCGGTTGCGGCGCCTGGCCGGCGCGGAGAGCACCGTGCTCGTCGCGGTGCTGGCGGTGGCCGCGACGCTGGTGTCCACGCCGCTGCCCCGGAGCTCCGAGCAGTCCGCGCCGGCACCCCCCGCCCCGGCCGGTGTGGTGCTGCCGCTCGGCGCCCGCGCCGGCCAGGTGGGGGTAAGTTTGACCGCCAGCGAGGGTCAGCTCGTCGTGCGGCTGGCCACCCCCCGCCACGGCGACTACTACGAACCTGCAGCGGCGCAGCGCTACCAGCTCTCCGGGCGGCTGCGGCCCGCCGGCCGGGCTGCTGAGAGGCTGCGCTTCCGGCCGTGCGGCGAGGGCTGCTTCGTCAGCGCTGTCAGGTGGGGAGTCGGGGATAACCCCCTCACCCTGCGGGTCGCGGCCGCGGGGTGGCGTGGCGGCGCGGTCGGCGCACTGGTCCCGTGGCCGGTGCAAACTGGTAGTGACCTGCTCGCTCGCACCGTCGAAACCATGCGCCAGGCAAGCGCGTTCACCCTCTACGAGGTGGTCACCAGCGACACCTCCGCGCCGCCGTCAGAGCCGCGCCCGCTGCGACCGCCGATCGACGTCTTCTTGTCGGCCGTGCCCTACGCCTCGGGCGTCGCCCCGGTCGCCGCGCGCGTCTCCCGCGAAGGTGAGCCCGTCCGGCTGGCGCTCGGGTTCCCCGCCGCCGGCCAGACTGCGCTGCTCGTCATCGATGATCGAGGGCGCATCGCCGAGGAGACCCTCACCAGCGAGAAGCACCTCGTGCGCCACCGGTTCGTCTACACGGAGTGACGGCCGGCGTCCCGACGGGCTGGTCAGGTCTGGTAGGAGACGATGTGGGCCATGCCGGCGGCCAGGTGGTAGGCGTTGTGGCAGTGGTGTAGCCACTGGCCGGGGTTGTCGGCGACGAAGTCGACGGCGATGCGCTGCCCGGGTGCGACCTGCACGGTGTCCTTGCGGGCGCCGGCCGGCAACGGGCTGTCCCCGCCGCCGTCGCGGGCGTCGTAGCGCGCCCGGTTGGTGCCGATCGCCCGCACCTGGACGGTGTGGCCGTGCAGGTGCATGGGGTGGAACGCCGGTGTCTGGTTGATCAGGGTGAGCCGGACGTGGTCGCCGCTGCGGACCGGCACGGGCGTGATGCCGGCGAAGGGGTCGGCCGCGTCGTAGGTCTCGGCGTTGATCCGCCAGCCGTAGGCGCTCATGTCGCCGGTGAGGTAGACGTCGTGGCCGGCCGGCCGCGGCGTGTCCAGTCGGACCTCCGGTAGCGCCTGCAGGTCGGCGAGGCTGAGCATCCGCCGGCCCAGCTCCGCGGGCTGCACGCCGGCCGGTGGGGTGGCGCCGCTGGCCGTGCGGACCACGCCCATCGCCTGGGCGCCCTTGCCTTCGGCGACCGCGGCCAGCGGGAAGGCGCCGTCGCCGAGGGTGACAGCCAGGTCGTAGCGCTCCCCCGATGCGATGCGGAGCGTGTCGACGGTGACCGGCTGGACCGGGTAGCCGTCGGAGTGGGTGACGGTCAGCCGGTGGTCGCCGAGCGCGACCCGGTAGACGGTGGCGCCGGAGGCGTTGATCACTCGGATCCGGGCGCGGCGGCCGGGGCGGGCGGTGAAGGTGTGCGGGGCTGTGGGGAGCCGTCCATTGAGCAGGTGGAACGGGTACTGCACGTCGCCGGCGAGCTGCGTTACCAGCGGCGCCGGCGCTCCCATCGGCGCATCGGGCGCGACCGCCGTGGGGACCTCGCCCGCGGTAACCGGTGCCCGATACTTCGCCCCGAAACCTCCCGCCTGCAGGTAGCGCAGGATGTCCTCCGGGCCCGAGCCGACGGCAGTGCCGTCGGTCCAGTCGTCGAGGACGACGACGAACTCGTTGTCGTAATCTCCCGGCTCGGCCGGGTCGTCGATGATCAGCGGCCCGTACAGTCCGCGCTCGCGCTGCACTCCGTGGTGGGCGTGGTAAAAGTACGTGCCCGGTGTCGGCAGGACGAACTCGTAGTCCATTCCCGCCCCGGGCTCGATCTCGGGTTGGGTCAGGTTCGGCACGCCATCCATGTCGTTGCGGATCGCCAGCCCGTGCCAGTGCACGGTGGTGGGTTGCGGCAGCCGGTTGTCCACCCGCACCCGCAGCACCTCACCGGCGCTGCCACGCAGCAGCGGCCCAGGGACGCCGTCGCCGTAGGACCAGGTGCGCACCGTCCGCCCGCCCAGATCCACCGGGCCGGCCCGCGCCGTGAGCGTGGACTGACGCACCCGGGCACTTGCGGCGCGCCGTTGGGCGGCCGCCTGCTCGACTGCCAACCCGTCCGGCGCTACCCGACCGTTCGCGGCGGCATCGCTGGTGCAACCGCCCAGCGGGCCCAGCACACCCAGTGCCGCGCCCCCGGTCAGCACCTGACGACGGCTCAGTTTCCGGCGATCGCCGTGGGCCGCGCTCGGCAACGTCACCGCCTCCATCGTATTCAGCCGCGCTGCACCCAGTTCGGGCACTTCGAATCTTGACCGCCGCTGGCTACTATCTCCGAACGGATATAGTAGCGTTGCTGTCGCCGCCGTTTCGGCACCCACCAAGGAGGCACTCTGTGGAAGCTCTGCTACTCGGCCTGGCCGTGCTGGCCTGCCCCGTCGGGATGGGCGCGATGATGTGGTTCATGATGCGCGGCTCCGGCGGCCAGGGCGGCGGGTCGCAGCGGGACCAGACTGCGGAGCAGGAGGTGGCCCGGTTGCGCGCCGAGGTCGACCAGCTCCGCGCGGCGCGGGAGCACGCCGAGGGCACTCGCTGATGGACACGGTGCTGCTGGCCGGGGTCGCGGCGGCGGCGCTGGCCGCGACCTGGTTCTTCTGCTTGCGGCCGATGTGGCAGGGCCGGTGCTCGATGGGCGGTGGCGCCGGTCAGGAGGACGCGGAGCTGCAGCGGCAGATCGCCGAGCTGTCCGAGGAGATCCGGATGCTGCGGGCCCAAGACGCGCTGGCCGAGGACCGTCCGGTCAAGCGGGACGGGGATGGGTGAGCTGCTGCTGGGCACGACGCTACTGGCGTCGTTCCTCGGTGGCCTGGTGGCGCTGCTGGCCCCGTGCTGCATCTCGGTGATGCTGCCCGCGTATCTCGCGACGGGTTTTCCGTCATCACGGCGGTGTGGTTCCGGCCACCCTGGTGTTCGGCGGCGGCGTGGCGACGGTGATCCTGCCGATCGGGCTGGGCGCCACGGCACTGAGCCGGCTACTCATCGAGCAGCACACCGTGGTGTTCCTGGTCGGCGGCACTCTGATGCTCCTCGGCGGAGTTGCCATGCTCATCGGGTGGAAGCCGAACCTGCCGATGCCCTCGGCGCGCGCGGCCCGGCCGAACAGCTTCCGCTCGGCCTACCTGCTCGGGATGTTCTCCGGGGTGGCCAGCGCCTGCTGCGCGCCGGTGCTGGCCGGGGTGGCGGTGCTGTCCGGCGCGGCGGCATCGTTCCCGACCGCGCTGGGGATCGGGCTGGCCTATGTCGCCGGGATGGTGGCCCCGCTGGCGGTGATCGCGCTGCTGTGGGACCGTCACCAGGACCGGCTGGCGCCGCTGCTGACCGGCCGGCAGGTGCGGCTGCGGCTGGGCGGCTGGCAGCGCCAACTGCCGTTGGGTAACGCGCTGAGCGGGCTGCTGCTGATCGCGATGGGTGGGCTGGCCGCGGTGCTGGCCTTCACCAGCACCGCGATGCCCACCGAGGGGTGGCAGCTCCGGGCCAGCGCCTGGCCACCAGCGTGGGCGTCCTCTTCCCCCCGGGCGTGCTGCTCGACGGTGCGGCGTTCTCCTATGGCCGCCTCTCGGAACGCAAGCTGCGCCGTGCATTGGGCCGACGCGACGCGAGCGACGAGGGTGCGCGACCGGCATGACAGATCTCCCCCCGGCTCCCAGGGCAGCGCCGCGACGCTCGGCGAGCCGGCCGACCAGCCCGTCGAGCACGTCGCGCACCAGGGGACGCAGTGCCAGCTCGCTGCGGTCCAGGCTGAAGCCGGCCGCGCCGGCGTCGGCCATGGTCTCCAGGTCGGCGACCAGGCGGCCAAGCCGCAGCGTCTCGTCGTGCAGCGAGCTGATCACGTCGGGGTCGGGTTCGGTGACACGGTCCTGGATGGCCTCCAGCTGGCTGCGCAGGATGGCCAGGGGTGTTCGCAGCTCGTCCTCGCGGGTCACCGCATCGGCCATCGCATTGAACGAGGTGGCCAGCTCGCCGACCTCGTCCTTCGACGACACCGCGGCGCGCCGGTCCCGCCGGCCGGTGGCGAGCTCGTTGGCGGCCGCGGTCAGCTCGGTCACCCCGGTGGTGGTCCGCCGCGCGAGTGCCAGGCCGATCAGCAGGGCCAGCACGCCCGCGGCGATCGCCCCGCCGAGCAGCAGCCGGTTGACCGAGGCGCGGAACTCCCGGTCCACGGCGGGGACGGTGGCCTGCGGGACCCGCAGCACCGCAGTGCCCACCCGCCGGTCGCCCACCACGACCGGCAACCGGCTGGCCGGACCGAGCTCGGGGATCCCCATCATCTCGCGGTGCATCTCCGACATGGCTGGGCCCATCGCGAACCCGGCCGTCGACCAGATCCGCCGCCCGTCAGCCAGCAGCTCCACACTGATACCGGACATCACGAACGACGGCGCCAGCTGGTCCAGCGACTCACCCCGCCACCCACCTGCCTGGAGATAGTCGTCTTCACATGCACGTCGACGGTGCGCTCGGAAGCCTCACCGTCGTCGCCCTGTACCCGCGAGACCAGCTCGAACCGCGACCACGCCCGCCCGGGCGGGCCGCGAGGACGCTCAGCAGGTCGAACTCCGTGCGAGTCAGCGCGACCGCGCTCTCGCCGGCCCACACCTCGCGCCGCTCGGCATCGATTCGCAGCATCCCGCCGCCGAACGACACCGGTCCGTCCTGCCCGGACTCGCCGCCACTGCGCCGCAGCACCGCATCCACTCTGGCGACGAGTTCGCGGGGGCTGAAGGGCTTGGTGACGTAGTCGTCGGCCCCCAGCCGCAGACCGGCGATCCGCTGCGCCTCGCTCACCTTCGCGGTCAGCATGATGATCGGCAGCCGGATGCTGCTGCCGATCTGGCGCGCGACGTCCTCGCCGTCCCGGTCGGGCAACCGCAGATCGAGGATCATCAGATCCGCGCCGGGGGCCAGCTCCAGCGCCCGAGCCCCGGTACCGGCCTCCAGCACGGTGTAGCCCTCCCGCTCGAGATAGCTGCGCACCAGACCACGGATCTTCGCCTCGTCATCGACGACGACCACCGTCCTCGACATCGGCTCCCCTCCCGTTGGCGGCCCGCATTTCCCGTATCTTCCCTACTATCTCACTTAGTGGCGTCGCCAGCGGCACCAAGCTTCGGGGCAGGCGTGGACACGTGCTGGCTCGATGATGAATGTGGTGAATAGTCGCCGGATCTCGTTTGGCAGCCAGCGGCGGACCTGGTGCTCGTCGAGCCCGGAAGGCCCTTGCCGGCCTGGAAAGACTCCTCCACGGCGCCAACGGCGCCCGGCGACTGCGACCAGCTCGCGCAGCGGGACCGGGGCGGGTGCGTAGCAGCGCTAGAACGCCAGCTCACCACTGCAGCGGTGGCGCGCACCAGCACGAGGATCATGCGGCCGCCCGTCCGACCGGAGCCAGCCATGACGTTACCGCGCACCGTCGCCGATGTCCTGACCGATCACGTGGTCTGCGAGGTGGAGTGATGTCGAGCAGCGGGCCGATCGGCAGCCCTGCGACGAGGGCCCCGGCCACGACGGTGCCGACGGCGGCGAGCACGAACCCCTGGATGCACATGCCGCCGGTCATGGTCATCAGGGTTCGCGGCTGGGAGGGGTGCTCGGCCAGGTAGTAGAGCTTGGCCCCGACGAGCCCGAGCAGGCACGCGAGCAGCGACAGCAGGACTGGGGTCACCGGCAGCGAGAGGCGGGCGGCGAGCAGCGCCTGCACCGTCAGCGCCGCTGCCGCCCCCAGACCGACCAGCGCCGGCCAGGTACCGATGCGGACACCGGGCGCGCGGACCTGGATGACCGGCGCGAACCCGGTCGAGCCCGACGACGACGCGCGAGCGGGCATCGGCCGTGCCCGACCCGCAGTGCGCTCACCTGCCACCGGAGTGGCCGTCACGTTCCATTCGCCAGGCGTGAGACCGACGATCCGTTTCGTGACGGTGAGCCGCCCACTGCCCGGCACGACCTGCGGTGCGACCTCGTCGACGGCGCTGCATGAAAACGATGTCACCTGCAGCGATGCCGCGGTGGTGGCAACCGCCGGCGGGGACGCAGCGCGATCCCGCTTCGTCGTTGCCGGCGAGGACCGCGTGCCCGGCGCCGGAGCCGAGCGGCTCGCGGCGCCCGCGTCGACACCAGCGGGCGCCGAGGGCTTGTGCTGCGGCCGATCCAACCCGGTCGGCGCCGGCCGCACCGCCTGCTGGTCCGGCGGCCCCCCGTCAACCCGTCGGCGCGGCGTCGGACTGGCCGCACGCCGGTCACGCCGACGCTGCTCACGCTCTGCCTCACGTCGTTGCGCACGCCCCATCGACACCGCCGCTTCATCATGCAGCCTGCGCACCGAGCCGACTCACCTCGGCGGCAGCAACCATACCTACTATCTCAAATAGTTTACGGCTGCCGTGCGTCCCAGCCGGATGCGGGCAGGTGGTGCCGGTGGCGACCGCCGGATCGGGGTGTTCGCGGCTGGTTGAACCGCCGACGCCGGCGGTCAACAGTCGTCCTGGCAAGCACTGGTCACGGGGATGGCGAGAGCTACCGGTGTGCTGTTGCTGGTTCTGGGGTCGGCGATCGTCGTCGCGGCCGTTCTCGTACTCGGTGTGGGCGCCGCCGCCGGCCCGGAGACGACCGCGCCCCCGCAGCAACAGGTTCCCGAGGCCGCGAGCGAGCAGGCCGGCGAGCAGGTGGCCGACCCCGTCCGGGTTCGCATCCCTGCGATCGGCGTCGACGCGCCGGTGCAGGCCGTGATCGTCGACGAGAACGGGGTACTGCCCCCGCCGGACACGTTCGAGGGCACCGGGTGGTGGCAGGCCGGCCCCGAGCCGGGGGAGACCGAGGCCGATGCACCGACTACTCGCGTTAGTAGATGCGCTACCCTGCGCCCGCCGGTTGTCGGCTCGGCGCGGTGCGGTAGGTGGACGACCGGTCCGGGTCGATCGGCGGAACGAGATAGCAAGGATGGCCGAGGTGGCGCAGCGTCGGGAGGTTTCGCGGTGAGCAACGACACCATGATGGCTGCGCCGCCGGTTTCGCATCGGCGGCCCGCCGATCCGGGCTCGGGAGGCCGGGTGCGTACGGTCGTGCGCGGTTTCGGCGAGCTGCTCGTCACGCTCGGCGTGGTGGTCCTGCTGTTCATGTTCTACGTGGTCTATGTGACCAACTGGATCTCGGCGGGCAAGCAGCCGACGCCACCGGGGCGCTGGAGCAGCAGTGGAGCAATCCCAGGGGCACCGTGGACCGTCCACTGGTCGGCGACGGCATCGCCAAGCTCTACATCCCGGCGTTGGGTTCCGACTTCCAGTACACGGTGTTGCAGGGCACCGACCAGGAGACGCTGGCGGCGGGCCCCGGGCACTACGTCGATACCGCGATGCCGGGTGAGCCGGGCAACTTCTCGCTGGCGGGACATCGGGTCGGCAAGGGCGCCCCGTTCCTGGACTTGGACATGCTGCAGTCCTGCGACGCGCTGGTCGTCGAGACCCGCGATACGTGGCTGGTCTATCAGGTGCTGCCGATGGCGGACGAGGTCGCCGGCTGGGCCGGCGGGAAGGGCGCGCAGCCGCAGTGCCGCGGCGTGGAGCCGCTGCCGGCCTCGTACCCGGAGGTTCCCGGTCAGCAGATCGTGTTGCCCTCACAGGATGAGGTGATCGCCCCGGTTCCCGGCGGTCCCGACGCGCAGCTACCCGCTGAACAGCAGCAGAGCTTGATCACATTGACCACCTGCAACCCGAAGTTCTCCGCCCGGGAGCGGCTCATCATCCACGGTGCGCTGGCCGCTCAGTACCCCAAGGGCGGTCCCCCTCCCGTCGAGCTCACGCAGAGCTGAGTCCCTTGAGGAGGCCACCCGCATGTACGGATGGATCTGGCGGCAGCTGCCCGGCGCGACGGCGGTGAAGGTTGTCGAGGCGCTGCTGCTGGCCGCGGTGGTGGCGTTGCTGCTGTTCGTCGTCTTCCCGTGGGCCGAGCCCCTGCTGCCGTTCAACGACGCCAACACGGTCGGTGTCCTGCTGCTCGGCTTCGCCCCCTGACGGGTGGTTTGGAGGAGGTGCGGGTGGAGCTGCTCGCGCTGATGTCGCTGGCCCTGGTCGCCGGGGTCGTGTCGTTCAGCTCGCCGTGCGTGCTGCCGCTGCTGCCGGGCTACGTCTCCTATGTCTCCGGGCTGTCCCGGCTCGAACCGGGCCGTGGGCACCCGAGCGGCGACCGCCGCCGGGTGAGCGTGGCGGCGGTGCTGTTCGTACTGGGTTTCTCGGCGGTCTTCACCACGCTCGGCGCGACTGCCTCGGCCGTCGGTGGGCTGCTGGCGCGCCACCAGCGCGCGCTGGAGCTGGCCGGCGGGGCGATCATCATCGCGATGGGGTTGGCGATGACCGGGTTGTTGCGGGTCCGGTTGCTCCACCGGCAGCTGCGGTTCGACGTGGCGACGGTGGGCCGCGGCCCGGCTGGCGCCGTCCCGCTCGGGGCGGCCTTCGCGTTCGGCTGGACGCCGTGCGTGGGCCCCGTGCTCGCCTCGATCCTGGCGACCGCCGCGACGACGTCAACCGTCACCCGCGGCGCGCTGCTGCTCTTCGTCTACTCGCTGGGCCTGGGGATCCCGTTCCTGGTGCTCGCCGCCGGCCTGGCCCGGCGACGACTCAGGTTCGGCTGGTTGCGGCGCCACGGTCGCCGGATCGAGATCGCCGGCGGGGTTGTGCTGGCGCTCATGGGCGTGGCGCTCATCAGCGGGATGTGGACGACGGTGATGAGCGACATGCTCGCGACGTTCGCCCGGCTCGGCTGGCCACCGCTGTAGAGGAGGCGGTCCGGAGGACTCGCGGCGACGCCGCGAGTTCAGATCGAGACACCCTTGCTGCGCAGCCACACCAGCGGATCGATCTTGCTTCCGTCCTGATGGACCTCGAGGTGCAGGTGTGGGCCGGTGGATTCGCCACGGTTGCCGATGGTGGCGATCTGCTTCCCGGCGTCGACGCGCTCACCGACGGAGACGAGGGCCTCATTGATGTGGCCGTACACCGTGACGGTCCCGTTGTCGTGTCGCACGCGTACCCACAGTCCGAACCCGCTCGCCGGCCCGGCGGAGATGACCACGCCGTCCAAGGGGGTCACGATCGGGGTGCCGATGTCGTTGGCGATGTCGAGGCCGTAGTGGATGCTCCCCGAGCGGGGACCGTATGTCGACGTGATCTGACCGGTGGTGGGCAACACGGTGGAGCCGGATTGCGGACTTTCGCTGTCAGCGGCGGGTGCTCGGGTCGCCGGTTGCTCGCCCTGGCTCGGCTGAGCCGCCTCCTCGGCGGCCTGCTCCGCGGCCTGCCAGTCCTCGAAGCGCGCTCGCTTGCCCTCGAGCTCGGCCAGCCCGCCCCGCGCCTCGGTGAGCTGGTCTTCGAGGTCGGACTGGCGGGCGAGGAGTTCCTCGGTGCGCTGCTGCTGCGCCGCCTCGGCATCGACGGCGGCAGTGTAGGCGGCGTCGGCCGCTGCCTTCGCCTGCCCGGCCGCTCGCTCCTTGGCCCGGGCCTCGTCCAGCGCCGCCCGTGCCGTCGAGTCCAGGTTCGCCATCTTCACGCGGGCACGACGCAGGCCGTCGAGTGCATCGAGCTGGCTTCCTCCCACTGAATCGAGCAGCTCGGCGCGGACAAGCATGTCCTGCGGGCTGTCGGAGCCCAGGAAGGCGGCAGCGGAGCCGACGGCGCTGCCCTGCCGGTAACTCGCGGCGGCGAACTCGTCGACCTGCCGCTGAGTCGCCCGGATCCGGTCGCGCCCCGCTTCGAGGTCGACGCGGGCGTCCTCGGCCACCGCCTGCGCTGCGTCAGCCACGACCCGGGCCGCCCGCTGTCGGTCCCGTGCCTCGGTTACCTCGTCATAGGTCTCGGCGAGTGCGAGCTGCGCCGAAGAAAGCTCTGCCCCAGCCGCCGCCACCCGATTGGCCAGGACGCCGACGCGCCCGGCGGCGCTGCGCACACCATCGCGTTCGCTCTCGAGCTCCTCGTCGCTGGGGTTGGAAGGGGGAGGCTGTGCTGCGACGGCGCTGCCGGGCGCACCGGCGAGGGTGAGTGCGGTGATCAGCACGGCCAGCGCCGTGCGAACGATCGGGCCCCGGATGCTCACACCGCCTCCTCCCCGCACCGTCCGGCTGGAGGGAGGCCAGGGCCAGGTGCCGGGGCATTTGCTACTCGTCACAGCTAGTAGTTTTCAGCGCGTATACTCCCGTAACAACCGCCTCGTCTGCAACACCAGCCGCTTGAGCCACGTGAAGTTGGCGATGTCGAGCCCGTATGCCGGGGTCAAGTGGTGCCGTGGGTGCGATCAGCAGGTGCCGCTTCGTGCCGGTTGGGTGCTCTTGCGGAAGCGCAGCAGCCGCAGCGAGTTGGTGACCACGCTGACCGAGGAGAAGCCCATGGCGGCGCCGGCGATGATGGGGTTGAGCAGCCCGAGCGCGGCGAGCGGGATGGCGGCGGTGTTGTAGCCGAATGCCCAGCCGAGGTTCTGCAGGATGGTGCGGTAGGTGCGGCGGGACAGCCGGATCGCGGTGGGGACCCCGGACAGCTCGCCGCGCATCAGGGTGAGGTCGCTGGATTCGATGGCGACGTCGGTGCCGGTGCCGATGGCGATGCCGAGGTCGGCGGCCACCAGGGCGGGGGCGTCGTTGATCCCGTCGCCGACCATGGCGACGACCTCGCCGTCGGCCTGGAGGCGTTGGACCTCGGACTGCTTGTCGGCGGGGAGTACCTCGGCGAGTACCCGGTCGATGCCGAGCTGCGCGGCGATCGCCTCGGCGGTGCGGGCGTTGTCCCCGGTGATCATCGCGACCTGCAGGCCCATCCGGTGCAGCTCGGCCACGGTGTCGGCGGCGCCGTCCTTGACCGTGTCGGCGACGGCGAGCACACCGCGGACCTCGCCGTCCCAGCCTGCGAACACCGCGGTGCGGCCCTCGCCCTCGAACCGTTCGGCGGCGTCGTCGAGCGGCTCGGGCAGCAGGAGGCCGGCCTCGGCGGCGAGCTTGAGCCGGCCGACCCACACCGTGGAGCCGTCGATCTCGGCGCGCACACCGTGCCCGGCGAGGGACTCGAAGTTGCCCGCGGCGGGCAGCTCGCCGGTCTGTTCGCGGGCGGCGGCGGCGACGGCGGCACCGATGGGGTGCTCGCTGCCGGCCTCGACCGCCCCGGCGCGGCGCAGCAGGTCGGCCTCGCCGACGCCGTCGGCGGTGACCGTGTCGGTCAGCGACATCTCGCCGCGGGTCAGGGTGCCGGTCTTGTCGAACACCACTGTGGTGATCTTCCGGGTGCGTTCGAGCACCTCCACGCCCTTGATCAGGATGCCCAGCCGGGCACCGCGCCCGGTGCCGACCATGATCGCAACCGGAGTGGCCAGACCGAGCGCACACGGGCAGGCGATGATCAGCACGGCGACTGCGGCGACAAGCCCGCCGACCGGATCGCCGAGTAACAGCCACCAGGTCGCGAAGGTGATGGCCGCGAGTCCGATCACGGCCGGGACGAAGATCGCGGAGATCCGGTCGGCCAGCCGCTGGGCCTGGCCCTTGCCGGACTGGGCCGCCGAGACCATCGACACGATCTGGGCCAGTGCGGTGTCCGAGCCGATCCTGGTGGCCGCGACGGTGAGCACGCCGCTGGTGTTCACCGACGCACCGACCACGGTCGAGCCCGCGGCCTTTTCCACCGGCACCGATTCACCGGTGAGCATCGACTCGTCGACCGCGCTGGCGCCGTCGGTGACCTCGCCGTCGGTGGGGACCTTCTCGCCCGGGCGGATCCGCATCAGATCACCGATCTGCACCTGCCCGACCGGGACCATGACCTCGGCTCCGTCGCGGACGACCCGGGCTTGCTTCGCGCCGAGCTCGAGCAGGGCGCGGATGGCCTTGCCGGCGCGGCGCTTGGAGCGGGCCTCGAAGTACCGGCCCAGCACCAGGAAGCTGATGATCAGCGCGGCGGTCTCGAAGTACAGGTCACCGCCGAAGACCAGCAGCTGCGCCGTGGAGAAGGTGTAGGCCGCGAGGGTGCCGAGCGCGATGAGAGTGTCCATGTTGGCCGTGAGGCTGCGCGCGCGCTTGGCCGCCTCACGCAGGAACGGCCAACCCACGTAGAACTGGATCACCGTCGTCAGCGCGAACACGGTCCAGTGCGCCCACGGCTGCTGCCCGAGCGAACCGGACAACATCGCCAGATAGCCCACCACCAGCGCCAGTGGCCAGGCGATCAGCACCCGGCGAAGCCACGAGCGCTCGGCCGGCGCCTCCTCGTCGCCACCGCCGTCCGCGGGCTGCTGCGGGGGATCCCGCAGCTCGTAACCGATCTTGGCCACCGCCCCGCGCAGCCCCTCCAGGTCGGCGTCCGGCTCGGCGAGCACCACGTGCGCCTTGCCGGTCGCGTAGTTCACCTCCGCTTCGGTGACCTCGTCGCGGCGGCCCAGCACCTTCTGCACCCGCGCCGCGCACGAGCCGCAGGTCATGCCCCCGACATCGAAGTCGACGCTGCGCTGCGCGGTGGTTGTCTCGCTCATGTCGTGCTCACTCGGAGCCGATGGTCTCGGTGATGGTCGCCGGCCGGAACACGTGCTGGTCGAACTTCAGCGTCTCCATCAGCTCGTCGACTATCTCGGCGGTACGGCCCTCCTGCATCGCCTTCGCCACACAGGTCTCCAGGTGACGGCGCAGCATGATCCGGCTGGCCCCGTCCACCAGCCCCTGTACCGCGGCGAGCTGCTTCATCACGTCGGGGCAGTAGGCTTCGTTCTCCACCATCGCCAGGACCCCGTTGAGCTGCCCCCGGGCGGTCTTGAGCCGGTTGGCCACCGATCGCTGGTGCACATCCATACCGCTGAGCCTACCCCACCTGGGGTGGGGTGCGAAGTTCCGCGTCAGTGACGCTGCCCGGTGCGCTTCGAAGCTGCTGGGGATGAGGTGGCAGACGCTCAGTCGCGAGGGTCGAGGTGCCGTGCGCGGTCGGCCAGCCGGGTGATCTCGTTGCGGATCGTGGTGTGGTCGGTGATGCTGCCGCTGCCGCACCTGGGGCGCTTGACGGGTTGCCGAGCGATATGCCGGCGCCGTGAAGGGCACCTACACGGCGTCGGAAGCAGTGAAGGTGCCCTTCACGGTAAGGAGTGGGCGCCGGAAGCAGTGAAGGTGCCCTTCACGGCGATCGGGGTCGCGAGATCCAGTGCGCAGGCCGGTGTCCTGACTGGTGCGGTGGGGTTGCTGCCGGTATCGATATCGGTGGCGCCTGCAGGATGAGCTTGTCGGACTGGAGAGCCTCGGATGATCAGCCGGGCCGGGTTGCGGATGTGCGGCGCGTGAGCTTCCGGCCAGCCGCAGGGCGCTGGCGGCCGCGGCGAGGGTGACGATCCATGGCAGGACGCCGGGTGAACCCGCCAGGAGTGGTCGCGGCGGTCCTCCCGCCCGAGTTGATACGCGAATACGGGCACGCGAGTCTCGAGCTGATCGACGCCAACGTCTGCGGCTACCAGCCGTTCTTCTCCTCCGCCGAAGCGGCAGAAGGCTGGCTGGCCGGTCACCCCGGAGGCCGGGTGTTCACCCCCGAGGAGATGTTCGAAACCTCGATCTTCACCTACTACCGCGACTGTCAGTGGGATGCGGGGTGGAAACGGACTGGTCGACTTACCCCAGTCCTGACACAGTCGAGAAGGGAGTTCAACACGTGGCAACCCTGCGCACGGACATCACGATCGAGCGGCCCGTGGACGAAGTCTGGGCCGTGATCAGCGATGCCGGCAGCATCTCGACCTGGTTCCCCATCGTGAAGACCTCCTCGGCCTCCGGCGAGGACCGGCACTGCGAGCTTGAGGGCGGCATACCGCTCGATGAGAAGATCGTCACCAACGACCCGCAGCTGCGGCGCTTCCAATACCGGATCGTCGGTGGCCGGGTGCCGGTCGACTCGCACCTCGGCACCGTCGACGTCTTCGACCGGGGCGACGGCAGCAGCCTCGTCGTCTACAGCACCGAGGTCACCCCCGACGAGATCGCGGACACGCTCGGCCCGGCAATCGAGGACGGAGTTCGCGGGCTGAAGAAGTACCTCGAGACGGGTTAGTAACGCAGGCCGCACGCAACCCCTGCACGCAGGTCTCAGTACCGGTCGAGCCATTCATAGGCCGCGCTGGTGGCGGCCGCGTAGACGACGTGGTGAAAGACGTCGGTCGCCGTCGCCGCCGCGCCGTACTGCGGAGTCGGTGAGCCGACGCCGAGCGAGGGAAGCACCGCCTGCTCACCGCCCCACACCGTTGCGAAGTGCAGCACGCCCGCTGCCGGGCCGCGTAGGCCCATCGCACCGATCAGGCCCCGCACGGCGCCCCAGGCCGTGCCGTAGCCCCAGTGCGCCACGATGTTGAGCCGCTGCCACGCAGTGTCGCTGTCCGGGCGGACACCGAGGGCCGCGGACAGTGCATCTGCGGGCATGCTACTCGCATCACGCCCGCTGAGGTTGGCCTCCAGCGTGCTCGACACGGTCATCACCGCCGTGCCAGCCAGCCCGGCGAACAGTCCCTTCCCGACGGACGCGGCCAGCTCACCGATGCGCATGAGCGCTTCCTCCTGTCTGGTTGCTGCCGGTTCCGCTGATACCCGGAGCGTCAACGCGCGATACGACTCCGGTCGAGATCGCCTCGACCACACCGAGTAGGTCCATCGCAGCCTGCACCTGTTCCGGTCAGCGCATCGCCGGCGTCCAGGGACCGCAGCGACGAATCCCGAGCCGCTCCGGACATCACTCGGGCCCGACGTCTCACCAGAACCAGGAGCCCGGCGTCCGCTCCGGAGCGGAACCCGCCGCGGCCGTTCACGATGCACCCTCGCCGGGCCCGCCGGACACCAGCAGCGCGAGGTAGGCAGGCAGCAGGGGCTCCTCATGACTCTGCAAGTGGCCGGACGGTACCGTCCGGGTCCGGCATGTCGGCGTGGACCAGCAAGCCTGCGGGGTCGCGGATGACGACCTTGCCCCGGCGCAGTGTAACGAGACCGTCGCCTGCCAGTGCGCCGAGCGCTGAAGTGGTGCGATCGCGGGTGGCCCCGACCAGGTTCGCCAGCTGCTGGTGGGTCAGCCGGACCGGCTCCGGCGCAGCCCTCGGCGGTCCCGAGCCGAGCTGGGCGAGGCACCGCGGGAGGGCTTGCCGGTCGCGCTGCGGCAGCTGCACCGTGAGATGCTCCGGGCCTTTTTGGCGACCGGCCGGGCGCCGCATCGCGCCCAGCTGCTAGTGCCACAGGCCGGTCCTGAGCACCTTTCGCTGGGTGTGCCCAGTGGGGCACCGATTCGACGCAGGCGTAACACCGCTCGGATCCGAGCCGCCACCTCCCCGCCGCTGAAGGGCTTGACCACGTAATCCGGCGAGTTCCAGCCCCACGACGCGATCGGTCTCGTCACCACGGGCGGTCACGATGATGACGGGAATGTCGCTGCCGCGCCGCACCCGTCGGCACACGTCGAGGCCGGACGCGCGCCGCGCCGCATCCTGTCTGCACACCGTCGGCAGCGGTCAGCCAGTAGCCCGGTCAGGTGACGGGGACGAGGTCGGCGAGCAGCTGCCGCACCCGACGGTCGATGTCGTCGCGGATGACGCGGACCCGCTCGACGGGCTGTCCGGCGGGATCGTCGAGCTCCCAGTTGAGGTAGCGCTTGCCCGGATAGACCGGGCACGCGTCGCCGCAGCCCATGGTGACGACGACGTCGGCGGACCGCACGGCGTCGTCGGTGAGCGGCTTGGGGAACTCACGGGAGATGTCGATGCCGAGTTCGGTCATCGCCTCGGTCACGGCCGGGTTGATGGAGTCGGCGGGTTCGGAGCCGGCGGAGCGGACGGTCACCCGCCCGGCGGCGCGCTGGTGCAGCAGTGCGGCGGCCATCTGGGAGCGCCCGGCGTTGTGCACGCAGACGAAGAGCACTTCGGGCGTGGTGGTCACGAGCGCTCCCTGGTTCTTAGCGATGGAGGCGAGCCGGTCACGGGCGAACCGGCCGGCCAGTACCGGCGCGCCCACAGGGAGACGTAGACCAGCCCGACGAGGACGGGCACCTCGATCAGCGGGCCCACCACCCCGGCGAGCGCCTGACCGCTGGTGACGCCGAAGGTCGCGATGGCGACAGCGATGGCGAGCTCGAAGTTGTTGCCCGCCGCGGTGAACGCCAGGGTCGTGGAGCGTTCGTAGTTCAGCCCGATGCCCTTGCCGAGCGCGAACGATCCCGCCCACATGATCGCGAAGTAGGCCAGCAGCGGTAGCGCGATGCGCGCGACGTCGAGGGGCTGGGAGGTGATGGCGTCGCCCTGCAGCGCGAAGAGGATCATGATGGTGAACAGCAGGCCGTAGAGCGCGAACGGGCCGATGCTGGGCAGAAACCGCTGCTCGTACCAGTCGCGGCCCTTGGCGCGTTCACCGAAGCGGCGGGTCAGGTAGCCGGCCACCAGCGGGATGCCGAGGAAGATCAGCACGGAGCGGGCGATGTCCCAGGACGACACGTCGAGCCCTGCGGTGTTCAGACCCAGCCAGCCGGGCAGCGCGACCAGGTAGAACCACCCGAGCCCGGCGAAGGCGATCACCTGGAACACTGAGTTCAGCGCGACCAGCACCGCCGCCGCCTCGCGGTCGCCGCGGGCCAGGTCGTTCCAGATGATGACCATGGCGATGCACCGGGCGAGGCCGACGATGATCAGTCCGGTGCGGTATTCAGGTAGGTCGGGCAGCAACGTCCAGGCCAGGGCGAACATCAGCGCCGGGCCGATGAGCCAGTTCAGGACCAGCGAGGAGATCAGCAGGCGCCGGTCGCCGGTGACGGTGTCGAGCCGGTCGTAGCGAACCTTGGCCAGTACCGGGTACATCATGACCAGTAGCCCGAGCGCGATCGGCAGCGAGATGCCGTCGATCTGCACGGCGTCGAGTGCGGGCCCGAGCCCGGGCACCGCCCGGCCGGCGAGCAGCCCCGCCGCCATCGCCAGGCCGATCCACACCGGCAGGAGACGGTCGAGGGTGGACAGCCGCCCGGCGCCGGCATGCTGTTCTGTCGTGTCGAGCGCGGTCACGTCGCCGCTTCCGCGGAAAGAGGTACGTCGGCGCGCACGGCCGCCGGCACGTCGTGGACCAGTACCGCGGACAGCTGGGCCAGCAGTTCGGGTCGCACCCGGTAGTAGATCCACGTTCCGCGGCGCTCCCCGTCGATCAGCCTGGCTTCGCGCAGCACCTTGAGGTGATGGGAGATGGTCGGCCCGGTCAGCGCGAACGCCCCGGTCAGGTCACAGACGCAGGCCTCCCCGCCGGCGTGCGAGGCGATCAGCGACAGCAGCCGCAGCCGAACCGGGTCGGCGATCGCCTTGAACACCCCCGCCAGCTCGGCAGCCTCCGCTGCGGACAGCGGGGCACCGGTCAGCGGCGAGCAGCACATCACAGGCACGACTTGCTTCGACATACTTCTACCTTGACAGACATCTACTTCGAGTGCAATCTATATCTACAGGTTAGACAGCAATCTAAGTAAGGAGGAGCGATCATGTCACGGGTGCAACTGGCGCTGCGGGTCTCCGACCTCGAAGGCTCGGTCACCTTCTACTCCGCACTGTTCGGTGTCGAACCGGCGAAGCGGCGTCCCGGGTACGCCAACTTCGCGATCACCGAGCCGCCGCTCAAGCTCGTGCTCCTGGAAGGCGAGGCAGAGCAGCCCACCGTGCTGGACCACCTCGGCGTCGAAGTGGAGTCCACCGAAGAGGTCACCGCCGCGACCGACCGGTTCACCGGCGCGGGCCTGGCGACGTTCGAGGAGAACGACAACCGAGAGTGCGGTCCGGCGGGGCGAAGCCGAACAGGTTTCGCCCCGCCGGATTCTCATCTCTCGGCCGCGCGGATCGCCAATGCGGCTACGAGGCCGTCGAGGGAGTGGATCAGTGAGTACCGCGACCGAGGAACGCCCACAGCTGTGGGCCTCGAGACCAAGCCGCCGCACTTACGGCACGAGCGCCGTAGGCTGCTCGTGCTGCCTCGCACGCTGCTTGCGCTGCTTACGCTGCCCGTGCCGGGTCATGCCCCGCGGCTTGTACACGGCCAGCGCCGTGGCCACGAGTAACAGCAGCAGGCCGCCACCGGAGTGCACCACGTGGGTTGGATTCCTCAGCTCGCTGAGTTCGGCGCTGGACAGTGACGTCCGCGCCGCTACTTCCGCGAAGTAGCCGATCGACTGCACGTACGTCAGCAAGATGATGCTGGAGAACACGCTTATCACGAGCTTGAACAGGACCCAGTAGTGCCGGAACAGGCCCCATGGTGTGCCCAGCGACGAGACAAGCCCGGTGAACAGCGAAGCCAGGGCCAACGGGACGATGACATACCAGGCGGTCGGCTCCATCGCAAGGTGGACGGCACGCATCACCTGGGTGTCCTGGCTGGTCAGACCGATGACGGCGAGAGCGAGGTACGCAGCGACCGCGCCGAGCCAGCCGACCGAGGACGTGACATGCGCGGTGAGCGTGAACTTGCGAAGGCGGGGCGTCATGGTCATCGGTGGTCACCCTCGGGCGGTGTGTGGCCACCCAGGTCACCGGCAGATTGTGGTTGGCCTGCTGTGACGCTGGAGGGCGGTGGTCGGCCAACGGCGTCACCGGACGGGGTGTGGCGACCGGGGCCATGGCTACCACCATCGGCGACCATCACGATGACGACCAGCAGGACCACGACGATCGTGATGAGCCCGAATACCTTCACCCAGCGTGGTGTGCTCATGCTCGATCCGCGCTCGGGCTCCACACCGGTCTCGTCGCCGCTGTCGGAGTAGGGGAGTGGGTCAGCCATGTGCGTCTCCTCCGTCGCGCGTGGTTGCCGTGGTGTCCATGACAAGTGTCAGTTTACGAGACAGTATGTCGGTATTCAGGCCATAGTGTCACGCGATCGTCGTCACGTACATTGGTGTGGTGCCCAAGTTGTGGAGCGAGACGATCGAGGCGCACCGCCACGCGGTGCGCGAGGCGATCCTGGACACCACTGCGGCGCTGGTGGCCGAGCACGGGCTGACGTCGGTGACGATGTCGCAGATCGCTGAGAAGGCCGGCATCGGACGTGCCACGCTCTACAAGTACTTCCCAGACGCCGAAGCGATCCTGTTCGCCTGGCACCAACGTCACGTCGCCGGCCACCTCGACCATCTCGCCGAACTCCGGGACCAGGCCGGCGACGCCGGCAAGCGACTCGAAGCGGTGCTGCAGGCCTACGCGCTGATCTCCTACCACCGCGAGCACCACGGCACCGAGCTCGCGGCACTGCTGCACCGAGGTGAGCATGTCGCCCAGGCGCAACAGCAGCTCATCGACGTGTTCCGAGACCTGCTGACCGACGTCGCAGCGACCGGCGACCTCCGGGACGATGTCGGGCCGGACGAGCTCGCGAGCTACTGCCTGCACGCCCTCACGGCGGCGAGCAGCCTGCCGTCCGAGGCTGCGGTCCGCCGGCTCGTCACGGTCACGCTGGCGGGGTTGCGTCCTCCGCGCTGACTCGATCAGCGCGTGCGTTATCGCCGGTTGGCGGTCACCAGCCATGTTGCCCCGCCCAGCAGGATTCCGTCGGCTGACTGGTGGGGCGCCAGGGCAGTGCGCATCGCGTCGGAGGCTTTCGTCGTCGTTTCCTCGTCGGCGTCGGACAGCAGCGTGCGGACCAGGCTGATGTCCCGGACGAAGCCGATCACGTCATCGACATCCTCACCGAACCGCATCGGCTCGACGAGCGGAGCGATCGAGGCGTCGACGAAACCGGTGTCGTCGAGTAGCTCTCGAATCGAGCGGGGGTCGGCGAGCGAGAACGGCCCGGGCCCGTCCCCGCCCATGGCAGGCAGCTCCACGGCTGCGGCGAGTGCGCTGCCGATCGTCGCGATCCACTCGTTGCGTCCCACATCCTGCCAGCACAGGAACGCCAGCCGGCCACCGGGCCGGAGTGCTCGGGCGATGTTGGCGAAGGCGGCGGTGGGGTCGTCGAAGAACATGACGCCGAAGCGGCTCATCGCCACGTCGTGGCTCTCCGCAGGGAACGGGTGTAGCTGGGCATCGCCCTGTTCGAACGCGACGTTGTGCAGACCTTCGTGGATTGCTCGGTCACGCGCCTCGTCGAGCAGTGCCCCCGACAGGTCCACCCCGAGCGTCAGGCCGTGCCGTGCCGCGCGGGCCACCGCGCAGGTCGTCTCCCCGGACCCGCAGCCGATGTCGAGCACCCGCTCGGCCGCGGTCACCGCGGCCGCATCGAGGAGATGGGGTGTGAGCCGGCGCAGCATCGTGTCGTAGCGCTGCCGGTGGGTCACCCAGTGGCGGCCGTCGTCGCCGTCCCAGGCGTCCGCCTGCTCGGCGTTCGGGACGGTCCCGCTGCCGGCGGAGACCGTCGTGGGATCGGGTTGCTGTGACATGGCGGGCTCCTCGATACCGAAACGATTGATTCAGGCTGAAGGCTTGTGGGCGCGGCACAGGATGTGTGCTTGGGCGACGAACCTGGATGGCCGGAAGATGAAGTGGTCGAGCGTGTCGATGGTGAATCCGGCGGTGGCGATCGTGGCTGCCGTGTCCCGATTGAGGTGGCAACCGGCCAGCGCCCGCGACCACAGCGGCGAGACCAGATCCTCCGTGCGCGCGAGCAGCGCTTTGTCCGAGCGGACGTGCTCGTAGAACCGCAGCTCCCCGCCGGTGAGCCCGGCCAGCAGCCGGTTGCGGTGCTCGCCGACGCCAGCGTGCTCGGCGGCCATGCTGATGTGCTCGTAGACGCGCGCGAACCACGGGTGCTGGAACTCCTCAGCTGCGCCACCTCAACCTCCACTACTAGTAGATAGTAGTAACTACAGCCGTACAGTAGACGACGCCTGCCGTGCTCGCTACTATTGGCGCGTAGTTGGAGGTGGTCGCAGGTGGCTGACGATCTCGATCGCGCCCTCGAGGTGCTCGGCCCGCTGGAGGCCCGCATCATGCGAGTGGTGTGGACAGATCAGGTGCGCGAGCCCTTCACCGTCCGCGACGTGCTGGCGTTGCTGCCCGAACTCGCCTACACCACGGTGCTCACCACGATGCGGCGGCTCGCGGACAAGGGCGTGCTGGTCGCCGATGCGGCAGTCGGACGCAGGGCCTACGACTACTGCGCGGCCGGCGGCCCGGCCGACTTCCTGGCCACCGAGAGCACCCGGGAGGCGGCTGCGGCAGTACAGCGGTACGGCGACGCCGCGCTGGCCGCCTTCGCTGCCCGGCTCGACGCCCTCGACCCGCAGCAACGCGCCAAGCTGGAGAGGCTGCGCAACCGATGACGCTGCGCTGGCTACGGTCCCATCCGCTACTCACTGCGGTGGTGGGCGCGGCGGTCGCGCTGCGGGTGAGCTGGCGACCCACAGCCGAGGTGGCCGCGGGCATGACCCTGGCGCAGTGCCTCGCGGTCGCGGTCGCGGTGGCGGCCGTGGTGACCGTCGTCGCGTTCCTCGCCCGGGCGAGCTGGCTGGCGGCGCGATGCCGGCAGGCGGTGCGTGGGCTGACCCGGACCGGTGCCGAGCGTGCGCTGCGCGCAGCGATGCGGCGGACGGCGGTGAGCGGAGTGGTCTGCGTCGCCGGGGACGATCGCAGTGCATTCTGCGCCGGGCTGCTCCGCCCGAGGGTCTATGTCACCACGGGAGCCGTCGCTGGGCTGGCGCCCGACGAGTTGGACGCGGTGCTCGTGCACGAGCGGGCACACGCACGGCGGTGGGACCCGCTGCGGGGACTGCTGCGCCGTGCCGCCGCCGACGTGCTGTTCTTCGTGCCGGTGACGTCCTGGTGGGCGGCCCGCCGACGCGAGCATGCCGAGCTGTCCGCCGACGGCGCCGCGATCCGTCAGGTCGGCGTCCCCGCGCTGGCCGGCGCGCTGCTGTCCGCCACGGATAGCCGGATCCCAATCATGGCGGCCGCCTTCGATGGTGCGACCGACGCACGGATCGCGCAGCTGTCCGGCGAGCAGATCCCCAGCCGGCACCCGTCACTGCCGAGCCTGGTGCTGTCCTTCGCCGGCGTGGTCGCCGCCATCAGCCTGTTCATGTGCACCGGACAAGCCGCGCTTGCCGCTCTTGCGCTGTGATCGCCCGCCGTCACGCGCCGGGTTGGGCAGGTGTGGGCGTCCTTGTGCTCATCGCCACGTTCGGATGGGTGCTGCGCCATGTCACGGCGCCCGCGGTGCGCCGGTGGGCGCCCGGTTCCGGCCGGCAGCGATTCGCGGGCCCGTTGTCGGTCCGGGTCCACGGCAGCGGAGAGCGTGTGGTCCTGTTGCTGCACGGGATGGTGTCCTGCGGTGCGTACTTCGGATCCGCGTATGACCGGATAGCTAGCCATGCCACCGTCGTGGTTCCGGACCTGCTCGGGGCGCCGTTGTGGACCAACTCTGCCGAGGCGGACGCGCGGGCGACGGCGATGGGCCGAATGGAGTCCTTTCTGGTCGGTGACGGCCCGCTACCTCGCGCCGTCTGCGGCGGATTGGGTCGCCGCGCGCCATCCGGCTGTCGCCGCCCCGGTGCACCCCACCGCCGACCACGGGCTCGCCCTGACCCACCCGCAGTGGTGCGCAGCGCTGATCGAGACGACGCTCTGGGCGGACACCCGCTCGAACCGTGCGATAGATCGAACGTGAGGTGATCGACGATGATGAACGGCGAGATGATGGCCTGGATGCTGGTCTGGCCGCTGCTGGTGCTGGTCGGGCTGGTGCTGCTCGGCTACGTGGCGTTCCGGCTGGTGCAGGGCGGGTGGCCGGGAGCGGCTTCGTCGGCGCGGCAGATCCTCGACGAGCGGTTCGCCCGCGGGGAGATCGATGAGCAGCAGTACCGCCGGATGCGTGACGAGCTGCGGTGAGCGGCCGGCCGATCAGCCGTCGCCGGGCGATGGGTCTGACCGCCGTGGGTGCCGCCGGCGTCGCGGGCGGCACGGCAGGGTGGTTGTGGAGTGCGGGCTCGCCGGAGGGCGGTTTCCGCCCCGCCGGCAGCGGCGCGTCCTTGCGCGACCCGGAGGTGGTGAGCAGCCGGGGCGGCAGGCTGCGCGTCGACCTCACCGCCGCCGCAGGCGCGGCGCTGGCCGGACGGGACACCGCGGCGCTGGGGTACAACGGAACCTCGCCCGGGCCCACGCTGCGGGTGCGGCCGGGCGACGAGCTCTCGGTGCGGCTGACCAACCGGCTCGACCAGCCCACCAATCTGCACACCCACGGGTTGCGGGTGTCGCCGCAGGCCAACGGGGACAACCCGTTCCTGCGCATCGAACCGGGAACCTCGCTCGACTACCTGTTCCGCATCCCGGCCGACCACCCGGCCGGGACTTTCTGGTACCACCCACACCACCACGGCATGGTGGCCGACCAGATCTTCGGCGGTCTCGCCGGGACGCTGCTGGTCGACCGTGGCCCGGACCTGCCCGTCGACCGGGACCGGGTGCTGATGGTGACCGATACGACGATGAACGCTGGCGGCTCCGTCGCGGCGCCGGGCCGGATGGACCGGATGATGGGGCGCCAGGGTGAGCTGGTCCTGGTCAATGGCCAGCACCAGCCCAGCATCAGCGCGGCCCCGGGCGTCGCGCAGCGCTGGCGCATCATCAACGGTTGCGCCTCTCGGATGCTGGCGCTGCGGTTGGCCGGACACGAGCTCGACCTGGTCGCCCTCGACGGGACGTTCCTGCCCGCCCCGGCGAGCCGGGAGCGCGTCGTGCTCGCCCCCGGTAACCGCGCCGATATGGTGGTGCGGCCGACTGCGGCGGGACGTTTCGAGCTGATGTCCGAGGGGGTCGACCAGGGCGGTATGGGCGGCATGGGTGGTGGTGGTGTGCGCAGCGAGCCGGTCCTGCTGGCCACGCTGCTGGTGGACGGCTCGGCCGCTCCGGAGGCCCCGCTGCCTGCGGAGCTGCCGGCCCAGGTGCCCGACACCACCGCGGTCGCGGCGCGGCGGCGGATCGCCTTCACCATGGGGATGGGGATGGCAGGCATGAGCTTCGGCATCGACGGTCGCGCCTTCGACCCGCAACGCGACGACCAGTCGGTGCGGTTCGGGACCACCGAGGAGTGGACCGTCACGAACTCCACGCCGATGGCGCACCCGTTCCACCTGCACGTGTGGCCGTTCGTCGTGCTGGCGACCAGCGACGGCGCCCCGCTGTCCGGGACACCGCAGGACGTCGTGCTCGTGCCGCCGCGGGGCTGGGTCCGGCTGCGGATCCCGTTCACCGCCCACAACGGCCGCAGCGTCTTCCACTGCCACATCCTCGACCACGAGGACGCCGGCATGATGGCCACCGTCCACGTCCGCCGGTAGTCCCGGGCCTCGCGCGCAGCCCCTACGGCGAGCGGCAAGAGCGGCGCTGATGGCGGCCGCTCGTCGTTCCAGATCGACCGCTTGTCGCATTGCGATTGTTTCTTTGTCGGTGGCACCGGTGCGTAAACATTCAGCCCCTGATCAGCGCATGACGTTGTCGCCGGTCGGCGGTGGGCTTCCGGTAGGTCCCGAGGGTCAGGTGGGTGCGAGTAGTGCTGGCATCCAGGGTTGGCCGGTGATCGCGCCGCGCAGCACGGTGAT
>WHTH01000110.1 GCA_009377865.1 Pseudonocardiaceae bacterium | reverse complement strand
TACCGGCTCGAGTACAACCAGATCCGTCCACACGAGGCCATCGCCTGGAACCGGCCCCAGGATGTGCACCTGGGCCTGGCCGACCCCACCACCCCGACATTTCAAACCAAGGAAATCCTGCCAACTCCTTGACGCGGGACAGATGGCCGGGTCGCGCGTCCACCGTCGGAACAGGCTGCGCTGCTGATCCAGGGTGAGGGTCGTGCCGGTGAAGCCGCGTGGTGTCTTCGCGGACAGGCCGGCGGTGGGGTCGACCAGTACGATCCGTTGTGCCCGGGCCTGGCGGAAGAACTGCCGCAGCACGGTCAACCGGCGTTTCCGGCGCTGGAGCGAGCCGGCGAGGAACGCCTCGAGGTCGTGCACGTCGACCAGCGCCCAGTCCCGTTTCCCGCGTTCAGCGTCGAGGAAGACGGCCAGGTCTCGCACGGTGGCTAGCGCGGTCTCGATCGTCTGGTCGCTGCGGGGACGGGTGCCAGCCCGGCGGGCCCGTTCACGTGCACGCAGCATCGAGGCCTCGAACGCTTCCGCGGCAGGCCGCAGCGGATCGGGCACCGCGTCGATGCGTCGCTGGCGCCGTCCGGTGGCCAACCGCTCGGCCTGGTCCGTCGGGAGCGCGAGACCCCGCATGGCGAAGAAGTCCTCCAACGCTCGAGCCAGTGATCCCATCGACCGTCCCGGACGGCGAGCGCGTTCCAGCACCGCCTGGGGATGGTTCGGGTGCTCGTCTTCCAGCAGCCGGCCGAGCGTGGTGAGCATCGTGCAAGCGCGTCCGACGCAGTGCCGGGCGGCGAGATGACCGACGAAGTCCCGCAGCCACGGCGGCGGCTCGGCCAACCGGGCGATCAGGTTCTCGCCGCGGACGAAGGGCCGGTCGGGCTGGCGCTGCCAGCACCGTCCGCACATCCCGAACGCCGAATGCCGCCGAAGTTCGCCGCAGACCACGCAGATCCGTGGGGGATCCTTGGGCGGACCCGGCCGCGAACACGAACCACACCATCCGGTCTTCTCCCGCAGGAACCCGGGCTTGCCGCAGCGCGGACACTGCCGCTTGGCCGCCTCGCGTTCGGCGCGGCGCTGGCAGGGACGGCAGACAGTGCCGCCACGGGCGCGGACCGGGCCGCCGCACTCCGAACAGCGACGTGAGCACCACACACACCGGCCGGTCGTGGCGACGAGCACGCGGTCCTTGCCGCACCCGGGGCAGGGTGACTTGGCGGCGGCTTCGCGGATCCGGCGCACGCACAGGCAGCAGTGCTGCCGGTCGAGATAGCCGACGGGTGCGCCGCAGTCGACGCAGTCCCGCTGCTTCTTCCCCATTGGCGTGTTACAGCGGTGGCATGGATCGGCCGCGCGCGGCGGCCTGCGGCTCGTCGACGACCAGGCGCGCCGGGGTTGCCGGCTGCTCGACCGGAGTGGTGTCGATCTCGAACAGGTCGTTCGGGGTGCACTCCAGTGCGGTGCACAACGCAAGCAACGTGGACAGCTTGAGCTGGCTGGGTTCCTTGGCGAACAACGCCGACACCGACGCCGAGGACAGCTCAAGCCCTGCCTTCTCGGCGAGCAGCCGCCGCAGCTGGGCACCGGTCCATACCTCCCGCTGCGCGGCGGCCATCCGCAGCCTCCACCGGATTCTCATGCAGTTGGCTCCTGTCCGGTCAACTCGCCGACGGCCGTGCTCACGGCACGGCGGTAGGCATCTTCGATGAACGTGGCCGAGGGGCGCACATACCTCATGGTTGAGCTCACCGTCCAGTGCCCGAGAAGCTGTTGGATAGCAACGAGATCCACGCCCCGTTCGTAGTTGTGCGTGGCGCATGCCCGCCGCAACCCGTGCGGGCTGAACCGCTCTGCGGCTGGGCGGCCCTCCAACTCCATCAGCCGCCGCAGCCGGTTCCGGATGGTGCCGCGATGCAGGTTGCCGCCGGACTCGTCGGCGAACAACACCGGTGAGTCGGGGAACTTGCCGCGCACATCCTCGAGGAACCACCGCAGCACCAGGTCCAGGCCGTCCAGCATCGGCACCCACCGCGGCCGCGGCCCGGAGGTGTGCGCGCCCTTGCACATGCAGCTTGCCGAACGGGCCGCGACCGAAGTGCGCGTCGGACCGCTCGAGCAGTGAGGCCTCGTCCGACCGCAGCCCCGCGTGATACAGGGTGCGGAACAACGCGTAGTCCCGCGCCGCGGGTCCGTACTTGCGGGCGGTGCCGATCCGCGCTCGCAGGAAGTCGAAGAACCCAGCCACCCGCTCCGGGGTCGGCGGTGGCAGCAGCGTCGGCGAGTCATCCCCGACATGCCGGGACGCGTTGAACTCATCCACCGGGCAGACCAGCCGGACCCCGAACAGCGCCTCGATCTCGACCGCCTTGCGGGTCTGCAGGAACCGGTGGAACCCCTTGAAGATCTGCACATACTCCCGCCGCGTGGAGGCCGCCCGCCCGGCTGTCGCGAGCTCACCCACCACCCGGTCGACGTCGTCAGCTGTCACCTCCCACGCCGGGCGACCCAACGCCGCGAGCGTCCGTTCCAGCAGACCGATGTCGTTGTCGATCGTCACCGGCGAGAACCCACGCGCGCGCCACGAAGCGACGAACGCCTCCACGCACCAGGCCTGGAACTCCCACGGATCCGTCGTCACCGGCTCGGCCGGGACAGCACCGCCCTCGAGCACCCGCAACCGCGACTCCGCCACCGCACACCTTCTTCACACCTGGATGATCAAGGTGGCGCCTAGCAAAGCGGATCAACACCTTCGAGATCAACTAGACACGCCAGAGCAGTATCTGCGCACGTGGCAGGCAGGATGCGCCCGAACGAACATGTGCCAGCCCCAGATGAATGGGGCGGCGTCCTCGGCGATGACGTCCTGGCCACCGCAATCCTCGACAGGCTCCTGCACCACTGCGACGTCCTGCTCACCGAGGGAACGCAAAGCTGCAACTGACGGTCACGCTGGCGCCCACCGAGCCGGTGCCGGGCCTGTATCTCCACCCTGATCACCGTCGTCGCTTGCGGCGGCCTGCCGTGAGGAGCACGCTCTGATGTCTAGTAAAGAATGCCGCCTGTCAATCTATGAACGCCTCACCTGGCTGTGTATGGCCTTCTATAACGGCCAACTCGGACCAGCAAGCACTACTGATCGGCGACACGCGGCGGTAAATGCTAGACGATCAGGGTTGCTGGTTCTAGCGTTCACTGCTGGAGGTGGACGACGTGAGCGGTGCGAGCCGACTAGCAGCGCTGACCGAGGCTGGGCTGCTGCACGCGAACCCCGACGCGGTGCGCGCCGGGTTGTTCACCCGCGGCGGGGGGTTCTTCCTGCCTGCGGACAAGGTTCAGGTCAAGTACGAGATGCTGCGCGCCCACGCGGTGGACGGGCAGCCGGTGACCGAGGCTGCGGCGGCGCACGGCTACTCGCGTGCGGCGTTCTACCTGGTGCTCGCCTCGTTCTCCGAGTCCGGAATGTCGGGGCTGCTCGACGAGGTACGTGGCCGGCGCGGCCCGGTGAAGCTGCGGCCGGAGATCGTGACGTTCATCCGGGAGTCCGCGGCCGGTGCGGGCGAGCTGGTCGAGCAGGTGGCCGACCAGTATGGGGTGCGCCTGCACCGGCGCACCATCGAGCGGGCCCGGCTGCGGTGAGCACCCGGTCGTTCTGGCCGCCGACCGAGGCGGCCCAGGTCGACTACGAGGCGCTGCGCGCTCATCTGCTCGAGCACGACAGGCTGCCGGATGATCTGGCCGCGGCTCGGTTCGCTCGACGAGGACTGGCCGGTTTGATCACCTGGCCGGTCAGCGACCCGATCTTCGTCGCCGAGCTGGTCGGTGCGTCTCGACCAGCGTGGAGTCCACACACCGATCCGCGACTCGACGCGCTGGCCGCTGGCTACCAGTTCCTGCTCGATGCTGCGGCGGCACGACAAGTCTCGCCGATCACCGTGACCGGAGGTGCGCGATGAAGGTCGCCCTCTACGCCCGGGTGTCCACCGAGCGGCAGGCCGAGCGCGGCACGATCGGCTCGCAGCTGGCCGTGCTCCGCGAGCAGGTCGCCACCGATCACGAGCTGATCAGTGAGTACGTCGACGATGGGCACTCCGGGGCGCGGCTGGACCGGCCCGGGCTGGATGCGCTCCGTGACGCAGCCGAGGCCGGGCTGTTCGAGGCGGTGTGGTGCCTATCCCCGGACCGGCTGGCCCGCGCCTACGCCTACCAGGTGCTGGTCCTCGATGAGCTGGCCCGCTTCGGCGTCAAGGTCCACTTCACCGACGCTCCCGACCTGGCTACCGACGACCCGCAAGCCGTGCTGCTCACCCAAGTGCAGGGCGTGATCGCCGAGTACGAGAAAGCCAAGATCGCCGAACGTTACCGGCGCGGCAAGCTGTTCCGCGCCCGCGCCGGCGAGATCACCACCTGGAAGGCGCCCTACGGCTACCGGCGCATCGCCCGCAGCACCGCCAGCGGCCCGGCACACCTGCAGATCTACGAACCCGAAGCCGCCGTCGTGCGACGCATCTTCACCGACCGCGCCAGCGGCACCACGATCCGAGAGATCTGCCGGCAGCTCAACGCTAACGCTGTGCCCTCACCGACCGGCAAGCCCACCTGGGGACACTCCACCATCAGCCGGCTGCTGCGCAACGAGGCCTACCTCGGGCGGGTCTACTACAACCGCACCGAGACCGTCACCGCCGCGGCACCGGCCCGGCGCACCCGGCAAGTCGCCCGCCCCCGCGAGGAGTGGATCCCGATCGACTGCCCGGCCATCGTCACCGACGAGCAGCTCCACGCCGCCAGCCGCGTCGCCTACGACAACAGCCAGTGGAGCCCACGGCGCGCCGAGCCCGGCGCGTTCCTGCTCAAGGGCCTGGTCAAGTGCGGGGTCTGCCAGGTTGGGACCAACTGCCACAAGATGCGCGGCCGCAACGGCACCTGGCACCGCTACTACTACTGCCGCAACCACGACCCGCTGCGCGCCGGCGGTCAAGATCGCCGCTGTCCCGAACATCCGCGCCGACGCCCTCGACGAGTTCGTCTACGACCACGTCCGCGCCGCACTCACCGAACCGGCGTTACTACTGGCCGGTGAACAAGCCGTCACCCTCACCCAACCCATCCCCGACGACGAGCTTCTTGCCGCCGAGCTCGCCCGCCTGGACCGCAAGATTGACAGCGCGGCCGCCGAGCGGCGCCGGCTCGTCGACCTCTTCCAGGCCGGGCTGATCGACATGCCCGAACTGCAGCGACGCTCCCGCGAGGTCGCCGCCCGTCACAACGAGCTGACCACCAAACGCACCGCGCTCGCCGCCGAGCGCACCGCACTCGCGCACGGCAACCTGCTCCGCCGGCGCGTCACCGACTTCGCCAAGCAGATCCGCGGCGTCATCGATCAACTCAACCGCGAGCAGCGCCAACAACTGATGCGGCTGCTCATCGAGGACGTGCACGTCACCGGCTCGCACGTCCACATCCAGCTGCGCATCCCACTCGACCCACCCAACCCCGGCGGCGCAGGGCCACGCACCCCCGCGCCGAAGCCCAACGGCGCACCATCAGTGTCCAGCAAAGACCGTTTGCGTTCCCTCGGTGGACATCAACGGCCCCAGCTACCGACTCAAAGACCGCTTCGACCTCGTCACCGGAGGTGAACCCATGCCATGATCACCACGCCGAGACCGACACGTCAGGTCGTACCTACCCCAACACGTGAGGTCGTACGCCGACAGGTCCTCGCGGCCCATGCGGTTACCCACAGTGATCCTCTGGGCTTGCTGCCGAGCGTATCTGCGGTCCGCGTGCCATGGCGTGGCCGTCGTCGACGTAGACGGTCCATCCAGCCGCGAAAAGGACGGTGCCAACCAGTTCGACGGCGAGGCTGGCGTGGTCGTCGCCGATGTCATCGGCGAGCTGGTTGTAGGCGAGCGCTGCGAAGCGGCGTTGCGTCGGTGTGATCTTCGTTGACCTCGTCCCGGGACGAAGTGGGTTGCGAGTTCGTCTGGTGACCTCGTCCGGGACGAGGTGGGGACGAGGTCATTTTAGGGCGCTTCCGGACTCGCGGTAAGGGATGGCGCTGGTGAACGTGATTGCGCTGCGGTGGCCGCGTTGTGCGAGGAGGTATTCGCGGTTGGTGAGGATGTCGAGGGCGAGCCGGATGATGGTGGCCTTGCCCTTGATCGCGTTCTCGATCATGTTCTTGGAGGCAGAGGGGTTGGCCTCGACGTAGCGGGAGACGCGTTGCATTACGTGGGTAGGTTCGAAGAATCCGTCACTGTCTGTGGCGGTGGAGTGGGGTGGTTCGAGTGTGGTGGTGGTGATGTTCGGGTCGGTGGCGTCGAGCGTGAAGTGGGCGACGGTGCGGCCGAGGGCGTGTTCTTCGACGTAGCCGGGTCGGTCCTTGGCGACGGTGATGACGGCCGTGCCTCGCTTGCCGCGGCCGAACGGTTCGATGGACTTGATCTGGTATGCGGCGCCGTCGAGGCCGGCGAGTTTGTGCTGGCCGCCGATGGACCATTTGCCTCGTTTGTCGTCATCTTTGATGACGTGGTCGATGAGGACGGTGGCGGGGCCTCGGTCGGCGATCCAGCGTGGGAGGAGCGCGTAGAAC
>WHTH01000092.1 GCA_009377865.1 Pseudonocardiaceae bacterium | reverse complement strand
CAGACCGTGCTCAGGGTGCATTCCCGGGTCGCCGACCTCTACAACAACCCGATGAACCAGACCGAGCAGCAGCTGCGGCTGACCATCCAGGCGCTGCGCGAGCGCCAGGAACACGAGATGGTCAACAACCGCGACTTCGGGTTGCTGCACGCCGCCGACCTCAAGCAACGCATCCACGCCCGCACCGGCCCCCCCACCCCGGACGACTTCGACGAGCTGCTCGCGACGGTGTGGCGCGATCCGGAGATCTTCCTCGCGCACCCGCGAACCATCGCCGCGTTCGGCCGCGAGTGCAGCCGCCGCGGTATCTACCCCGACAGCGTCGACATGAACGGGCACCAGGTGCCCGCCTGGCGCGGCGTCCCGGTGCTGCCGTGCAACAAGATCCCGATCTCTGACGCCCGCACCAGTTCGGTCCTGCTGTTCCGGCGGGGTGAGGACAACCAGGGCGTGATAGGACTGCACCAGACCGGCATCCCCGACGAGTACGAGCCCGGCCTCAACGTCCGCTTCATGAACATCAACGAGAAGGCAGTCATCTCCTACCTCGTCAGCACTTACTATTCCGCAGCGGTGATGACGCCGGACGCGCTCGGTCTCCTGGAGGACGTCGAGATCGGGCGGGAGAGCTGAGGGCGGGACCACAGGGAGACGCGTGATGCAGCCTTTCGAACTGCCCGAGTTCTACACGCCGTACCCCGCGCGACTGAACCCGAACCTGAACGAGGCGCGTGAACACAGCAAATCCTGGGCCGTCTCGATGGACATGATCGATGTACCACAGCACGGCACGGCGATCTGGAGCGAGGACGACTTCGACTCGCATGACTATGCCCTGCTGTGCGCCTACACCCACCCGGATGCCACGGCTGGTGACCTCAACCTGGTGACCGACTGGTACGTCTGGGTGTTCTACTTCGACGACCATTTCCTGGAGCTGTACAAACGTACGCTGGACTCGCCCGGCGCCCGGGAGTATCTGGATCGCCTCCCGGCGTTCATGCCGCTGGACGGGGTGATCACCGAGACACCGGCCAACCCGATCGAGTACGGACTCGCCGACCTGTGGGCCCGAACCGTCCCGGCGAGGTCGGTGGACTGGCGCCGCCGGTTCGCGACGAGCACCGAGAACCTGCTGAACGAATCCCTGTGGGAACTCGCCAACATCAGCCAGCAGCGGATTCCCAACCCCATCGAATACGTCGAGACGCGGCGAAAGGTCGGCGGCGCGCCCTGGTCCGCGAATCTCGTGGAACACGCGGCGAATGCCGAGGTGCCTGCCGAGATCGCCCCCACCCGGCCGATGCAGGTGCTGCGGGATACGTTCGCCGACGGGGTACACCTGCGCAACGACCTGTTCTCCTACCAGCGCGAGGTCGAGGACGAGGGCGAGATCAACAACGGTGTGCTTGTCTTCGAGCAGTTCCTCGGCTGCAGCACGCAAGAGGCAGCGGACGCCGTCAACGACCTGCTGACCTCCCGACTGCAGCAGTTCGAGCACACCGCGTTCACCGAGGTGCCCGGGCTGTTCGCCGAGTACGCCCTCGACCCGGGGGCCGAGCGCGACGTGTTCGCCTACGCGAAGGGCCTGCAGGACTGGCAGGCAGGAGGCCACGAGTGGCACATGCAGTCGAGCCGCTACATGAACGACCGCGCGCCGACCGCCAACGGCCTCCCGACGGGTCCCGCGGGCCTGGGCACGTCGGCGGCGCGCATCGTGCCCTCGCTGCTCTCGACGGCGCCGCAGCGGATGCGAAGCTTCACACACGTCCCGTTCCAAGCGGTCGGGCCGCTGCGACGTCCCGACTTCTCCATGCCGTTCTCCGCCCAGTGCAGCCCGCATCTGGATCGCGCACGTGATCACGTCGTGGAGTGGGCGCGGCGGATGGGGATGCTGGATCCTCCGGAGCCCGACATCTGGGACACGGACAAGCTCATCGGCTTCGACTTCCCGCTGTGCGCGGCCGGGATCCACCCGGACGCGACACCGGACCAGCTCGACCTGACGTCGCAGTGGCTCACGTGGGGAACCTACGGTGACGACTACTACCCGGCGGTCTTCACCCCTACCCGCAACCTCGCGGGGGCGAAGGCGTCCAACCAGCGACTGTCGGAGTTCATGCCGGTGGAGTCCACCGCGGCCCCCGTGCCGGCCACCGCATTGGAACGCAGCCTGGCCGACCTGTGGAACCGCACGGCGGGTCCCATGACCGTCGACGCTCGCCGAGCGTTCCGCCGCGCCATCCAGGAGATGATCGACAGCTGGCTGTGGGAGCTCGCCAACCAGTCCCTGAACCGCATCCCGGACCCGATCGACTATATCGAGATGCGCCGGAAGACCTTCGGCTCGGATCTGACCATGAGCCTCTGCCGGCTGGCCCACGGAAAGGCCGTGCCGGCCGAGATCTACCAGACTCGCACGATCAGATCCCTGGAGAACGCCGCGGCGGATTACGCCTGCCTGACCAACGACGTGTTCTCCTACCAGAAGGAGATCCAGTTCGAAGGTGAGATCCACAACTGCGTTCTGGTCGTCGAGAACTTCCTGTCCTGCGACCGCGAACATGCGTTCGAGGTCGTCAACAACCTGATGACCGCACGGATGCAACAGTTCCAGCACGTCGTGTGCACCGAGCTGCCGACCCTGTTCGACGAGTTCGAGCTGGACGCCGAGGCGTGTCAAACCTTGCGGGGATACGCCGAGGAACTCCAGAACTGGATGTCGGGAATCCTTGTCTGGCACGAGCAATGTCTCCGATACGACGAGTCCGAACTGCAACGCCAAGTAGCTGCTCGGTCGCGACCGTTCGGCCGCCCCACCGGCCTCGGCACCTCGGCGGCCCGCATCGCAGCGTCGCTCGGCGAGCGCGATCAGCGGCACCGCGTCTCGTGACCGGAACGAGTTGATGGAGGGTGGTGGTGGCGATGACCGTGACCGATTCGGCGGAATCGGATGCTCACGTCGAGGACCGACCGCAGCAGAGTCTGAGCACCGCCGCGGCGCGCAACCTGGCCACGACGACCAAGTCGGTTCCGCAGATGCAGGGGATCTCCCCGCGCTGGTTGCTACGGATGCTGCCGTGGGTGCAGCTGGAGGCCGGAACCTACCGCGTGAACCGCCGGCTGACCTACGCCGTCGGTGACGGCCGCGTCACCTGCACCAATACCGGCTCCGAGGTCCACGTGATCCCCGAGGAGCTGTCCGAGCTGCCCCTGCTGCGGGGCTACGACGAACCCGGGACGCTGCATGCGCTGGCGGACCGGTTCGAGCAGCGGCAGTTCGACGTGGGCGACGAGGTCGTAGCGGCAGGCCAGCCGGCCGACGGGCTGGTGGTCATCGCGCATGGCAAAGCCAACAAGGTCGTCGCCGGCAAGTACGGCGATGCGTCCGTGCTCGGCATGCTCGCCGACGGTGATCACGCGGGCCACGGCGTGCTGGTCGGGCAGCAGCAAACCTGGGGCTTCACGCTGCGCGCGGTGACCGCGTGCACCGTGCTGGTACTGCGGCAGCAGGCCTTCGAGGAGGTGGCCGGGCGGTCCGAGACCCTGCGGGCCCACGTCGAGGCCTTCCGCACCCGCCCGCGCCCACCGATGACCAAGCGCGGCGAGGCCGAGATCGCGCTGGCCGCCGGCCACGAGGGCGAGACCGACCTGCCGACCACCTTCGCCGACTACGAACTGTCGCCCCGAGAGTACGAACTCAGCGTGGCCCAGGCCGTACTGCGGGTGCACACCCGGGTGGCGGACCTGTTCAACAACCCGATGAACCAGACCGAGCAGCAGTTGCGGCTGACCATCGAGGCGCTCCGGGAGCGCCAGGAACACGAGTTGATCAACAATCGGGACTTCGGGCTGCTGCACAACGTCGACCTCAGCCAGCGCGTCCCCACCCGTTCCGGCCCACCCACCCCCGATGACCTCGACGACATATTGTCTCGCAGGCGCAAGTCCAAGTTCTTCCTGGCCCATCCCCGCACTATCGCCGCCTTCGGCCGGGAGTGCACCCGGCGAGGGCTGTACCCGGCGACCACCAGCGTCGAGGGGAGGCAGATGCTCTCCTGGCGCGGTGTGCCCATCCTGCCCTGCAACAAGATCCCGGTCAGCGACATGCAGACCAGCTCCATCCTCGTGATGCGCACCGGCGAGGACGACCAGGGGGTCGTCGGCCTCCACCAGACCGGCATTCCCCACGAGTACCGGCCCAGCCTGAGCGTTCAGTTCATGGGTATCAACGAGAAGGCGGTCATCTCCTACCTCGTCAGCGCCTACTTCTCGGCGGCCGTCTTGGTCCCCGACGCGCTCGGTGTCCTCGAGCACGTGGAGATCGGTCGCTGAGATGGCAGGCATCGAGGTGATGACCGAGGGCAGGCCGGTCGGCGAGGTGCTGGCGTGGAGCCGGTCCACGGTCGACCCCGCGCTGCGGCAGGCGGTCGACACGCTGCCCGCCTCGATGCGGCGCATCGCTGCCTACCACTTCGGCTGGCGAGACCAGCACGGCGACCCGGCCGAGGGCGGGGGTGGCAAGGCGATCCGTGCCGCGCTCGTGCTGCTGGCGGCCGAGGCCACCGGCGGCGTGCCGGCTTCGGCGGTGCCGGCCGCGGTCGCGGTAGAACTCGTGCACAACTTCTCGCTGCTGCACGACGATGTGATGGACGGGGACGTCACACGGCGGCATCGGCCCACGGCGTGGAGCGTGTTCGGCACCGGTGAGGCCATTCTCGCCGGTGACGCCATGCTGGCGCTGGCAATGGAGGTGCTCTCGGACAGCGGCCATCCGGCCACCCGGGAGCAGCTGCGGATGCTCAGCGCGGCGGTGCACAACCTGCTCGACGGCCAGAGCGCGGACCTGGCCTTCGAACAACGGGCCGACGTCGGGGTGGGCGAGTGCCTGGGCATGGCGGAGGGCAAGACCGGCGCACTGCTGGGGTGTGCCGGTGCGCTCGGCGCGGTGGCCGGGGGCGGCTGCCCGGAGCAGGTCGAGCAGTTACGCGGCTTCGGCGAGAAGCTCGGCCTGGCGTTTCAGTTCGTGGACGATGTGCTCGGTATCTGGGGCGACCCGGCCGTGACAGGCAAGCCGGTCCATTCGGATCTACGCACCCGCAAGAAGTCGCTGCCGGTGGTGGCCGCGCTCACTTCCGGCACCCCGGCCGGACAGGAGCTGGGCGCTCTCTACCACCGCGAGCAGCCGCTGTCCGGTACCGACCTGGTCCGTGCCGCAGAGCTGATCGACATCGCGGGTGGACGCGACTGGAGCCAGACGCGCGCCGACGATCTGCTGGCGCGGGCGCTGCGCGAGCTGGACTCGGCCGGCGTGACGACGCGTGCCAGAGCCGAGCTGTACGCACTTGCCCAGCTGGTCACCTGCCGCGACCACTGAGCAGAGGAGCCCACCAATGATCGACCCGACCGAGCCCGGCTGGCAGGCGGTCACCGGCCCCCGAACCGTACTGCTCGCCTCACCGCGGTCGTTCTGCGCCGGCGTCGAGCGCGCCATCGAGATCGTCGAACGGGCGCTGGACCAGCGGGATCCCCCCGTCTACGTGCGCAAGCAGATAGTGCACAACACTCACGTGGTGGCCGAGCTCGAGGCCCGCGGCGCGGTGTTCGTCGACGAGCTCGACGGTGCTCCCGACGGGGCCACCGTGGTGTTCTCAGCTCATGGCGTCTCGCCTGCGGTTCGCGACGAGGCCTCGCGACGCGGACTGGAGGTCATCGACGCCACCTGCCCGCTGGTGACCAAGGTGCACTCCGAGGCCCGCCGGTTCGCCAACCGGGGCGACTCGGTGATCCTCATCGGCCACGCCGGACACGAGGAGGTCGACGGCACCCTCGGCGAGGCCCCGGAGCAGACGATCCTGGTGCAGGACGTCACCGAAGCCCGCGCCGTCGACGTCCCGGACCCGGAGCGAGTTTCGTACCTCACGCAGACCACCCTCGCCGCGGATGAGACGGCCGAGGTGGTCGACGCCCTGCACGCCCGCTTCCCGGCGGTGCGCGGTCCCGCGTCCGACGACATCTGCTATGCCACGACCAACCGCCAGGACGCGCTGGCAGCGATCGCCGACGAGGCCGACCTGGTGCTCGTCGTCGGCTCAGCCAACTCCTCCAACTCCCGGCGGCTGGTCGAACTCGCCGGGCGGCGCGACACGCCGGGCTACCTCATTGACGAGACCCGTGACATCCGCCCTGAATGGCTCGCCGATGCCCACGTTGTGGGACTCACCGCTGGAGCCTCGGCTCCACCGCATGTGGTCGAGGCCGTGCTCGATGGCCTCGCCGGGCTGGGGCCGGTCACGGTGATCGAGCGTGAGATCACCCACGAAACGGTCCACTTCGGGCTGCCACCGACCGTGCGGCCGTCGTGATCTAGCCGCGCAGCATCTCGGCGACGAGGAAGGCGAGCTCGAGCGACTGCTGGGTGTTCATCCGGGGGTCGCAGGCCGTCTCGTAGCGGCCGGACAGGTCGGCGTCGGAGATGTCCTGCGCGCCGCCGAGGCATTCGGTGACGTCCTCGCCGGTGATCTCGACGTGGATCCCGCCCGGGTGGGTCCCCAGCGCGTGGTGCACCTCGAAGAAGCCCTGCACCTCGTCGACGACCCGGTCGAAGTGCCGCGTCTTGTAGCCGGTGGAGGACTCCACGGTGTTGCCGTGCATCGGGTCGCACTGCCAGATCACCTTGTGCCCGGAGGCGGTGACCTTCTCCACGATCGCCGGAAGGACCTCACGGACCTTCGCCGACCCCATCCGCGAGATCAGCGTGAGCCGCCCGGCCACGCCGTGCGGGTCGAGCCGCTCGACGTACTCCACGGCCTGCTCCGGCGTGGTCGTCGGACCGATCTTGACGGCGATCGGGTTGGCCAGCAGCCCCGCGAAGGCGATATGCGCCCCTTCCAGCTGCCTGGTGCGCTCCCCCACCCACAGGAAGTGCGCGGACAGGTCGTAGAGCCGGGCGTCGTCCCGGGAACTGTCGAGTCGCAGCATCGCCCGCTCGTAGTCGAGTACGAGCGCCTCGTGGCTGGCGAAGATCTCGGTGCCGTGCAGCGAGCTGTCGTTGACGCCGCAGGCCGACATGAACCGCAGCCCCCGGTCGATCTCGCTGGCCAGTGCCTCGTAGCGGGCGCCGGCCGGGGAGCGCAGCACGAAGTCCTTGTTCCAGTCGTGGACCTTGTGCAGGTCCGCCATTCCGGCGCTGGTCAGCGCCCGGACCAGGTTCATGCCGGCACCGGAGTTGGCGTAGGCGCGGATGAGCCTGCCCGGATCGTGCACCCGGGCCTCGGGGGTGGTGACCAGCGAGTTGACCATGTCGCCGCGGTAGGCGGGAAGGCCAAGCGCGTCGGTCGGGTTGGACCGCGGCTTGGCGTACTGGCCTGCGATCCGGGCCATCTTCACCACCGGCATGCTCGAGCCGTAGGTGAGCACGACGGCCATCTGCAGCAAGGTCCGGATGGTGGCCCGGATGTGCGGTTCGGTGTTGTCGGCAAAGGTTTCCGCGCAGTCACCGCCCTGCAGCAGGAACGCCTCGCCCCGTGCCACCGCGCCCAGCTGGTCGCCGAGCCGGTCGACCTCGGCGGGCACGGCGATCGGGGGCACGCTCTCCAGCACGGCGCGCACGTTGCGAACAGCGACGGGATCGGGCCACCTCGGTTGCTGCGCCGCCGGCCTTCCCAGCGCGTCGTCGAGGCGGGCACGCAGCTGCGCCGGCAACGGCGGGAGCTCGGGCAGCGCATCGACCGGCACATCCACGGTCCAGTTCACGATGCCCCAGCTTAGGCTGTGACCCCTCTGCCCCCGAAACGGGATACTCGGTCGCAGCAAAGGTCCCGCACTGCACCACCGATGCCTTCAATCGCCGTGAAGGTCCCCTTCGCTGCGCCGGACGCCGTGACGGTGCCCTTCGCGGCGGCTGCCTCAGCCGAAGAAGGCCTGGGCTTCCTCGTAGCGCTCGAGCGGCACGGTCTTGAGCTCTGCGGTCGCCTCAGCGAGTTTGACCCGGACGATCTCGGTGCCCCGCAACGCCACCATGGTGCCGAAGTCGCCGTCGCGCGCGGCGTCGACGGCATGCAGCCCGAAGCGGGTGGCCAGCACCCGGTCGTAGGCCGTGGGCGTGCCACCCCGCTGGATGTGGCCCAGCACCACCGCACGCGATTCGGCACCGGTGCAACGCCCGATCTGATCGGCCAGCCATGTCCCGACCCCGCCGAGCCGGACGTGGCCGAACGAGTCGGTCTCGCCGGTCGACAGCAGTTCGGCGCCACCCTCCGGCACCGCCCCCTCGGCGACCACGATGATCGGGGCGAACTGCCGCTCGAACCGCCTGGTCACCCAGTCGCAGACCTGGTCGACCGAGAACGGCTGCTCCGGCACCAGGATCACGTTGGCCCCACCCGCGATTCCCGAGTGCAGCGCGATCCAGCCCGCGTGGCGGCCCATCACCTCCACCACCAGCGCCCTGCGGTGCGACTCGGCGGTGGTGCGCAGCCGGTCGATCGCCTCGGTCGCGATGTGCACCGCCGTGTCGAAACCGAAGGTGTAGTCGGTGGCGCCCAGATCGTTGTCGATCGTCTTGGGCACCCCGACCACACCCACGCCGTCCTCGGTGAGCTGCCGGGCCACGCCGAGGGTGTCCTCGCCGCCGATCGCGATCAGCGCGTCGACGCCGTGCTCGGCGAGCGTCTGCTTGATCCGCGCGGCTCCGCCGTCGACGCGGTACGGGTTCGTCCGGGACGAACCGAGCACGGTTCCCCCGCGGGCCAGGATGTCCTCGACGGCGTCGAGATCCAGCGGCTTGGTCAGGCCCTCCAGCGGGCCCTGCCACCCGTTGCGGTACCCGATGACGGTGTCGCCGTGCACCTCCACGCCCCTGCGGACCACCGCGCGGATCACCGCGTTGAGTCCGGGACAGTCGCCACCGCCGGTGAGCACACCGATGCGCATCTGCTCGCCTCTCCACCCGTTCCTCGTCGTGTCGTGACGAGCGTGGCAGGGACTGGATCGGTGCAGCAAACGGGGGTCAACCCGAGTGGGGCGCGGCCCGGTGGCGCTCGATCGCCTGCCACCGGGCCAGGTTGTGCCGGGCGTCGGCCAGCGCGTCGTGAGCGTCGGACGGTGCCGGCGGCAGCGCGGGCTTGCCGGCGTCCTCCCAGCGCTGCCGCAGCTCCCGGGTGAACCGGGGAAACGCACGCGGCAGTGTCGGCATCGCCCCCCACAGCTGCGCCAGCGCGACGTGGTCGTAGGCGGCGAACCAGGCCCACAGCTCCACCCCGTCTCCCGGAGCGGTGAGGAACTCGAGCAGTGATTGCCGGATGGCTGCGCGGCTGCGCCACGCGGGGTCCGACGGCGGCGGCAGCTGGGGCAGCACGTTCGACCGCACCCATCGCCCGGCCCGCTCCGGGTCGAACTCGGTGGAGACCGCGTAGTACTCCCGGCCCTGCTCGTCGACGACACCGATCGAGACGAGCTCGATGGTGACGCCGTCCTCGATGAACTCGCAGTCGTAGAAGTACCGCACCCGTTACTCGCCTCGTCCTGTGGGCCTCAAACCTCGACGATCCGATCCTTCAGGTTCGAGTCGACGGCCAGGATGTCGTCGCGATCTGAGGTGATCACCGCCGCCCGGTGCTCACCCACAAGAAGGGCGACGTGCACGTCGACCACATCGGCATGCCCGCAGTCGTGAATCCGCATCCCGATTCGCTTTGCGGTATCCGTCTCGAGGGCGACACGCTCGCATTGCTTGCGCTGCAGACCGAGCAGCGCGGCGATCCGGGCTTGTCGACCAGACCCGCCGCGCCAAACCTGTGCGAGGACGGCATCCGGAACGACGAGTCGCGCGTGACCGGACCGCACCCGTAACAGCAGCGCAGTCATCGCTGGAGCCGCGCGCTCGAGGGCGATCAGCGCGCCGGAGTCGAGGACGAACGCCGGTACCATCGGCTCGGTCACGCCGCGTGGCCGTCGCTTCCAACATCCTCTATCGACGCGGCTCGTGACGCCGCCGCAATCGCCGTGTCCACCCACGCATTGGCATGCTCGTCCGGCTCGCCGGTCTCGGCGATCATGCTAGCGATCAGCAGATCGAGCGGTTCGAAGTCACGCATGCTCTCGCCAGCCCGAGTGACGAACGCCGAGACCGACTCGAACTTCCCGGCATCGACCTGCTCCCGAATATATGCCCCAAGCTCCTCGGGGACCGTAACCGTGAGCTTCGTCGTCGTCATACCGCATATCGTATCGCTTGCCCTATCCGTACAGCGAGTGGCTCGCCGATACGTCTCGTCGCGCCCGGCGCGCTGGGTGGTGGCGACGTCCAAGCTCGCCGGGTCGCTAGTGGTCCGTCGCGGTTTTGATCTGGTGGAGTCGTTGTCGTCCTCTGCGCACCTTGTCGATGATCTCGTCGGCGGCTTTGTGCCAGATGAAGGGCTTGGGGTTGTCGTTCCAGTGCTGGGCCCAGAGCTCGAT
>WHTH01000059.1 GCA_009377865.1 Pseudonocardiaceae bacterium | reverse complement strand
TGTCTTCACGGTGATGATCGCCTGACTGCGGGCCTTGACCGCCGTGTCCTTGGCGATTTTGACCTGGCGGATCATCTCCACCGTGCCGTCGGCGGCCCTGGGCACGGCCGTCGCGGCGCCGGACAGCACCGCACGGGCGGCGGCCTCGGCGTCGATCGTGTCGTCCTTGCCGCGCAGATGCCGCAGCGCGCGGTCGGGGCGGTTGACCTCGATGACCAGGTGACCGCGGCGGCGCAGCAACGACACCAACCCGGCGCCGTAGGACCCCGAGCCCTCCACGCCGAAGTCGACCTGCTCGCCGAGCTCGCCCGCCCACCGGGCCAGCTGCGCGTAGCCGGCCCGGTCGACCGGCATCGTGATGGTGCCGATCACGGCTCCGACCTGGTCCAACGCCACCGCGACGTGGGCGTACTTGTGGGTATCGACCCCGACAACGATGCGTCGACGGAGCGGGTGAGAGATGCTCGTCACTGGCCGCGTGTCCTTCCCGGGCAGCGTGGTCACGGCGCGACCGGGCGGGCGGACAAGACTGTGACGAGACCTGGTGCGATCAGGCTCCTATGAGGTCACTGCCCGCTCGGCGCGCCACCTCGGACGCGTCGCCCGAGCCGGCGGACAGATCAACGCCAGGGCACCCGAAGGGCCAGTCGTAGCAGGGGTCACACCCGCTCGAGCGACGAAGGACAGTCTCACAGTCGCAGCGACGCCCGAAGGACTCGCTCGAACGCGGAGACGACGTCCGCGCCCGGTCGCACCTGGCGCGGTTTGTCCCGATGGGAAGGCGGTGGGTACTTGACGTCAAGACCACTTCCCGAGAAAACTCCCACTGAACGCTCAGTTATCCGACTCACCGACCGGAAGAGAGTGGCACGTGAGTAGCATGACTTCCTGGCAAGGAAGCGGACGACACCTTCCTCGCAGAGGTCGCTCACAGTCAGATACTCATACAAGTCCGGCAATGACCAGCTTCCATGGAGGACCTGCCGGTTCGCCAGCACGTATACAGGAGCAGTACCAAATCGACCAGCAGCAAGGGTGATCTGCTTCTCAGTTCTTACTTCGACCAAGAAGAACTCAAGCGGCCATTCGACGATACCTCGCCGCACGGCGGCATAGTGATCTGAAGTCCGACAGCGCCACTGCCGCGACTCGGGCTCGGCTGGCGCCGGGACAACACTTGCCAGTCTTTCTCGAGTTACGATCAGCGTGCTCGATGGACCCGTGACCAGTACTGACTCGAGAGCGGGACTGCGAAAGGGCTCGATCCAACTCCTGGCCGACACAATACTAGCGCCTTCCCACCGCCACGCTGACCGACAGTCGGCGAGGTCGAGCGCAAACCTCATCATCGATTCTTCGCCTGTCGCGGCCGACACCGTTGGCGATTCCGCAACTTCACACTAGTCGGGCTCAGTCCTCCTTGTAGCCTTGGTCGGACGTGCCGTCCGGCTTTCTCCCGTAGCGTTCCTCGGCTCCCTCGGCCGCAGATTCGATAGGGCCGCTGAAGAGATCGTCGATGTTCTCCCGCTCGTCCACGCGTACCTTCCCTCCGTTGCACCTTCGTCGAGCGACTGTACGACTCGATCTGTCATGGCACCGTACGCGCCGCCCCCGCCGACCCACCAGGACGCGCAGCAGCTCGTCGACCTCGCGGCCGTGGGCGCGATGATCCGATCTGCGAGGGCGTGCCCATAGAGCACTTCCCGCGACCACGCACGGGAACTGCTCTCTCGCCGACGATGACCGAACCGGATTGCCGCCCTGTGAGCGGGAAGCACCGACGGTCGTCGACGGTTGACGACACCGCCACACAAGCACTGGCGCTGGGCGCGATGATCAGATACAATCGAACATGTGTTCGAGCAGGCAGAGTCGGCGGAAATGGTCCCCGCTACAGGGCTGCGCTTGTCGAACGTCGAGCCCGGTGGGGTGCTGGTCGACTGGCTGTCCGCGCGCCCAGCCGAGCAGTTGTCGGCCGACGAGGCGTTGGAGGCCGCGGCCGGGTGGGAGCGGATGATCGCGCACGCACAGGCGCAGCAGCTGGCGGCGCTGGAGCGATTCGCCGAACTGCGACCCGACGGGGACGGGCTGCTCAGCAAGTTCGCCGCCGACGAGGTGGCGCCGGTTCTCGTGCTGTCGCGCGGAGCCGCCCACGCCCGGGTGGACCTGGCGACGGCGCTGGCGCAGCGGCTACCCGAGACGCTGGCCGCGTTGCGGCGGGGTGAGATCGACCTGCCGCGAGCCCGGGTGATCGTCGAGCACACCGAGGTCCTCGATGCCGCCGCGGCCGCCGCGGTACAGGATCGGGTGCTGGCCGCGGCGCCGCGGCGCACGGCTGGGCAGCTGCGTGCCGCCTGCGCCCGCGCGGTGCTGGCCGTCGACCCCGACAGCGCGCAGCGCCGTCACGATGCCGCCAAGGCTCGCCGCCGCGTCGAGCATTACTCACACCCCGACGGGATGGGAGCGCTGTGGGCGAGCCTGACCGCCGACGAGGCGACCGCCGCCTACACCCGGCTCGACACGCTGGCCCGCAACGGCCCCGCCGACGACCGCGGCATCGACGCCCGCCGCGCCGACGCCCTGGTCGACCTGCTGTGCGGCCGCGACGACGGCGCGCAGACACCACCGGTGACCACCACAGTCGGCGTCACGATGTCCGCAGCCACGCTGGCCGGGCTGGCCGACGACCCCGGCTACCTCGAGGGACACGGACCGATCCCCGCGGCCATGGCTCGCGACCTGGCCGCCGCTGCCCGGCGCTGGCGCGGTCTGCTCCTCGACGAGCACGGGCACCTGGCCGACGTGTCCGAGGCCTACCGTCCCCGGCTGCTGCTACAGGAGTTCATCCGCGCCAGCGATGTCACCTGCCGCTTCCCCGGCTGCCGCCGACCCGCAGCACGCTGCGATCTCGACCACACCAAGCCCCACGGCAAGAGTGGCAGCACCTGCCGCTGCAACCTTGGTCCGTTTTGCAGACACCATCACCGGCTCAAACACGAATCCGACTGGGTCGTCGTGCAGCCCGAACCCGGAACCTTCGTCTTCACCAGCCCCACCGGCCGCACCTACAGCAGCCGAGCCCCCGCCCTGGTCGAACCCGAAGTCCACCTGCAATCCCACCTGTCGGAGGCACCGCCTTTCTGACGGGGCCTGACCGGTCAGGTGAGGTGGTGTTTGCGCCAGGGCGCCCAGCGCAGCTCCCCATCCGGCATTTCGAGCTCAGTCGGGCGCGTGGGCGGCGAGCAGCTCGCCACGGACCTGCGATGCGGTCGACACCACCAGCATGAGCAGGGTTCCCAGCGGCGCACTGTCGAGCCCGGTGGCGGGAAAGGCGTACCGCAGCGTCACATCGGAACCCCGCTCGGTGCGGATCAGCCCCAGGGTGCCGAACAGGCCCTGCCCGGCACGGGTCGCGACCTGATCGGCCACCTCCACCTCGGCGGGCAGGTCCCACGCGACCACGCAGGTCAGGCTGAGCACCACCAGACCCTCGGCGAGCTCCACGGCCTGTACGGCACACGGCACCTCGGCATGTCGGAAGGTCAGCGCACCATCGTCATCGACGGACACCTCCTGGTATCGCTCGAGAGCGCTGCGGGCCGCGTCGAGCAGCTCCGCGGTGGACTCGGCCTCGCTCGCGTCGGAGCTCACCGGGGCCTCCTCGCATCAGGGTTCAGGGGCACGCTGGGGACCGCGCCACCGAATCGGCGGTCCCGGGCGGCGTAGGCCTCGCAGGCCCGCCACAGGTCGCGCCGGTCGAGGTCCGGGAACAGCACGTCCTGGAACACCAGCTCGGCGTAGGCCGACTGCCACAGCAGGAAGTTCGAGATGCGCTGCTCCCCGGAGGGCCGCAGGAACAGGTCGACATCGGGCATATCGGGCTCGTCGAGGTGGCGCGCGAGCAGCCGCTCGTCCACCCGTTCCGGATCGAGCTCGCCCCGGGCCACCCGCCGCGCGATCTCACGGGCGGCGTCGGCGATCTCGGCCCGCCCACCGTAGTTGACGCACATGGTCAGCGTCATCACGGAATTCGCCGCAGTCAGCTCTTCGGCGACCTCGAGCTCGCGGATCACGCTGCGCCACAGCCGACGCCTGCGACCTGCCCAGCGCACCCGCACCCCCATCTCGTGCATCTCATCGCGACGGCGGCGGATCACATCGCGGTTGAAGCCCATCAGGAAGCGCACCTCGTCGGGGCTGCGCTTCCAGTTCTCGGTCGAGAACGCATAGGCCGACAGCCGGCCGACGCCCAACTCGATACACCCGCACACCAGATCCAGCAGTACGGCCTCGCCGCGCCGGTGGCCCTCGGTGCGGGGCAGGCCGCGCTGCTCGGCCCAGCGGCCGTTGCCATCCATCACCAAAGCGACGTGGCGCGGCACCAACTCCGGCGGGATCGCCGGGGGCCGCGCGCCGGACGGGTGCGGGTCAGGGGGCCGGACCTGCGTGGCACCGCCATCGCCATGGCGGTCGCGCCGCAGCCGCCCCACCATCACCCGCGCTCCTCCCGAGGTCGCCTCATCGCAGGTAGTGCCTCGCCTCTGTTCGCTATCACGGCCGACCCCATCCTGCCGCCTGCCACGGACCACCGGCGGAGCGGGGTTATCGGGGCTGCCCGACCCCGTCCGACGCCCCGGAACCGGTGAGCGACGAGCGGCGCTCGACGAAGGGTAGCGAGCGCAGCGCACGCTCCAGATGCCACTGCAGGTGGGCGGCCACCAGCCCACTGCCCTCGCGGCGCGCCGCCGCCGAGGCGCCCTCGACGACCGGCCAGTCCCCGTGGGCCAGCGCGTCGAGCAGCCGCAACGTCTCGGCCGAGGGCGTGGCCGATCCCGCAGGCCGGCACTGACCGCACACTGCACCGCCGGCAGGCACGTTGAACGCCTGGTGCGGGCCGGGGCTGCCGCAGCGGGCGCATTCCGACAGCGCGGGTGCCCATCCGGCCGCGATCATCGCCCGCAGCAGGAAGGCGTCGAGTACCAGCGAGGTCTCACGCTGCCCGTCGGCCAATGCCCGCAACGCGCCCACGACGAGCAGGTACAGCCGCATCACCGGCTCGCCGTCGGCGCCGGCCAACCGCTCAGCGGTCTCGAGCACCGCGCAACCCGTGGTGTAGCGGCCGTAGTCGCCGACCAGCCGGGAGCCGAACCCGTCCACGGTCTGCACCTGGGTCACGATGTCGAGGCTGCGCCCGGTGTAGAACTGCACGTCGACGTGCCCGAAGGGTTCGAGCCTGGCTCCGAACCGCGACGAGGTGCGTCGCACCCCCTTGGCGACGGCACGGACCCGTCCGTGGCGACGGGTCAGCAGCGTGACGATGCGGTCGGCCTCGCCCAGCTTCTGCACCCGCAGCACCACTCCGGTGTCGCGGTACAGGCTCACGCCCCCATCGTCGCACCCCATCGTCGCGGCGGACCGCCGCGCGCGCCGTCAGAACCCGAGCCGGCGCAGCTGCTTGGGGTCACGCTGCCAGTCCTTGGCGACTTTGACGTGCAGGTCGAGGTAGACAGCGGTTCCCAGCAACGCCTCGATCTGCCTGCGCGCGGTGCTGCCGACCTGCTTGAGCCGCTCCCCGCCGCGGCCGATCACGATGGCCTTCTGGCTCGGGCGCTCCACGTAGAGGTGCGCGTAGACGTCGAGCAGGTCGTCGCGGCCCTGCCGCGGCACCATCTCCTCGACGACGACCGCCAGCGAGTGCGGCAGCTCGTCACGCACACCCTCCAGCGCAGCCTCGCGCACCAGCTCGGCAACCAGTAGCTGCTCCGGTTGGTCGGTCAGCTCACCGTCGGGGTACAGCGGCGGGCTCGGCGGCATTCGCGCCAGCAGCAGGTCGGTGAGCAGCGCCACCTGGAAACCGTCGAGTGCCGACACCGGCACGAGCTCGGCGAACTCCCCCAGCCCGGCCGAGGTCCCCAGTTGCGCCAACGCGGCGAGCTGCTCGGCGACCCGTTGCGGGCTGACCGCATCGGTCTTGGTGACGATGCCGAAGACCGGCTTGCGGCTGGACAGCGCGGCGAGCTCGCGAGCGATGAAACGGTCGCCGGGCCCCACGTCGGCGTCAGCGGGAATGCAGCAGCCGATGGCATCCACCTCGGCCCAGGTGGTGCGGACGAGATCGTTGAGCCGCTGCCCGAGCAGCGTGCGCGGTCGGTGTAGCCCCGGTGTGTCCACGAGCACGAGCTGGCCGTCGGGCTGGGTCACGATGCCCCGGATCGTGTGACGGGTGGTCTGCGGCCGGCTCGACGTGATCGCCACCTTGCCTCCCACCAGTGCGTTGGTGAGGGTGGACTTACCGGCGTTGGGCCGCCCCACGAGGCAGGCGAACCCGGCCCGGAACTCGACCTGCGTCTCGGCTGCCACGGCTGCCACTACTCCGCGGCGCGCAGCGCGTCGACGAGCGCACCGTTGGTGTCGGCAAGGAACACGGCCGCGGCTGGGCCGAGCTCGCGGACCGCGGCCAGCGAGGCATCGTCGACCGGTCCGGTCGAGCCCACCACGGCGGCGGCTTCCAGCCCGACGGCGCCGCTGGCCACCGCGGCCGCCACGGCGGACTGCAACGCGGACAGCGCCAGCGAGGGCAGTGCCACCGTGGTCCCGGTGTAGGTCCGCCCGTCGGTGTCGCGCACCGCGGCGCCCTCAGCCGCCCCGGTGCGCGCCATCGCGGAACGGGCCAGCGTCACGATCTTGCTGTCTTCCGGGTCGAGCTCGGTGCTATCCGGCATGAGCGTCGCTCCCCTCTGACCGCCGGGCTGCCTGGTTCTCGGCGTCGTGGGTGTCGTCGGCGTCGTGGGCATCGTCGGTGTGCTCGATGCCCGACCCGGGAGCCGACTCCGAGCGCCAGGCGGCAACTGTGGTGATGCGCATCCGGCCCCGATTGTCCTTGCCGCCCTCGGCGCGCAGCCGCAATCCGGCCACCTCGACCTCGGCGCCGGGCAGCGGCACCCGTCCCAGCTGCTGCGCCAGCAGCCCACCGACGGTTTCCACGTCGCCGTCGTCGAGTTCGACGTCGAACAACGCACCGAGGTCCTCGATGCCGAGCCGGCCGATGACCCGCACCGACCCGTCCCCCAGCTGCTCGACCGGGGGACGCTCGCCGGTGTCGGACTCGTCGGTGATCTCGCCGACGATCTCCTCGAGAATGTCCTCGATCGTCAGCAGGCCTGCGGTACCACCGTACTCGTCGACCACCACGGCCACGTGGTTGCGCGACACCTGCATCTCGGTCAGCAACTCGGTCAGTCGCTTGGAGTCGGGCACGAAGGCCGGCGGCCGCATCACCTTGGCGACGGCGGTGGCGGAGCGGCCCGCCGCATCAGTTTCGGGGTGCGCAACCAGATCCTTGATGTTGGCCACTCCCACGATGTCGTCGACGCTGTCGCCGATCACCGGGATCCGGCTGAAGCCCGACCGCAGGCACAGCGCCAGCGCCTGCCGCACCGACTTGTCGTGCTCGATCCAGACGATCTCGGTGCGGGGCACCATCACCTCCCGGGCGACGGTGTCCCCGAGATCGAAAACCGACTGGATCATCTCGGCCTCGCCGGCCGCGACGACGCCGCGCTCGCCGGCCATGTCGACCAGCTCGCGCAGCTCCACTTCGGAGGAGAACGGACCCTCCCGGAAACCGCGGCCCGGGGTGATCGCGTTACCGACCACGATGAGCAGCCGGCTCAGCGGGCCGAGCAGCCGGCCCAGCGCTCGGACCGGCCCCGCGACCATCCGGCCCACCCCGTAGGGGTGCTGCCGGCCGATGGTGCGGGGTCCGACCCCGATGACCACATAGGACACCACGACCATGACCACGCCCGCGACGAGCACCGCGAGCCATGTCGGGGACAGCGCACCGACTGTCACCACGGTGACCAGAACGGTGGCGGTGAGCTCGCAGACGAGCCGCAGCAGCAGCAACAGGTTGACGTGCCGCGGCCGGTCGGCGACGACCATGACGAGCTGGCGCGCGCCGTGACCCCCCGACCGGGCCAGCTCCTCGACGCCGGCCCGTGACACCGTGCCCAGCGCCGCGTCAGCCGCCGCGAAGGCGCCCGCGAGCAGCACCAGGGCAACAGCCAGTGCCAGCGTCGCGACCGGGCCGATCAGCACCGGTCACTCATCCGGGGCCGCGCGACGGATCGGGCCCGTCCAGGCCCACCGAGCCGAGCAGCCGGGTGTCGGCGTCGCGCTGCACCGCACGCCGCCGCGCCGCCCGGGACGCCGCCAGGAAGTCGGCGAGGATGCCGTCCTGCAGGGAGAACATCTCGCGTTCCTCGGCCTGCTCGGCGTGGTCGTAACCGAGCAGGTGCAGCACACCGTGCACGGCCAGCAGCGCCAGCTCGTCGTCGAGCGAGTGCCCTGCGGCGGCGGCGGCGTCCGCGGCGAAGGGAGGGCACAGCACGATGTCGCCGAGCAGCGCGGGCCCGGCGCCCGCACCGTCCGGTCGCCCGCCGCCGGTGGCACCGCCGTCGCCCACCTCGTCCATCGGGAAGGCCATCACGTCGGTCGGCCCGGGCAGATCCATCCAGCGCTCGTGCAGGTCGGCCATCACGTCGAGATCGACGAGCAGCACCGACAGCTCAGCCAGCGGGCTGACACCCATCCGCTCCAGCGCGAACCGGGCGACCGCCACCACGGTGGCCTCGTCGAGCGCGGTACCGGACTCGTTGGCGACTTCGATTCCCACCCGGTTCACCGCCTCCGGCGGCGATCCGCGCGGTTGGGGACCTGGCGGGGCACGTTGGTCTCCTGCTGGGCGTCCCAGCGCGCGTAGGCGTCGACGATGTCGGTGACCAGCCGGTGGCGCACCACGTCCGAGCTCGACAGCTGCGAGAAGTGCACGTCGTCCACACCGTCGAGGATCTGCTGCACGATCCGCAACCCCGACACCTGCCCGCCCGGCAGGTCTATCTGCGTGACGTCGCCGGTGACCACCACATTGGAATTGAACCCGAGCCGGGTCAGGAACATCTTCATCTGCTCGGGGGTCGTGTTCTGCGCCTCGTCGAGAATGATGAACGCGTCGTTGAGGGTCCGTCCCCGCATGTAGGCCAGCGGGGCCACCTCGATGGTTCCGGCAGCCATCAACTTCGGGAGCGACTCCGAGTCCAGCATGTCGTAGAGCGCGTCGTAGAGCGGTCGCAAGTAGGGGTCGATCTTCTCGTTGAGCGTCCCTGGCAGGTAGCCCAGCCGCTCGCCCGCCTCCACCGCCGGCCGCGTCAGGATGATCCGGTTGACCTGCTTGGCCTGCAGCGCCTGCACCGCCTTGGCCATCGCCAGGTAGGTCTTGCCGGTGCCGGCGGGGCCGATGCCGAAGGTGATCGTGTAGGAGTCGATGGCGTCGACGTAGTGCTTCTGGTTCAGCGTCTTGGGCCGGATCGTCCTGCCCCGGCGGGACAGGATGTCCAGGCTCAGCACCTCGGCAGGCGACTCGGTGTCGCCGTGGGTCAGCATGTGCAGGGTGCGCTGCACCGCGTCCGGCCCGAGCTGCTGGCCCCGGCCGGCCATCGTGATCAGCTCGGCGAATGCGCGCTCGGCGAACGCGACGTCCGCGGGCTCGCCGGACAGCGTGATCTCGTTGCCGCGCACGTGTACGTCTGCCGCCAGCAGGTCCTCGGTGACGCGCAGGTTCTCGTCACGGGAGCCCAGCAACGCCAGCACGGCGGCGTCCGGAATGGCGAGCTTCGACTGGACTGGTCCGGGACGGATCGGGTCCGAACCGGTCGGAGAGGTACCCTCCGCTGCGGTGCCGGTCACGTGTGACTGCGTCCTGCTTCCTGCGCGGTGCGCGACGATCGTAACGGTGTCCGTACCGATGTTAGCGGTGCTGGCGCCCGTGGCGCATCGGTGTGGCCCGCCGTGTTGTGAGTTGCCGGCCCCCCATCACAGGTGACTGCCCGCACTGCACGCCGGTGGTGGGTTGCCGCACCGCGGCGGAGCCTGGGGGTCGCGCCGCCGCGGTGCGGCGCCGCCGGACCGAGGGGGGGAGGTGCCCGGCGGAGTCACGGCAGTGCATTCGACGGAGCCGATAGCATGGGTGCTCGTATGCCTAAGGTAGTCCTTTTCGAACATGATCGCGTCAAAGACCACCCGATGAGCGGATCCCCCACCGGGACGTGAGCGCCCCGAGTGCCCCCAATGCAACCACAGCCGCAGTGGAGGATCGCAGCACCGTGGGTCCGAGCCGGACCGGGCAGGCACCGGCGCCGACCAGGCCGTCCAGCTCGGCGTCCGTGATCCCGCCCTCCGGGCCGACCGCGAGCAGTACCTCTCCGGAGTCCGGCAACGACACCGACGGCAGTGCCTGCGCAGCGCCCTCATGCAACACGAGCGGCAATGCCGCGTGCCGGCACCGCTGCGCCAGCACGGCGGTGTCCACCGGTTCGGCAACCTGCGGGACGATGCCGCGGCGGGCCAGCTTCGCCGACTGCCGGGCGGCCGAACGCCAGCGTTGCAGCGCCTTGACCCCCCGCGGTCCGTCGTCCCAGCGGGCCACGCAGCGCTCCGCGCGCCACGGCAGCACGGCGTCCACCCCAGCCTCAGTGGCCAGCTCGATCGCGAGTTCACCGCGGTCACCCTTGACCAGGGCCTGGGCAAGGGTGACCCGGAGTGCCGGCGGCGGCTCGGCCCAGCGCCGCAGCACCCGCAGCTCCAGCTCGTCGCGCCGGGCGGCGGTCACCTCGCAGCGCGCCAGCGCGCCGCTGCCGTCGGAGAGCAGCAGCTGCTCACCTGCCCGGAGACGCCGCACCGCCGCCGCATGCCTGCCCTCGTCGCCGTCGAGCACGGTGCGCTCACCCTCGTCCGCCAACGGGGTGGTGAGGAACACCGGCAACGATCCCACGCGCGCGCCCTGTTACCGGCCGAAAGAATCCCGCAGCCGGGAGAACAGGCTGCCCGCTTTGCCGTTGGCGGCCACCGCCGTCTGCTCCTCGTCGCGTAGCGAGGCGATCTCGCGCAGCAACTCGGTCTGGCGGGCGTCGAGCCGGGTGGGCGTGATGACGTCGAGGTGCACGAACAGGTCGCCCCTGCCGTCGGTGCGCCCCGAGCTGCGAAGCCTGGGCATCCCGAAACCGCGCAACGTGATCACGGTGGCGCACTGGGTGCCGGGCTCGGCTCGGATCTCCTCGACGCCGTCCAGTGTCTCGAGCAGCACCGTGGTGCCCAGCGCCGCGGCGGTCATCGGCAGCTGGACGGTGCAGTGCAGGTCGGAGCCGTCACGGCTGAAGGTCTCGTGCGGCTTCTCCTCGACCTCGACATAGAGGTCTCCGGCCGCGCCGCCTCCGGGCCCGACCTCGCCCTGCCCGGCCAGCCGCACCCGCATGCCGTCGCCGACACCGGGCGGCACCCGCGCGCTCACGGTCCGGCGGGCACGCACCCGGCCGTCGCCGCCGCACTGCTGGCACGGGTGAGGAATGGTCTCACCGGTCCCCCGGCACACCGGGCACGGCCGGGCGGTCACCACCTGGCCGAGAAACGATCGCTGCACGTTCTGCACCTCGCCGAGGCCGCCACAGGTGTCGCAGCGCTCGGGTTTGGTACCGGTCTCACAGCCCGACCCGTCACACCACGAGCACACCACCGCGGTGTCGACGGTGAGATCGCGCGACACCCCACTGGCGCACTCGTCGAGCGTGAGCTGCATCCGGATCAGCGCGTCGGCCCCGGTCTGCACCCGGCTACGCGGACCCCGTCCACCGGGGCCTCCGGCACCGCCGAAGAAGGCGTCCATGATGTCGCCCAGGCCGCCGAAGCCGCTGAACGGATCGCCGCCCGTGCCGCCGGAGCGACCGCCCACGCCCGAGGACGAGTCGAGCGGGTCACCGCCCAGATCGGCGATCTTGCGCTTCTGCGGGTCGGTCAGCACCTCATAGGCGTCCGACACGTCCTGGAAGCGCTGCCGCGCCTGCTCATCCGGGTTCACGTCGGGGTGCAGCTCCCGCGCCAGCTTGCGGTAGGCGCGCTTGATCTGCTCGGTGTCGGCGTCCTTGCCGACACCCAGGATCTCGTAGTAGTCCCTGGCCACCTGCGTGCCCTCCTCACCGTGCCGTGTCCGGCCACGGTGCTCGTCGTCGTGCTCCTCGTCCCGGTCAGCGACCGGCGAGGATCTCCCCCACGTACCGGGCGACCGCGCTCACCGCGGCCATGTTGCCCGGATAGTCCATTCTCGTCGGTCCGACCACACCCAGCCCGCCGAGCACCGTGCCACGGGTGGCGTAGCCGACGGATAGCACCGAGGTGCTGCGCATCTCCTCGGCCTCATTCTCCTCTCCGATGCGCACCGTGATCGTGCCCGGATCGCGGGCCGCTGCCAGCAGCTTGAGCACGACCACCTGCTCCTCGAGCGCCTCCAGCACCAGCCGCAGCGAGCCGGGGAAGTCGGTGGCATTACGGGTGAGGTTGGCAGTGCCACCGAGCACCAACCGCTCCTCCGGATGTTCCACCAGTGTCTCGATGAGCACCGTCGAGACCCTCGTGACGGCGTCGCGCAGCTCCGCGGGTGCGGCCTCGGGCAGTTCCGCCACGGTCGCCGACGCCTCCGCAAGACGCTTGCCGACCAGCGCACCGTTGAGCATCGTGCCCAGCCGCGCGACATCCTCCTCGACGAGCACGTCGCCGAGGTCCACCATCCGCTGATCCACCCGACCCGAGTCCGTGATGAGCACCAGCATCAGCCGCGCCGGCGTCACCGCCAGCACCTCGAGGTGGCGCACGGCCGATCTGCTCAGCGCCGGATACTGCACCACAGCGACCTGACGGGTCAGCTGAGCGAGCAGCCTCACGCCGCGCCGGAGCACGTCGTCGAGGTCGACGGCACTGTCGAGCACCGTCTCGATCGCCCGCCGCTCGGCGCCCGACAGCGGCTTGATGTCCGAGAGCCGGTCGACGAAGAGCCGGTAGCCCTTGTCGGTCGGGATCCGGCCCGCACTGGTGTGTGGCTGGGCGATGTAGCCGTCCTCCTCCAGCGCCACCATGTCGTTGCGAACGGTGGCACTGGACACGCCCAGATTATGCCGCTCGACCAGCGACTTGGACGCCACGGGCTCGTGAGTGGAGACGTAGTCGGCGACGATGGCGCGCAACACGTCGACCCTGCGGTCGTCGGCGTTCACGTCACCTCCTGTTGCCGCCGGCTGGTCGGACCTGCGCCGATCCGCCTCTGACCGAGTCTAGTGCGCAGTAGCGCATGGCCTGCCGTCCGGCGACCCCGCCGGGCTACCTGGGTCGTATCCTGGGTCGTTTACCCACGGGATGAACGGAGGTGGCAGCGGCCCGTGATCTTCAAGGACGTGCGGCATGGCCGCCCCTATCCCGACCACGGGCTGTCGACCAAGGACTGGGCGGGTATCCCCCCGCAACAGGTCCGGCTGGAGGACCTGGTCACCACCAAGACCGCGCTGGAGCTCGACCGGCTGCTGTCCGAGGACTCCACCTTCTTCGGCGACCTGTTCCCGCACGCGGTGCAGTGGTCCGGCGAACTCTTCCTGGAGGACGGGCTGCACCGGGCGCTGCGTGCCGCGCTGCAACAGCGCACCGTGCTGCACGTCCGGGTACTCGATCTCGACGCGCTGCGCCATTGACCCGCCGCACCCCTACCCGCACCCGCACACTGTACATCGTGATGCATACTCAGCAGCATCATGATGCGCTAGGCTCTGCTGCATGAGGACGACGGTGTCGCTGGACGACGACGTGGCCGCAGCGGTGCGGCGCCTGCGCGACGAGCACAGAATCGGCCTCAGCGAGGCGGTCAACGAGCTGATCCGCGCGGGTCTGACCGTCCCGCGGCAGCGCTCCCGCTTCGCGCAACGCAGCTTCGCAATGGGTGCGCGGATCGACGTGGCCAACGTCGCCGATGCTCTCGAGACCCTCGAAGGACCTGGCCACCGCTGATGCTCGTGGACGCGAACCTGCTGCTCTACGCCACGGACTCGTCGAGCCCGTTTCATTCGCGGGCATCGACGTGGCTCGAGGACAGTCTCAACGGACCGCAACGGGTGGCACTTCCCTGGCAGTCGCTGGCGGCGTTCGTCCGTATCAGTACCCACCCGCGCGCCTGGGACCAACCGCTTGACCCGGATACCGCCGCCGGGATGGTGCGTGACTGGTTGGCTGCCGGAACCGCATGGACCCCGGACCCAGGTCCGGGCTATCCCGAGATCCTGCTCGGGCTGATCGGCAAGTACCAGCTCCGCGGGAACCTGGTCAGCGACGCACAGCTCGCGGCGCTGGCGATCGAGCACGGGCTCGCGATCTACTCCGCCGACAGTGACTTCGCCCGCTTCACGGAGGTCAGCTGGGTCAACCCGGTAGCCCCGGAGTGACTCACCCAGTGAGCAGGTCGCGCACCACGGCGTCGGCGAGCAGCCGGCCACGAGGGGTGAGCACCACCCGGCCGGGTGGGCCGGGGGCGAGCAGGCCGTCTCCCAGTGCCCGGGATGCCACACCACGGCCTGCCTCGTCCAGCGCGTCGAGCGGCAGCCCGTCGGCGAGCCGCAGCTCCAGCATCACCCGTTCGACACGCCGGTCATCGGCACTGAGCAGCTCCCGGCCCGCGGCCGGGGACTCGCCCGCCGCCAGCACGGCCGCGTAACGGGCGGGATGCTTGACGTTCCACCAGCGCACCCCGCCGACGTGCGAGTGCGCCCCGGGCCCGGCACCCCACCAGTCGCCGCCCAGCCAGTAACCGAGATTGTGCCGGCAGCGGGCTTCGGGTGACACGGCCCAGTTCGACACCTCATACCACTGCAGCCCGACAGCCGACAGCGCGGCGTCGACCTGCTCGTATCGGTCGGCGAGCACGTCGTCGTCCGGAGCCGCCAGCTCACCCCGCGCCACCCGGCGGGCCATCGCCGTGCCGTCCTCGACGACCAGCGCATACGCCGAGACGTGGTCTACCCCGGCGGCCAGCACCGCATCCAGCGAGGCCGCCAGGTCCTCGGACGTCTCGCCCGGTGTGCCGTAGATCAGGTCGAGGCTGACGTGCTCGAAGCCGGCCGCACGCGCCTCACGCGCCGCCGCGACGGCCCGGCCGGGCGTGTGACGCCGGTCCAGCGCGGCCAGCACGTGCGGCGCGGCCGATTGCATGCCCAGCGACACCCGGGTGAAGCCGGCCGCCGCGATCCCTTCGAAGAACTCCGGCGAGGTCGACTCCGGATTCGTCTCTGTGGTGACCTCGGCCCCGGGGGTCAGTCCGAAGGAAGTCCGGACCGCGTCGAGCACCGCCGCCAGCCCATCGGCGCCCAGCAGCGAGGGCGTGCCCCCGCCGACGAACACCGTGTCAACCGCCGGCGGCGCTGCCAGCACGCCGGCTGCCAGCTGTAGCTCGCGCCGCACAGCGTCGAGCCAGGACTCCGGCGAGGCCGAGTAGCCCAGCTCGCCGGGGGTGTAGGTGTTGAAGTCGCAGTACCCGCAGCGTGTCGCGCAGAACGGCACGTGGACGTAGACGCCGAACGACCGCCCTGCACCGGCAGGCAAGGTAGACACATGACCATCGTCGCAACATCTGCGGTCGGGTGGTGAAAGCGGCCGCAACGTGGCACGCTGGAGAGATGACCGCGCAGGGAACCCGGCTCGTAGTGCGTCGCCACGTCGACTACGCCAGGGTCTCCAGCGCGATGTGCCGCCCGATGGTCTGACGCCCGCCCGACTGCACCCATCAGCCGGCGCCGGGTGCGCCGGTACCGGGCGAGGTGGTCCTGTGCACGGCGTCCTGGGCGCCGCGCACCCCCGGAGGCGCTCGAATGTCCGCTCCGACACGTCCAGGCCACACGCCCCAGGCCCCAGCGAACGCTCCGAAGGACGAGACCCGCAAGACCAAGGGTCAGGGCCAGTGGGCGCTGGGGCACCTCGAGCCGCTGAACCCCAACGAGCGCAGCAAGCGCGACGACGACGGGCTCAACGTCCGCCACCGGATCGAGACGATCTATGCCCATCGCGGGTTCGAGTCCATCGATCCCGCCGACCTGCGCGGCCGGTTCCGCTGGTGGGGCCTTTACACCCAGCGCCGCCCCGGTATCGAGGGTGGCCGCACCGCGACGCTGGAGCCCGAGGAGCTCGAGGACTCCTACTTCATGATGCGGGTCCGGTGTGACGGCGGCGCGCTGAGTACCGAGCAGCTGCGGGTGCTCGGCGAGGTCTCGCAGCACTACGCCCGCGACACTGCAGACATCACCGACCGGCAGAACATCCAGTACCACTGGATCCGGATCGAAGACGTGCCACAGATCTGGCAGCAGCTCGAGGCGGTCGGGCTGTCGACCACCGAGGCCTGCGGCGACTGCCCCCGGGTCGTGCTGGGCTCACCGGTGGCCGGCATCTCCGCCGACGAGGTGATCGACGGCACCCCGGCGATCGAGGAGATCGCGCGCCGCTACGTCGGCAGCCCGGAGTTCTCCAACCTGCCCCGCAAGTACAAGACCGCGATCTCGGGTCTGCCCGACGTCGCACACGAGGTCAACGACATCTCCTTCGTCGGAGTGGAGCACCCGGAGCACGGACCCGGGTTCGACCTGTGGGTCGGCGGTGGCCTGTCCACCAACCCGAAGATCGCCCAGCGGCTCGGTGCCTGGGTGCCGCTCGACGAGGTGCCCGAGGTGTGGGCCGGGGTCACGTCGCTGTTCCGCGACTACGGCTACCGGCGGATGCGCCACCGCGCCCGGATCAAGTTCCTGATCGCCGACTGGGGCCCCGAACGCTTCCGGGAGGTGCTCGAGGAGCAGTACCTGGGCCGGCAGCTGATCGACGGTCCGGCGCCCGACGTCCCCGAACGCACGATCGACCACGTCGGGATCCACCGGCAGCGGGACGGCCGCAACTACGTGGGGGTAGCACCGCTGGCGGGGCGGGTATCGGGCGCGACACTGGGGGCAACGGCCAAGGCCGCCGAGCGGGCCGGCTCGGGGCAGGTGCGGCTGACGCCGTACCAGAAGCTCGTCGTGCTCGACGTCGCCGACAGCGAGGTCGACGGGCTGGTCGGCGAGCTCGCGACGCTGGGTCTGTCAGCCGACCCGTCGCCGTGGCGGCGCGCCACGATGGCCTGCACCGGCATCGAGTTCTGCAAGCTCGCGATCGTGGAGACCAAGCAGCGGGCCGCCGACCTGGTCGGCGAGCTCGAGCGCCGGGTCGCCGACGTGCAGTCCTCGCTGGCCAACCCGGTGTCGATCCATCTCAACGGCTGCCCCAACTCCTGCGCCCGCGTCCAGGTCGCCGACATCGGGCTCAAGGGCCAGATCGTCACTGACGCCGGCGGCAACCAGGTGGAGGGCTTTCAGGTGCATCTCGGTGGCGCGCTGGGCCTGTCCGAAGCAGCGGGGCACGGAGGTTTCGGTCGCAAGCTTCGCGGGCACAAGGTGACCTCGACCGAGCTCGGCGACTACGTCGACCGGGTCGTTCGGGCCTACTCGGCGCAGCACGGGCCGGGCGAACGCTTCGCACAGTGGGTGAAGCGGGCCGACGAGGAGGCGCTGCGATGACAGGGACGATGGGATGAGCGATGACGGTGCGGCCCGGGCGGTGCCGTTCTACTGCCCGTACTGCGGTGAGGAGGACCTGCGCCCCGAGGAAGATCCGCACGGTGCGTGGCGTTGTGCCGACTGCCGGCGGGTATTCCTGGTACGCATGGTCGGGCTGGTGACGGAGGTGACGAGGTGACGGCGAGCGGCACGCTCGACCTGGAGTACACGGCTTCCCGCGCCGGCCGCGAGCTCGAGGGCGCGACCGCGAGCGAGATCCTGCGCTGGGCGGCCGACACCTTCGGCGACGGCTTCGCCGTCACGTCCTCAATGCAGGACGCCGTGCTGGTGGCACTCGCGGCGGAGGTGAAACCGGGTGTCGACGTGCTGTTCCTGGACACCGGCTACCACTTCGCCGAGACGCTGGGAACCCGCGACGCGATCGCGGCGACCTACGATGTCAACCTCATCACGCTCACGCCGCAGCTGACCGTGCCCGAACAGGACGCGCGGTACGGGGCGAAGCTGCACGACCGCGATCCCGACGCGTGCTGCGGGATGCGCAAGGTCGAGCCGCTGAACCGGGCGCTGCAGCACTACTCCGCCTGGGCCACCGGACTACGCCGGGTCGACGCACCCAGCCGCGCGGAGACGCCGGTGGTCTCCTACGACCCGCGGCGAGGCAAGGTGAAGATCGCACCGCTGGCGGGCTGGACCGACTCCGACATCGACAGCTACGTGGCCGAACACGGCATCCTGACCAACCCGCTGCAGTCGGTCGGGTATCCCTCGATAGGCTGCGTACCGTGCACCCGTGCAGTTGCCGCGGGCGACGATCCCCGAGCTGGCCGCTGGGCGGGGTCGACCAAGACCGAATGCGGGATCAACCTGTGACACGCGCCCACGAGGGAGCGACGCTGTGGCTGACCGGCCTGTCCGGTGCCGGCAAGACCACTATCGCCGACGCCGTGGCGCAGCGGCTGCGTTCCGAGGGCCGCGAGGTCGAGGTACTCGACGGCGACGAGCTGCGCCGGGGGCTGTCGGCCGGTCTCGGGTTCTCCCGCGAGGATCGCGACACCCACGTGCGGCGGGTCGGATTCGTCGCGGAGCTACTCGCGCGGCATGGTGTTGTCGTGCTCGTGCCGGTCATCGCGCCGTACGCGAGCACCCGGTACGAGGTGCGAGCAGCGCACGACGCGCGCGGTAGCAGCTACTTGGAGGTTTACGTGGCGACGCCACTGGGCGAGTGCGCCCGCCGCGACGTCAAGGGGCTGTACTCGAAGGCAGCCGCGGGTGAGATCACCGCGATGACCGGCGTTGACGATCCGTACGAGGAGCCCGACAAGCCCGACCTGCGGATCGACACCACGGGCATGGACGTGGCCGCTTCCGCGCAGCACGTCCTCGACCTGCTCACCGAGAGGAGCCTGGCGTGACCGCCGACGTACTCTTTGCCGCGGAGGCGGCATCGTGACGGTGACCGCGATGAGGTCGATGGCCCCGTCCAGAATGAACGGCATGCGACCGGCCGAGCGTGACCACCTGGCCGCGCTGGAGTCGGAGGCGGTGCACATCATCCGGGAAGTGGTCGCCGAATTCGACCGCCCCGTGCTGCTGTTCTCCGGCGGCAAGGACTCGGCGGTGCTGCTGCACCTGGCGCTGCGTGCGTTCCACCCGGCACCGTTGCCCTTCGGCCTGCTACACGTCGATACCGGGCACAACTTCCCCGAAGTCATCGAGTTCCGGGACCGGTTGGTGTCGCAGCTGGGGTTGCGGCTGCACGTGGCGAAGGTGCAGGAGTGGATCGACGACGGGCGGCTGTCCGAGCGGCCCGATGGCACCCGCAACCCGCTGCAGACCGTGCCGCTGCTCGACAGCATCGCCGAGCACCGGTTCGACGCGGTGTTCGGTGGCGCCCGGCGGGACGAGGACCGGGCCCGGGCCAAAGAGCGCATCGTCAGCCTGCGCGACGCCTTCGGCGGCTGGGACCCGCGCCGGCAGCGCCCCGAGCTGTGGAGCCTCTACAACGGGCGCCACACCGCCGGCGAACATGCCCGGGTGTTCCCGCTGTCGAACTGGACCGAGCTCGATGTCTGGAACTACATCGCGCGGCGCGAGGTGTCGATCCCCGACATCTACTACGCACACGAGCGCGAGGTGTTCGCGCGCGACGGGATGTGGCTGACCGCCGGCGAGTGGGGTGGCCCGCGCCGGGGTGAGCAGATCGTGACGCGGACGGTGCGCTTCCGCACCGTCGGCGACGCGTCGTGCACCGGAGCGGTGGAGTCGACCGCCGTGACCCTCGACCAGGTGGTCGCCGAGGTCACGGCCAGCCGGCTCACCGAGCGGGGCGCCACCCGGGCCGACGACCGGCTCTCCGAGGCGGCGATGGAGGACCGCAAGCGGGAGGGTTACTTCTGATGGGTGTACCGGTGACCGGCGCTGGAGCTGTTACCGGGGCGATGTCGCTGCTCCGGCTCACCACAGCCGGATCGGTCGACGACGGCAAGTCCACCCTGGTGGGTCGGTTGCTGCGCGACACCCAGTCGATCCTCGCCGACCAGCTCGACGCGGTCAGCCGGGCGACGGTGGCACGCGGTGGCGGTATCGGCGACGAACCGGACCTGGCGCTGCTCACCGACGGGCTGCGCGCCGAGCGCGAGCAGGGCATCACCATCGACGTCGCCTACCGCTACTTCGCGACCCCGACGCGCAAGTTCGTGCTCGCCGACTGCCCCGGTCACGTGCAGTACACCCGCAACACGGTCACCGGCGCGTCGACCGCGGAGCTCGCGGTGGTGCTGGTCGACGCCCGCAACGGCGTCGTCGAGCAGACTCGCCGCCACCTGGCCGTCGCCGCTTTCCTGCGGGTGCCGCACGTGGTGCTGGCGGTCAACAAGATGGACCTGGTCGACTTCGACGAGCCCACCTTCCGCCGCATCGAGGCCGATTTCGCCACCGCGGCGACCTCGCTGGGCGTGCCCGACGTGGTCTCGGTCCCGGTCTCCGCGCTGCACGGCGACAACGTCGCCTTTCGCAGCGACCACACCCCCTGGTACAGCGGGCCGACGCTGCTCGAACACCTGGAGGACGTCCCCACCGGGCGTGAGGCCGTCGAGGAGCCGATGCGCTTCCCGGTGCAGCTGGTCATCCGGCCACGGACCACGAATCATCCCGATTACCGCGGGCTGAGCGGCCGGCTAGCCTCCGGCGTGCTGACGGTCGGCGACGACGTGGTAGCGCTGCCGTCCGGCGGGCGCTCGACCGTGACCGGGATCGACACGCCGGACGGGCCGATCCCGTGGGCCACCGCGGGGGAATCGGTCACCGTGCTGGTCGCCGACGAGCTCGACGCCGGGCGTGGCGAGGTGCTGGCGCGCCCCGAGCAGGCCCCCCGGGTGGTCACCGAGCTCGACGCTGACCTGTGCTGGCTCGCCGACCGTCCGCTGCGGCCGGGAGCGCGGGTGCTCGTCAAGCACGGCACCAGGACCGTACGGGCGATCGTCACGGAGCTCACCGGCAGGCTGGACCTGCACACACTGACCCATGTCGGGGCGCCCGAGGCGCTGGAACTCAACGAGATCGGCGGTGCGCGGCTGCAGCTGGCCGAACCGTTGGCGGTGGACGACTATGCCACCGACCGGCACACCGGCGGCTTTCTCGTGATCGACGCCTCCGACGGCAGCACGCTCGCGGCCGGTCTGGTCGCCAAGGGGCCATGACACCGACGCTGGTCGCAGTAGCGCACGGCAGCCACGACCCGCGCTCGGCGGCGACGGTCGTCGAGCTCGTCGGGCAGGTCCGCGCGCGCCACCCCGGCCTCGACGTCCGGGGGGCGTTCCTGGACCTCTCGGTGCCGCGGCTCGACGCCGTGCTGGCCGACGTCGAGTCCGCCGTGGTCGTGCCGTTGCTGCTGGGCCGCGCGTTCCACGCGACGGTCGACGTGCCGGCGGTGGTCGCCGAGGCGGTGGCCGCGCGACCCGAACTCGACGTCACGGTGTCCGAGGTGCTCGGCCCCGACGAGCGGCTCGAGCGCGCCGCGCTGCACCGGCTCGCCGCGGCCGGCGTCGGCACCGACGACCCCGACGTCGGTGTGGTGCTGGGTGCGGCCGGCTCGGCGCAGGCCCCCGCCAACGCCGCCGTCGCCGATGTCGCGACCCGGTGGGCGCAGCGGTACGGGTGGGCGGGTGTGGAGCCGGCGTTCGCCTGCGCTGCCGAGCCCACGGTGCCGCAGGCGGTGGCGCGGCTGCGTGCGGCGGGCGCGCGCCGCATCGCCGTCGCCTCGTGGTTCCTCGCCCCCGGGATGCTGCCCGACAAGGTCACCCGGCTGGCACGGGAGTCCGGCGCCGCCGTGCTCGCCGATCCGATCGGCCGCGACGACGGCGTCGCCGACCTCATTGCGCTGCGCGCCCGTGAGTGCTCAGCAGTGCTATAACACGCATTGCCACTCACGAGCACACGCGGGCGCGCACCCTCGTGGGGCTCGGGGTGTACGAGCGGCGCTTGACGAGGAGAACGGTGGACTGGCACAGCCATGCTGGGAGCTTGAACTGGAGGGCGACATCGTGATGGAGAAGATCAATAGGATGTTGCGCGCCCTCGGGCAGGGCGGGCCCTCGGTATCCCCGCTAGGTCTGGGGTGCATGGGCATGAGTTTCGCCTACGGCCCAGCCGACCGGGCCGAGTCAATCGCGACCATCCGCAGTGCGTTGGATGCCAGTGTCACGTTCCTCGACACCGCGGACATGTACGGCGACGGCGCCAACGAGCGCCTGGTCGGGGAGGCGATCGCCTGGCGCCGGGACGAGGTCGTGCTGGCTACCAAGTTCGGCATCATC
>WHTH01000094.1 GCA_009377865.1 Pseudonocardiaceae bacterium | reverse complement strand
GATATCCCCCCCCCCCGCTTGGACAGACCAGCTCGCCGAGGGCGGACGGCTCGTCGTCCCCCTCCATATGCGTGGCCTGATGGCCCGTTCCGTGGCGTTCGAGCGCGAGGGTGGGCACCTGGTGAGCCGGGGCTACCACCTGTGCGGCTTCGTGCCAATGCAGGGTGCCGCAGCCCACCAGGAGAACGTGATCCCGCTATACGGAGATGACGTTGGCCTGCGGGTCGAAGGAGCGATACCTGTGCATCCCGACCGTCTGGGTGATGCCTTGTCCCAGCCGCCGGTGGAGCGGTGGTCCGGGGTTGAGATCGCAGGAATGACACCGGCGGATGATCTGGACCTGTGGCTGGGCACCGCCGTGACAAACTTCGGTCTGACGACGGATGCGGCCATCGAGCGGTGCCTGGCCCCTCGGGGTGCCCGCTTCGGCATCTCGACGGCGGTAGTTTGGCATACCGCGCCCTGCGGCCGGTCAGCCCGGACCGGAGCAGGTTCGAGTTCGGCGTATATGCCCACGGTCCGGACGCCGAGACCCTGGCGGAGGAGTACGCGGACCTGATCCGACGCTGGGACCGCAACCACCGCGATGGCCCGGGGCCGCGCATCGAGGCGCACCCGGCGGGCACGCCGGACGACCAGCTTCCCGACGGTCGTGTCATCGACAAGAAGCACACCCGGGTCGTCATCACCTGGCCCGGCGAGGTCGTACGGAGTACGGACCGGGTGCACGTCACTTAGAAAATCGTCCCTCCCGGCCTGCCCCGACAGCCTCGGCCTCATTGACAAACGCTAGTGTTCTAGCTACGCTATCCGATGTAGCTGGCGACTCATCGTTGATGGTTGCCTTGTCGGTGTGATCGGAGATCATCGACGCAACTTACCTCGATGACGGGGAATGGCATGCCATCGGTGACATCGGTGCTCACAGGGTCGCCATATACAGGAGTGCTCGGCTGAGGGAGCAGGAGGATGAGCATGAAATCCGAGGTGGCCAACGCGACGGTAAGCCCTTTGATCGCGGCCGGTAGCCGGTTCCCGGTCGGGACCGCTGAACCCATGGGGCAAGGATTGTCTCCCATTGATCTACGGTCGTTTCTGTTGCGGGGCGCCGAACCACTCGCAGTGTGCGTATCGGGGATGGGATCAACACCAAAACAAACCACCCCCTACGATGGAAATCCTGGCGAGGAAAGCGAGGACTTCACCCTGCCGGATTTCTCTCCGTGACAGCAGAAGGCAACTCCGTCTTGGTGGTGGCCAGCGAGACGGATCCAGCGGCGGACGGAGTGTGTCGCGTCCTGGCCGAGCGGCATGCCCGTGTGTTCCGATTCGATACCGCCGAGATTCCGCAGGCAGTGTGGGTGCGAGCAAAGCTGAGCGGTGGTGTGTGGCAGGGCGAACTCGTCGCGGCCAAGGACCGTGTGAATCTGGAGGAGATTTGCTCGGTGTATGTGCGGGGGCCGCGACCGTTCGAGCCTCCGCCTCATTTGACGGAGATAGAGCGGTGGCACTCTGCAATGGAATGCCGCTATGCGCTGGGTGGAGTATTGGCGAGCATCCCAGGCGTGCGGTGGTGTAATATGCCGGCGGCTTCAGCCGATGCAGCCTATAAACCCAAGCAGTTGCAGGACTTTCATGCGTGTGGGTTGGCGACGCCGGCTACGTTGCTCACGAGCGATGCGCAGTCGGTACGAGAGTTCGCGGCCACTGCTGGCCAACTGATTTGCAAGCCTGTCGCCGTAGGCGTGGTGCGCACCGGCCACGGCAGCCATGTCGCCTACACTCGTCGGGTCACCGCTGACGACCTGGAGAACCTCGCAGGTGTCGATTACAGCATTCACTGCTTTCAGGCTTACGTCGACGCACTCTACAGCGTGCGTCTCACCGTCGTCGGGGACAATTTTTTCGCGGTGCGCATCGATGCGGGATCCGAGCGCGCCCGTGTCGACTGGCGTAGCGACTATCCCTCATTGCGCTATCAGGTGATCGACACGCCACCGGAGATCCGCGAAGGTGTCGGCGCCTACATGGAAACGGCCGGACTGACCTACAGCGCGTGGGATTTCGGCGTGACGCCAGAAGGATGGATTGCCTACGAGGCTAATCCCGAGGGCCAATTCGGCTGGATCGAGCAGGAAACCGGCGTCCCCATCACAACCGCGATCGCAGATATTCTCATCGAAAGGCAGGACCAGTCGTGAGTTGCACCGACGACATGCTCGCCGTGGACGACGGCGAGGCATGGCGACGGCTGGAGGCACTGGCCGACCAGCTCACCCGGCAAGGAGATCTCCGCACCGTGTCATGGCGACGGGCCTTCACCAGGGTAAGGCGGCACGTGTTTCTGCCGAGCTACCTGCACGACGAGGAGCCCGGCAGCATACCGGCCCGGTGGCGGGTCGTGAACGGCGCGAACCTCGAGGATCGCGACGAGTGGATCAACGCAGTCTACAGCGACCGGACGCTCATCACCGACCTCAAGGGTCAACCCCTTCCAGCCGAGCACGGGGGCGGCACCCACCCCATCGTCACCAGTTCCTCCACGCTGCCCGGTCTCATGCTGCGCATGCTCGAAGACCTCGATATCGGAGACGATATGCGGGTGCTGGAAATCGGTACCGGGACCGGATATAACGCCGCGCTGCTGTCGGAACGGCTCGGGGACAGGCAGGTCACCAGTATCGACATCGACCCGGATCTCATCGCCTCGGCCAGTCGTCACCTGGCCATCCAGGGCTACCACCCGCACCTGGTGGCTGGCGATGGTCGCGCCGGAGTCCCCGACCGCGCACCCCACGACCGGGTTATTGCGACCTGCAGTGTCGACCGCATCCCGTACGCATGGGTCGAGCAGACCCAGCCGGGCGGTAAGATCATGACCAACCTGCAGGGTCCGCTCATGTACCACGCCCTCGCCCTGCTCACCGTCACCGACCACGGTACGGCGACCGGAACGTTCCTGCCCAAGGGTGCCAGTTTCATGCGCGCCCGGCACGACCCCAACCTGCCCTTCGACCACGCCGTGCAGATCGCTCGTCCCGTCGACGGGGACACCAGTGACACCAGGCGGGACCCGGCCAGCTTGCATCACAACACCGCTTGGGGCTTCATCGCCCAGGCATGTCTGTCCGACGCCGCGTTCCGCCTCGTCATCGTCGATGACGAGGGGAACCTGGGGACTGAGATCGCCACACCGGACGGATCCTGGGCGATGGTGTGGCATACCCCAGACAACGGCCGGTACCACGTCAGCCAGGCGGGTCCGCGACGACTGTGGGACATCCTCGAAACGACCCACCAGAGCTGGACCGACACGGGCCAACCCGGGTGGGACCGTTGTCGCCTGACCGTGACGCGAGACCAGCAGCGCATCTCGATCGACGGAGCGGACAACCAGCTCGACTGGCCGATGAGCTGACCGGGGTGTCCGGCGCCTTCGTGGCAGCACCGGGACGACGGCCGGATCAGGTTGCCGGCGCCGTGGCGACCTGCGTGTGGTAGTCGAACTCGCCGTCGTGCACGCCGGCCAGGAACGCCGCCCACTCGCCGCGAGTGAAGACCAGCGTCCCGTTCAGCGCCACCACCACCGTCCGGTCGCCCCGATGCGACACCTCGACTGCCCCGTTGCTGCTGGGCAGGTCGGCTAGTACCTCATGGAGAAAGGCACTCCACTGTGCGGGGGTGAAGTGCAGCACCGGCCCGGCACCGTGGTCTTTGGTGTCGCGCAGCTCGGCGCTGTCGGTGGTGAAGTCCACTTCGACGCAGTTCGTGCCGTTGTTTGTGCGGGTCGACGTCCGCCATCCGGCCCGCCACCCTTGGTTGGGCATGTCAGTCCTCCAGGATCAGATCAGTCTCTCAAGCCGAGCCTCGATGGCTTCGCGGGACTCGGACTGCGGTAGCGCCGCCGAGCGCAGCGACTCCGCCGTGCGAGTATACGCCGCAACCTGATCTTGGTCCTGCACGTAGACGGCGCCGTCCGGGTACTCGATGTAGCCGATCGACTGGGCCTGCGTGAAGTGCAGCACGGCGAAACCCCCTTCGAGGCTGTCGTGACGGCCGATGGCGGTGGGCAGCACCAGGAGCTCGATGCTGTTCAGCTTTGAGAGCTCCACCAGGTGCTCGAGCTGAGCGCGCAAGGTCTCGGCGCCGCCGATCGGGCGGTCCAGCACCGACTCCTCCACGAGCGTGGTGAGCCGCAGCGGGTCGGTGTCGCTGGACAGCCTGCGCTGCCGCTCGATCCGCAGGCTCACCAGCCGCTCGACCTGGTCGGGGCGCACCCGCGCACTCCCTGCGGTCCCGGCGATCGAGTACTCCCGGGTCTGCAGCAGCGCGTGAAGCGCCAGCGGGGTGTAGGTGACCTCGTGCGAGGCCAGCCCCTCCAGGCCCACGAACGTCTTCGTCCAGTCCGGGATGATGTCGTTCCAGGGCGCGAGCCACGTTCGCTGCTCCGCGCGGCCCGACACCGACGACAGCCGCTCCACGTCCCACGCGGGCGCGCCGTAGAAGCTCAGCAGCCCGGCGATCTGCTCCGGCTGCGGGAAGTACAGCCCCTTCTCGAAATGGCCGACCATGCCGGGGGAGACCCCCAGCGCTTTGCCTGCGGCGGCCAGCGTCTGCCCCGCGTGCCGGCGGTAGTTGTGCAGCTCGACGCCGATCAGCCAGCGCAGGGCTGTCGGATCGGCCCGGTCTGCCATCCGGCGCTCCCTCCTGTCGTCGAGACCGCAGCCTAGCGGTCCAAGCTCTCGTAGCCGTCACGCCATCGGATTAATATATAGCGTTGACGTTCGCTAGAAGCATAGCTACCTTGGCGCGATCACAGTCGCGACCGCGACGGTCAGACGCACCGTTCTGGCGTGCGAAGACGGGAAGGAACACCGTGGCAAGCTACGAGGACAACGGCGACGAGACGGCCGAGCTTGGTCCGCTCGGCACCGAGGAGGAGTTCGCCGAGTTGCTGGACCAACTGGTTGCCGACACCGCGCCGCACCTGTTCGCCCTGGTCGAGGAGCGCGGCGAGCGGGTAGACGGCCGGATCGCGGCGTGGGGCATGCAGTTCGAGGACCACGTCGAGGTCGTGGCCGAGGATCACGGTCCGCGGCTCAGCGCCGCATCGGCCGAGCGTGCCCGCTCGATCTTGTCTCGGCTCGGGACGATGCGGCTGGTCTGGTGCCCACCTCCGACGCTGCCCGGGGAGCGGAGCACCGCGTGACGGGACGGGCGCAGGCTAACGCACCGTTGCTCGTGTGATCGCCACAACATCGAACGCGGGTGCGCTCGTAGCGCGTGAAGCTTACACCTAACTTGTGTAGCACGTGTACTGGGCTGGCGGTGTTCACCCGGTAATGAGCTCGGCGCTTGGGCAGGCGCGGGCCAGACGCCGGTCGGTGGTCAGCAGCGGCACGTCCAGGCGGGACGCGAGGTGCACGTAAAGCCCGTCGACCAGGCGGACACTCGCGCGGTGTTCCCAGGCCCCGACCAGCAGGTCGGTCAGCAGGTGCCGGGTCAGCGGGAGGCTTGCCAGCCGTGCCAGAGCAGCGCCGATGTCGGCGGCGCGAAGCTCTCCGGCGCGATGCAGTCGACCAAGCGCGGAGAGCACTTCGGCGTCGAGGTGGGCCGGGGCATGCAGCGTCGTGCCTCGCAGTCGAGCTGTGGCCGGGGCGGCGTAGTCGGTGCCGGCCAGCAGGTCCACCAATACCGAGGCGTCGATCACCACGGTTTCGACTGTCTCATTCACGCGCACCGCCGAGCTCGGTACGGGCGGCGTCCAGCGCATCCAGGGCCGTCTCGTGCGAAATCACTCGGTGCCGGGTGGGCAAGCTGGCCAGCCACGCGTCGGTGGTGTGGCGCGCCAGCTCGGCAGCGATGGCAGCCTGGGTCAGGGCCGAGACGTTCAAACCGCTCTCGCGGGCGCGGGAGGCCAAGTCGTCAGGCACGTAGACGTTCAATCGAGTCATACACACATGGTACACACTACGGGCCGGCCGGGCGACGGGACGATCTCTCGGCCGGCGAGGACACCTCCATAACTTCCAGCGGTCGCACGTAAGGTGCAGGGGTGGCCACCGCGACGCTCGCCGCCGATCCGCCGGCGCCCGAGCAGCCGCACCGGCTTCGCCCGTCCGGCCCGGTACTCCGGCTGGTCCTCGCCGCCGGCGGGGGAGTGCTGCTCTACCTGAGCTTCCCGCCGCTGGGACTGTGGTGGTTGGCCCCGGTCGCGCTCGCACTGCTCGGTCTCGCGGTGCACGACCGGCGCGCCCGAGCGGGCTTCGGCTACGGCGTGCTGTTCGGGCTGGCATCACTGCTACCGCTGCTGGTCTGGACCGGCGAGTTCGTCGGCGCGCTGCCCTGGCTGGCGCTGAGCACATTCCAGGCGCTGGTCATCGGTCTCGCCGGCGCCGGTGCCGCGCTCGTCTGGCGGCTTCCCGCCGGTCCGCTGTGGGCCGCATGCGGATGGATCGCGATGGAGGCGCTACGTGCCCGGGTGCCCTTCGGCGGGTTCCCCTGGGCGAAGATCGCCTTCAGCCAGCCGGAGGGGACCTTCCTGCCATTGGCCGCGGTCGGCGGTACCCCGCTGCTGGGCTTCGCCGTCGTACTGTGCGGGTTCGGCGCCGCCGAACTCGTGCTGCGCACGGCGGGCACGTCGGCCCGGCGTGCGCGCCGCCTCGCGCTGCCTGCCTTGCTCACGCTGCTGCCACTGCTCGCGGGGCTGGCTGCGGCGGGTCTGGTCTCGACCGCACCCGGCCAGCGCACCGTGACGGCGGCCGTGGTGCAGGGCAACGTGCCTCGGGCGGGGCTGGACTTCAACGCGCAGCGGCGCGCTGTGCTCGACAACCACGCCGCACGCACCGAGGCGCTCGCCGCCGACGTCGCCGCCGGCCGGGCGCCGCCACCGGAGCTGGTGATCTGGCCGGAGAACTCATCGGACATCGATCCGCTGCGCAATCCCGACGCCGCCGCGGTGATCTCCGATGCGGTCCGCGCGGTTGGCGTGCCCACGCTGGTGGGTTCGGTGCTGGTGCGCGACGACGGCAGGACGACCACCAACAGCGCGCTGGTGTGGGAGCCCGGGCAGGGCCCGGTCGACCGCTACGACAAGCGCCGCATTCAACCGTTCGGGGAGTACCTGCCCTACCGGGACTTCTTCGCCCTGTTCAGCCGCTACGCCGAGCAAGCCGGGTACTTCGTCCCGGGCACCGGCGACGGCACGGTGCGGATGGGCGGAGTCGACATCGGGCTGGCGACCTGCTGGGAGGTCGCATTCGACGCCGAGGTGGCCGACTCGGTCCGCGGCGGCGCGCAGCTGCTGGCGGTGCCCACCAACAACGCCACCTTCGGTTACACCGACATGACCTACCAGCAGCTGGCGATGTCGCGGGTCCGCGCGGTGGAGCACGGCCGCGCGGTGCTGGTAGCCGCGACCAGCGGGGTGAGCGCGGTGATCGCACCGGACGGGTCGGTCGAACAACGCACCTCGCTGTTCACCCCGGACGCGCTGGTCACCGAGGTGCCACTGCGCTCGGAGACCACCCTGGCCACCCGGCTGGGCGCCGCCCCCGAATGGTTCCTGGCAGCACTGGGCGTGGCCGCATTGCTCGCCGGAACGGCACGGCAGCGCCGCATGCGTCGATGACGGGGCATGCGGGAGCCGACGCCAGCGAGCCGGACCGCGTCCTCGTCGTGCTCCCCACCTACGACGAGCGGGAGAATCTGGCGCCGCTGCTTCGCCGGCTGCACGCCACGGTGCCAGCGGCGCATGCACTGGTCGTCGACGACGGTTCCCCCGACGGCACCGGACAGCTCGCCGACGAGCTCGCGACGACCGACGAGCGGGTGTCGGTGCTACATCGTGACAGCAAGGAAGGCCTGGGCGCCGCCTACGTCGCCGGATTCCGCTGGGGTCTGCGACGCGGCTACGGCGTCCTGGTGGCGATGGACGCCGACGGCTCGCACGCTCCGGAGGACCTGCCACGGCTGCTGGCCACCCTGGGTGACGGCGATGGTGCCGACGTCGTGCTCGGCTCCCGCTACGTGCCGGGCGGCCGTGTCGTGAACTGGCCGTGGCACCGCGAGTGGCTCTCCCGTGGTGGCAACCTGTACTCGCGGCTCGCGCTCGGTGTCGGCATCGAGGACCTCACGGGCGGCTTCCGTGCCTACCGGCGCCGGGTGCTGGAGACGCTGCCGCTCGACGAGGTCGCTTCGCAGGGCTACTGCTTCCAGGTCGACCTGGCGTGGCGGACGGTGCGTGCCGGATTCCGCGTGGTGGAGGTGCCGATCACCTTCACCGAGCGCGAGCAGGGGTACTCGAAGATGAGCGGTGACATAGTGCGAGAGGCGCTGTGGCGCGTCACCGGCTGGGGGCTGCGGCAGCGGGTCGGCCGGCTGGGCGATCGCTGAGCACCCCGTCAGGCAGACCGGGAGCGGCGGCCACGCAGCTCGGTGAGCCGCTCCTCGAGCAGCTCCTCCAACTCGGGGATGCTGCGCCGTTCCAGCAACATGTCCCAGTGCGTCCGGGGCGGCTTGGCCTTCTTCTGGTCCGGCTCCGAGCCGTCGATGATCTTCGACTCGTTGCCGTGCAGCCGGCATTCCCAGGTCTGTGGCGGATCGGCGTCGTCGGCGAACGGGACGTCGAAGTCGTGGCCCTTGGGGCAGGCGTACTGCACCGACCGGCGGGGAGCGAGATCGTGGTCGCGGTCGGTCTCGTAACTCACCGTTCCGAGCCGGCTGCCACGCAGAACGCGGTCGGCCATAGCGGTATCCTTTCTCCGGGTCGGGGATGATCGTGACATCCCCTCGGTCAAGCTCACCGAGTGCAACGTCACGGAGGGCGCTGTCGTTCCCGACGCGCCCGGACGATGTCGTTCGGTGACGTGATGCACCGTTCAACGACAAGGGTGGCACTGCTGCGGGAAAATCGCAGCACGATTGTGACGCGTTGCTCCCTACGATTCGGTCATGACGACCCCACCGCGCTCACCCGTCCGGCCGAACCGACGCCAGGTGCTCAGTTGGGCGTTCTGGGACTGGGGCTCCGCCTCGTTCAACGCGGTCATCGTCACGTTCGTGTTCAGTGTCTACCTCACCAGCGCGGTCGCCGCTGACGAGGACAGCGGTTCACGGGCTCTTGGCCTCGCACTGGGAATCGCCGGTGTCGCGATCGCGCTGCTGGCACCGGTCACCGGGGCGCGGGCCGACCGGGGCGGCCGGAGACGGCTGTGGCTCGCGGTGAACACCGGTGTGGTGGTGGCTGCCACGGCGGGTCTGTTCGCAGTCCGGCCCGACCCGTCGTACCTGCTGCTCGGTCTCGTACTCATCGCGGTCGGCAGCGTCTTCTTCGAGTTCGCCAGCGTGAACTACAACGCGATGCTGCTGCAGCTCGCACCATCCGAGCGGCTCGGCCGGGTGTCCGGCTTCGGCTGGGGGATGGGCTACTTCGGCGGCGTGCTCGCCCTCGCGATCGTGCTGGCCGCGTTCGTCGCTCCCGATGTCGGCCTGTTCGGCGTCACGAGCGAAGACGGCTTGAACATCCGGGCTGTCGCGCTGTTCTGCGCGGTGTGGTTCGGGCTGTTCGCGCTGCCGGTGGTGCTGTTCGTGCCGGAGGCGCCCGCAGCGCCCGCCACCCAGCGGCTCGGCGTGCTCGCCAGCTACCGCGCGCTGTTCGCCCGGATCGCCAGGATGTGGCGGCAGGAGCGCTCGACGCTGCACTTCTTGCTGGCCAGCGCCGTCTACCGGGACGGACTGGCCGCCGTGTTCACCTTCGGGGGCATCATCGCCGCCGGTACCTTCGGGTTCTCGCAACAGGAGGTCATCTTCTTCGCGCTCGCCGCCAACCTCGTTGCCGGGCTCGGCTGCGTCCTCGCCGGCCCCCTCGACGACCGCCTCGGCTCGAAGACGGTGGTGGTGGCAGCGCTGGTCGCCATCTGCCTCGCCGGGATCCTGCTGCTCTCCTCGACGGCGCAGCCGGTGTTCTGGGTGGGCGGGCTCGTCGTGTCCTTCTTCGTGGGCCCGGTGCAGGCGGCGAGCAGGAGCCTGCTCGCCAGGCTCACCCGGCCCGGCCAGGCGGGTGAGACATTCGGGCTGTACGCGACCACGGGCCGGGCGGTGAGCTTCGTCAGCCCGCTCGCCTTCAGCGGCTTCATCGTCTTGTTCGGCGCACAGCGGTGGGGGCTGATCGGCATCCTCGCGGTGCTGGCCGTCGGGCTGATCCTGGTG
>WHTH01000041.1 GCA_009377865.1 Pseudonocardiaceae bacterium | reverse complement strand
GGGAGGATCGCGGTGATCTGGTCGATGGTCGGGTTGGTGAGCACCGAGCCGTCAGGCAACTGCACCGTCGGCACGGTCTGGTTACCGCCGTTGGCGCTCTCGACGACGGCTGCGGCCTGCGGGTCGTGCTCGATGTCGATCTCCCGGTAGCCGATCCCGGCGCGCTCCAGTTGCGCCTTGAGCCGTCGGCAGAAGCCACACCACACGGTCGTATACATCGTCAAGTCCGCCACGCCAGATGCCAACATCACAGCCGCGTCCACTGTTCCGTGAGTGGGAATGTGAGTGATAGCTCGGATCACCTCACGGAACAGTGGTGTCGGGGCGCTCTGCGAGGATGCGGGTCGTGGGTGACCGACCTGAGCGCGACACCGATCCCGTGACGACATTGGACCCCGAGCAGCGGGATGCGGTGCTGGCGCCCCGAGGGCCGGTGTGCGTGCTCGCGGGGGCCGGCACCGGCAAGACCCGCACGATCACGCACCGCATCGCCCACCTGGTGCGCAACGGGCACGTCGCACCCGGCCAGGTGCTGGCCGTGACGTTCACCGCGAGGGCAGCCGGCGAGCTGCGCACCCGGCTGCGCGCGCTGGGCGCGACGGGGGTGCAGGCCCGGACTTTCCACGCCGCGGCGCTGCGCCAGCTGAAGTACTTCTGGCCCCAGGTGGTCGGGGACGAGCTGTGGCCGGTGCTCGAGCACAAGCTGCGGCTGGTCGGCCAAGCCGCCCACCGGGCAGGGGCCGAGACCACGGGCGAGGTGCTGCGCGACCTCGCGAGCGAGATCGAGTGGGCCAAGGGGAGCCTGATCGCGGCCGAGGACTACCCCGCCGCGGCGGCCGCTGCCCGCCGGGACACTCCGCTGCCGGCGTCGCAGGTGGCCGCCGTCTACACCGGGTACGAGGAGCTCAAGAACCGTGCCCGCACGCTGGACTTCGACGACCTGCTGCTGCACACCGCCGCGGCACTCGAGGAGCACGCCGGCGTGGCCGACGAGTTCCGGGAGCGGTACCGCTGCTTCGTCGTCGACGAATACCAGGACGTCACGCCCGCCCAGCAGCGGGTGCTCGACGCGTGGGTGGGGCAGCGCGACGATCTCACCGTCGTCGGTGACCCCAACCAGACGATCTACTCCTTCGCGGGTGCCGCACCGCGGTTCCTGCTCGGTTTCACGCGGCGCTTCCCCGACGCTGTGACGGTGCGGTTGCAGCGCGACTACCGCTCCACCCCGCAGGTGGTTTCGCTGGCCAACCGGCTCATATCCGCCGCCCGCGATCGCCCGGCCGGTGCCCGGCTACAGCTGGTCGGGCAGCAGCTGCCGGGCGCCGAGCCATCGTTCGCCGAGTACGACGACGAGCCGACCGAGGCGCGGGCGGTCGTCGACGCGATCGCGGACCTGATCGCCGAGGGGGTGCCCGCAGGCGAGATCGCGGTGCTGTTCCGCGTCAACGCGCAGTCGGAAGTCTACGAGGAGGCGCTCGACGCCCGTGGCATCGCATTCCAGGTCAGGGGCGGGGAGCGATTCTTCCGTCGCGCCGAGGTGCGCGCCGCCATGCGGGCATTGCGCAGCGTGGCGGCATCCGGCTCCCCGCACGGCGACCTGGTCACCGCGGTGGACGAGGTTCTCGCCGAGCACGGCCTGACACAGCAGCCACCCGGTGGCAGTGCGGCGCGGGCGCGCTGGGAGTCGCTGCGGGCGCTGTCCGAGCTCGCCGAGGACCTCGCGGCCACGGTGCCCGACGCCGATCTGGGTCGATTCGTCACGGAGCTCGATGCCCGGGCCGACGCGGCGCACCCTCCCGCTGTGCAGGGCGTCACGCTGGCCTCGCTGCACTCCGCCAAGGGCCTGGAGTGGGACGCGGTGTTCGTGGTCGGGTTGGTCGAGGGGACCCTGCCGATCCAGTACGCCGACTCCGAGGCGGGGCTCGAGGAGGAACGGCGGCTGCTCTACGTCGGGGTGACCAGGGCTCGACGGTGGTTGTCGCTGTCCTGGGCGCTGTCGCGCTCCGAGGGGGGCAGGCGACACCGGCGGCGCAGCCGGTTCCTCTACGGGCTGCTGCCCGAGGACCACCCTTCGGCCCGGCTACCCCAATCGAAGGCCGCCCAGTCGACGTCCGGCCAGTCGAAGGCCGCCCAGTCGAAAGCCGGGCAGCCGAAAGCCCGCTGCCGGGTCTGTGACGCACCGATCAGTGGGGCGCTGGCCGTGAAGCTCTCGCGCTGCGCGTCGTGCCCGTCCGACGCCGACCCGAACCTGCTGGCCCGGCTGCGGGGCTGGCGCACCGAGCGCGCCAAGCAGCTCAAAGTGCCCGCCTACGTGGTTTTCACCGACGCCACCCTGACCGCGATCGCCGAGCAGCGCCCTGCCGATCCGGCCGGCCTGGTCGCGATCCCCGGAATCGGCTCGGCCAAATTGGATCGCTTCGGTGACGACGTGCTGGCGCTCGTACGTGGCGAGCAGGTCAGCGGATGACAAGAATCGGCGAAAAACCAGTTGCCCGGTCACCTCGCTGGTTCTAACCTCCAGAGTGCGGCCAGGTGGGGTCGTGATCGGGACAGATCGGCCCCCTCGGAGCGGCCGGTCCGGCGAAGCGAGGGAGGTGCCCGATGGAGATCATCATGACCGCTGGCACCGGCAGCCTCGCGCTGGCCGGGTATGGCTGGCAGCCCGCGCGCACCCGGTCCCTCCTGAGGACGCCGTGCCTGGGCGCCCGGTCCCTGGGTATGCAGCTCTTGAGGGCCCAGCTCTCGGGTACCCAGCGCCACCTCGTCAAGTTCCACAACCCCGTCGCGCCGATCGGCACCGATGTGCCGGTTGCCGGCCGTATGCGCGTGTCCGCGCCAGAGCCATAGATCGCGAGCCACCACCAGCAGGCTCACGAAGGCCGCGGATCCGCACCGGGATCCGCGGCCTTTTGTATCTCCGGCCCCGGGTCCGCACAGCTGTCCGCCACCGAGGAGCACACCCACCGCCCCCGAGGAGAAGACACCGTGTTGACCGCCACCGTCCCGCCGGACAGCGGGACGTCGACGGACACCGAGGGCTGGACCGACCTGGCCAGCCTGCTCGATACCGATATCGACGTCGAGACCGCACTGCCCTGCCTGTCCGACGACCCCGACCTGTGGTTCGCCGAAGCGCCGGCCGACCTCGAGCGCGCCAAGGCGCTGTGCGCCGACTGCCCCGTCAGGCAGGCCTGCCTTGCCAGCGCACTGCGCCGGCAGGAGCCGTGGGGTGTCTGGGGCGGGGAGATCTTCGAGAACGGCGCTGTGGTCGCGCGCAAGCGCCCCCGCGGCCGGCCCAGCACGGCCGACCTCGAGCGAGACCGGGCCGCGAAGGAGGCCGCCGCGTGATCACCGCCAGCCGGCGCACCGTCATGACCAGCCAGGAGCACGAGATGTTACTGATGCATGAAGCACTCGCCAGAGCGCGAATGTGCGAGGACCAACGCCACGCTCGCGAGGCGCGGCTGGCACGTCGGCTCACCGCCACGCGCCGCTGGCAGCGGCTGGCCCGTTACGCGAGCCGTCGCGCCGCGCGGGCCGCGGCCATGCTGTAGCCGGGTTCGCGGACCAAGCTCGCGGCCGGGAATCGGCCTCGTGGTTGCCGTGAAGGGCACCGTCACTGCGTCCGACGCAGTGACGGTGCCCTTCACGCGAAACGGGGGTTGCGCGCGCGGCGAATCAGTCGGCGAAGCCGGGCTGCCAGCGTGCGGCGATCTCGCGGAACGGCGCCTCGGCGTCGAGCTGGCACAGCACTCCCATCGACCCGCTCGTCACCCGGTGGATCAGCAGGTACTGCGGGGGCAGGTTCAGCGCCCGTCCGGTCTGGAAATCGGAGCTGCCGAACTCGCCGATCCGCTCGGCCTGCGACTGCATCCAGGCACGGGTGAAGTGGAAGCGCTCGGTGCGCAGCGGCTCGACGAGGGGGGCGAGGTAGGACTGCACCTCAGCGGCGCGCAACTCGCTGTCGTCCCGGACGAATCCCTCGTCGCGCAGCAACTCGAGCAGCTCGTCGGAGCGCTCCTCGACCGCCAGCCGGGTCATCACACCGAGGGTGCGGGGCAACCCGCCGGGCAGTCGGGCGACCGAACCGAAGTCCATCACGCACAGCCTGCCGTCAGTGAGCCGGAGGAAGTTGCCCGGGTGCGGGTCGGCGTGCAGCAGCCCGGTCCTGGCGGGCGCGGAGAAGTGCAGCTCGGTGAGCTTGCGGGCGATATCGTCGCGCTCCGGACGTCGCCCACCGCGAATGATCTCCGACAGCGGGGTTCCGGTGACCCACTCGGAGACCATCACCTTCGGTGCGCTGGCCACCACCGCGGGGACGGTGATGTCGGGATCACCGGCGAAGCCGGTGGTGAACGCGCGCTGATTGTCGGACTCGTCGCGGTAGTCGAGCTCCTCGACCATCCGGTCCCGCAGCTCGGCGAGCAGTGGTTTGACCTCCAGCCCAGGCACGATCGCCTGGAACAGCCGGCTGAACCGCTGCAGCTGGCGCAGATCGGAGCGCAGCGCCTCATCCGCGCCCGGGTACTGCACCTTGACGGCCACCTCGCGGCCGTCGTGCCACACCGCCCGGTGCACCTGCCCGATACTCGCCGCCGCGGCCGGCTCCTCGCTGAACTCCGCGAACCGGCGCCGCCACGCCGTACCGAGCTGCTCGTCGAGCACCCGGCGTACGGTGGGAGGCTCCATCGGTGGGGCGGCGGACTGCAGCTTGGTGAGCGCCTCGCGGTACGGCTCGGCGAACTCGTTCGGGATCGCGGCTTCGAACACGCTCAGAGCCTGCCCGAACTTCATGGCGCCACCTTTGAGCTCACCGAGGACGGCGAAGAGCTGCTCGGCTGTCCTGGCGCTGAACTCGGCGCTGATCTCGTCCGAACTCTGGCCTGCCAGCCGCCGGCCCCACCCCGACGCCCACCGTCCCGCAGCTCCGATCGGGAGGCTCGCGAGGCGGACAGTGCGCTGCGCGGCCTTGCGGGGGATGTCGGTCATGATCCGATTCTCTCGCGTGTCGGCTCAGGCTCCGCATCGCAGGGTGATCGTGCCCGATCCGGCGCGTCGTTCGCCGATCCGATCGCGTCATCCGCGGGTGCGCCGCAGCCGCACCGAGGGTGGGCAGGCCAGCGACGCCGGCTCAGCTGCCCGCGCAGCGGATCCAGCTCCAGGCTTGCGCCCCAGGTGGGCGGGTGTCCCACGCCACCGGACGGTCCAGCGAGCATCGCGAGGACCTGCTCGGTGGCCAGTGCCGCTGCAACCTGGGTGCAGCCGACGTCGGCGATCGGCACCGCGCTGACGAGCTGCGCGGCGAGCTTCGGCCACGCCGGATCGAGATCGGCCCGCCGGAGCTGCACGCAGCGCAAGCAGCTGCTGCGGCCTGGCAGCACCAGCGGTCCCACGACGGCGACGCCTTCGTGCGCGTGCACGGCGAGGTGCGGTACCCGCCGGGCGAGCAGGTCGAGCAGCAGGCCGGGGTCGGGAACCAGGGCGTCGGCCAGCACGACCAGGTCAGGGCACGATCGTACCGGCGGCGTGGTGCGCACCGCCGGTACGGCCCGCCGCAGCGCGTCCCGCGCCACCTGCGCGCGGGGCAGGCCCACGTCGGCGAGCCGGTACCCGATACCGACATCGGCTGGCTGCACTGTGCCCGCCGGATCGACCACCACGCGACCGACACCCGCGGCGGCGAGCGAGGTGGCGACCGCGAGCGCCAGCCGGGTGGAACCGTCGATCACGACGGTGGCATTGCGGCGCAGCTCCATCAACTCGGGGCAGCGGCGAGCGCTGTGTAAGGACCAGGCTTGCGCATCGACCGCACGCTCGGTGTCCGTGGGGGCTGTCGGGTCGGCGACTCCGGTGGCCAGGCCGGCGCTGACCAGCTCGTCGAGCACTGCTCGGAGCTCGGCGAGCACTGCCCCGGCCGCGACGGCGTCGGCAAGCAGCTGGGTGGTGCTGCGTGTCCCGTCCATCGAGCGCAACAGCGTTGCCAGCGGCGTGGACAGGCCTTCGAGGACCATCGCGTGCACGTCTGCGAGACCCAGCTGGACGCAGTCGCGCGACCGCCACAACACTGATCGCCCTGGCGCGAGCCGGAGCCACTCGGGTAGCGAGCCGGTCGAGGGCGGTTCAGTGGTACGGGTCACAGGTGCAGCGTGCCCGGCCGGGCGAGGCGGTTCAACCGACTGTCCACAGCTGCCAGGATGATCCACAGCTCGGTTGCAGCGGCTTGACCGACGGGGTGCACCTGTGTAAGGCGATTCGCATCCCGGTTCTCAGGCCTTGCCGAGGATCCTGTTGATACCCGCCACCACCTAGCCAGGCCCAGCGTCACGCACGTACCCGCAGGTCAGCAGGCCCAGCGGCGCAGACCAGCACCACCCCGACACAGGCACGCGCACGCCCATTCTGGGGGTGATTTTCGGTGGGCACAGCGGCCCCTCACTCGACACCCAGAACAGGCCCAAGCGACCTACTGACCGGAAGCGTGCGTGGTGACCGTAGTCGCTCAGCACCGAACGAGTCGACTGGCCCACCTCTTCACGAGCGAGCGCAAAGGGGGGCAGCCAAGGTCGACTGCCGCAGCGGAGCCGGGCACGATCAGTTGGCCGTCGATGTGGAAGCGCACCTCGGCGAGCTCCCCGGGCCGCGTTGCGTCCCCCCGGGGCTTCGTGCTGTGGGCGGCCTCGGCTACCGTTGGTGCCATGACCAACCAGGTCGACGAGGATCTGCCGCCGCTGCCCGGTCCTGACGCCACCGACGACGAACGGGGCCGGGCCATCGAGGCGCGACTGGCCGCGCGCTACGGCGCCCCCTCGCTCGAGCACTTCCGCCACACCTACGCCAGCTGCGGCGCCGAGTGGCCCGGCGACGAGGAGATCCGCCGTCGCCACATCGTCGCGTCGTGATCGGGAAAGTCATCGACATTTCCTTCCTGGCCGCGCTGGTCCGGGGCAGCGTCGCCGCGGAAGCGTGGCTCGGCACGATGCGCGCGTTGTCGCTGCCGCTGTACCTGCCAGCGCTCGCGCGCGCCGAGGTGCTAGCCGTCCGCCCCGCCGCCAACCCGGTACTCGCCGAGCTGCTCGGCCACCCCTCGGTCGTGCTCGGCGAGCTCGACGCCACCGCCGCCGCCCACGTCGACCAGCTGCTCACTACCGCCGGCGTGTTCGACGCTTTAGCCGGTCACGTCGTCCACATCGCCCACACCCGGGGCTGGCCCGCGCTGACCGCCGACCCCGGCCGGCTGCGCCGCATCGACCCCGGCCTCGAGGTCGACCTGCTCTGACACAAACTCCCTGCTGGCCAGGCCGATTGCGGGCGGGCCTTCGAGGCGCTGCTGGTGCGTCGTCGCCCGCCCGCGAAAGCCCGCCCCTACTTCGCGCGTCAGGAGTGCGGGGCTCGTGCTTGACTCGAACGCCGTCGAACGTGTTCAACTAGTTCGCGGATGGTCCCAGCAACCAGGGCCGGGTCGTCGTGCTGCACGTGGTGGCCGGTGTGGTCGGCGACGAGCTGGGTACCGCGCTCGGACAACCTGGTGAGCTCGTTCTGCAAGCCTTGCCACGCGACGTTCCAGCCGTCACCGAACTGTTCGCGACCGGTGCTGCCTCCGGTGACCACGGTCAGCGGAAGTGTATCGAGGTGTCGGGTTTCGGCTCGGACCTCGGCGGCGCCAGCTTCGAATCCGAGTAGTTCTTGGACGACGGCGCGGCGGTGGCTGGAGGTCAAAGCTAGGGCGACGCCCACATCGACGAGATCAGCAGGACATTCGCGGAGAGCGTCCCGGTGTGGTTCGGTGTTGATTCCGAGGTCAACACTGGCGCGCACGATGCCCAATGGCCTGAGCTGGCGCTGCAGCGCGCGAAGCTTGCTCCGGTCGGCACCGAGGGTGCGCTGCTCGAAGGGGGCGAGGCGTTGGAACTGGTCTTCGTGACTGGAGTCGACCAGCACCATCCCCGCCAGTGAGTCGGGTTGCCGGGCCGCAAATAGCCGGGCGACGTAGCCGCCCATCGAGTGGCCCACCAACACATACGGCGGCCGTACGTCGGCGGCCAACAGCAGCTCGTGCAGCTCGTCGGCCATACGCGACGCGGTGCGCGGCCACGGCGCCGGGTCGCTCCACCCGAGCCCGGCCCGGTCATAGAGGCAGACCACGGCATCGTCAGCGAGCGCGCGCTGCACGCGAACCCATTCGATGGCGGGGGCACCCAGGGCCGGCCTGGTGCTCCCGAAACTGACCTGAGACGCAAGGTGGCGTATTTCCGCAGTTCAGCGCGTTACCGCTCTGGCGATCGCGAGCATGGTTACTGGAACGACGACTGCGACAGCCGTCGCCTCACCAGCAATGACCTCGTACTTTGCGCTCTGGGACACGCTCGGGAGCACCAGGCCGACACCGCCCGCGAGGTCCTCGACGCCGCCGTGGTCTACGAGCGGCAGTGCGGCGCGAGCTGGGCGGCCATCGGCGAGGCCCTCGACGTGACCCGCCAGTCCGCGCACGAACGGTTCGGGCCGACCGTCACCGCGTGGGACACCGCCATCGACGAGCCGCTCGACCTGTCCGAGGGTGCCGCCGACCCCGACGCCACCGCGGCCCGCCTGGACCAGTGGTGTGCCCAGCACGCGCCGGTCAGCACCCGCGCGCTGGCCGCCGATGCCGGGCTCGCCGAGACGATGGTCAGCGCCGGCCTGCCGTCACACACCCCGGCCAGCGAGGCTGCCAGCGTGCTACGGCAGGCGCGGCATCTCACCGAGCGCGGCGCCACCCCCGGGCAGCGCGAGCAGTACGCGGCCCGCAAGCAAGCGGTGCTGCGCGACGCCGACCAGACCGACCAGGCACGGTCCGGCGACCCGTTCGCGGCCGACATCGCACACCGCGCCCGCATCGCCCGGGCACACCACGACGGGCACCCCTCGGGCGCCTGGTCGACCGGCGAGCAGCTGGCTGTGGCCCTGGTGTTGCGCGACGCGCGCCACCTCGAGGCCATGGGCTACACCCCGCAGCAGGCTGCGCAGCGCGTGCTCGACGGGATGGTCAACCCGCCGGCCGACCTGACGGCGTGGCTCGACGGAATCCGTGCCGCGCTCGAGTCGCGCACGTAATCAGGGGGGTGCTGATGGCACACGCCACCGCGGACTGGTGCCAGGCGTGCGGGCAACGGCTACCGGCCAGTACCGGCCGGGGCCGCCGGCGCCGCTACTGCGACGCCACCTGCCGCTCACGGGCCCGCCGCGACCGCGCTCCCTACCGACCCGACTGCGAGACCCGCTACGGGCACCTGCGCTGTGCGGCGCCGGCCACCGGCGTCGTCGCCCGCGAAGACGCGCCCTACTACGCGGCCGTCGTGCCGGTCTGTGACACCTGCCGCCCGGCGGTGCTGGCCTGGTGTGCGGCCAGCGGCCGCGCCGTCGAGTGGCTGCCCCTCGACGACACCACCGGCGCCGTATTGCGTGCCGTCGCCGGCGCCGCCACGGAATAATCCGCCGCCGGAAACACGCGCTCGCCGGGTCGTTCACCGGCCGCCATGCGGCCACCGAGCGCGCACCGTCTGAGGTGCGCCAGGGCCGTAACCTTTGGTTACGTCGATATCTTGCTCCGCCGTGGAGGGGGGCCTGGCCCGCGTGTGGCTGAACTACCTCTGACCGAAGGTGACCTCGACCGCGGTCACCCACCCAACCTCGACCGGCTACAGGCCATCGCGGCACTGGCACCGCACCTGCCACCCACCGAACCGCTGTGGGAACAGGTCGTGCAATGGGCTACCCGCCACCTCGACCAGGACGCGCCGGCACTGTTCATCGAGCAACGCCACCAGGCGGCACAGCTGCGCGACCACGGCCGGCTGCCCGACTCGCACACCCTCACCTCATGGGCGCTGACCCACGCGCGCCGCGAGGCCCACCAACGCCGCACATAGCCGCCCGCGGCGACCTCCCGCCGGCGTCGTCGGCGTTGTCGATGTCGATGTCGGCCAGCTCGCGGCGCCGCACCATCCGGGCACTGGCAACCGCTATTGCTGGTTTGCTGGTCCGCTCCCGCCGGACCGGCGCGCGACGCTGCCCCACATGACGAAGTTGGACACGGGCATGCAGGTCCGCGCCGTCCGCGACATCAGCGGCGGCGTGATGCACGAGTCGGTGCCGGCGGGCAGCCTCGGCGTCGTCGTCAGCCCGGACGACGTCGGCTGCCGCCCCCAAGTCGCGTTCGTGATCCGCGGGCTGCTCGGCGACCGGCAGGTCGTCACCGACGTCGACCCCGACGACGTCGAACCGCCATAGGCACAACCGACTGCGATGCGCGCCAGGGCCGTGGGTTCACGTTCGTCTGACCACACGACTCCTACATATGGCGTCGCAGATGCGCCCAAAGCGAAGTTCGCCGTGCCGCCCTTCCAGGCATACTGCTCGCCCGTGGCCGAATCGGACTACGTCGAGCGCGCCATCACGCGTGTCCGCGAGGTGATGGTCACCGAGCTCGCGGTGGTCCACAGCGAGCTAGAGGCCCGCATCGCTGAGGCCGGCTACACCGACTCCGGCGTCAACATTGACCCCCACCACATCACCACCGCCCTCCGCGAGCTGGTACGCAGCGGCGAGCTCGTCTACCGCCGCGCACCCTCCCGCGGCGGCAGAGACATCGACACCATCGAACTGGCCGACCGCCGCCGCCGAGCCACCGCACTGGACAAGGCCGCCGCCCGCAAGCGACTGCTCTACGCGCGCTACAGCGGCTGGGCCAACGCCACAGCCCGCCACCCACGAGGTCTGCTCGGCCCAGCTGGCGAAGCCGCCACCCGGTCCGCGATCATCGCCTCCGGTGCGATGCAACCGGCACAACCCGGCGCCGGTGAGGTTAAGGCGATCCTGGGAACCACCCTGCGTGGCCCGGCCGACAGCGGCGGCTACATGATCCCGTTCAGCACCCAGGGCCTCCCCGGCCCACCGGTGACGATCCTGGTCGAGGTCAAGAACATCCGCTCCTGGGTCTATCCGCAGTCCCAGGAGCTCTACCAGCTGCTCGACAAGGCGGCTTCCCTCCAGGAAACCCACCGAGACCAGCCCATCGTCCCGGTCCTGGTCTGCCGCCGCGCGCACCGCACGCTGTTCAAGATGGCCCGCCAGATCGGCTTCTTCGCCATCGCCACCGAGCGGCAGTTGGTCGGTGAGGTGACCGATGACGAGCTGCTCCCGGTCCGCAACGAGCTGCACTTTAACGACCTGCACCGCGGCAACGACCTCAGCCAACGCGTCCGGGACCGGTTTCGCGACGTCCTACCCGAGCACTGCGCCAACTTCGCCGGCACCTGGGTTCACACTTGCCGGTCGCCCCGCATGGCCACCTGCCTGCACGACCTCAGCAACACTCAAAGCCCCGGGCAGCGGGCCCGCACCATGGAGTTCCTCCGCCACGCCGCTGAGGATCATGGCCTAGCCGGCGGATGGTGACAGTACCGCCGACGAGCCCGGGAAGCCGTGATACAGCGGGTTATCACGGCACCGAGTTGGCGACCCGCACGGTGCAGCGGCGGCCTCCGCCCGGACAGGTCACAGACGGAGGCCGCCTCGGCTGCCCGCCGAAGGCTGTGGGGGCCGCCGCCAACCCGGCCTGGCGGGCAGTTCATCCCCTCCGAATCTATGTCGAGATCGATGATCATGTTGTATCGCCCCGTCGGGGTCGGGGTCGAGCCGTCGGACCGGCCGTACGGCATCGAGGCGGTCATGCGGGACAACTCCGGGGGCAACTGGCTGGTCCTGGTGGAATCCGGGTGTTCTCCCCGGAGGACGTCAGCGGTTGACAGCGCTGCTTAGTACATCAACACTAAACAACATAGTTTTAATGTACTAAGGATGCGGCGATGACAAGCTTGGTCCTGGTGGCGCTCGCCGGGGTGGCCGGGCAGCTGGTCGACGGGGCGCTGGGGATGGCCTTCGGGGTCACCTCGACCACGGTGCTGCTGACCGCGGGATTCGCCCCGGCGATCGCCTCGGCCAGCGTGCACCTGGCCGAGGTGGGCACCACGCTGGCCTCCGGTGTCTCGCACTGGCGGTTCGGCAACATCGACTGGTCCAAGATCGGTTGGCTGGCGGTGCCGGGTGCGCTCGCCGCGTTCGCCGGGGCCACCTTCCTGACCTCGATCCCGGCCGACGCCGCAGAACCGGTCGTCGCGGTCGTCCTGTTCGGGCTGGGGGGCTACATCCTCACCCGGTTCGCCTTCGACCGGTCCGGCCAGGCGGTGCGGACCGGCCGGGTGCCGCGCTGGGTACTCGCCCCGCTCGGCGCCGTCGCCGGGTTCCTGGACGCGGTCGGCGGCGGGGGCTGGGGCCCGGTGGGGTCGACCACGCTGCTCGCCTCGCGGCGCATGGAGCCGCGCAAGGTGGTCGGCACGATGGGCGCCAGCGAGTTCCTCGTCACCGTCGTCGCGAGCGCCGGGTTCCTACTCGGCCTGAGCAGCTCCGAGATCCCGTTCCGCGTCGTCGGGGCGCTGCTGGTCGGCGGCGTGCTGGTCGCCCCGCTGGCCGCCTACGTGGTGCGGCTGCTCGACGCCCGCGTGCTGGGCACCCTGGTCGGCGGGATCATCGTGCTCACCAACGCCCGCACCTTCTTGCGCGCGGTGGACCTCGACGACCTGGTCGGCCCGCCGCTGTACCTCAGCCTGGCCGTCGTGTGGGCGGCGATGGTGACGGCCGCCGTGCAGGGCGCCCGCCAGGCGCGCCGGCAGCCGGAACCAGTGGACGCGACAAGCGGGTGAGGGGTCCCCGGGCGGCCCCGAGGCTGCGGCAGACTCGGCGGCATGAGGGTCACCGCGAAGGCCGACTACGCGGTGCGGGCCATGGTCGAGCTCGCCGCCGCCCCCACCGCACTACACACAGCGGAGGCGGTGGCCGAACGCCAGGGCATACCGCTGCGGTTCCTGCTTAACATCCTCAACGAGCTGCGCGTCGCGCGCCTGGTGCAGAGCCGCCGCGGCCGCGAGGGAGGCTACCGCCTGGCCCGGGCCGCCGCCGAGATCTCGGTGGCCGACGTCATCCGCGCCGTGGAGGGGCCGCTGGCCGACGTGCACGGCACCTCCCCCGAGGACCTCGACTACCCCGGGCCGACGGCGGCGCTGCGCGAGGTGTGGATCGCCACCCGCCGGGCGGTGCGCGGCGTGCTCGAGACGGTCAGCCTCGCCGAGATCGCCTCCGGCGAGCCGCCCGTCAGCATCACCCACGAGCTCGCCCAGCCCGACGCGCTGCGCCGCAGGTAGCCGCGGGCGGCGGGCGGACACTAGATGATCGATTCCGTGTAGCTGGTGGTCAGTGGCCGTAGGCGATGAGGCTGCGCTTGTCGGGAGCGTCAGTGTTCCAGTTATGCCAGATGCCGGCGGCCGGGTTACGCGCGAGGCACCGCAGGGCAGCGGCGTCGCCTCAACCAGTCGCAAGTCGTCGCCCCACAAGGGGCTTACCCGGGCCAGATGGCTGATCAACGCTTCGAGGGTCTCGTCGAGGCGAGCCCGGGCGGCGTACAGGCTGGCGATCGTGCGCTCAACGGTCGACATGGACAACAGTCCTCCTGAGACTGCGGGTGGGGCCGCCGGGGGTCGTGCGGTCCCACCCAGATCATCGCCGCGGCCGGCTCGTACGTAACCAGACCACCGGCCCGGGCCGGACCTGATACTCCGGTGCGCCCCTCGTCTCGAAATCGGCCGTTACCGGGCGCTGTGTTGCAGGCCCGCGACACGCCGCGCCAGCCGTGTCCACAACTCGTGTCCGAAACCGCGCGCCGTTCCAGCTGCGACCCGGACGTTTGCGCCACGCTGCCGCCCATGACAGGACACCGCTACGGCTACGCCCGGGTCTCGACCCGCAGCCAGTCACCCGAGACCCAGCTCGAAGCGCTGCACACCGCCGGGTGCGTGCGCATCTTCACCGACCACGCCAGCGGCACCCGCGCCGACCGGCCCGCCCTGGGCCAGCTACGCCAGGTGCTGCTACCCGGCGACACCCTGGTGGTATGCAAACTCGACCGGCTCGGCCGCGACAGCCTGCACCTGACCGAGACCGTCACCGACCTGGCCCGCCAGGGCATCGGGTTCATCTCGCTGGCCGAACAGCTCGACACCACCAGCCCCGCCGGGCGGCTGGTGTTCGGCGTCTTCGCCTCACTGGCCCAATTCGAACGAGACCGCATCGCCGAACGAACGAGAGACGGCCTGGCCACCGCCCGCGCCCACGGCCGCGTCGGCGGCCGCCCCCGCGTCATGACCGACGACAAGCTCACCGCCGCCCGCCGGATGCACACCGAAGGCGCCAGCATCACCACCATCGCCCGCACCCTGTCCGTCGGCCGCGGCACCGTCTACCGGCACCTGACACCGACCACCGGGTAACTCGCTGAGATCCGGATGCTCGGCGCGGGCAGCTCTCGCAGTTCTGCGAGAGCTGCTAGATCTGCTAAAGCTGCGAGGGTTGCTGCAGAGGGGTAGCTTGCGCCTGCCGTGGACGATTGAGGCCATGACACAGCCACCACCGCAACCGTCGGAAACGACGTACGGGCATGACATTCGGCACCAGACCGCGGTCATGGAGTTGGCCGAAGCGTTCCGCCAGCACGACATGGACCGGCTGGCGAGCATGACCCCGACCCAGCGGGCCGAACAGGGGTGCCGTTAAGGAGCGTGTCACGAGGGGCCAGTAGCTGGTCAAGCTGGTCGCGATAGACGAACACCAACCACTTACCGGGGCTGTCTCGCCCTTCGTGGCTCGTGACCGTTCGGAAGCCTGCTAGCCGGGCACGTGCTGGGCGCTCCAGCAGGACGTGGCGTGGTGGCAGTGCACGGCCCGCTGGATGGCGGCGTGCAGCTGCTGCTGGCGCTGGGGCGGCAGCAGCTCGTAGGCGTTGGCCAGCTGGTGAGGGTCCCTGCCAAGGTCGTAGTACTCGCGGGGGCCGTGGGGGTATTCGATGTAGGTCGCCCCCACCAGCCGCAACGCGTTGTAGGTGGGTGGGTTGCCGTGGACCGGGCGCTGCCGGTCGGGATCGCCCCGCCGGCCGGATGGGCCGTGGTGCTCGATCAGCACCGCGTTGCGCCAGTCGGCTGGCGGCGGGCCATACAGCACCGGGGCGAGGCTGTGGCCGTCGACGTTGCTGGGTGCCGTGCCAGTGGCCAGCTCGACAAACGTCGGGGCGAGGTCAATGTTTTCGGCCATCGCCGGGCTCGCGGCGCCGCGGTGCAGCCGGGGTCCGGTGATCACCAGGGGCACGTTGATGTCGGTGTCGAAGGCGGTCTGCTTGCCCGAGGCCAGCCGGTACTGGCCCATGTGGTAGCCGTTATCCGAGGTGAACACGAGGTAGGTGTTGTTGGCGAGCCCCCTTTCCTGGAGGTTGCGCTGCACCGAGCCGATCATCTCGTCGATGGCCAGCATCGACTGCGCGCGCTTGCGGAAGTCCTGGTCGATTTTCGCGGTCTGCTTGGGCCGCAGCGGCGGCCGGTCGGCCAGCCAGGCCACGTTCGTCGGCGGCTGGTTGAAGGCCGGCCCGCGCGGCGCGGTCAGGCCGGGGAACGCGGCGGCGTGGCGCGGCGCCGGGGTGTAGGGGGCGTGTGGGGTGAACGTGGCCAGCTGCAGATAGAACGGCTTGCCCTGCGAGGCGCTGGAGCCGATGAAGTCACTGGCCTTCGCCGACAGCACGTCGGTCAGATAATCCTCGGGTTTACCGCCGTGATGGGCCACTCTGCCGTTGGAGTTCATCGCGTAGTTGAAACCGGCATAGCCCTTGCCTGCGACCTGCCAGTCGTCCCAGCCCGGCGGCACGTAGTTCTCCGTGCCGCCGACCGTTTTCCCGGGCTGGTAGCCGTTGAGATACTTGCCCATCAGCCCGGTCCGGTAGCCGGCCGCCTGCAACCGGGTGCCGATCGTGTCGTTCTCGCCGCCGCGCCGGTGGAACACGCCAAAACCCCCGTCGGGGGCGGTGTTGGTGAACACCCCGGTGCTGTGCGGGAACCGTCCGGTCAGCGTCGAGGCCCGAGACGGGCAACACAGCGAGTCGGTGGTGAAGTTGTTGGGCAAGCTCACCCCCTCCCGCTGCATCCGCTGCACATTCGGCATGAAGGGCAGCAGGTTCATCGCCATGTCGTCGACCATCACCACGACGATGTTCGGCCGTCCCTGTGCCGCCGGGTTGTCCGCGGCCCTGGTGCGCCCGGGCGGCTCTCCGCCGCACGCCGCGGTCAGGGCCAGCACCGTCAGCAGCGCTAACACCCTCGGCCACCATCGCCGCATGCGCCCCATCGACCCCACATCAACCCCGCAGTCAGTCCCACCCAACTCGACCAAGCCATCGGCAATCACCGGAGCCCCGCAGTCAGCTAGGCTGGTTCGACCTCGCCGGGGTCGACCTGTTTATCGTCGCCGAGCCAGCCGCGCACCGCAAAGGCGACTTCGGGGCGACCGAGCACCCCCGCCCGAGGTGATGACCACGCCCAAGCCGGCGACGGACTCTTGGAACACGCCGCCGATGTCGCAGATGGCGCGGACTTGCGTGGAGCAATAGTCAAGACCTGTGGATGAAGATCTTTTAGGCGGCCTCGGGTTGCGGGTGGTCGTCGGGTCGTTCGACGAGTTTGCCGGCCTCGAACGTGGCGCCGGCGCGGACGAGGGCGACCAGGTGCGGCGTGTTCACGGCCTGCCACCGGTGCTGGGCGGCTTCGATGAGCTTGAATGCCATGGCCAGCCCGGCGGCTCGGGACCCGGGCCTGGCCCAGCACGAGGGCCGCGGCGGTGGAGTAGAGATAGAAGTCGTACCACTCGATCGCGGTTCCGATCGTGGACGAGACCAGCACTCGGCGTCGGGTGGCGGGGTCGACGACGGGCGAAGCGCCCTCTGCGGTGCTCTTGGTCGTCTCGCTCATGGTCAGTACTCTCGGGTGATCGACTTGGTGGCGCCGGTCGCGTCGACGCTGATGACGACCGCTCCGAGGGATAGCGGCCCGTTGGCGAGTTGGTAGGGCGGCAGGGCGGCGATGTCTTCACCTCGGAGCCGGGCAGCGAAGTGGACGGGGTCGAAGCCGCCGCCGGTGAAGCCGAGGGGTCCGGTCATGCCGAGTTCGGTGACGTATCCGGTGCCACCGGGCAAGACGTGTCCGCGGAGGGTGGGATCGTGGGTGTGGGTACCGACCAGCGCGGTGATGGTGCCGTCGAGGGCGGTGGCGAAGGCGGCCTTCTCCCACGGAGATTCGCCGTGCAGGTCGATCAGCACCGCCCCCGGCAGGTCCTCGCTCGCGGCCAGCGAGGTCCAGGCCGGCCACAGAGGCCGCGGTGGGGGGGCGTTCATGCCGGGTAGGGCGGCGGTGGGACTGAGCAAGTTGAGCACGGTGAGGGTCCGTGCTCCGCGACGCAGAGTGGTCAGGCCTTGGCCTCGGTTCTCGTCGAGGTTGGCCGGGCGCACGACCTGCGGGTAGGCCAGGACCTTGTCGACGTCAGGGCCGTCCCAGGAGTGGTTGCCACCGGTGATGGCGTCTACGCCGGCGGCGAGCAGGGTGTCGACGACCTCGACGGTCATGCCGAACCCATCCATCGGCGAGGGGCCGGTGACCGCACAGTTCTCGGCGTTGACCACCACCCAGTCGAGGTGGTGTTCCTCGCGTAGGCGCGGGAGCCGGGCGGCAAGCCAGTCGGCGGCGTCGGCGCCGACGACGTCGCCCACAGCCAACACGGTCATCGGGTCGGTGCGTGGTGCGGGGGCGCTCATGCGGGGGCTCCGGCGGCGGCGCGGACCGGGACGGGTCGCCGCAGGGCGTCGGTGGCGCGGCGGGCGCCTTCGACTAGGGATGCGAGCTTGGCCCAGGCGATCCGCGGTTGGACCGGGGTGAACGAGGCGAAGGTGGAGAACCCGCAGTCGGTGCCGGCGATGACCCGCTCGATCCCGACGGTCTCTGCGTAGCGAACCAGGCGCTCGGCGACGAGGTCGGGGTGTTCGATATAGTTGCTGCAGGTGTCGATCACCCCCGGGACCAGGACCTTGTCCTCGGGCAGCGGGTGGTCGGTGAAAACGCGCCACTCGTGGGCGTGGCGTGGGTTGGCCGCCTCCAGCAGCACTCCGCGTGGACGGGCGCCCATGACGACGTCGACGATGTCGGCCAGGTCGACGTCGCGGTGGTGTGGGGACTCGTAGTTGCCCCAGCACAGGTGCATCCGCATCCGCTCGGGGTCGATGTTCGCGGTAGCGGCGTTCAGCGCCTCGACGTGCCCGGCGATCGCGGTCCGGAACTCGGCGATCGCGGCGTCGGCGTACTGGGCGTGGCGGCCCATGGCCAGGTCCGGGCAGTCGATCTGGAGCAGGAACCCGGCGTTGACGATGGCCTCGTACTCGGTGCGCATCGCCTCGGCCAGCGCCGCCAGGTAGGCCTCGTGGGAGCCGTAGTGCTGGTCGGCGAGGAAGATCGCGATCACTCCGGGGGAGGCGGCCGGGATCACCACCTCGGGCGGGGCGGCCGGCCCGGCGCCGTCTACGGCGGTGCGCAGCTCGGTCAGCTCGGCCGCGAGGTCGTCGGCGCCGGTGTAGCGCACCGGGCCGGTGCACGACGGGGTGGCGGTGATCAGCCCGCTTAGGGCCTGTTCGGTGATCTCGGGGTAGTCCTCGAGGTCGGCGAGGGTGAGGGCGCCGGCCTCGCCGTCGAATCCCGACATCCGCTCCTTGACGTAGGTCGCGTAGCCGATCTTGCCCTGTTCACCGTCGCTGCCCACGTCGATGCCGGTCTCGCCCTGGCGGCGCAGCACCGCGGCGATCGCCTCACGAATCAGCCCGGGAAGGCGCCCGAGCGCGGTCGCCTCGGCGGTGCCGGTCTCGCGGGCCACCATCAGGTCGGCCAGCTCGGGTGGGCGCGGCAAGCTCCCGGTGTGGGTGGTCAAGATGCCGTCGCTGGTGCTCGTCTTCACAGACGGCGACGCTAGGCAGCCAACGGAAACGTGCTCCACCGTGAGCATGAACAGCGGATGTACTCTCCATCCGCATAGAATCGCTGAGCCGGAGCTGGTGTCCGGACTGTGGCTAGAGTCGTCTCCGTGAGCGCTTCCCTCGCGGACTCCTCTTCCGACGGCCTCGAAGCCGGGATCACCGGTCCGGTCACCGCGCGGGTGCGGGCGCTGCTGCCCAGCCTGTCGCGCACAGGGCGCCGGATCGGCGAGACCGTCATGGCCGACCCAGGCGGCATCGTCGAGCTCACCGTCAGCGACCTCGCCGCGAGCACCGGCACCTCGGTCGCGAGCGTCGTGCGGTTCTGCCAGGACCTCGGGCTGCGCGGCTTCGGTGACCTCAAGCTGCGACTGGCCTCGGAATCGGGATCATCCGGAACGGGCGGGCCGGTCGAGGAGGCCACGACCCCGACCGGAGTACTCGCGGCGGTCCTGCGCTCCAGCGCCGACGCGCTCACCAATGTCATCGACAGCGTCGACGCCACGGCGTTCACCCGCGCCATCGAGACGGTCGGCACGGCCGAGCACCTGCTCGTCGTCGGTGTCGGGACCTCCGCGCCCCTTGCCCAGGACGCGGCCTACCGCCTGCGCAGCATCGGGCTCCTCGCCGAGGCCCCCGCCGACGCGCACGTCCAACACGTCAGCGCCTGGCTGCTGAAGCCACGCGCGGTATGCTTGGCGATCAGCCATACCGGCCAGACCCGGGAAACCCTCGCCGCCGCCGGCGCGGCCCGTGACGCCGGCGCCACCACCGTGGCTATCACCAGCTTCTACCGCTCGCCCCTCACCGAACTCTGCGACCAGGCCCTCGTCGCCGGCTCCCCCGAGACCCACCACCAGATCGAAGCCCGCGCCAGCAGGCTCGTGCACAGCGCAGTCCTCGACGCGCTGCACGCCGCCATCGCCATGACCCACCCCGACCGGGCCCAGACGGCCCGGCAACGTGCCGCCCACGCCATCACCGACCACCGCATGTGACCGAACTGAAACGAACGTTCACGAGACGCTCCGCCGCCCGGTCCGATTCTGCTGGTCGCAGTTGTAACGCAACCCGTGTCCGCACCAACGTCGTGCTGTCGGGGGTTCGCGATACAACTTGGCCATGCGGATCGGCTACGCGCGGGTCTCCACCCGCGACCAGCATCCCGAGGCCCAGCACGACGCCCTGCGTGCGGCCAGCTGCGAGCAGGTGTTCATCGACAAGGCCTCCGGCACACTCGCCCGGCGCCCCGAGCTCGACCAGGCTCTGCTCGTCGCCCGCGCCGGCGACCAGATCGTGATCACCAAGCTCGATCGCCTCGGCCGCTCCCTGGAGCACCTCATCGAGCTCTCCCGCACCCTGCAGGAACGACAGATCAACCTCGTCGTGCTCGACCAGGGCGTGGACACCTCCACCGCCGTCGGGCGGATGTTCTTCTCGATCCTCGGAGCGATCGCCGAGTTCGAAGCCAGCCTGCTCTCCGAGCGGACCAAGGACGGGCTCGAGGCCGCCCGCACCCGCGGCCGGACCGGCGGGCAGAAGCCCAAGCTCGGCCCGCGCCAGGCCCACCTCGCCCGGCTGATGTACGAGGAAACCGACGACCAGGGCCTGCGCCGCTACACCGTCAACCAGATCGCCGCCGAGTTCGGCGTCACCCGCCCCACCATCTACCGCCACCTCGGCAAGAAGACCCCGACGGAGCCGAACTGAGCAGCCCCCGAGCTACTTGGCCCCTGGTGACACGTTCCTTAACGGCACCCCGAACAGGCCGATGCCCGGCGGGTGCTGTTCGAATACGTCGACGCAATGTGGGACGCGGCCAAGGCAGCGGGCAAGCGGCCCGCCGACAACCCCACCCAGTTCAACGCGGTGGCCGCCATGCGCGACTTGACCAGCGATCTGTACCTCGGCCACAGCCAACAAGCCCAGCAGCAGGCCGGAGACGAGGACTAAACCGGAGAGCCCCAGCGTCACGACGGCTCAGTGCTCTCGCAGGTCTCGCAGGGTTATCCGCGCTAGCGGGTGTGCGAGTTCTGCTAGACCTGGCAGGTCTCGCAGGTACACACTGGTGCGGTGCATGTCACCGCGGTGCTCAACCAGAAGGGCGGGGTCGGCAAGACCGGCCTGACCGCCGGGGTCGGCGGGGCACTGGCCGAGACCGGGGCGCGCGTGCTGCTGGTCGACCTGGACCCGCAAGGGCATCTGACGACCGAGGCGCTGGGCCTGGCCGAGGCCGACGAGCCGGCCACGGTGGCCGCGGCGCTGGCCGGGCACTACACCGGCCCGGTCGCCCAGCTGGTGGCCCACCATTCCAAGACCGACGCCGGCGGCGTGCTGGACGTGCTGCCGACCGCGCTGGCGATGTTTCTGGTCGGCCGCGAGCTCGACCGGCTGCCCGCCCGGGAGTGGCGGCTGGCGCGGCTGCTCGAGGCGCTGGCCGATCGCTATGACCGGGTGGTCATCGACTGCCCCCCGGCGCTGGACGTGCTCACCGACAACGCGCTGGCCGCCTGCCACGGGGTGCTGATCCCGGTCCAACCGGAGCGGTCGTCGGTGCGGGCGCTACGGCTGCTGCTGGGCCAGATCGAGGGCCTGGAGGCCGCGCTGCGCCGCGAACGCATCGTGCTGCACGGCCTGGTGCCCGGCCTGTACCGGCGGCCGCTGTCGCGACTGGCCGCCCACGTCATGGGCGAGCTCGACGCGCTGCCGCTGCCGATGCTGGCGCATCTGCCCCTGGCCGTGGTCGTCGGCGAGGCATGGGACGCGGGGGTGCCGCTGACCAGCTACGCACCCCACAGCGAACACGCCGATGCCTACCGCAGCGTCGCCGCCACCCTCCAGGAGCAGCAGTCGTGACCGCCCGGCGTAAACAGTTCAGCAGTCGCGGCGACACGGCCGCGCTCGGCGACGTGATGCGGGCCCGCTACACCGACACCACCCCAGCCCCGACGACCGAGCAGCCGCCAGCGGCGCCGGTGCGGCCGGCAATGGTCACCCGCTCCTGGTATCTGCCCGCCGAGGTCGCCGAGGCGCTGCAGCACGCCGCCGACGACCTGTATCACGAGCTGCGCGGCCGCGCGCCAAAGCACGCCGTGCTCGCCGCGCTGCTGCGAGCCGGCATCGACCATCCCGACCAGGCCCGCGAACGCCTCACCAGCACCGACCCGCAGCCCTAGCAGATCTCGCAGATCTCGCAGGCTCTGCCCGGTGTGACGGGGTGTGACGGCCGGGGGTTCCGAGCTTCATGCACGCTGCCGTACGCTCGACCGTATGCAGAAGGAGCGTATGACGGTGAGCCTGGACGGCGCCACGGCGGCGCGGGTGCGCCAGTGCGGTGCGCGAACCCGGGGCGGGGCCTCGGCATACCTGGAGCGTCTGGTCCGCGGCGATGCGCTAAGAGAGGCCGCCGAGCAGCACGCTCGCTGGTTCGCCGAGCACCCGGACTACCTCACCGACGCCGACGACGAAGCCGCTGCCGCCCGCGGCGGCGCCGCGTGAGGCGAGGCGAGGTCTGGCGCTACGACCCGGTGCTCAGCCGGCAGGGGCAGTCCACCACGAGGCTGATCGTGTCGGCCGAGGGCATCAACGACGCCGAGGCGCTGCCGGTCGTGTTCGGTGTGCACGTGCTCGACTCCGATCCCGGGCAGCTGCTGGCCGTGCATGTCGCGCCGTGGGGATGGGCCTCGGCGATGACCCTGGAGCGGGTCATGCGACGCCGACTCGTCGAACAGCTGGGCGCGGTGTCCGACGATGCGCTCGAGCAAATCGACGTCAGCCTGCGCGCCGTCCTCGATCTCTGAGCCCACGCCTCGCAGGTCTCGCAGATCTCGCAGGTCTCGCAGACGCGCGCGAGGTGGGGCCTGGTGGCTGTGGTTGCGCGGCCGGTTTCGACGCCGGCTTCTCGGCCGGCGTCACGGCGGGTTTCGCGGCCGGTTTCGCGGCCGGTTTCGACCGGTCGGCGGTTGTCCGGCGTATCGGTGCTGGTCAGACCCCGTTGTCCGGGCTGGTCGGGTTGCCGACAAATCCTTCTCAGGGTTCGTCAGGATGGCCGATGCCCAGCAGACCGGGCAGCAGCTCGCGTGCTGGGGGGTAGGCGGCCCACCTCAGCGCAGCCCACCCCTGTTGTTTGGTCCTCGCCCTGCTCTGCTCTGTTGCCTGGCTCGGCGGCCTTTGTCGAACGACTCTCGCTAGGTCCCATCACCCGGGGTCGGTCGGTTCGAGCCCGCAGCGTCGCGCTCAGCGCGTCGTGAGACGCCCGTGGTGGCGCCGACCCGGTATCGGACGGGCGACCTCGCGGCATGCGTCACGGGCGGCCAGGGCGGCGTCAAGCTGGGCACGGGCGGCCTCCCGGGCCGCGGCCGTCGAACCCGACCCCGGTGCCGCCGGTCGATGGTCGGCGGCTGCGGTGCGGGCCGCGATGCGGGCGGCCTGTTCGGCGCGGTAGTCCCCACGGTGGCCGTGCAGGTTCGCCGGGAGCTCGGCCAGCCGGTTTTGCCAGGGGGCGAGGCGGTGGCCCAGCACCGCCAGCGGATCGCGTGCCGAGCGGAGTGCGTCGCCGCGGGTCGTGTCGGGCTGGTCGGGGTGGTGGTCGAGGGCGTGGAGCAGCCCGGCCACACAGGCGCCTTGGTCCCACCACCGCTTGAGCAGCTGCGGCGCCTTGAAGCCGACCACCCCCCGGCTTCTGAGGCCGATTCTGGCCAGCAGCGTGGCCGCTGCGGCGGATCGTTCGGCCGGGCTGGCGGGTATCTGCCACAACGGCCAGTCGGTACGCGGCCGCCGGTGGTTGCGGCTGGGTCGGTGTGGCCCTTGGCCGCTGCGCGGCAAGGGGTTACTACTCACGTAAGACGTGGGGGGGTCGTCAGTTAGCTGTGGTGGGTCGTTGACCTGGCCCGATGTCTGGCTGTCGGCCGGGGTGTCGGGCCAGGACCCGGCGTGGTGTGTGGCGCGGTCGACGACCAGCACGTAGGACTGCGACCGGTTGCGGTCGCCGCCGAGGAACTCCGCGGTCGCGCCGCCCTCGACAACGACGACCAGCTCGACGTCACGGGCCCAGGCCAGCACCCGCCCCACCGTGGTCGGCCTGGTGCTCCCGAAACTGACCTGAGACGCAAGGTGGCGTATTTCCGCAGTTCAGCGCGTTACCGCTCTGGCGATCGCGAGCATGGTTACTGGAACGACGACTGCGACAGCCGTCGCCCCACCAGCAATGACCTCGTACTTTGCGCTCTGGGACACGCTCGGGAGCACCAGGCCTACTGCGCCGAGCACGACCTGGTGGGCAGTAAGCCGGTGACCGGGGGTGCGCCGCTGCCGCGCCGGGGGCTCAACCCGGTGGTGCGGGCACGAGCACGACCCACACTGGGCCGGGCGCGAAGGGCAGCGGCGACCCGTCGGGACGGTTGAATGTGGTCGGGGTGTGCGGTGCCGGGTGTGACCAGGTGCCCTGGAAGGCGTGCCCGTCGCGCAGCACCACCGCCTCGCCGTCGCCGACGGTGAGGGCGAACGACGACGCCGTACCCGTCGCATCCACGATGTTGGTGGGCCGGGTCTCGACCCGCTGCAGCACCACCGTCGCGGCACCGGGACGGCCGCCTTCGGCCGCGGTCAGCGGTGTCCCGTCCATGGTGAACACCCAGCGCCGCTGCGCCGGCGCCCATTCGATGCCGATCCGCGTGCTGGGGTAGCTCACGGCGGTGGCCTCGACCGGTTGCCCCCCTTCGGGGGTGGGGCCGAACTCGAAGCCGATGTCGACGGGCGGCGCGCCCGCGGGCGCGAGCCGGCGGGCATCGGCATAAAGGTTGTGCGGCGCGGAGTGTGGCCCCTGCCGGGAGTAGGCATCGGGGCGCGGGGGCGCCGAGACGTCCACCGCCCCGGACTGGTCGATCAGCGGTCGCAGCTGGGGTGCCTGGCCGGAGAACGCGAGCGCGGGCCTGCCGAAGTTCGCCACCAGCTGCAAGTCGGTTCTGCGGACGCTGCGGACCGGACCGACCACGGGCGGCACCTGGGACTGGTAGACGGCCGCCAACCGGCTGACTCCGCCCTCGACGGGTTCGACGTAGACGACATCGGCCGCCATGAGCCCCGTCTGGGGTCGAGCCGACCCAACATTGTCGACCTTCACGATGAGCACCGGTGCGGCCAGGTCGGTCGGCAGGCCGGTCAACGGCGAGACCGGTGCTGGCGGTGGGCTCGGCGCCGGTGCGGGCGGCGGCGGGGCTGCCGTGCATCCCGCGAACAGCACCGCGAACACAGCGACGGCGGCGCTGCGGCAGCGACTCATGCAGTCCATACTGACGCAACATCGTTACTGTGTTACTTGCGGCGTCGGTTCTGCTCGACGTCGGTGCGCAGGTCGGGTAGCAGCTGCTCGACGAGCTCGGGGTTGTGCTCGAGCTGGGCGAGCAGGGCGCGCACCAGCGAGGCGGCCGGCACCTTGGGTACCTGCAGGCGGTGCGCGGCGGCACGGCACGCGTCGAGCAGATCTCGGTGCGTCCTCGGCGCGAGATCGACGGTGATGCGCACCGGCTCGGCCCGCGGCGCGGGCCGCCCGGGCGGCCAGCGCGTCGGATGCCTTGCTCACGATGCCTCCCGCCAGCCGCCGCGGCGACGGCAGGCTCCAGCACCTGCGTGCTCCACTCGGCGTCTTCACGCCAGCGTTGTAGGCCCAGTTCTCCCGAAGCTCCCGTGAGCCGCAAAGTAGCTGGTGATTCGGCCGGTCAGTTCGTTGTGTTGTTGAGGTAGCCGTAGATCGTGCTGCGGGGCACGGTGAACAGGTCGGCGATCTCCTGGACGGTCTTCTCGCGGGCGTCGTAGAGCTGCTGGGCGAGTTCGGCCTGGTGCGGGGTGAGCTTCGGCCGACGGCCGCCTTTTCGGCCGCGGGTGCGGGCGGCGGCCAGGCCCTCGTGGGTGTTGGCCACGATGAGGTCGCGCTGGAATTCGGCGACGGCGGCCAGCATACGGTAGACCATGCGCCCTTCGGCGGTGGTGGTGTCGATGCCTTGCTCCAGGAACCGGAACGCGACGTCGCGTTGCCGGAATTCGTCCAGCAGTGAGACGAGATGCGCGGTTGAGCGCCCGACTCGGTCCAGGCGGGTGCACACGAGTGCGTCTCCCGGACGTAGCACCTTGTTCACCACGTCCCACTGCGGTCGGGAGGACTTTGCGCCGGAGGTGTGGTCGACGTAGATGTTCTCCTCGGTCACGCCAGCCCGGATCAGCGAGTCGCGTTGGGCGTCGGGGTTTTGGTCGCCGGTGGACACGCGCATGTAGCCGATCTCCATGTGCGTCGACAATAGTCGATCACTCCGTTTGCCGACGTTGTTTGTCGACGCGAGTTGTCGACACTGGTCACCTGCGAAAACACTCGGTACGCCCGGGGTGTCGGCAAACGGTCGTTTCTCGACGGGTAAAGGCGTCATGTGCGGAGGAGGTAGGCAAGCGCGGTGGCGATGGCGGCTGTGCCTACGAGGGCTGACAGCAGCCGTTCGCTGAGGCGGTATTGCAGGCTGGTGCCGGCCAGGCTGCCGACCAGCCCGCCGGCGGCCAGGGCCAGGCCGATACGCCAGTTGGGGGCGGTCGAGGTCGTGGTGAACTGGGTGGCCTCGAGGAGCGTGTAACAGGCCAGGCCGGCCACGGAGGTGGTCAGCGTGGTGGCCAGGGCGAGTAGTGCGGCAGCGCGGGCGGGATAGCGCAGCAGGCCCACCAGGGTCGGGGCCAGGAGTGACCCGCCGCCGATGCCGAGGACACCGCCGAGGACGGCGATCGGGGCGGTCAGCGCGGCCAGGGTCCTCCGACGGAGGGGGCGGTTCTCACCGCTGGCTGTGGTGGCGGCTGTGGGGCTGGGCCTGCGGGCGCGGAGCGCGGAACGCAGGCCCAGCCCGAGCAGCACGAGGGCGAAGACGACCCGGAAGCGTGCGGGGTCGGCGAGCACGGTGACTCGGGCCAGCACTCCCAGGGCCACAGCCGGGATGCCGGTGGTGATGACCACGGCCAACTCGCGGCTGCCTGGGAGTGCGCGGCGGGCCATGCGGATCACGGCCACGGGGGTGGCGATGATGTTGAACAGCAGGTTGGTGGCGCTGACCGCGGGCCCGGCCACTCCGAGAAGGCTGATCTGGACCGGAAGCAGGAACACCGCGCCGGACATGCCGGCCGGCGTGCCGAGGGTGGTGACCACGGCCCCGGCCAGCGCGGCCATCAGGATCTCTGGCATCGACGCACTACTCGGGGCTGGCGGTGCCGTGCTGCAGGGGGCATCCGGTGTGGCCGCTCCAGTCGTGAGCGGAGTCGCGCAGCACGCTGAGTCCCTCGGTGGTGCCCCGCCGTCGGGCGAGCAGGCTGGCGGCGGTCATGGAGCGTTGTCCGTGATTGCACATCAACGTCGTGACTTGCTCGGTCACGGCGACCTCGGCCAGCTCCTCGAGCGGGACGTGGGCGGCGTGCGGGAGATGTCCGTCTTGCCACTCGGCCTGGCTGCGGACGTCCAGCACGTGCTGGTTGCCCAGGTCGGCCACGCCGAGCATCGGCAGGGTGGTGATGGGCAGACCAGTCGCGTGCCAGGCACGCATCCCACCGGCCAGCACACCGTGCAGCTGCTGGAGGCCGTGGTCGTGGCAGTGGCGTGCCAGCTCGTCGCGGTCTTGGTCCTCGTCGAGGACGAAGACCACGGGTGTCTCCGGGGTGATCAGCGTGATCAGCAGGGCGCCGAAGTGCCCGCGCAGGGCCAGCGACAGTGCGCCGGGGATGTGGCCGGTGGCGAAGCGCTCCACCGGGCGGGCGTCGATCAGCTCGGCCCCGTCGTAGCGAGCCTGCCGCAGCGTGGCTGCGTCCAGCCAGGGCAGGGACTGGTGGTCAGTGTGGGAGTGCGTCATCGGTCAACCTCGCTATTCAAGTGATTGGCAGAATAGTAGAATAGTCGCATGGAGATAGACGCGGGCAAGCACGCCCTCTACGAGCAGTTCGCCCGGATCGGCAAGACGCTGGGTACGCCGCTGCGGCTGGTGCTGCTGGACCTGCTGGCTCAGACCGAACGCAGCGTCGACGACCTCGCAGCCACAGCACAGGCCACGGTGGGCAACACCTCGGCCCAGTTGCAGGCGCTGCGCCAGGCCGGGCTGGTGGCCACCCGGCGGGAGGGCAACCGGATCTACTACCGGCTGGCCGGCGACGATGTGCTGAGTCTTCTGACCACGCTGACCCGCGTCGCCGAGCAGCACAACGCCGAAGCCGAACGGGCCGCCGGCGCCTACCTCGGCGACCTCGACTCGCTGGAACCCATCGGCCGCGAGGAGCTCGTCCACCGCCTCGACACCGCCCAGGCCGTGCTCGTCGACGTGCGCCCCGAGGCCGAATACACCGCCGGACACCTGCCCGGCGCCCGCTCCATCCCGATCGACGAACTCGCCGCCCGGCTCGACGAGCTCCCCGCCGAGACCGAGATCGTCGCCTACTGCCGCGGTCCCTACTGCGTCTACGCCCCCCAAGCCGCCCGGCTACTCAGACAGCACGGCCGCGCCGCACGCCCCCTGCACGGCGGCTGGGCCGACTGGACCCTGGCCGGACTGCCCACCGAAGCCACCCCGCAGCCGAACTGAGCACCCCCGGAAAGCGAGACACCATGCCCACCGATCTGGGTCAGGATCAGCACAACCACTGGCAGTCGGTCTACGACACCAACCCGCGCATGTACGGCCGACGGCCCTCCGACCCCGCCCGCTACGCCGCCGAGGTCTTTCGCGGCGAGGGAGGACAATCGGTGCTGGAGCTCGGCGCTGGCCACGGACGCGACACGCTGCACTTCGCCCGCGCAGGAATGACCGTGCACGCCACCGACTTCAGCCTCACCGGCCTGGAGCAATTACGCGCCCAGGCCGATGACACCGGGCTTGGCGAGCGGGTGCGGACAGTGGTCCACGATGCCCGCACCCCGCTGCCGCTGGCCGATGCCAGTGCCGACGCCGCCTTCGCGCACATGCTGTTGTGCATGGCCCTGTCCACCACCGAGATTCACGCCCTGGTCGGCGAGATCCGGCGGGTGCTGCGTCCCGGTGGGGTCTTCGTCTATACCGTGCGCCACACCGGCGACGCCCACTACGGCACCGGCACCGCCCACGGCGACGACATCTTTGAGCACGGCGGCTTCGCCGTGCATTTCTTCTCCCGCACCCTGGTCGACGAGCTGGCCACCGGCTGGAGCCTGCACGAGGTACACGCCTTCGACGAAGGCGACCTACCCCGGCGATTGTGGCGCGTCACCCAAACCACCCCGCGCAGCCATCACCCAGAACGGACCTGAGAGCGCGCGGTCCGCGGACCGTCGTGCACTCGTGCTTATTACCCGACCGTTCCCAGATCCAGGCGCCGGTCCATGTCCAGCCGGAACCGTCCATAGGGGTTGATGTTCGACCAGAACAGCGGGGTCAGGCCGCGCCGGTCGGCGTCGCCGAGCATGTCGGCCCAGGCGTCCTCGGCCAGCACCTGTTGCAGCAGCAGGGTGTTGACGTGCACCAACGCCGACTGGAGCAGGTGCAGGGCGAGCATGGAGACCTCGCTGTGTTCCCGGTCCGGGCCGGTCAGATCGCCGTCTTTGCCGTAGAACAGCACGGTATTGCCGGAGTTCCACTGCTCCACGACCTGCAATCCACCGTGAATTTCGCGGCGCAGCTCGGGGGACGCGAGGTAGTCGCAGGCGAAGATCGTACGCACCGCCCGGCCGAGCTCTTCCAGGGCTTGGTAGGTGGGGTGTTTCGGCCCGCCGCGGGTGAATCGGCGCAGAATCGACTCCGACTCCGCGGTGCCCAACCGCAGCGCCGTGGCGTACTTGACCATCTGATCGTACTGCTGCGCGATGAGATCCCACTTGATCGGCCGGATAGCCACCGGTCCCAGATGCGCATAGGCGGCCTCGTCATCAGGCCGGTACAGGCGGATCGAGCCGATGTTTTTCAACCTCGGCAGCAGCCGGAACCCGAGCAGTTCGGTGAAGGCGAACCCGACCACGCTAGCGCCGTGCGTGTCGACGTAGTTCGCCTCGATCTCGGCGTCGGTGCAGTGCCGCAACAGGCCCTCGATCATCGCCGCCACCTCCGACGACGAACAGGACTTGAGCTGGGAGTAGATGCAGGTGCTCTTGCGCTCGACGTGCCAGTAGATCATCACACCGGGACCGCCATAGCGCTGGTGCCACTCGGTCATCAGGTTCGACTCCCACGAGCCGAACTTCTTCGAATCCGACGCGCACGCCGTGCCCTGGCCCCACCACTGCGGATCGCGCGCGTCGAAGGTGGCGTTGACGAGCTTGCCGATCGCGGTGCGCAGGTTGTCGCGGGTGATGAAGTGCCGGCGCACGTGGCGCAGCGCGGCCTCGGTTTCGCCGTGCTCGCCGGTGTCGACGAGCTGGCGGATGCCGATGTTGGTGCCCAGTGCGAACAGGCACAGCAGCATCCGGCGGCGCAGCGTGGCCCGGTCCAGGGATTCGCGGGAGGCCACCGAGGAGAACTCGGCGGTGAACTCGGTGAGAAAGTCGGCGTCCTTGAGCACATCCAGCAGATCCAGCCTGCCCCAGCGGCGGATGACCTCGTCCTTGAGCGCGCTGAGGGCCTGCGGTTCGGGCAGCGGATCCGCTTTGGGCACGGTGATCCACGGCTCGCCACGGCGCTGGCCGATCCGCACCCCGCCGGCGGTGCCGGCAGCCAGGGCGGCATCGAACCGTTCCAAGGCCGCATTCATGCGGCCGCGCAGGTCGGTGATGAACTCGCTGGGATCCGGCGGTTGCCGCAGCTCGGCGTAGTGCACGTCCCGGCTGGATTCGAAATCCGCGGGCAGGTCGTCTTCGGGGTTGCGCCACTTCCCGGCCCCGGCCACGTACACCTCGCGACGGCGCAGTGCGTCTCGCAGGGACACCAGCACGCACAGCTCGTACGGGATGCGCTCGACCCGGCCCTTCTCGTCGACGACCGCCTCCCGCCAGGCTTTCGGCACCACACCGTCAAAGGGCACCGTCGCTCCCGCGTCGTAGAAGCGAGTCTTGCCGTCGACGTCGGCGTAGTGTCCGAGCAGGTCCAGGGCCTGCATGATGGGCCGGTAGGAGGAGTTGTTACAGCGGAACTCCAGCGCGGCCAGCAACGCGGGCAGCATCCGCCGGTAGTGGTTCGAATACGAGCTACGCAGCACGGTGCGCACCCTGGCCTGGAACACGCGGTCATTGGCCTTGGCCTCTTTGACCAACTCCCGCAACGTTTTCTCGCCCACCACCGGATACAACGCCGACCGCACCACCTCGTCGGGATGATCCACGGCGGCCTCGGCCAGCCGGAACAGAATGCCTTCCTTGCCGCGCACCCGCCGCAGATCCTCGGTCAGCTCCCGTTCCACCCGCCGCTCGGCACGGGCATTGACCTTGTGCACCAGACTGATCAGCAATTCCACCAGCGCGTCGGTGACCTCGGTCTGCCGCACCCAGCACAACGCCGCCAGCAACGTCAACCGCACCTCTCCCGATGCGGCACGCAGATCCGACGGCCACGACCGTGCCGCCCTGGCCCGCCACGCGGCCACCAGCTTCTCCGAGGCATCCTCGAACAACCCCGGCGGAAGCCCCAGCGACCGCACCGCGGCGAGCTTGTCGATCTCGCGGAGCAGCGTGTCCAGACTGGCCTGCCCCGGATCGGCCTTCAACTCCGCCAACAGCCCCCCACGCTGCCCCTCGGCTTCGGCCACCAGGGCCTCCAACCGATCGGCGGCCGGCCCCAGCCGCGCCACCGTGCGCGCGCAGAAGGAGTCCTCGAACTGCCGCAGCGCGCTGGCCACGACCCGCTCCACCCGGCCCGGCGTCGGTGGCTCCACCCTCTCCTGGCGGCACCGGGTCAACACCGCCGCCGCCAGCCGCTGGCGATCCAGCTCCACCCCAGCCAGTTCCTCGGCCAGCCACCCCGTCCACCGCTGCTCGTCCGCCTCGGTCGCCGGGCGGAAGCCCATCGCCTCCCGGATCTGGCTGCGGTGATACTCCACCGTGCGGCCAGTCAACGAGTACTTCGCGAACTCGGTCGGCTCCACCCTCACCTGCGAAGCCACGTAGTCCACCGCCGCGGCCGGGATCTCCTCCGGATACGCGGGAAACCGGGCCTCGATCTCGAAGAACTTCAACAGGCACGCGAACCCGAGCCGGGTGGCGCCCGACTTGTTGCCGACCAGACGCCAGTCCTCACCGACCAACGTCCACAGATCAACCAGCTCGTCCGGCTCCCAGCTCTGACGCACGCCCGGACGCTAACGCGACCACCAGCAACACGATCGGGCGATCACGAGCGATCACCCGCTACTTTGCGGCTCACGGGAGCTTCGGGAGAACTGGGCCGGGCCGGTATGACGACGACCGGAGGGCCGCCCTCCCCGGTGCGCCACAGATGAAGACGACGGTTTCCGATGTCGACGAGCTCGCCGGGCGGCGGGTAGCGGCGGCGGTCACCGGCTGAACGCAGCGCCTGATAGGCAGCGCTGGCGAATGCAGCGGCTCCGACCCCGATGGCAGCAGGGGCCACGTGATGCATAGGCTCAGCTGTCAACGTTTAACCTCCTCGGTCGGCAGCGACTTGCCCTGCTCAATCCGAGACCGCGACCTGGCCCATCACATTCGGCGAGTTTAACATCGCCAGAATCTCCGCCCCGGCCTCTGCGCGCCGCTTGGCGCTGGGCGGGGCCTCGGGCGAATTCCCGATCTCAGCGGCCGCGGCGAACACGACAGTGGCCGGTCTCCTCTTTCACCTCGCGGATCGCAGCGTCGATCTGTGCCTCGCCGGGCTCGATCTCTCCGGCTATGAAGGTCCACGGTGGCTTCCCGTCGTTGCGCTTACCCGCGAGCACGCCGAGGTGTGAGGTGACGATCGCGGCGACGACGGGTTGGTGCTCGGGTGGGGTGTTTTTCGGTGGGCACATCAGCTACGAAGCCCATGTTCTCCATGCATGCTCATGCTTCCTCCGATCACGAGATCAGTCGGGCGAGGGTGCTCGCGCACCGGGACGATTGCGGCGACCACCGGCTGGTGTTCGGGTTTCGTTGCCGGCTCGGGCATGTGCGGCTCCTCAGTGTCAAGCTTTCAGCCCCGCAAATGCCCCGCGACCCGCTGGATCAGCCCCACCGCGTCCGCGCCGGTCACGGCCGCTTCCCACAGCCGGTCCCACAACCCCCGGAAGTGCGCCACGTCCGACGCCTCCGTCAGCGTCGCCGCCGCCACCTCCAGACCCACCACAGCGGCCGTGTCGTCGTAGACGTGGAACCCGGACCCGACTAGCAGGTCCAGCGGCCGGTTTGTGGGGATGACGCCGAGCTCCACGTTCGGGGCCTCCGCCGCGGCGAGGATCGCGTCGAGCTGTTCGGTCATCACCGCAGCTGACCCGACGGTCTGCCGTAGCGCGCCCTCGGTCTGGATCAGCAGGTGCCGCCGGCCGGGCTCGGCAAGTAGCCGCTCGTGGCGGCGCACCCTACTGGCCACCACAGCCGAGTCGACCGGATGCCGGGAAGCGACCGCCGCGTAGGCGGGGGTTTGCAGCACTCCGAGCACTACAACCGGGTGGTAGGAGCGCACCGTCGTGGCCTGCCCCTCGATGCGGTTCCAGCGTTGCTGCAGTGCGAGGGTGTTGCCGCGCTGCACCACGAGCCGGGAGTCGCGGATACCGGCCCGCAGGTCGTGGGCGAGCTTCACCAGCTCGTCCACCTGGTCCTCGTCGGCGCTGTAGAGGCGTGCGAGCTCGCGCACCTCGTCCTCGGTGGGCAGCGACTTGCCCTGCTCGATGCGGGACAGCCGTGCCTGGGACAGGCCGGTGCGTGCGGCGACGTCGACCTGGCGCATGGCGTCACGCAGCGCGAGTAGTGCCCTGCTCAGCTCGGTGCCGACGCCATCTCCCATCGTCAAGCAGCCACGTACCGGTGCAGCTCGGGGTGCCGCGCCCACCACGGCCCGAACGGTTCGCCGGCCGCCCACGCAACATCCCGCGTGTTGCGGTACATCCCCGAATACGACCAAGGCAGCGGCTCGGCTCCTTCGAACTGGCCGTGCTTGTCGTAGTGCATCGCTACCACCTGGTCGTCGTCAACGACCCAGAAGTCCCGCTCGATGATCCCGCTCGGGATGTCGTGCTCGCCGCGCCGCAGGACTCGGATGTCCTCGCCGGCCTCGGCGTTGAGTGCATACCCCCACTCGCAGGCGTAGCGCTCGTAGTCGGTGAGTTCCTTGGACAGGATCCGCACGCGGTAGCGGATCTTCCTGGCGACGCGGTCGGCACGCAGCACATCCAGCCAGGGCTGTTTGCGCTCCCATGTGGGTTCGCGCTCACCCGCCACCCAGCGATGATAATCGTCGCCGTCGGCGCTCACCGCGTACGCGGGCAGGGTCTCCATGCGGAACAGCCGTTGCCGGTAACAATCCAGGTGCGTGCCCAGCTCATCTACATCGAGCAACCTCATGATGTGACCTCCGGCAGTAGCTCCGTCGGCACCCAGCCCAGTCGCTCGCCTGGACCGATCAGGTGGTCGAACGCGGCGAGGATCGCCGGATCGGTCTCGTCTGTGGTGACCACATAGCGGCGGTCTGGGTGTAGATCGAGGGCGTGGATTGATGGGCAGGTCTTGATGTCCGGACACTGCTCGGTCGTGCGCAACGTGGTGATCTTCATGGGGTCTCCCCGTCTCGGCCGATGTGGCTAAGCCCAGTGTCCCCATAGCTGCTGATCATAGACAATCTCCCATTGAATATCCAGATAGAGTGTGGATACACTCGGCAGAACGTCGGTTCCGGTCCGGCGTCAGGCGGGGCTCCGCGGCCCTACCCCTCGCGGCGCGGGGCCCCGCCACACCCAGCGAGGGGACGTAGGAGGCCGACATGGCCAGCACTGTCACCACCCAGAGGGCCACCACGGAGATCGTGGACCGCGTCACCTCCGTCGACCCCTACGACAACACCCGCCCCGGGTGGGTGCAGGTCAGCACCGAGACCACTGCTCGGGGTGTGCGATGAAGTTGCGGATCAGCGCCACCCGCGAGGAGTGCGCGGCCGCAGTGCGGGCGGTGTCTGCGGTGCTGGCGGTGCGGGAGGTCAGCGACTTCTACCCGAACCGGGGCGCGACCGTGCTCGGCAGGGTCTACCTCGATGCCGAGGCGCCCGCCGGTGCGGTGCAGGCCGGCGCCGAGCGCACCGACCGGAGACCGTCGCGGCGCGGACTCCCGCGCACTTCGTCCTGAGACCGCCCCGGCCCGGCGGTGAACGCCTTGGACAGCACCCGCCGGGTCGGGGTTTCCACCCCATCCACCAACAAGTAGCAGATGAGGAGATGTGTGATGTTACAGACGCATGCCCCCGCCGCCCCCTGCCGGTGTGCGGGCGCGCCGGTGTCCACCGAGGACACGAGCATCGAGCAGCTGGCTGCCGCGTTGCGCCGCGTTCACTCCGGAGACGCCCTACCCGGTGGCGCTGTCGTCGGCGACAGTCCGATGCGCAGCGTCGCCTGGATCGCGAGGAGGTTCTACGGCAATGACCGCCACGCCGCCTGCGAACGCGTCCGGCTGCTCATCCGCACCGGGAAGCTGCGCGCCCGGCTCGTCGGGCGCTGCTGGATGGTCCACGTCGACACCATCGACGCCTTCGAACGCGGTGCCGACGACCCCTCGATCGCCCGTCACCCGGCGTCGCGGAAGGGCGTGTGATCGCAGTGGGCACGTTTCTGACCGGCTATGGCGAGGCCGGCTACGAGCATGAGGGCTATGCCGCATTTGTCCTCGATGACGGCACGCTGAGTGCTACCTACGGCCCGGAGACCCGGCCGCGGATGGTTGGCCAGTTCGTCGCCGCGTGCGGCTGCGGCTGGACGGGCGCTACCCGGTATGCCTGCGCTGACGGTGACCCGTTAGACGAGGACGCCGAGGAGCTGGCGCTGGGGGAGTGGGAGCGGTCGCATGCCCGCCCGGTGCTCGAGCAGGCCCAGCGCGGCGAGTTGGGGCGACTGCGGGCGCAGCTGCGGCAGCTGGCCGTCGCGCAGCTGTCGGGCGCCGACGACTACCGGCCGCCGCTGCAACGGGCCAGGCAGCTGGACGGTGTGGTCGAAGCACTGGAGGCGGCGACCGCCCGGGCGCGCCGGCTGCGTGACCAGGCCCACGAGCAGGCCGAGCGCAACGGCGGTGCGTGATGACTGCTGCTGCGCTGATCCCCGGTCTTCCGAGTGCACCCCGTTGGCGCGCCGACCCCGAAGGAGGACCGGTCGCTGTGAGCTTGAAGGCGATGAACTGGGTGTGGGATCACTCCCCGGCCGCGGGCACCGAGCTGCTGGTGTTGCTGGCAATCGCCGACAACGCCGATGACACCGGCGCCAACGCCTTCCCGGCGGCGGCCACCCTTGCCCGCAAGACCCGGCTGGATGCCCGCACGGTGCGGCGGGTGATCCGGCGCCTGGAAGACGACGGCCGCCTGGTTGTCGACCGCAGCGTTGGCGGCCGGGCGGCCAACCGCTACGCGGTGCCGCTGACCACCCCAAGCCACCCTGTGGACAACTCCCCGAATCCTGGGGATGAGGCGTCCACACCCCTGGCGGATTGCCAGGGGTGGCAAATCGCCACCCCTGGCGTGGGCGCCACCCCTGGGGTGGCACAGCTACGCCACCGCAGGGGTGGCACAGCTACGCCACCCGAACCCTCCTATAACCGTCCTAGAACCCCCACCCCCCGCGCGGGCAGTGGCACCACCGCGGGTGCCGACGCCGAGACGAGCCCGGCAGGTGGGGGAGGGGAGCCGGTCGCGGAGGTCTTCGACGCGCTGGGACCGGCCTGGCGGCTGAGCCCGGCCCAGCATGCCCGGCTGGCGCCGGGCGTGGCGGGCGCGCTTGCCGCCGGCTGGTCGCCGGCCGCGCTGGCCGAGCTGCTGTCGGCCAACCCGCACGGTGTGCGGTCCGCGGTCGCGGTGCTGGAGTCGCGGCTGGCCGATCTGCCACCGGTCGAGGCGCCCGAACCTGCCCGGCCCGCCTGGTGCGGCGGTTGTGACGAGCACAGCCGCCACCGCGAGACCGCCGCCGGCGCCGCCTACCGCTGCCCGACCTGCCACCCGCTGGCGGCGTCGTGAACAGCGCGGTCGCACAACCTGAAAGGAGCACCGACCCGATGAGCATCATCGCAGCGCAGCACCACGAACACGACGAGCCGGACGTCCCGGCGTGTGCCGGGCGCGACCCGGAGCTGTTCTACCCGGTCAAGGACACCGACGGGCAGCGGCCGAATCGTGAGGAGCGCCGGGCGCTGGCGGTCTGTCACGGCTGCCCCGTCCGGGCAGCGTGTCTCGAGACGGCGCTGGAGTTCCCGGCCGTTGAGCAGCACGGCGTGATCGGTGGGATGACCGCCGGGCAGCGTCGGGCGGTGCTGGCGCGCGAGCGGCGGCGGCCGACCCGCTCCTACCTCGACGCGCTGGTGGGGCTGCCGATTGAGGCCCGCCGCGAACCCGCCGAGGTCGACGGCCTGGTGGTGATGCAGTTGATGGCCGGCCAGCCCGCGCCGGCGGTGACCCGCCCCGAGGCCGCGCACGCCGCCGTGATGTTGCACCGCTGCGGCTATGGGCCGAAGCGGATCGCCGCGCAGCTGGGTACGCACGACCAGCAGGTCTATCGCTGGATCCGGCGGTACGAGGCCGGGCAGCCGCTGTGCCCCCCGGCCGGGCCGCACCGCCCCCAGCAGGGCGGCGAGGTGCCCGCCGAAGACCGCAAGGACCGCTACACCGACGAGACGTACAACCCGTTCGGCCCCCAGCACGACGACGAGGGGGCGGCGGCATGACCGGCCGGTGCGGTGGCCCGGCCTGGCCGGTGCGG
>WHTH01000102.1 GCA_009377865.1 Pseudonocardiaceae bacterium | reverse complement strand
GATCGGGCTCGACGCCGACGTGGTGGTCTGGCACGACCTGGACGCGCCCACCTGGCCGGGCGGTCGCACCGCGATGTCGGAGTACGACACCCGCTTCGCCGACCGGCTCGCGGTCGCGCACGCCGCAGCGACCGATGCCGAGCCGCTGGCCCTGCCGTCCCGCGTCAACGAGTGCCGGTCGTGCCCGTGGTGGCCGACCTGTGGGGAGGCGCTGCGGCAGGCGCGCGACGTCAGCCTGGTGCTGCGCGGCGAGGAGGCAGTAGCGCTGCGAGCCGCCGGGGTGGCCACGGTGGACGATCTGGCTGCGCTGGACCGCTCGGCCGATCCGCCCGTGCCGCTGGCTGGGACGAGCTTCGCGGACGCGGTGCTGCTGGCTCGGGCGTGGCAGCGCGACTTGTCGCTGGTGCGCCGGAATCCCGAGATCTCGGTCCCGCGTGCGGATGTCGAGGTCGACATCGACATGGAGAGCTTCGGCGACGCCGGGGCCTACCTGTGGGGCTGCCTGCTCACCGGAGCGGATGTGGGCGTGACCCCGGGTTACCGGGCCTTCGCCACCTGGGAGGCCGTGCCCACCCCCGACGAGGGTTACTCGTTCGCCGAGTTCTGGGGCTGGCTGTCCGACGTCCGGTCCCGCACGGCGCAGCGGGGGCTGCGCTTCGCGGCCTATTGCTACAACGAGCTGGCGGAGAACCGCTGGATGCTCTCGTCCGCGGAGCGCTTCGCGGACATCCCGGGGGTGCCGTCGGTGGCGGCGGTGCAGGAGTTCATCGAGTCGTCGCAGTGGATCGACCTGTTCGGGGTGGTCAGCGATGAGTTCGTCTGTGCGCACGGCAAGGGTCTGAAGACGGTGGCCCCTGCAGCGGGTTTCGCGTGGCACGATCCGGATGCCGGCGGCGAGAATTCCATGCGCTGGTACCGCCATGCGGTGGGGCTCGACGGCGCCGAGCCCGATCCGGCCCAACGCGAGCGGCTGCTCACCTACAACGCCGACGACGTGCGCGCCACCTGCACGCTGCGCCACTGGATGAGCTCCGAAGCGGTACGCCAGGTGCCCTTCGTCGACGACCTCTGACCCCCGCGTCGGTGGTGGTCTACTCAGCCGTGGCCGGGTGGGCAGATGGTGTCGAGTTCGGTGAGGCCGTCGTCGTCGGGTTGCCAACTCCCGGCGGCCCACGGTGCCGCGCCGAGCAGCTGCTCGCGCCCCGACAGCCTGCTGCCGGCCGGGGGTAGCTCGTCACGCTGGTACCGTTGGACCCGGCCATGTCGGTGCCGAACTTGGTGGCCACCACCGTCTGATCCCGCCGCATGGGCCGGGTGTGCCACGATTCCCACGCCAGCTCGGTGTGAGGGAGGCGCGTCATGTTCATCCGGCGGATCGCTGTCATCGGTACCGGGTATGTGGGTTTGACGACGGGTGCGTGTCTGGCGTCGCTGGGTCACCGCGTGGTGTGTGCGGATGTCAATGGGGCCAAGGTCGAGCAGCTGAGGCGGGGTGTGGTGACGATTCAGGAGCCGGGTCTGGCCGGGCTGGTGTCGGCGGGGTTGGCTGCGGGGCGGTTGGAGTTCGTGGTGGGGGCATCGGCGGCGGTGGCTGATGCCGAGGTGGTGTTCTTGTGTGTGCCGACGCCGATGGGGACCAGTGGGGGTGCGGATATGGCGGCGGTGGAGTCGGTGACCGCCGAGATCTGTGATCAGTTGCCGGCCGGGGCTGTGGTGGTCAACAAGTCGACGGTGCCGGTGGGTACGGCGGCGCGGACGGCGGCGCTGCTGGGCCGTGACGATGTGGCGGTGGTCAGCAATCCGGAGTTCCTGCGGGAGGGGTCGGCCGTCGAGGACTTCTTGTCGCCGGATCGGATCGTGGTCGGCTGTGACGCCCAGGACGCCGCCGAGCGGGTGGCGGCGCTGTATGCCCGGTTGGGGGCGCCGGCGGTGCTCACCGATGCGGCCAGCGCGGAGATGGTCAAGTACGCGGCGAACTGCTTCCTGGCGATGAAGCTGTCGTATGTCAACGCGATCGCCGAGTTGTGCGAGCGCCTCGGGGCCGATGTGGTCGATGTCACCGAGGGCATGGGCTACGACCGGCGCATCGGGCAGGCGTTCCTGTCGCCGGGTCCGGGCTGGGGCGGGTCGTGCCTGCCCAAAGACACCCACGCGCTGGCCCAGGTCGCCGCAGCCGCGCAGTTCGACTTCTCGCTGCTGACCGCGTCGCTGGCCACCAACACCCGCGCCCAGCACCGCATGGTCGACAAGGTCCGCGCCGCCGTCGGCGGGTCGCTGGCCGGAGTGCGGATCGGGCTGCTGGGCCTGACCTTCAAGGCCGGCACCGACGACCTGCGCGACTCACCCGCGCTGGCCGTGGCCGCGCTGCTGGCCGCCGAGGGCGCCGACCTGGCCGGCTACGACCCCGGCATCCGCGGCGCCGTGCCCGGACTGACCGACGACCTGCAAGTCGTCGACGACCCGCTCAAGGCCGCCACCGGCGCGGCGGCACTGGTCGTACTCACCGAATGGCCCGAATTCCGCACCCTCGACTGGGCCACCCTGGCCGACGCCGTCACCACCCGCACCGTCATCGACACCCGCAACCTACTCGACCCCGACGTGCTGGCCCGCGTCGGCTTCCACGTCCACGGCGTCGGCCGTCGTCCGCAGTAGCGGCCGTTCGGGCGCAGAGCGCGGGTAGTTGACGTTGGCTCCTCGATTAGGTAAACCTGCCCTAATCGACCGAAGGAGTGAACCATGTCACGAGACCGGCTACTGGCCGCGATGTCCGGGCTGTTGGTCCTGATGGCGACGGCGTGCGGCGGTTCCGGCGACGGGGCCGGCGGTGGGGCCGACGGGGCAGCGGACGAGGCTGCGGGCCCCACCCGGAGCGTGCAGCACGCCATGGGCACGACCGAGATCAGCGGTACCCCGCAGCGGGTGGTCGTGCTCGACACCGGGGAGCTGGACTCGGTGCTCGCGCTCGGCGTCACACCGGTCGGCGCGGTGCGCGCGGACGAAGCCACCGGCCCGCAGGCCTACCTTGCGGAACAGGCGCAGGGCGTCGAGCGGGTGGGCACGATTGACCAGCCGAATCTTGAGGCGATCGCGGCGCTGCAGCCCGACCTCATCCTGTCCAACAAGGTGCGCCACGAGGAGCTCTACGACAAGTTCAGCGGCATCGCCCCCACGGTGTTCGCGGAGTCGGTCGGCAAACCGTGGAAGGACAACTTCCGGCTCGCGGGCGAGGCGCTGGGCAAGCAGGACCAAGCGGAGCGGATCCTCGCAGACTACCGGCGCAAGGCCGAGCAGGTCGGCCAGCGATTCAACGACCCGGGACGGACCGAGGTGAGCATGGTCCGGTTCATGTCAGACGGCATCCGGCTCTACGGCGAGGGCTCGTTCATCGGGACGATCCTGGACGACGCCGGCTTCGCCCGCCCGCGGATCGCGCGGACCGACGAGACGTTCGTCGAGGTCAGCCGCGAGCAGTTGTCCCGTGCCGACGGCGATCTGCTGTTCCACGCGGCTTACGGGCAGGATGGGGCATCAGCGCAGGGCCAGCTGACCGCAGGCCCGCTGTGGCAACGCCTCGGCGCAGTCTCCCGCGGAGACGCCCACAAGGTCAGCGACGACCTCTGGTATCTCGGGATCGGGCCGATCGCGGCCGACCTGGTTCTCGACGATCTGGCCCGCTACGCCCCGCGGCCCTGACCTGCGCCGAGGGGTGCCTCGGCGCTACCGCGCGTGGTCTTTTCACCCGCGGGGGTGGACGAACTCCAGTTGATCTGTTCTGCTTAGGCTTACCTAATGAACCGGGTGCGGAGGGTCGCAGCCATGTACGTCTGCTTCTGCGCGGCAGTGACCGATGTCGAGGTGCGGGCATGCGCGATGGATGGTGCCGGCACCGTCGAGGAGGTCGGTGAGTGGTGCCTGGCCGGCACCGGTTGCGGTGGTTGCCGGGAGCACATCGCCGCCCTGCTCGCCGCCACGTGGCCCGCCGAGAGTTGGGAGCCGTTGCAGCGGAGCGCCTGATGACGTTGGGTTGACATTGAGCGAGGCGAGCCTCACCTTCGGTGACATGTCGGCTCGTCTGCCGTAGTGTCGCGCACACCTGTTCACCCGGTCTGAGAGAGGGCACCACCCACGATGCGCGGCGACGAAGAGATCATCTCCCTGCTCAACGAGCAGCTCACCAGTGAGTTGACGGCGATCAACCAGTACTTCCTGCACGCCAAGATGCAGCAGAACTGGGGATTCACGAAGCTCGCCGAGCACACCCGTAAAGAGTCCATCGAGGAGATGCAGCACGCGGAGCGGATCACTGATCGGATCCTGTTCCTCGAGGGCCTGCCCAACTACCAGCGGCTGTTCTCGCTGCGGGTCGGGCAGACGGTGCGCGAGCAGTTCCAGTCGGACCTGGCGATCGAGATGGAGGTCGTCGAGCGGCTACGCCCGGGCATCACGATGTGCCGCGAGAAGGGTGACATCACCACGGCCAACCTCTTCGAGACGATCTTGGCCGACGAGGAGGAGCACATCGACTATATCGAGACGAACCTGGAGCTGATCGACAAGCTCGGTGAGCAGCTCTTCCTCAGCGAACTCGTCGAGCGGCCGCCGTCGAACTGATCTACGGGCGGTACCGTGCACGCATGAAGTCGCGGCTGTTCAGTATCGACGAGGCCCGTGCCCTGATGCCCGAAGTACGCCGAGTCGCCGACCAGCTGATCCAGACGCGCGCCGACCTCGCGGAGCTGTCCCGCCAGCTCCGGGACGAGGGTCACTCCACTGACGGTGGTGTGCCCGAGGTCAAGGCGCTGGAAGCGCAGGTCAGCGAGCTGTTGGGCTGGTTTTCTGAGCAGGGCATCGAGGTCAAGGGGTTCGCGCCGCTGCTGGTCGACTTCCCTGCCGAGCTCGACGGGGTGTCGGTGCGGTTGTGCTGGCTCGAGGGCGAGGACCGGCTCGACTGGTACCACCGCTCGGATCTCGGGATCGTCGGCCGCCGCAGGCTTCCCGGCACCCCGTGACGTTGATCCATCAGTTCTCGCCACAGTGGTCGGCCACGGCGTTCGGATCTTGTTCGATCAGGCGTCGGGGACCGGGACCGTGCTTGGCGAGTTCGTCGTAGGGATTGGCCAGCTTGCAACGGTCGATCGACAGGCAGCCACAACCGATGCAGTCGGTGAAGTCGTCACGCAGTTGCTGGAGCTGGCGCATCCGCTCGTCCAGGGTCTGCCGCCAGCACTGCGATATCCGCTCCCAGTCGCGCCTGGTGGGAGTGCGGTTGTCGGGCAGCAGCGCGAGGACCGCAGCGACGTCGGCCAGTGGGATACCGACTCGCTGCGCGACGCGGACGAACGCCACGCGGCGGAGCGTGTCGCGCTTGTAGCGGCGCTGGTTGCCCGAGGTGCGGCGGCTGGTGATCAGCCCTTGCCGTTCGTAGAAGTGCAGCGCCGACACGGCCACACCGCTGCGGGCGGCGAGTTGCCCAACGGTCAGTTCCTCGTGGATCGAGTGGTTCATGTCGTGACCGCCTCAGGCGACGTAGGGTCGTGCCGACCGCGCCTCCTGGAGTGACCACGCCCACCAGGCCAGCTGGTCGAGCAGGGCACCCGCTGCCGCGTTCACTCCCTCAGGGTGGCGGGGCGATCCGTGTTCGTCGAACTGCTCACCTGCTTGGTGGAAGCTCACCGTGTTGCGGATGGTCACGCTGTTCAGCTCGGCGAACACGACCCGGAGCGGTTCGACCGCGCGTAGCCCGCCGGACAGGCCGCCGTAGCTGACGAAGCCGACCGGTTTGGCCTGACCGGCGAACCAGTCGGCCACCACGGGCCCGAACCTGCGTTCGCGGACGCTGCCCACGATCACTGCGAGCTGAAAACGATCTCCGGACATCAGGTGTGCTCCTTGGGGTTGGGGTGTGGGGCTGGCTCGCCGAGAACGTTAGGAGCTCAACCGAACTTGAGGTCAAGCCGCGGCCGCCAAGCCGGACCGTCACGGTAGGCTCGGCCAGTCGGCGGTGGGGCTCGCCGAACCCGAACTGCGGCACTGTCGCCGCCAACGGTCCCTGCGATCCGGCTCGACGCCGGCGAGACAGGGAGGTTCGCGTGCGCTACGACGCCGAGGTATCCGATCCGGCCGACTCGGACGTTGACCTTCGAGTTCCTGCGCAGCGTCACGAGTTCTCCGGGCGGCAGCTCGGGATTCTCGGTGTGATCGCGCTCGGGGGAGGCCTGGGTGGGCTGGCCCGCTACGGCCTCGAGCTGGCGGGCCCCGCCGCTGCAGGGCGCATTCCGTGGGGCACCTTCGCAGCAAACGTCATCGGATGCGCGCTGGTCGGCGTGCTGATGGTGCTCGCCACCGAGGTGTGGTCCGCGCACCGGCTGCTGCGACCGTTCCTCGGTGTCGGGCTGCTCGGCGGGTTCACCACGTTCTCCACCTACGCCGTCGAGGTGCGCGATCTCCTGGAGCCGGGAACGGCGTGGGTCGGGTTGCTCTACCTCGCCGCCACCGTGCTGTGCTGCCTGGCCGCCACGATCGTCGCGGTGTGGCTCACCCGGCTGGTAGCCACACCGATTCGTCGCAGCAGGAGCGTGAGATGAAGCTGCAGGGAAGCGCGTTGCGGTTGACGGTCTTCGTGGGCGAGGACGACACGTGGCGCCACAAGCCGCTCTACCACGAGATCGTCCACCGGGCCCACACGGCAGGGCTGGCCGGTGCCACCGTCCTGCGGGGTGTCGAGGGCTACGGGGCGTCGTCACGGATCCATACGACCCGGCTGCTCAGCCTGTCCGAGGACCTGCCGATCGCGGTGATCATCGTCGACTCCGCCGACCGGGTCCGGGCGTTCCTGCCGCAGCTCGACGAGCTCGTCGGCGAAGGCATGGTCATCCTCGACGAGGTCGAGGTGATCCGTTACGTGGGGCGCGATCCGTGACGCTGGTACTCGTGTTCCTCGGCGCCGCGGTGGGTGCGCCGCTGCGCTACCTCGCCGACCGAGCCGTGCAGTCCCGGCACGACTCGGTGTTCCCGTGGGGCACGCTGTCGGTCAACGTGGTGGGCTGCCTCCTCCTCGGTGGGCTGCTCGGCGCCGGGGCCGCCCTGCCCGGCTGGCTCGCGGCGCTGCTGGGGGCCGGCCTCAGCGGGTCGCTGACCACCTTCTCGACGTTCAGCTACGAGACCGTGCGGCTCGCCGAAGGGGGCGCTTACTTCTACGCCCTAGCGAACATACTGGTCAGCGTGATCGCCGGGATCGGTGCAGCGCTGCTCGGTCATGCGGTCATCAGCGCGCTCGTATGATCCGTCGTCGCCTGGAGCCTCAGTCGCCGCCGCTGTCAGGATCCCGGTCCGCGCGGCCGGGAATGAGCGCTCGCTGACCGTTGCTCGGGGACGGTTGAGGACGCGAGTTCCGTAGACGAAGGTGAGGGCACCGCCGAGGTAGCTACCGCCGATGAGCAGCACCTCGGAGATGACGCCGAGGACGAGCCCGCTGGTGATTATCTCGCCGTCCGAGTAGCCCGCCAGTTGCAGGCGCACTGTTCCGGCGAACATTCCGGTGGCAGTGGCCACGGGGGTGAGGTGCCACCAGCCGACGGTGCGGGCGGGCGAACTTGCGGGGATATCGGACAGGTCCACCAGCCGTGTGATGATCGTAGGGACGGCGGCGATGAGGCCGACCGCGATGGCGAGCACCGAACCGACCGCCATGGCAGCTTCCTGGAACCGAACGCACCCACCACCAGCATCGCAACACCGACCGTGTAGGCACCGATGCCGATATCGGTCAGCGGCGGGTGCAGCGGCTTGCCGGCGACGCCCTTCAGCAGGATCATGAGCGATGCCATCGAGTCGGGTTGGATTCGATGCGCCCCATGCAACCCCAGGGCCCCGGCAAAGTCGTGAGTTGCGGCGTGTCGGCGGTCTGACACGCCGGTGATGAGGTAGTGGCGGCGCGGACACGGCGCCACTGGTGATCATGACGGTTCCCACACCCACACGATCACCGGAGTGACTGCCGTG
>WHTH01000009.1 GCA_009377865.1 Pseudonocardiaceae bacterium | reverse complement strand
GCCATCGAGCTCTGGGCCCAGCACTGGAACGACAACCCCAAGCCCTTCATCTGGCACAAAGCCGCCGACGAGATCATCGACAAGGTGCGCAGAGGACGACAACGACTCCACCAGATCAAAACCGCGACGGACCACTAGCGCGCCCTGGCGTGCTTCTCTCGCTGCGCCAACCTGCGCCTGGTGTGGATCGACCCCGAAACCGAGGACGAGGTCTGCGCAAGGGAAGAGGAGGAAACCCGTGGGTAATCATGAGACGCCGAGCGCCCCCGTGTTGCACAAACCAGCCCGTACCAGCGGCGCTGGTCAGGCGCCGCACTTGTAGCGCCTGGGGGGCACCGGGTGGTATTGGGAGCGGACGTGACGGAGAAGCCAGCCGCCCTCTACTACCACGAGCGAGCCGATCTGACGTTCTACTGGCAGCGTGGGGCGCCCTTCATGCTGGCCCACGAGGGCAACCAGCGGCCCGACCGGGCCGGTCGTGTCCAAGGTTCCGGTGCCACCGAACGGGTGGATCGACAACATCGAAGTCCGCAATCGCGCGGAAGCGTGGCTAGCCGAGCAGAACGGGAGCCGGCGGCGCCAGAGCCGGTAGCGCCGCTTGCGCTTGCGACCGCCGCTGGGGTCGTGTCGGCGCGGCGGGGCGCTCTTCGCGCAGTACACTGGAAACGTCCGACCCCGTCGCGAGGGAGCGCCGCAGGTGGCCACCGAACCGCCCTGCCAGGACCCCGAACACACCGACGACCCGAGCCATCAGGACGACCGACCCGCCGAAGAGTGCGGGGTCTTCGGTGTCTGGGCTCCGGGTGAGGACGTCGCCAAGCTCAGTTTCTACGGGCTCTACGCCCTTCAGCACCGTGGCCAGGAGGCCGCCGGTATCGCGGTCTCCGACGGCGCCCAGGTGCTGGTCTTCAAGGACCTCGGCCTGGTCAGCCAGGTCTTCGACGAGCAGGTGCTGTCGAGCCTGACCGGCCACATCGCCGTCGGGCACTGCCGTTACTCCACCACCGGGTCGACGACCTGGGAGAACGCTCAGCCGACGTTTCGCACCACCGCCACCGGCTCGGGGCTGGCACTGGGGCACAACGGCAACCTGATCAACACCTCCGCACTGCTCGATGCCGCGCGCGAGGCCGGCATCCCGATGCGCAACAGCAACGGCTCGCCGACACAGGCGGGTCTCGCGGGAGCTACCACCGACTCCGACCTGATGACCGGGCTGCTCGCCGCCGAGGCAGCCGACACCGGAATCGAGGAGGCGGCGCTGCGGATGCTGCCCCGGCTGCGCGGGGCGTTCTCGCTGGTGTTCTCCGACGAGCGCACCCTCTACGCCGCCCGCGACCCGCACGGGGTGCGGCCGCTGGCGCTGGGACGGCTCGAGCGCGGCTGGGTGGTCGCATCCGAGACGGCGGCGCTGGACATCGTCGGCGCCTCGTTCGTCCGCGAGGTCGAGCCCGGCGAGCTGGTGGCGATCGATGCCGACGGCCTGCGATCGTCACGATTCGCCAACCCGCAGCCCAAGGGCTGCCTGTTCGAGTACGTCTACCTCGCGCGGCCGGACACCACCCTCTCCGGCCGCAGCGTGCACGCCACCCGCGTCGAGATCGGCCGCCGGCTGGCAGCCGAGCATCCCGCCGAGGCTGACCTGGTGATCCCGGTGCCGGAGTCGGGCACGCCGGCCGCGATCGGCTACGCCGCCGCGTCGGGCATCCCCTACGGCTCCGGGCTGGTCAAGAACGCCTACGTCGGACGCACCTTCATTCAGCCCTCGCAAACGATCCGCCAGCTCGGTATCCGGCTCAAGCTCAATCCGCTGCGTGACGTCATCCGCGGCAAGCGGCTCGTGGTGGTGGACGACTCGATCGTCCGCGGCAACACCCAGCGCGCGTTGGTGCGGATGCTGCGCGAGGCGGGCGCCGTCGAGGTGCACGTGCGCATCGCCAGCCCACCGATCAGGTGGCCGTGCTTCTACGGCGTGGACTTCGCCTCGCGCGCCGAGCTGATCGCCAACGGCGCCGACACCGACGGGGTGCGCCGCTCGATCTCCGCGGACAGCCTCGGTTACGTCTCGCTCGAGGAGCTGATCGCCGCCTCCGAGCAGCCCCGCTCGCGGCTGTGCTCGGCGTGCTTCGACGGTGACTACCCGATCGAGCTCCCGCCGGCGGCGGCGATCGGCAAGCACCTGCTCGAGGACATGGACGCCGTGGCGAAGGGCGTTGCGGGCGATGCGGAACCTGCAGTAGGTGTGGGATACGGCGCCGAGGACGCACTACGCCGTCACTGAGGCGCGTAGCGTGACGCTCGCCCCACCACACCGCCGCGCACCGCATTCTGTTGCCTCGCGCACTGGAGTTCCTGCCGTGAAGACCGAGACTGATAGCTCGCACGCCACCTACGCCGCCGCCGGCGTCGACATCGCCGCCGGGGAGCGGGCCGTGGAGGCGCTGCGGCCGTTCGCCGAGCAGGCGCGCCGGCCGGAGGTGCTCGGCGGGATCGGGGGTTTCGCGGGTCTGTTCCAGCTCAAGCTGGACCGCTGGCGCGAGCCGGTGCTCGCGTCGTCGACCGACGGTGTCGGCACCAAGACCGCGATCGCGCAGGCGATGGACGTCCACGACACCATCGGTATCGACCTCGTCGCGATGGTCGTCGACGACCTGGTCGTCTGCGGTGCCGAGCCGCTGTTCCTGCAGGACTACATCTCGATGGGTCAGGTCCTCCCGGAGCGCATCGCGGATCTGGTCCGCGGTATCTCCGAGGGTTGTGTGCAGGCCGGATGCGCCTTGCTAGGCGGGGAGACCGCCGAGCACCCGGGAATGATGAGCGATGGCCACTACGATCTGTCCGCGACCGGGGTCGGCATGGTGGAGGCGGACTCGGTGCTCGGCCCGGATCGGGTCAAGCCCGGTGATGTGGTCGTGGCGATGGGTTCGTCCGGGCTGCAGTGCAACGGCTTCTCGCTCGCCCGGCACGTGCTGCTCGACATCGCGCGGCTGCCGCTGGACGGTCAGGTCGAGGAGTTCGGCCGCACGCTGGGCGAGCAGCTGCTCGAGCCGACCCGCATCTATGCCAAGGACTGTCTCGCGCTGGTGGCCGAGACCGAGGTCCGGACGTTCGCGCACGTCACCGGTGGTGGCCTGGCCGGCAACCTGACACGGGTGGTGCCGCGGGGCTTGGTCGCCGTGCTCGACCGCGGCACCTGGACCCCGGCCGCCGAGTTCGGGCTGATCGCGCGGCGCGGGCGGGTGGAGCGCGCCGAGATGGAGCGCACGTTCAACATGGGCGTCGGAATGGTCGCCGTTGTCGATCCCGCTGATGTCGACCGGGCGCTGGCCATGCTCACCGCGCGCCACGTGCCCGCCTGGGTGCTCGGCGAGGTGCACAAGGCGTGCGATGTCGACCTCGACCCGGACGCGGAGCGCGCCGTGCTCCGCGGGGACCACCCGCGGTTCTGACAGCTCCGACGCGGACCTACATGCGGTCCGACGGCGGTGGCCATACCGGTTGCACGGCAGCAGTGCAACCCGTCATCGCCCCGGTCACCGCTCCGTGAGCGTCACCGTCGCTCCTCGTCGTACTCGTCGTCCAACGACTCAAACCGATCGGGATCGGACCCGTTGCCGTCCCCGTCGCTCGACAGCTCGCGCTGCAACGCTTCGAGGTCCGTGTTCGGGGTGCTGTACTTGAGCTCCCGAGCGACCTTCGTCTGCTTGGCCTTGGCTCGGCCGCGCCCCATGGCTCGACCCCCTCGCACAGGGACGGGGCGGCCGGGAGATACGGCGGCCCCGTGCATCTCGACAGTTTCTCTCCTGCGACCACCGTACCGTGTTTCGAGCGGCTGATGCGACGTGACGCGAGCCGCAATGGTCAGGAGGCAGACGAGGTCGTGCTGCGCGACCTCTGGGGACGAGGCTGCGGCGTGGCAGCGACACGGGTAGACCCCCGACACCGTAGGCTGCCGGGGTCCGCGAGGTCCCCCTCTCTGAGTCCCCGTCGCTGGAGGTGACATGATCGTCCTGGCCCTGGCCACCACGACCGGCCAGCCGCTGTCATGGCTGGCTGCCGTGGTCGTCGCCGTCGGGCTGATCGGGCTCGCTGTCGGTGCCATCAGGGCGCGGCACCGCACCTCCGCGAGCGGCACGGCGCCTGAAGGGACGAGCGTCAGCGATGCTGCCCGCCCTCTCCGGCCAGCAGGTCGTCCACCGACGCGGAACCCTGAGCGTAGCGGGAGCCGATCTCCGCGTTGAGCCGATCCATCACCAGCTGCACCTCGCGGCGGCAGTACGAGATCGACTCTTCCTCCGCCAGGTAGGCGATCAGCGCACCGTCGAGCTGCTCTTCAGACAGCGACACCACGTCCGACAGGTCGGAGTCGGAGATCAGCGCCTCGACATGACGACGGTGTGCCTCGGCACGCGATGGTTCCAGCGTCTGGTGGCGGCCCGATCCGGTGGTCGGTCCCACTGCGTTGATGGCGAGGATCCGGGCCAGCTCGGTGATCACCGATGCGGAGCCGCCGCCGTCGCGGCGGCGCTGCTCGGCACGCACGATGTCGATGCGGGCGTGCAGCAGCCTGCGCAGGTAGGACAGGTCGGTCTCCTCCTGCGCCGCCTCGTCACGCCGCGACCTCAGCTCCCTCATCGACAGCTGCGCCCGGCCGGTGGTGAAGTCGGGCGCCAGCACGCGGTCGATGCGTCGCCGGCCGCCGGGCCAGACCTCGATCACCTGTCCATCCTGCTCGTTCCTCGGGTGGGCGGCCACTGTCTTTGCCCTGTCAGGACCCAGGCTCACCTGTTCGAGCCCACCTCAGGTGCGAATCCTGCCACGTCAGGCGCGCCGCGGGGTGGGGGGGTGGGTGAGCACCGCGGCGAGCCAGCCGGGGTCGACGTTGCCGCCGGAGACGACGGCGACGGTGCGCCCTGCCGGCAGCTCAGCGCGGTGGTGCAGCCACGCCGCCGTGCTCACCGCGCCGGACGGCTCGGCCACCACCCGGGCGCGCAGCGCCAGGCATCGTGCCGCGTCGGCGATCTCGTCCTCGGCGACGGTGACGATGTCGTGGACCATCGTGCGGACGTGCTCCCACGGCAGCGCGCCGAGCTGCGTCACCCGCAGCCCGTCCGCCGCGGTGCGTGCCACCTGCTCGGGCGACCAGGCCGTCAGCACACCGTTGCGCAGGCCCTCCGCGGCGTCGGCCGCCAGTTCCGGTTCCACCCCGACGACCCGCACGCCGCGATGGGTGAGTGCGGCGGCGATGCCCGAGATCAGCCCACCCCCGGAGATCGGCACGAGCACCACCTCGACGTCGGGGACGGTCTCGGCGATCTCCAGCCCGACGGTGCCCTGCCCGGCGATGACGTCAGGGTGGTCATACGGCGGCACCAGCGCCCCGCCGGTCTCGGCGACGACCCGGTCGGCGGTGGCGCCGCGATCGGCGGCGTCGGCCCGCAGCACCCGGGCGCCGAGCGCCTCGGTGGCCGCGACCTTGCCCGCCGCCGCGCCGTGCGGGATGACGATCGTCGCTGCGACGCCTGCCGCGCGTGCTGCCCATGCCAGCGCCTGCGCGTGGTTGCCCGACGAGTGCGTGACGACCCCACGCGACCGCGTCGCGGCATCGAGCCGGGCGACCGCGACCGTGGCACCCCGCAGCTTGAACGCCCCGGTCGGCTGCAGGTTCTCCAGCTTGAGCCCGAGCGGGCCACCGGCCCAGTGCGACGCGTCGAGGACCGGCGTCCGTACGGCGTTGCCGTCGAGCAGCACCGCCGCTGCCGTGATCGAGTCCGGGTCGACGAGCACGCCTACAGACGACCGATCACGCCTTGAGACGGCGCAGCGAGGCACGTCCCGGCGGCTCGCCGGTGTCGGCCGGGACCGAGTCCGGGTCGATCGAGGCGGCATAGTCACCGACCGTCAGCGTCGTCGCGGGATCCACCGAGCGCTTGAGCAGCGCCAGCGCGATCGGGCCGAGCTCGTGGTGGGTGGCGACGGTGCCGACCCGCCCGACGACCCGCTCAGCGGAGCGCACCTCCGCGCCGGTCTCGGGCAGATCATCGGGGGACGTCAGGTGCAGCAGCACCATCCGCCGCGGCGGCTTGCCGAGGTTGGAGACACGGGCGACCGTCTCCTGGCCCCGGTAGCAGCCCTTGTCCAGATGCACTGCGGGCCCGATCCAGCCGACCTCGTGCGGGATGGTGCGCTCGTCGGTGTCGACCCCGAGCCTGGGCCGCAACGCCGCAGCCCGCAGCGCCTCGTAGGCCCAGGTACCGGCCGGTGTCGCGCCGGCGGTGACCAGTTTCTGCCAGATGTCGACGAGCTGGCTACGGGGCACCAGCAGGTCCGTCGCGGCCTCCCGGGACCGCACGATCCCCGGGATATCGGTCTGGGCGAGCAGCTGCCCGACCGAAGGGCCGAGCAGCGACAGCACCGCGATCTCGTCCGTCGCGTCCCGCGGCTGGACCTGCGACCAGAACACCATCTGCTGCAGGTAGCCCAGCAGGCCGGCGGCCCGACCGGTCTCGGTGTCGAGCCACACCGTGCCGCCGACATTCGAGACCACTGCGTGGTGCTCGACGCGGCCCTGCAGGTTGAGCACCAGGGCCTCGGTGTGCTCGCCCTCGCCGAGCTCGGACAGGTGCTGCGAGGTGAGCGTGTGCAGCCATGCGAGCCGGTCCTCGCCCGGTACCGCGAGCACCTCACGGTGCGACCGATCGATCACCACGACGTCGCGCTCGGCGGCGCGCTGCTCGCGCAGCGGCTCGCCGTGATGCCAGGCCACTCCGGCGTCCGGGGAACCGTCGGGTGGCGGCACCGCATCGGGAAGCTCCAGCAACGGAGATGTCACTTCGTCTCCTCCACTTCGTCGGTGTCGTCGTGCCGGCATCGGGCACAGCGCCCGGACAGCGCGAGATGCGTCGGGTCGAGCTCGAACCCGCGGCGCTCCCGCAACGCCCCGGCAAGGCCGTCGAGCTCGCCGGGCGGGATCTCGGCGATCTCGCCGCAGTCGTGGCACACCAGGTGTACGTGCTCGTGGGGCCGAGCGGAATAGCTCGGCGCGCCGTGCCCGAGGTGGGTGTGCCGGACCAGTTCGAGGCCTTCGAGCAGGTCGAGCGTGCGGTAGACCGTGGTGATGTTGACGGCGGGTGCAGAGCGCTGCACGTGCGCGCAGATCTGTTCCGGTGTGGCGTGCTCGAGCTCGTGCACGGCGTCGAGCACGAGCTGGCGCTGGGGCGTCATCCGCATCCCGCGCTCGTGCAGCGTCCGTCGCAGCGTTGCATCCACGCCGCCGATGGTATGCCCGTCTGTGGCGTCCGGGTGCCGGTGCACCGATCACGATCCGACGTAGGCTGCCGGGCGTGCGTGTACTTGCACTGTTCGACGGCACGCTCGCCGACCCGGACGCTCCGCTGCTGCGTGCTGACGACCTCGGCGTGTTACGCGGCGACGGAATCTTCGAGACGATCATGGTGATCGACGGGGCGCCGCTCGAGCTCGAGCCGCACCTGGCCCGGCTGGCACGCTCAGCGGCGATGCTCGACCTGCCCGCGCCCGATCTCGACGCCTGGCGGCGCTGCGCACACACCGTCATCGATGCCTGGCGCGGGGGCCCGGAGATGGTGCTTAAGCTGGTGCTCACCCGAGGACCCGAGTCGACGGGGGAGGTCACCGGCTTCGCCGCCGGTTCGCCGGTGCCAGAGTCGCTGCTGACCCAGCGCCGCGACGGCATCGCGGCGGTGACGCTGACCCGTGGCATCACCTCCGACGTGCCCGGGCAGGCGCCGTGGCTGCTGCTCGGCGCCAAGACACTGTCCTATGCGGTGAACATGGCCGCGCTGCGCCACGCTGCCCAGCGCGGCGCCGACGACGTCGTCTTCACGGCCACCAATGGCGCCGTGCTGGAGGGCCCGACGTCCACCGTGGTGGTCGCGCAGGGCTCGACGCTGCGCACCCCGCCCGTCGAGAACGGCATCCTGCCGGGCACCACCCAGGGTGCGCTGTTCCGCGCGGCCGCCGTGGCAGGCTGGCAGACCCGGGTGGAGCCGATCGCGACCGCCGAGTTGGCCCGCGCCGACGGGGTGTGGCTGGTCAGCAGCGTCCGGTTGGTCGCGCGAGTGCATACGCTCGACGGCCGGGAGCTGCCCGACCCCGGGCTGACGGGTGAGTTCGAGGGCATGCTGCGCGAGGCGGTGCGCCCCGTGACGAGGTTCTCCTGACGGCCGACACGCGGTGTGAGGTTATCCATGTTGCCGCCGTCTCGTGGCCGCGGTTAGCGTGCGGGTACACGAGAAAGGAGGTGGTCCAGCGTTGAACGGCTATTGGACTCGTGAGGTGGCTGCCAGCTAGAGCCGCCGACGGCCGTGGAAGGGCCACCTCCGAGCGGGACCGCGTCCCGCGAGTAGGCGGCCGGCGAATCCAGGGCAGTCACCGCGACCCCGGGCCGGTGGGGCACAGTCCACCCCACCCCCTGAGCACCAGTGGTGCCAGGATCAGCCCGGGGTCGTTTCTTGGCGTGCGGTCTCTGTCCAATTCGCCGTGAAGGGCACCTTCACTGCGTCGGACGCCGTGAAGGTGCCCTTCACGGCTTCTCTGGGTGCGGGGTCAGCCTGCGATGCGTGCCAGCTTCGCGGAGACGTGCGGCTGCATCGGCTGGCCGACCATGGCGCGCTCCTCGACGTAGGCGAGGTCGCCGTCGACGATCCCGTAGAGCCGGTGCGCGCCGGTGACGTCCTTGGCCGACTCCGTGCGCGCGACGGCATCGGTGGACAGCTCCCAGGACGTCTGCGACCGGGGGCTACCGTAGTAGATCTCGACGACACCGGTGGCGTGAGCGACCACCAGCTCGATGGTGTCGTCCTCCTTCGGCCGCCAGAAGCCGGTCTCGCGCGCGGCCGGCCGGATCACGACGCCGTCGGCGTCGAGCAGCCAGGCACGGGACTCGTAGCGCAGGAACGCGCGCCCGTCGTGCGCGAACACCAGCTGCTGGCCGAACCGGTACGGCCCGTCGATGGTGGGGTAGACGACCTCGCCCTCGCCCCGCCACACCCCGACCAGCGGCAGCAGTGCGAGGCAGTCATGGTGCAGCTCGGGTCCCTGCCGCAGGTTTGCGGTGTCGGTCGGTACCGGCAGATCGTCGAAGTCCGGGACGTTGATCTCACGGGTGGTGCGCGCCCGCTCGGCTGCGGCGCGGATCGCCTCGTCCCCGCTAGCCGGATTGGTGCTCACGCGCGCTCCCCGGCGAGCAGCCGGTAGGTCACGTGCACCGACAGTGCCAGCAGCAGCGTCGTGACGAGGATCAGCAGCGCGGTGAAGAACCATTCCACGCCCGTGATCCTAACGGGCTAGCTCTACCGGGACGGGCCGGCGGCTGCGCACCACCACCCGCGCACCGCGCTCCGATGGCGCTGAGCGGACCGGCGCGAAGGGCGCCTCCACTGCGCCCGAAGCAGTGAAGGCGCCCCTCACGGCGACTCGAGTAAGCGCGTCAGCCGACGGCGACCTCGGTTTCGTAGCGCCCGGAGCCGGCGGCCGCGACGGCGATCTCACCGCTGCCGGAACGGTGCAGCGCGCGCACCGTCCACTCGCCGGGACCGGCGAAGAACCGGAAGTCACCCGACGCGGAGGCGACGACCTCCGCGGTGAACTCACCGCTGCCGTCGAGTAGCCGGACGAACGCGCCGGAGGCCGGCTCGCCACCGGAGAGCACCTTGCCGGTCAGCACGGTGTGCCGGGACAGGTCGGTTCCTGGGGGCAGCTCGTCGGTCTGGTCGGGCGCGCCGCACATCAGCGGCTCCCGAGCTCGATCGGGGCGCCCACCAGCGAGCCGTACTCGGTCCAGGAACCGTCGTAGTTCTTGACGTCGGAGTGGCCGAGCAGCTCGTGCAGCACGAACCAGGTGTGGCTGGAGCGCTCCCCGATACGGCAGTAGGCGATCGTCGACTTCGCCTCGTCGAGCCCCGCCTCGCCGTAGAGCGACCGCAGGTCATCGTCCGACTTGAAGGTGCCGTCCTCGTTGGCCGCCTTCGACCACGGCACGTTCAGCGCGCTCGGGATGTGGCCCGGCCGCTGTGCCTGCTCCTGCGGCAGATGCGCGGGAGCCAGGATCTTGCCGGAGAACTCGTCGGGCGAGCGGACGTCGACGAGGTTCTTGTCGCCGATGGCGTCCTCGACCTCGTGCCGGAACGCCCGGATCGAGGTGTCCTGCTCCTGCGCGGTGTAGCTGGTGGCCTGACGCTGCGGCACGTCGGTGGTCAGCGTCCGGCCGTCGAGCTCCCACTTCTTACGGCCGCCGTCGAGTAGCCGGACGTCGCGGTGGCCGTAGAGCCTGAAGTACCAGTAGGCGTAGGCGGCGAACCAGTTGTTGTTGCCGCCGTAGAGCACGACCGTGTCGTCGTTGCTGATGCCTTTGTCCGAGAGCAGCTTCTCGAACGCGCCCTTGTCGACGAAGTCACGGATGACCTGGTCCTGCAGCTCGGTCTTCCAGTCGATCTTCACGGCGGTGGAGATGTGGCCCGCGTCGTAGGCGGTGGTGTCCTCGTCGACCTCGACGAAGACAATGCCGTCGGTGTCCAGGTTCTGCTCTGCCCAGTCGGCAGTGACCAGGACGTCTTCGCGACTCATGCGGTAGCTCCTCGTTGCGTGTTGTTCACTGTGGATGGTGATGTACTGGCTTCTTCGATCCCGGGTCCGGTCGCGCCGGTGGGGCCGCCGCGCCACCGCTCGGGTAGCCGGAGGTAGACCTCGCAGCCGAGGCAGAAGCCGAAGGCGGCGTTGAGGAAGGCTGCTGCCAGCGCCACGGCGGTGGCGACGATGCCCAGCAGGGGCGTTCCGAGCGCGTAGCCCGCGGCGCCGACGACGGCGAACGCGAAGCCGACGCCCTGCGCGAAGCGCACCGGTGCCGCCTCCTCACGCCGGCTCGGCGGTGTCAGCCGTGGCGCGATCGCGGTGCGGTAGAGCAGCCCGTAGGGCGAGAAGTGCAGCCCGGCGAACGCCCCGAGGGCGAACACCAGGGCCTGCGCACCGAGCAGCAGCGCGCTGCCGGAGGAGAGCACCACCACGAGTACGGCAGTGGTGACCCAGGCCGCGAACCGCGGTGCGCGCGGGTCGATGGGTGGATCGGACAGTGCGGGCACGGATGCCTCCTGACCTGGCGTGGACGGGGTCCGGGGTCAGGGGCGGTGGGCCGGGATGCGCGAAGGCCTACCGCCCGGTCAGCGCATCCGACACAGGCTGCTGCGCAGGCGGCAGAAGTCCACCGCACGGCGCTTGGTCAGCAGCGTGTACACGTGCAAGAGCCTACCCGAGATCTCGCGTCCGGAGGGACCGCGATACGGGGCATTCGCCGAAGCTGTGAGCAGGTGGGAGTCACAGGTGCGGGGTGAGGGTCTCGAGGAGTTCGGAACGGCGGGGGACTCCGATCACGCGGGCGAGCTCGTGGCCCGAGCGGGAGATCGCCAGCGTGGTGGGTGTCGAGCGCACCCCGAGGTCGCGGGCCACCGCGGGGTGCGCTCCGAGGTCGAGCTCCAGCCGCCGGACCGGGTGGATGGTGGTGACGAGCTCGTCGAGCACCGCGCGGGCCTGCGGGCAGCGCGCGCACATCGGCGCGGAGAGCATGAGCAGAGTCAGTCCGTCATACGGCCCGGCCTCGTCCAGGCACGCCCGGACCGCCGACGGCAGTGCCGTCACCCCACGGCGAATCCGGCCCTGTCGCGCCTGCCATGCCAGTCCGAGCACCACCGCCAGCGCGAGGGTGCCCAGCGCCACCCACACGCCGTTCATTGCGAGCCGAGGCCGGCCTGGCTGAAGCTGACGTCGTCGGCGGTGCCCTCGACGATCAGCACGCCGGTCTCGACGTCCACCGACTCCGGTGTGACGGTGAAGGGCAGCTCGCCGGGATCGATCGTCCTGGTGAACACGTCGATTATCGGGTCGCCGAAGCTCGAGGGCAGGCTGAACTCGTCGACGTCGTCTTTGGCCAGCCGCACATCGGTGGGCTCCACCCGCACCACGCCCCCTTCCAGCTCCAGCGTCCCGATGAGAATCACCTCGATGTCCTCACCCACCAGGTCGGTGGTGGCCGCCAGCCGGACCGGGGCGCGGGTGTCCTCGTCGGACCCGTCACTGTCATCGGATCCGTTGCTCCCTTCGCTGCCGCTGTACCCTTCGCTCCCGCTTGACTCGGCGTTCTCCCTGGCCCCATCGAGCTCCTCCGGCCCGATGACCTTCCTGATCTCGTCCTCGGAGGGTCGGGAGATCCGCAGGTCCTCGATGCCGATCGCTCGCCCTACGTCGGTGTCCTTGATCTGGACCCGGCCCTCGACCTCGTCGATCTGCACGGTCGACAGCGATCCCGACATCAGCTCGTCAAGTGGGGCCTCGACATCGTACATCGTGGCCTCGACCGCCACGTCGGTCAGCGATCCGACCGGCAGCCCGGTCGCCTGCATGGTGATCTCGCGATAGCTGCCGGACAGTGCCTGGGTGAGGAACGGGAAGCCGTTGATGCGCACTGACGGGTCCCGCGTCAGATCGAACTCGGAGCGCAGCTGCTTGGCGATCTGGTACTCGGCGGCGGCCGCGGTACCGAAATCCGCGGCCACGAGCAGCCCGGCCAGCACCGCAATGGTGACGACCAGCTTCCTCACGCGGCCTCCCCATCCTGCTCGTTCCCGTCCGAGCCGTCCGCATCACAGTGTCCGATCCCCTCGGGTCCGGTTGCGGTCACCGCACGGGCCCAGTTCACGATCCGGTGTACCAGAGCAGGCGAGGTGCCCCCCGCGCCGTGGCCCATACCCGGCTCGAGCCACAGCTGGCCGTGCCCGTCCGCCGCACGGTGCAGCGCTACGGCGTGATCGGTGCCGAAGTACTCGTCGTGCGAGCCGTGCACCACCAGCAGCGGGGTGGGCGCGATCCGATCCATGATCTCGACGGGACTCGCGGGTACCACTGCCCAACCACCGTCGTACCAGTGTCCCGCGATGCGCACCCCGACCAGCAGACCGGCGAGCCGGCCGTGCGGCTGTTCCACGACCCAGTGCACCCGACGCATCGCGGCGCTCTCCCGGATCCACCAGCGTGAGGGGCCGCTCACCGCGGCCACGGCGTCGGGCCGCTGCCCGGGCTCGGCCAGCGCGGCGTGGCGCAGCACGATGGCTGCGCCCATCGATACGCCGAGCGTCACCACCCGGGCGTGCCCCTGCCTTCGGGCCTCGGCGACGGCGGCGGCGATGTCGTGCACCTCGTCGTCGCCGAGCGTGCAGGCACCGCCGGAGCGGCCGTGACCGCGCAGGTCGGGCACGAGCACAGGCACCTCCGGGGACAGCGCGTCGACCATCTGGCGGATGGCGGGCCGGGTGGCGCACTGCGTGAAGCCGTGACAGAGCACGACGGCCGGCCCGGGATCGGTCGCCGAGCCCAGCCAGTCGGCGCGCAGCCGCACCCCGTCGCTGGTCGTCAGAGTGACAGCACGCACTGAAATGGGATCAACAGCTGACACTCGCGTTATCCTTCCTGATACCCGCCCGTCATCAGCGGTCGGCTCGCTGTGGCCGGTCCCGGGAGGAGGCACCAGTATGGAGCTGCTGCTCCTGACCGCGGACCGCGACCCCGACTCGGTGCTGTCCGCGCTGTCGTTGCTGCCCCACACCGTGCGCCGCGGCGCACCCGAGGTTGCGACGCTGCTCGACGCCGGACCCTACGACGCCGTGCTGGTCGACGCCCGACACGACCTCGCCGGCGCCCGCAGCTTGTGCCGGCTGCTCGGCTCCACCGGTCTGGACGTGCCGGTGGTGGCCGTGCTCAACGAGGGCGGACTGGTGGCGGTCTCCCACGACTGGAGTGTCGACGAGATCCTGCTGCCCGCCGCCGGTCCCGCAGAGGTCGACACCCGGTTGCGGTTGCTCGTCGCCCGCCGCGCCGCCGACCCGGCGAGCGGCTCGGGGACCATGGTGCTCGGCGATCTGTCGATCGACGACGGGACCTACACGGCCCGGATGCGGGGACGCCGGCTGGACCTGACCTACAAGGAGTTCGAACTGCTGAAGTACCTCGCGCAGCACGCCGGACGGGTCTTCACGCGCGCCCAGCTGTTGCAGGAGGTGTGGGGATACGACTTCTTCGGCGGCACGCGAACCGTCGACGTGCACGTGCGGCGGTTGCGCGCCAAGCTCGGTCCCGAGCACGAGGGCTTGATCGGTACGGTACGCAACGTCGGCTACAAGTTCGTGCGGCCGGTGCGCGGGGTGGGGGCTCGCGAGCGGGCGCGTGCTGAACAGGCGGAGGAGGACGAACAGGCCGCAGTGGACGAGGCGACCGAGCCCGAGCGCGAGGCGCCAGAGCCCGAGCCGACCGATGTGTCCCGTCCCGGCGACGCCATCGCCCACATGCGGGAGATTCGCCGCTCCCCGTAGCGTGGCCGGTGTGCCGCAGCTGAGCTGGACGACGCGACCCGACGACGACGCCGTGGCCGAGATCCTCTCGCTGCTCGAGGCGGCGGCCGCGGCCGATGGGGTCGACCCGGTGTCCGAGCCGGTGCTGCTCCGGCTGCGGCACGGCCGACCCGGGCAGCACCTACTGGCCCGCGATGGTGCCGGAACGCTGGTGGGCTTCGCCGACCTCGACGTCCGGCACGGCCGTGCCACCGCCGAGCTGACCGTGCTGCCGGGGCATCGCGGTCGCGGTATCGCCGGCGCGCTCGTCGATGCCCTGGCGCAACGGGCCGGGGCGGACATGTGGGCGTGGGCGCACGGCGAGCATCCGGCCGCGGTGCGGCTGGCCGAGCGGGCCGGGATGCGGCGCGCTCGCGAGCTGTGGCAGATGCGCCGCAGCCTCGCCGACCCGGTGCCGTCGCGGCTGCTGCCCGAAGGCCTGTCACTGCGGGCCTTCGTTCCCGGCCAGGACGAGACCGCCGTCGTCGAGCTGAACAACCGGGCCTTTGCCGGCCACCCGGAGCAGAGCGGCTGGGAGGTGGCGGACCTGGCGCTGCGCGAGGGCGAGCCGTGGTTCGACCCCGCGGGCTTCCTGCTCGCTGTCGGTGACGTCGACCGGCTGCACGGTTTCCACTGGACCAAGGTGCATCCTGGGCCACCGCCCGCCGGTGAGATCTACGTGCTCGCGGTGGGCCCGGATGCGCAGAGCGGTGGGCTCGGCGCAGCGCTGGCCGCCGCCGGGCTGCAACACCTCCGGCAGCGCGGGCTCGGCGAGGCGCTGCTCTACACCGAGGCCGACAACGCCGCGGCGATCCGGATGTACCGCAAGCTCGGCTTCGCCCGTCACCACATCGACGTCGAGTTCCTCCGCTGAGCCGGGTGACCAGCCGTGGAGTCTGATCACGTGCTGCTAACACTTGTGTCGCGGGAACGACACCGAGTTCAACCGAATGGCGGTCGAGCCCGCCCTCAATCGGTGCTGTTCACCTGCTGTTCATCTCCTTTCGAGTCTTCGGTCATCCCGGCTGCATAGCTTCCCTGGCGGTGCGGTGCTCACGCCGTGCTCTCGAACAGTTACCGCAACGACGACGCACGGAGGATCCAGTTGAAGATCAAGCGGTACGGCGCTGTGCTCAGCGTTCTCGCAGCGGGCTCTGTTGCGCTGTCAGGCTGCGGCGCCGCCAACGAGCCGTCGGGCGGCGGAGGGGGCGGCGACAACGGCTCGGACCTCTCCGGTGAGATCGCCGGCGCGGGCGCCAGCTCGCAGGCCGCCGCGAAGGAGGCCTGGATCGCGGGCTTCCAGGAGCAGAACCCCGACGTCACCGTCAGCTATGACCCGATCGGCTCCGGCGGCGGCCGCGAGCAGTTCATCGACGGTGGCACCCTCTTCGGCGGTACGGACGCCGCCCTCGACGACGAGGAACTGCCGCAAGCCATGGAACGCTGCGGCGGCGAGGTCATCGAGTTCCCGGTCTACATCTCCCCGATCGCCATCGTCTACAACCTGGAGGGCGTCGACGACCTGCGGCTGCCCCCCGAGACTCTCGCCGGGATCTTCAAGCAGGAGATCACCAACTGGAACGACCCGGCCATCGCCGAAGCCAACCCCGACGCCCAGCTTCCCGACCAGCCGATCACGCCGGTGAACCGCTCGGACGAGTCCGGGACCACGGAGAACTTCCTGGATTACATGGCCGCGGCTGCTCCGGATGTGTGGACCTTCGAGGTCAGCGGCAACTGGCCGGTGTCGGGCGGTGAGGCCGCGCAGGGCACCTCGGGCGTTGTCAACGCCGTCGGGTCGGGCGACGGTACGATCGGCTATGCCGACGCGAGCCAGGCCGGCGAGCTCAGCGTCGCACAGATCGGGGTCGGCGAGGAGTTCGTGGACCCCTCCCCGGAGGCGGCGGCCAGGGTCCTTGAGGCCTCGGAGCAGACCGATGCGGAAGGTGAGTACGTCTTCGCCTACGAGCTGGCCCGTGACACCACCGAATCGGGCACCTACCCGATCGTGCTGGTGTCCTACGAGGTGGCCTGCGGCAACTACGAGAGCCAGGAGGACGCGGAGCTCGTGCAGGCGTTCCTTGACTACCTGATCAGCGACGAGGGCCAGCAGACCGCGCAGGAGGCGGCCGGGTCCGCGCCGCTGTCCGACGCGCTGCAACAGGAGTTCCAGCCAGCGATCGACGCCATCTCGGGCGGTAACTGAGCCCGATGCCGCTTAGCCTTCGAGGTCCGGGTGATCGCCACGCTCGTGGTGGTCGCCCGGACCTCGTAGCGGGTGGTGCGAGTCGCCGGCCCCCGGACCCGTCGTCAGCACCGACTCCTGCGTCAGGAGACAACGCGTGAGCACCGGTACGGGGGAGCCGACCAGCAAGGACCAGGGGCGCCCGCTGCAGGGAGTGCGCCGCCGCCCCGGTGACCGCATCTTCTCCGGCAGCGTCACCGGCGCGGGGCTGCTCATCCTTGCCGTACTCGCCGGTGTCGCCGCGTTCCTGCTGGCCCAGGCCTGGCCGGCCATCGTCGCCCCTGCAGCAGAGATCCCGGGCGACGGGCACCTGATCTCCTACATCGCCCCGCTGGCCTTCGGCACATTGCTCTCGGCCGTGATCGCCGTGGTGCTTGCCGTGCCACTGGCGGTGGGTATCGCGCTGTATGTCACCCATTACGCTCCGCGCCGGTTCGCCCAGGGCATGGGCTACCTGATCGACCTGCTCGCAGCCATACCGAGCATCATCTTCGGCCTGTGGGGAATCGAGGTGTTCGGGCCCGCGTCGCTGGATCTGGCGCTGTGGCTGGAGGACAACCTCGGCTTCATCCCGCTGTTCGCAGGCCCGGCGTCGACCACCGGCCGCACTATGCTCGTGGTCGGGGTCGTGCTGGCGGTCATGATCCTGCCGGTCATCACCGCCGTGATGCGAGAGGTCTTCCTGCAGACCCCCCGGCTGCACGAGGAGGCCTCGCTCGCGCTCGGCGCCACCCGCTGGGAGATGATCCGGATGTGCGTGCTGCCGTTCGGCCGCTCCGGGATGATCAGCGCGTCGATGCTGGGTCTCGGCCGCGCGCTGGGCGAGACGATGGCGGTAGCGATCATCCTGTCCAGCTCCGGGGCCGTCACGTTCAACCTGATCGGCCGGGAGAATTCGCCCACGATCGCCGCAACCATCGCGCTGGACTTCCCCGAGAGGACGGGGATCGAGGTCAACGCGCTCATCGCCGCCGGTCTGGTGCTGTTCGTCATGACGCTGGCCGTGAACATGACGGCTCGCGCGATCATCAACCAGCGGCGAGGCTTCTCGGGAGCCGACCTATGAGCATGCAGACCACACGTTCAACCGAGAACGAGGGCGGCATCGACACGTCGCTCGCGACGATGCCGATGGTGCACGGCACGCTGCCGCGATGGGTGCCGTGGGCGGTGTTCGCCGGCGTCGCCACCGTCGCGGGCGCAGTGTTCGCCGCGATCGGGTTCAACATCGCGTTGTTCGCCGTGGGGGTGGTGGTGCTGTCGGCCGTCGTGCTGTACGGGTGGTCCCGCGCCGTCGAGGGCGCCCGCCGGGCGCTCGATCGGGTGGTCACCATCGTGGTCACCTCCGCGTTCCTGATCGCGGTGATTCCGCTGGTCTCGGTGCTGCTGACCACGGTGTCCCGGGGTCTGGAGGCCCTCGACGTCGAGCTCCTCACGTTCTCGATGCGCGGAGTCGTCGGTGCAGGCGGCGGGATCTATCACGCCATTGTCGGCACGCTCGTGGTCACTGCGGTCACTGCGATCATGGCCGTGCCGGTGGGGGTCCTGGCAGGCATCTACCTGGTGGAGTACGGCGGGCGGGGACGGCTCGCCACGGCACTGACGTTCTTCGTCGACGTCATGGTGGGCATCCCCTCGATCGTGGCGGGTCTGTTCACGGTCGCGATGTTCACGATATTCCTCGGTTCGGGTGTCCGGCTGGGAATCATGGGTGCGGTTGCGTTGTTCGTGCTGATGGTCCCGATCGTCGTGCGCTCCACCGAAGAGATGCTGAAGATCGTCCCGGACGACCTGCGCGAGGCCTCCTACGCTCTCGGCGTTCCCAAGTGGCGCACGGTCGCCAAGGTCGTGTTGCCGACCGCGCTCGCCGGGATCGCCGCCGGGGTCACGCTCGCCGTGGCCCGGGTCATCGGGGAGACCGCGCCGTTGCTGATCACGCTCGGGATCACGAGTTCCACCAACTTCAACCCGTTCGACGGCCGGATGGCAACCCTGCCGGTCTTCGCCTACGAGGAGTACAAGAATCCCGGCGTCCCGAACGACCCCTACCTCGACCGGGCGTGGGCGGCGGCGCTCGTACTGATCATCATCGTGATGGTGCTCAACCTCGTCGCGCGCCTGATCTCCAAGAAGTTCAGCCCGAAGATCCGCGGTTGATCTGCCTGGCTGGATACGATGCACCTGTCTGGATGGGAGCACTATGGCGAAGCGCATCGAGGTTTCGGGACTGAGCAGCTACTACGGTTCTTTCCGTGCCGTGCAGGACGTCACGATGACCATCGAGCCGAAGACGGTGACCGCGCTGATCGGCTCGTCCGGTTGCGGCAAGTCCACGGTCCTTCGTTCGCTGAACCGGATGCACGAGTTGATCCCGGGCGCGCGAGTCGAGGGCAAGGTCGTCATCGATGGCCAGGATCTCTACGCCTCCGACGTCGACCCCGTCGGGGTCCGTAGGCAGGTCGGGATGGTATTCCAGAAGCCGAACCCGTTCCCGACCATGACGATCTATGAGAACGTCGCGGCCGGCCTTCGCCTGAACAACAAGCGGATCAAGAAGCCCGCACTGGACGAGCTGGTGGAGCGTTCGCTGCGTGGGGCGAACCTGTGGCGGGAGGTCGAGGAGCGGCTCGACAAGCCGGGCGCCAGCCTGTCCGGCGGGCAGCAGCAGCGGTTGTGTATTGCCCGTGCTATCGCGGTGCAGCCCGAGGTCTTGTTGATGGACGAGCCGTGCTCGGCGCTGGACCCGGTCTCGACGCTGGCGATCGAGGATCTCATCGCCGATCTGAGAGCTAGCTACACGATCGTCATCGTGACGCACAACATGCAGCAAGCGGCCCGGGTCAGCGACGTCACCGGATTCTTCAACCTCACTGAAGTCGGTGACCCCGGGAGGCTGGTGGAGATGGACAGCACCGAGACGATCTTCTCGGCGCCGAAGGAGAAGGCGACCGAGGACTACGTCTCCGGTCGTTTCGGCTGATCAGTAGCGGTTGCCGGAGCTCTCGGGTCGGGAGTGTTTGCCGGTGACCACGAAAACGGTCTGATGGGCGAGCGACACGGCATGGTCGGCGAAGCGCTCGTAGAACCGCCCGAGCAGCGTCACGTCCACTGCCGCCGCCACGCCGTGCGACCATTGCCGGCCCATCATCACGGTGAACAGGTGCCGGTGCAGGTCGTCCATCGCGTCGTCGTCGTCGTCGAGTTTCCTCGCCCGCTCGAGGTCGCGGGTGCGAATCACGGTCTCGGCGTCGGCGGCGAGCTTGACGGCGACCTGTCCCATCTCCTCGAAGTACGGCGCGACATCGTCGGGCAGCACCGGCGCCGGGTGCCGCCGCCGGGCGGTCTTGGCGACGTGCCGGGCGAGGCCACCCATCCGCTCGAGGTCCCCGACGGACTGGATGGCGGCGACGATGAGCCGTAGATCGGTGGCAACCGGCGCCTGCAGGGCGAGCAGTCGCAGCGCCAGCTCCTCGGCCGAGGAGCGTAGCTCGTCGAGCTCGACATCCTCATCGATCACCTGCTCGGCCAGTTGCAGGTCCGACTGCAGCAGGGCCGTGGTCGCACGCTGCATGGACTGGCCGGCGAGCAGGCACATCGCCGCGATCTCGTCCGCGAGCCGTTCCAGCTGCGCTATGTAGGCGTCGCGCATGGTGCCACCTTAGGCGCGGCAACCGGCTGCGTCGCGGGATGGCAGGTGACGGGAGGGTGAACGGAAGCTGATCGGGCCGGTTCGGCTCTGCCTGGCTCAGCCCGATCAGCTGCCGTGTGGCTAGAGCGCGCCGTCCTCCCACGGGCCCCAGATCGCGAAGGTGCGTCCCAGGTTGCCGTCTCCGGGCTTGCTGGTGTCGCCCTGGATGTTGACGAACAGCGTCTCGCCGTTTGGGCTGAACGTGGCGCCGGCCCACTCCCGTTCGTTGAACAGGTTGAGCGCGAAGTCGAACACCTGGCCGCGCTGGGTCAGTCCCCGCATGAACGACTCGTTGTCGCCGTCCTCGCAGAGCACGATGCCGCCGCGAGGTGAGACGCTGATGTTGTCCGGGTTGTCGAGCTCGACCTCGCCGGGCGATTCGTAGATCAGGATCAGCTGCCCGCCGGAGTTGCCCCGCGGCCGGTACTCCCAGACCTGGCCCTTCTCGGCCTCACCACCGTCGGTGGAGTTGAAGAACACGCTTCCCTCGCCGTACCAGCAGCCCTCCAGCCGGGAGAAGATCGCCCCGCCCTGCGCGGCACCCTGCTCGTAGACCGCCAGCGGGTTGGCCCCGGCGGTTGCCGGGTCCGGGTCGTCGATGTCGACCCACTCCACCGGCATCGGGCGGCCGACGGGCTGCCCGGTGCGGGTGTCGTAGTTGTCCCGGCCGCGGATCTTGAGCAGCTGCAGCCTGCCGCCGTCGGCCAGCGACTCCGGGCTGTCCGGGATGAAGCGATAGAAACCGGACGTGCCGCGGTCCTCGGTCTCGTAGATGATGTCGGTGTCCGGGTCGACCGCGATGGCCTCGTGGACGAACCGTCCCATCGCGGTCAGCGCCACCGGCTCGATCTCGTCGGTGGCCGATGCCGGCACCTCGAAGTTGTAACCGTGGCTGCGCTGCCAGCCCTGCTCACGGCCGGCGGTGGTTTCCTCGCAACTCAACCACGACCCCCGCGGCGTGGGACCACCGGCGCAGTTGACGATCGTGCCCTGCAGGCTGACGAAGTCGCGCACCAGCTCACGGTTTCCATCGGGCCGGACCTCCAACGAGGTGGTGCCGCCGGGACCGAGGCCGTCGTAGCGGGGTGCGTCGGCGGAGCCGTCCAGGCCCGACGTGCCTGCGGAGTTGCGGTCCTCGTGGTTGCGGATCAGCCGCACGTTGCCGTTGGGCAGCGCGAACGCGGCCATCCCGTCATGCGCCTTGGGGGTCTCGTTGCCGTCGGACATCTCGGTGCCCTCGACGCCGAACACGGCGTAGCTGAAACCTTCGGGCAGCGCCAGCAGTGGCTGCCTGCCCAACTCCGGGTCGCTGTTGACGGGCGGGCGGCCGGACAGCTCGCCGTAGCCCACCGCTTGATTCTGCTGCTGGCGGTTGACCCCGCGACCGCCGGGCGCTGCCGTCGCCGAGTGGGCCAGGAATGCCTGCGATGCGCCGCTCACCGCCAACCCACCCGCGGCCAGCGCCGACCCACGCAGGAAGCCCCTGCGGCTGACCCCCGAACTGTCGGTCTTGTCGTCCACGCTCATCTGCACAACCTCCGTCGTCGGATACCCGCTGCGACGCAGTGCAGTCAGTTCACTCGTGCACGCCCAGCGGCGCACCGAATCCTCACCCTTCCGGGTAAACAGCTCTTTACTAAGAGTGTAATTCATGGCGAATCGCTCCGGTCAGCTCGCACTGCCGGGCGATCTCGGCGCAAACCTGTCGACTGTTCACCTTCCGTTCAGCTGAATGCGCGAGGCTGCACAAATGCTTCTGTACGTCGGGCAGGACGCGGACGAGTCGACCGACGAGCACGAGGGATACGTCGCGGTTCGTGGCGCCGACGGCTCGCTGAGCACCATCTGGGCCGGCCCGGCGCACGAAGCCGGGGTCGCGTTCGTCCCCCGCTGCGAGTGCGGTTGGACCGGTTCGGATTTCCCGCCGTCGACCGAAGGTCACGCCGCGGCCCGGCAGCGGTGGCACGAGGACCATCTGCAGCCATTCCTGCAGACCCGCCCGCGCGGCTGCCGCACAGCCGACGGCCCGGGGGTCATCATCGGTTGCTACGTTCCTGAGCGGTGATCCGCCCCGCTCGCAGACGACGATGGTGAGCCGTCGGCGCCTGCTCACGGGTGGCGCGGCAGCCACTGCTCTGCTTGTCGCTGCCCCGAGCGCCGTGGCGGCCACGTCGCGGCGCGACCTGTTCACCCTCGGCATCGCGTCCGGGGACCCGCTGCCGGACTCGGTGGTGCTCTGGACCCGGCTGGCGCCGGACCCGGACGACGGCGGCGGAATGCCGCCGCAGCGGGTTCCGGTGCAGTGGGAGATCGCCGAGGACGAGGCGTTCCGTCGGGTGGTGCGGCGCGGGACGGAGGGTGCCACCCGGAGTTCGGGCACAGCGTGCACGCCGAACCGGCCGGGCGGACCCGCATCGCGCCCGCGACCTACTCCATCTGGGTGCACGACCTCAAGGGCGCGTTTCGCGGCTATGTCCGCTGCGACCTCGACCGGCAGCAATGGACATCGACCTACCGAGTGGTGGACACCGCGCTGGTGCCCGGCGCGACGGCCAGGAGCCGAACGAGGTGAACCGCTTCGGCTGGATCGTCGAGATCGACCCCTACGACAACACCTCGGTGCCGGTGAAGCACACGGCGCTGGGCAGGTTCAAGCACGAGGGCGCCACCATCGGGCTGACCAAGGACGGCCGTGCCGTCGCCTACATGGGCGATGACGAGGTGTTCGACTACGTCTACAAGTTCGTCTCCGACGAGCGGATGATGAAGGGCGCGAGCCGCCGCGCCAGGGAACACAACCGCACGCTGCTGACCTCCGGCACCCTCTACGTCGCCCGGTTCACCGGCAACAGCCCGGAGTCGGAGATCGACGGCAGCGGCGAGTTGCCGTCGGACGGGATGTTCGACGGCAGCGGCGAGTGGATCCCGATCGCGCGGGGCGACGAGTCGTTCGTGCCCGGGATGACCGCCGATGAGGTCTACGTCTTCACCCGGCAGGCCGGCGACGCGGTGGGCGCCACCAAGATGGACCGCCCCGAGGACGTCGAGCCCAACCCGGCGACCGGCAACCTCTACATCGCGCTGACCAACAACACCGACCGCGGCGCCGAGGGCGAGGCGGCTGCGGACGAGCCCAACCCGCGCGACGAGAACAAGCACGGCCACGTCATCGAGCTCGTCGAGAACGGCCAGAACGCGGCCGCGGTGGGATTCTCGTGGAACATCCTCATCGTCTGCGGCGACCCCGAGGACCCGAGCACCTACTTCGGTGGCTTCGACAAGAGCGAGGTCAGCCCGATCACCTCGCCGGACAACGTGGCGTTCGACGGCTACGGCAACCTGTGGATCTCCACCGACTCCAGCCGGGCACTGGAGAACAACGACGGGCTCTACGGCGTCGTCCTGGAGGGCGACCAGCGCGGCAAGCTGACCTTTGTTCGCCAGCGTGCCGCTGGGTTCCGAAGCCTGCGGTCCCATCATCACCGATCGGTTCGTGATGATCTCCCCGCAACATCCGGGCGACACCGACGAGGCGAGCACCGAGGAGCCGGCGTCGAACTGGCCCGACGGCGGCGACAGCCAGCCTCGCCCGTCGGTGGTAAACATCTACCGCGACGGGGGCGGCCGGATCGGGTGGTAGAGACCGACGCGCACTACCTCGCCGATGCGCTGTTCGTGAGCACGGGCGTCATCGACCGAGTCAGTACGGTGAGCGCAGGTCCGCGAACATCGGGAAGTGCCGGACGTTGCGGGTCAGCAGCCGTGAGCCGTTGCGGATGGCGGTAGCGGCGATGGCGAGGTCGGCACCGTCGATGGTGTGATGGCTGGGAAGCCAACGCCGACCCAATGCGCCGGCTTCCTCGGCCACCTCAGCGTCGACCGGGTGCCAGATGAAGATCGACAGCAGCGCCCGGGTTCCGTCCTCTTCTGCCGGGCGCATGCCAGCGAGAACCTCCAACCTCGTGATCTCGCTGGCATGTAGCGGCGCGGTTGCGCGCTCTTGTTCGAGGAGTTGCGCGGCCCCTTGATGGCCTCGCAGGTAGTCGATCAGCACCGAGGTGTCGACCAGCGCGTTCACGAGCTGTGGGGTAGGCGGGTCCCCGAGCGCAGCCGGTCCACCCAGGCAGCACCGTCCAGCTCGCGACCTTCCCACGAGCCGAATGCCCGGCGCATGGCGGTGAGGTCATCATCGACGGAGCGCTTCGCTCCGTAGACGACCTCAACCGCATCCCGGATGAGAGCGGAGATCGAACGGCCGGTGCGCGCTGCCGCCGCATCGAGGGCTCGTCGCTCCTCCTCGGTGAGGGAGATCTGAGTCCGAATCATGATGTAAGGTTACATCATGATCTGGCGGGGCAGCTGCCCGGACCCGGGCGCGTTTGGCATCCATCCGCCGCGGCGCCGCCCGCGTGCTGCCGGTCCCGCGCGCACAATGTGCCCACGCGCGCGTAGCTACGCGCGCGTGACTGCCAACACGCGCGCGAGCACGATGGTCAGGCGGCGGTCTGCCCGCCGGGCGGTGTTGTCACCGTTCTGTCAGAGGTTCCTGGTTCCCTCGCAAACCATGCCGCTGAAGGTGAATGAAATGATCAAGCTGTTGGAAGCGGACGGGTGGTACCTGGTCCGTACTCGCGGCAGCCATCGCCACTTCCGGCATGAGACCAAGTCAGGGACGACCACGGTGGCCGGGAAACCCAGGACACGTTGCCGGTGGGCACTGAACAGAGCATCCTGAGGCAAGCGGGCATGACACGGAGGTCGCGATGCACGGGTACGTCGTCGTCATCGAACGTGCCGAGGATGGCACCTACGGAGCGTGGAGTCCGGATCTGCCGGGGTGCGTCGCCACGGCCCAGGGCTATGACGAGCGCGTGTCCCGCATGCGGGAGGCGATCATCGGCCACCTTGAGGTGATGCGGGATCACGGCGATCCGGTCCCCGAGCCGTCTGCGGTCGGAGCCTTCACCGTCGACGCCGCCTGACTCGGCGCAGCTACGTCGAGACACTCCGTAGGAGGTGACGTACTTGGACGGGGTCAGCGTCCGCTACATCGTCGACGACATCGATTCAGCAGTCGACTTCTACACAACGCAGCTGGCGTTCGAGACGCGGATGCGGCCGGGTCCAGGCTTCGCGATGCTGCAACGAGGCGGTCTGCGCCTGTTGCTGAACACACCCGGTGGCGGTGGTGGGGCCGGGCAAGCCATGGCCGATGGGACCCGGCCGGTGCCCGGAGGCTGGAACCGTTTCCAGATCGAGGTCGACGACCTCGACGCAGCCGTTGCAGCGTTGCGGCAGGCGGGGGCCAGCTTCAGTAGCGACGTCATCACCGGGAGGGGCGGCAAGCAGATCCTCGTGTACGACCCGGCCGACAACCTCGTCGAGCTCTTCGAACCGTTCTCTGGATGAGGTGCTGCACCGCGAGAGCACGTCTCGCAGCAGTCAGGGCTGGCGCCAGGTGTCCCGCTCGGCCTGCTCGACAAGTGCCCGCAGCAGGACGCGGGTCGCGGCGACCAACTCGCGCGCCGAGCGCACCGACGAGGCCAGGCCCACGACCGTGGCCCTCGACAGCGATTCGGGCAGCGCGATCGGCGGTCCCGCTGGATCGAGCGGCAGTGGCCGAGCGTGCGCCGCGACCCAGCTCCTGACGTCCGCGGCTGTTGCGGTCATGTCGGCGGGGTCGTGATCGGGGTGTTCTGGCCGGCGGCCAGCCACCACTGGCCGTCTCGCTCGACCATCCGCCGCTGCCGTACGGGCGGGTCAGGATTTCCATGTTGTGCCCGTTCGGATCCTCGAAGTACGCGCCGCGGCCACCGTCGTTGTGGTTGATCTCGCCGGCCCGGCGGTGGCCCGGGTCGGCGTAGTAGGTGATCCCGGCCTGCTGGATCCGGCCGAAGATGGCGTCGAAGTCCTCCTCGGACACCAGGAAGGCGTAGTGCTGCGAGGTGATCTGACCCGCGCCGCTGTCCATGAAGTCCAGGGTGACCTCGTTGCTGGTCTCGACGGGAAGGAACGGGCCGTACTGCGGGCCGACGTCCAGGCCCAGGATGGTGGCGAGGAACTCGGCGGCTGCCTGCTTGTCGCGGGCCGCGACGATGGTGTGGTTGAGCTGGACGGACATCGCAGATACCCTCCTGTTCCGGGTGCGCTGTCGACCTCTGCGAGTCCAGCCTGCACCCTCAACCATACTTGAGGTCAAGCCCTCGGGGGCGCTGATGCCACGGGCAGCATGGCGCCGGCGTTCAAGGCTTCGGCGAGTCGCTTGCCCGGTCGTGGGTGGCTCGACCGGTGAGGACCTCGACTCCGTGGCCGGCGGGGCACCGCAGCTCCAAGGCGATCACACCTGAGGCCAGGTTCGTCACGCGGCGCAGCCGTGAGTAACCGACGAGCACGTCGTGCCCGCAGTCGGCGCAGTAGACGTTCCACATGGCATGGCTCCCTTTGGCGCTGTCACCGCTTGTCGGTGGAGTTCTCCCACGGGCGCTGCGCCCGGGCATGGGCTTCCCACAACGCGATGTTGTCGCTGTTGAACTGCCGCAACGCCGATGCGGTAGGTCAGCGTGGCGGTGAGGCGCCGGCGGGCGCGACGGAGCAGACGGTCCTCGTGGGAGCTGTCCGTGACGAGTGCGAACAGTGGGATGGCAAAAGGTTCATGTCGTCCAGGCTGGCCGCGAGAGGCTTGACTGGGGCTGGGGCTGGCACGAGCCTGCTCCTGGCCGCCCGGAGCACGAAGTGGCCCGCGACGGCGATGAGCACACCGGCCGCGGCCACCAGCCAGCCGGGCGCCCCGGCGTTGAGCACGGTGATCACGGCGAAGGCGTCAAACAGTGCGACCAGGGTGAAGCCGATGTGTGCGACGTAGCGCGTTGAGGGCCCCGTCCTTGCCGTCGGTCGAATGCGCCGTGCCTGCGCCGCGCGCCAGACCATGTAGCCGGCGAGCACGGTGAGTGCGGCGAATACGAGGCTCAACGGCATGGGGATCACGCCCCACTCTGTCGCGACGGCCAGCGCGAGGAACAGTGCCATGACCGCCATCGACCACAGGTACGTGCCAAACAGGGCGCCTCGCGGGAGCGCGACGCATCCGGCCACGAAGGCGACACCGCCCGCGACGGCGTGAACGGTGATGAAGACGGTATGCCACACGGCGCGACCCCTCCCGAACGAAACATCCCATTGTGCTAGGTCCTGAGCATCAGGATGGACCTAGCACAATGGAATGTCAAGGCTGGCTGTCGAGCGCCGGAGGCTGGCCGTCGAGTTCCGGCAGCACCGCCGGGAGTTCGTCGAACCAGTCCAGCACCGCGCGCTCGTAGTGCAGCCCGAACTCCAGCGTGGCCAGCCGGTACGAGTCGGTGGCGGGAGCGTCGCGCATGTCGGCGCGGTGCTGCTCGTAGCGCGCCAGCCGCTCGGCGTGCACCGCACGGTGCGCGGTGACCATCGACGCCAGCCGTTCGGTCGGCAGGTGCGCCGCGAACATGATGGTCAGCAAGAGGGGAACGCGGATCTGTTCGAGACCCGGATCCTGGTCAATCCACTCGGCGAACGCTGCCCGCCCGGTCGCGGTGATCGAATACGGCTTGCGGTCCCGCCTCCCGGGTGGCCCGGCCTCGACCAGCCCGGCCTTCGCCATGGCCGCCAGTTCGCGATAGACCTGGCTCTGCGTCAGCGTCCAGAAGTTGCCGATCCGCTGCTGAGCGACCGTCACCAGGTCCCAGCCGGTCATCGGGCCCTCGTGCAAGAACCCGAGCAGCGAGGCTGCGGTGGCATTGAGCTGTGGCCCTGACATGCGCTTCTCCTGACGCGCGGCGATGCGGCGACATGCCATAGTGTCAGGTGACACGATGTGTCAGGTAATGCGACGCGGCCCACTGGAGCCGCCGATGTTGTAGTCGGCGGTCGAGGCCTGTCGGACCGGGTCGATCGATGGACGGCCGGCGTGGCGTTCGCGCTCGCGGTTGTCGGTGTCGTCATGTCGGTGGCCACCGTCGTGACCGAAGCCGGCGCCGGCGAGCCCTTGATTTTCCTGGCATTCCTGGCTGCGCCGCTGGTACTGACGGGCGTCCCGCTCGCCGTCCGCGGACCGGCCAACGGTGCAGCAGCGCTGACCGTGGCGTGCGCGGTCGTGCTCGTGACATATACGTCGTGATCACCGGGCTGTCCCTCGGCTTGTTCTTCACGCCCGCCGCGATCGGGCTTGTCGTGCTGGCCACCGCGCGGCTGAGCCGACATACGCCGCTGTAATCACCAAGCGAGATCCCAGCACAGGTGTCGTCAACCGAGTGGGCTCGAGCCGCTGGGGTCCACGAGCAGGATCTGCTTGCCCCCGCTGCCGGTGATGATCTCGTTGCGGAACCGCACTCCCGCGGCTCTACCCGAGCAGGTCGTCGAAGTCGCCGTCCTTCGCGCCAGACACTCCGGGCAGCTGGCTGCACGACACCTCAGTCACGGGTTTGGACATGTCCCTCCCCTTCCTGAACTTCGTCGGCCACTGCTGCAAGCTCAGGTGCACGTGCATCTGAAATTGCAGCGGCGCTTGCATCGGCAACCGACGTCGGCCACCATCGGTGGGGCAAGGATGTGATCAGCTCGCGCAGCGACAGCCAACCTGTCGGGTGATCTGCAGCAGGGATCGATAGTGGCCGAAAGACTGTATGCGTCGCCCGTCACCTGCACCGTCGACGGGCTCGCCCACCTGGTCAACGATGCCGCGCTGGCCGCCGCCAACCGGGGCACATACACCGCGATGTGTGGCCACTCGGTCGTGGCCGCACCGATGGTCAGCCCTATCGGCCGGCCCTGCGAGCGCTGTGCCGCCCAGAGCGGGGCGCCGCAGCGTCCGGTGTCCGGCCGCGGTCGGCACCGTCCCGGACTCGGTCGGTGGCGCCCCGGCCTGTGACCCGCGCCCGCGGACGGGGTGGTGATGCGGTGGCGAAGCCCGGCTCTAGCGCAGCGTGTGCAGGTTGTCGAACGAGGCGACGCAGGCTTCGGGCATCCCGTCGTCCGGGCCGAGCGGCAGTTCGCCAGCGTTCTTCGCCGCACGGGTGCCTTCACCGCAGACCCGGGCCCGTACACGGCGGCGAGATCGACATTGGGCAACCCGACGTCGAGGGCCGGGCAGAACAGCTCCAGGCAGTGATGTCCCTGCTGGATTGTCAGTGACGCCGGGCATGCTCGGGGCACTGGCCCGAGGCTCCCGCGCGTTCTGTACCCAGCCAATCCGCGGGCGGTCGGCGCTGATGACCGCACGCCGCGACCGCCCGTAGTCCGCTTGGTCAGCTGGCGAAGTCGGGGGCCGCGGCGCGGGCGATGTCGGCGCGCCCCTTCGGCTCCTCCCAGTCCTCTTGGCGACCGAGCGCGGTCAGGTCCAGATAGTAGTACGAGCCGCCGACCATCTCGGCGCCGCGGGCGTAGTTGGAGTAGGTGTGGAACACGCGATCGCCGTCGCGGAGGAAGCAGCTCTGGCCGTGCAGCTCGAACGGCTGCGCGCCGTCGAGTGGTGTGTCCGGCTGCTCGTAGTTGTACTCGATGGCAGCGACGGATTCGTCCAGCGTGACGTGGAAGTCGTAGTTGAAGTCGCTGCCGTGTGAGGAATACCAGGGGAACGTCCAGCCCTTGCGCGCCTTGTACGCCTCGATCTTGGCCAGCGGCGCACGGGCGACGACGACGAGCGAGGTGTCGCGGGTGTGCAGATGCTCGAGCAGGCCGGTCGAGATCTCGTCGGCCCCGGCCGAACAGCTCGGGCAGCCGTCGTCCCAGCTGGGGTCGAACATGAAGTGACGGACGATCAACTGGCGGCGCCGGTCGAACAGGTCGAGCAGGCTCGCCGTGCCGTCCGGGCCGTCGAAGACGTACTCCTTGCCGATCTCGACCATCGGCAGTCGGCGGCGCTCGGCGTTCAGCGCGTCCCGCGCCCGGGTGAGCTCTTTCTCCTTGGCCAGCAGCTCCTTGCGGGCGGCCAGCCAATCATCGCGGGACACGACCTGCGGAAGACTCATCGCGCTCTCCTCCCGTTCGGGTTCTCGACGAGGTAGACGTCGCGGCAACGGAAAAGTCATCGGTCACACGGCGTTCCGGCGAACCGGTGCCTCGATGTCAGTCGCCGGCCAGTTCGTCGGTGGCGTCTCGTCCGGCGTTTGTCCGGTCCCGCTACCAGCGGCCGAGGCCCTCACCGGCAAGGTGCAGACGAATTGTTCACCGCCTACGTCGTCGTCAGTGTCCTGGCCGCCGCCAACACCTTCTCGGCCGCGTGCGATTTCCTCCGCTACGAGCGCACGCGACTACTCCATCGGGCTGGCGGCGGGGTTCTTCCTGCTGGCCGTGGCCGCGCTGGTGTCGGGACTGGCCTCATCCTGAACCCGGGCCACCACGTCGCAGGTCAGCTTTGCTTTGAGTCGCGGGATGCATCAGGCAGCGCACCGTGCCAGCTGGGCGGGCCCGTTCCCGTGATGCACGGGACGGTATATCAGCCGCGATGAGCAGACCTTGTTGTGGCTCGTGCGCACACGCTCACTCGTGTTAGGCATGGTCACTGCCATTGTCGGCGCCCAGGTCCGGGGTGGCGGGGTTGGTGTCTTCGAACTGTGATCCGCACGCTCCGCAGCTGATCGGGCCGAGGTCGAGTACAGCGCGGGTGATACGGAACTGCCGGCTGCAGCTACAGCGGGCCACCGTCCCGTTGTTGCTCTTCTTCTTGCCCGGCCCCGACGCCTCGGGGTGGCGAAACGCCACCAGGGTCGTCTCGAGCACGGCCAGTGGCCTGGCGTAGAGCTGAGCGGTCGAGGGCGGCACTCGGGTATCCGTCCAGCCGAGGCTACCGCCGCCGGCGACGACCAAGCCCAACTCGACGGCCAGGGCCTTGTACCGGGCGTTGTGGTAGCGGCCCTGCCGTGAGGTGTCCTTGATCCCGCGGACATGGGCGATACCGTGCGCGGCCTCATGCAGCAACGTCGCCAGGACCTCGCCCGGGCCGCGCCGCAGCCCCTCGCCACCGATGAACAGTTCCGGCACCCGGTCGGTGGCCTCGCCGCGCTGCCAGCGGCCGGCCTCGAACTGCCCGAGCCGCACCTGACCCGGGCGCAGCCCCAGCGTGCCCGACCCGAGCATGACCACCACGTCGGGCACGTCCGGGTGCAGGGCCTGAATCGCCGCCCACACTCCCTCGAGTGCAGCTACCAGCTCCGCGGTGAAGCTCACCGACTGCTCCGTCGCCGCTGCTTGACTCGCACACCCTCACCTCATCGGCGCTGGCCGAGACACGGGCCGGGGGTGAACCGACGCCGGTGATCGGTCGTGGCCCTGATGCGCAGCGGCCTGGATTGCTCCGCTCAAACGTCCTCGCGTGCAACGACCGCCGCGCGCGGTAGAAGACTTCAACATATAGTACACTTGAACGCGAAGAACCCCCAATACGTTTCGGTGGGTAGCGGGGGTTGTTCAGTCGGTGTTAAGGCAGCCACAGGTCGGGCAGCTCTCTCGCCAAGTGCTGTCCGACCTGTGGCCACCCTCGGCGGGCGTGTGAGCCCGGGGCTATCAGCGGTGGGTGGTACCGCCTTGCGACGGCGAGGGGTGGGGCTAGGCGTACGAGGGAGACCCGCCGGTGTCTCAGCCCAGCATCGCCGCCGGGCCGGGGCGAGCCACCTTGTGGTTGGTGATCTCGAGCTGGTGCCGCGAGTAGCGACGGAGATTGGCGAGCTGGCGCGAATCGAGCCGGTCGCAGACCCAGTCCCAGTGCAGCGACACCCAGTCGCCGGGAGCGAGGCCGGTGAGGAACCCGTCGCCACCGACCGACAGGGTGGCGGTCTCTGCGACCGGCTCGCCCAGCCCCAGCGTCCGGCCGTCCCAGGTCAGCGGCTGGCTTCGCACCAGCACCTTGTCGCCGTCGACGCTGTCGACCTGACCCCACCGGATGCGGCAGCGGTCGAGCACTGTCAGAGCCGTGTCGGACTTGCGGCCGTCGCCGAGCATGCCCACCCACGGGTAGACGCCGAACACGTGGAAGCTGTGGTGCGGTACCCCGCCGGCGATAGCGCCTTCGGCGAGCAGGCTGAACTGGGAGCCGGTGCGGCGGCGGAACCGCTGTTCCATCGAGTCGCCGAGCGCGGTCGTCCCGATCTGGTCGAGCAGCGAGTTACCCACCCAGTAGGCCTCCACGACCCGGTGGTCCAGCGGGTCGGAGATGCCGACGGCACCGGCGATGAGCTCGAGGTAGGGCCACGCGCCGTCGAACTGTCGCGCCAGCGCGCCCAGCCCGCGGTCCACCACCCCGTTCGTGCCGTAGCCGAGCAGCTCCTGACTGTCCGAGGGTCCGCAATAACCCAGCTCATTGGGCGGGAAAGCGTATCGCACGAACAGCAACGCACCCGGTAGCCGGTCGCTGGTCCCGCCATGCTCGTCGTGAGCTGAAAGCACCACCATCACTCCAAACGCTCATCGCGACCCCCACCCTATCCCGCGGGGCGCTGCGTGCATTCATAGCGTTTGAGAGATAGCATATGAGATATGGTCTCGCCACGTCGCACGTCCTTCCCCGGTCTGCAGGGGATGCTCGATCGCCGCCGGGCGCTGATGACCGAGCTGGTCGTGACCCGCCACGACAGCGGCCTGAGCCAGACCGAGATCGCCGCCCGGATGGGCACCTCGCAGTCCGCGGTGGCACGGCTGGAGCGAGGTGACACTGACGTCCGGCTGTCAACGCTGGACCGGTACGCCGCCGCGCTCGGGCGAGAGGTCGACTGGCAGATCCGATCACATCAGGAGTCTCCATGAGTATCTGGCCATCGCCACCGTGCAGGCCCGCACCTTCCACCGGGAGAGCGCGTGACGGAATGCTTCTCCGGGTCATCCCGGATGCTGGCGGGTCGCTGTGTGCTGAGCTGTCGCCATGTTGCGTCCTGGAAGCTGGACGAAGCCAGCGGGTGGGAATCCCGTCTCGGTAGGCGCCGGAGCGCCGGGTAGCCGGCCCCGGTTCGTCATCGAGAGGTGGCGGGCTGAGCGGGGCGTCGAGAGCCTCTTCGGAGGGAGCACGCACGCGGGCCGTAGTGCCATCAGGCGCGAGTCCTGCAGCCTCGTCACAGTCACAATGGGGAAGCCGAGCCGCTCATGTCACGGCGAAGGCCAGGTCCGACGGGAGGGCGTTCCGGAGATGCGCCTGTTGGGTTCCTCCGGGGTACGGGGATCGGCACGTGTGCACGGTTTCGTCACGGAACAGGAGAGACCCGTCTGTGCAGCCTCGTCAGCAAAGACCACCGGTATAAGCCAATGGTGAAGTCTGGTGGAGCACAGCGGGAGTCCGACGGGGTCGTAGTATCGCGGAGCGCCGTGAGCAACGCGGCGGGAGGGAAGGGCCCCGACTTCGGTCACGCGAGCGGAGGCGGTAAGCACGGGGGCATGGCCGGGACCGCCCGGCCCAACTACTCTGGCGGGCAACCTAGGCCCGTCGTGCTGCATCGGCTGGCGCCGGTGGGCAAGGTGCGAGAACTCCAACGCAAGCTATGGGCTGCGGCCAAGCAGTCTGATGGTCGGCGTTTCCACGCTCTGTATGACCGGATCTCCCGGGATGACGTCTTGGTGGAGGCGTGGGAGCGGGTGCAAGCTAATCGTGGCGCCGCCGGGGTCGATCGGATGACCTTGGAGGCGGTGGAGGAATACGGCGTGGACCGCGTGTTGCGTGAGTTGCGCGATGACCTTCAGCAGGGGAGCTACCGTCCGGCGTCGGTGCGTCGGGTGCAGATCCCCAAACCGGACGGCCGCAAGCGGCCGCTGGGCATTCCGACGGTGCGCGACCGGGTGGCGCAGCAGGCGGCGAAGCTGGTCCTCGAACCGATCTTCGAGGCCGACATCCGCGATTTCTTCGGCACGATCGACCACGACCGGCTGATGGGTGAGGTCGAACGGCGGGTGTCGGACCGGCGGGTGCTGGCGCACCGATCGGCGCCGGGTCGGGATGGAGTTGGCCGACGTGATCGCCGGTCTGAACCTGTTCCTGCGGGGATGGGGTAACTACTTCCGCACCGGCAACGCCTCCGACAAGTTCCGCCAGCTCGACCGGCACGTCGGGTGGCGGCTGAAACGCTTGCTGATCAAGAAGCGGGGCCGCAACCTCCGCGCCGGTCAGGCGGCACGTTGGACCGAATCCTGGTTCCACGACCAGGGGCTCCACAAGCTGCTCGGCACCATCCGATACCCGAAGGCGGCGTAACCATGTCCAGAAGACCGTCGGTAAGCCGTATGCGGGAAAACCGCACGTACGGATTGAAAGGAGGATGGGGAAACAGGACCGCCACGCGGTTCCTGCGCCCCTGACTACCAATGGCGGCATCGCTGGCAGGCAAGGTTGCATTGGTCGCTGGAGCGACCCGAGGGGCGGGCCGAGGGATAGCCGTGCAATTGGGTGCGGCCGGAGCGACCATCTACGTCACCGCGCGAACCAGCCGGTCGGCGCGATCGGAAATGAACCGGCCGGAGACAATCGAGGAGACCGCGGCTCTCGTGGATGCGGCCGGTGGCCGAGGGATAGCGGTCCAGGTGGACCATCTCGTGCCCGACGAGGTGCGCGCGCTGGTGGGTCGCATCGATAACGAACAGGGCGGCCTGCACGTTCTCGTGAACGATATCTTCGGGGCCACCGTGATCGAGTGGGACAAGACAGTTTGGGAATCCTCTTTGGATACCGGGCTCCGTACCCTTCGCCTTGCTGTGGACACGCACGCCGTCACCAGTCATTTCGCGATACCGCTGCTCATCAGGACGCCGGGTGGCCTGGTCGTCGAGGTCACCGACGGAACCGACGAGTACAACGCGACCAACTACCGGGTCTCCTTCTTCTACGACCTGGCCAAGGCGTCGGTGAATCGAATGGCGTTCGCATTGGCGCACGAGGTGGCGTCCCACGGTGCGACGGCGGTGTCACTGACCCCGGGTTGGCTGCGATCAGAGGCCATGCTCGAAGCTTTCGGCGTCACCGAATCGAACTGGCGTGACGCGACAGCCCGGGTGCCCCACTTCGCCATCTCCCGAGAGTCCAGCGTTCGTCGGCCGGGCCGTAGCAGCGCTCGCACAAGATCCCGACGTGTCGCGCTGGAACGGGGAGTCACTGTCCAGCGGGCAGCTGGCGAGGGTCTACGGCTTCACTGATCTCGACGGCAGCCAGCCCGATGCCTGGAGGTACCTCCCCGAAGTTCAGGACGCAGGCAAACCCGCCGATACGACCGGCTATCGCTGACGTCAGGCGTCCGCGCCCGGAGTCGCCCCGGCGCTTGTGGTTGAGGTAGCGGGAATCGCCGAGCCGGCTGGGTTGTGGCGATTCGCGTGGCGATGAGGTAGACTCGAACACATGTTCGATTCCGAGGTTCGCGCCGTGCTCGACGCACCGGATGGCGAATGGCCCCCGGACGCGGAGCCGGTACACCCGTGGTCGTCGTATGCCCCCGACGGTTTGCTGGCGATGCTGCTCGATCACCAGTGCTGCGCGCCGGGTGGGTTCGAGCAGGTCGAGCGGATCGGCGCCTGGGACAAGATCATCGGCTGGGCGCAGGCCCAGCAGATCGCCGAGATGGCCTCGTTGACGGCCCGGGTGGTCGAGACCGCACAGCAGGACGCGGCGCAGCGGGCGGCGGCCCGGGCGGCGGGGGAACGGGTGGGCCCGGAGGTGGCCTACTGCGACGGGCAGGAACAGGCCGACGCGGAGGTGGCGTTGATGCTGCGGGTGGCGCCGGTGACCGCCGCGCACCGGGTCGCCGAGGCCGTCGGGCTCACCGGGCGGCATGCGGCGTCGCTGGAGGCGCTGGCCGGCGGGCAGCTGACGCTGGCCAAGGTGCGCGTCATCGCCGAGCAGACCGAACAGCTGACCGACACCCAGGCCGCCAGGGTCGAGCGCAAGGTCATGGGCAGGGCCGGCGGCCAGACCCCCGGGCAGCTTCGGCAGTCGCTGCGCCGCGCCGTGCTGCGCGCCGACCCCGATGCGCTTCGCCGCCGCCAGCAGCGTGCCATCCGCGAGCGCGGGGTGTCGCTGTATGACCTGCCCGACGGGATGGCCATGCTCTCGGCCTGCCTGCCCGCCGCCGAGGCCGTCGGGGTCTATGCGGTGCTCGACCACCACGCCCGCACCACCACCGGCGGCGCCGACGGCAACGCCGACCACGCCAATGACCCGGCGCGCGACACCGACACCGACACCGACACCGACACCGACACCGACACCGACACCGACACCGACACCCACGGCGACCCCGGCGGCGACCCCGGCGGCGACACCGACGGCGATGACCGAACCCTCGCCGCCCGCCGCGCCGACGCGCTGGTCGACATGGTGTGCGGCCAGCTGGGCCATCCCGCCGACGGCAGCACCGCCGCCCGATCCCGCCGTGGGCCGCTGTGGCGACGCAACGTCGAAGTCCAGGTCCGGGTCACCGTGCCATTCACCACGCTGTTCGGGCTCGACGAGGCGCCCGCCGAGCTGGCCGGATACGGGCCACTGAGCCCCGACCAGGCCCGGCAACTGGCAGCACACGGAACCTGGCGGCGGATCCTGACCGACCCGCCCACCGGCGTAGCCACCGACTTCGCCACCACCAGCTACCGCCCCCCACCGAACCTGCGCGACGCCATCCTCACCAAACACCCGGTGTGCCAGGCACCCGGCTGCAACCGAGCCGCCGTCGGCTGCGACCTCGACCACCACATCCCCCACCACCGCAGCCACACCACCACCCTGTGCGACACCGGGCCCTACTGCCGACGCCACCACCGCCTCAAACAAACCCCCCGTTGGCACGTACACCGCGACCCCGACGGCACCATCACGTGGACCACCCCCACCGGACACACCTACACCCACCACCCACCACCGGTCGCCGAACCGACACCGGCACCCTCCGTGCCGGACCCCGACGAACCGCCGCCCTTCTAGGTGATCTTGACCGGATCGAGGCCCTCGCCAAGCGGGTCGTGCTGGTCACCCAGCTGCGCGAGCCGGCGTATCGCACCAGTGCAGTCCCAGCACCTGACGATAGGACGATCATGACGGACGTGAACCAGCTCCCCGCCGACCTGCCCGTACCCGAGGATGACGGTGCCGCAGACGACCTCGCCGGGCACCCGGCCCCGCACCTGAGCCTGCCGAGCACAGCCGGCCGGACCGTAGTGCTGCACGACTTGGCGCCGGGCCGGACCGTCCTCTACCTCTACTCGTTGACCGGCAGACCCGACGTCGACCTCCCGGAGGGCTGGGACGCCATCCCCGGCGCGCGCGGCTGCACCACCGAGGCGTGCGACTTCCGCGACCACCACGACGACCTGTTCGACGCCGGCGCGTCCGCGGTGTTCGGGTTGTCCAGCCAGGACTGCGCCTACCAACGGGAGGTCGTCGACCGCCTTCGGCTGCCCTTCGAGATGCTCTCCGACACCGAGCTGATCCTGGCGGAGCGGCTGAACCTGCCAACCTTCCGAGTCGACGGGCGGACGCTCTACAAGCGACTCACCCTGGTGATCCACAACGGCCTGATCGAGCACGCTTTCTATCCGATCTTCCCACCGAACGAACATGCCCAGCAGGTCCTGGCGTGGCTACGGTCACGCCCGGCAACCATCATCGGATGACCGAGCGAATCGGTGCACCGCGTCGGCAGTCGCGCAGCGCAGCACCGTGAGATCCTCCATGTGGGCACACGCGAGGGAAAGCGTGCTCTCTCCTGTCGGCGAACACGACTGGTGACTGCACGGCGCGCATGTGACGGTCGCGGTGTGCGTGTCCTGGTCATCGGCGGAACGCTGTTCTTGGATCGGCGCGTGGTCGAGCGGTTGCATGAGCGCGGCGACGAGGTCCTCCTCGCTCACCGCAGCCGTAGCGAGCCCTCGGGCTGGGTACCGATGGGTCACCTGCGCACCGACCGCCGCGACCTCGCGCAGCATCAACAAGAGATCCGGGAGTTCGCTCCCGAGGCTGTGGTCGACACCTGCGCGATGACCGCAGCGGATGTCGATGCGGTGCTGCCGGTGCTGCCGGAAGTCCCCACCGTCGTACTGTCCAGCCAGGACGTTTACCAGGCGCACGCCGCGCTGCTGGCCGGGTGATGTGACGCACCCGTTCCCCTGACCGAAGACTCGGAGCTGCGGCGTGAGCGCTACCCCTACCGCGGCATGAACCTGCCCGAGATCCCAGACGACTACAGTAAACGCGACGTCGAGGACCGGTGGCTGGCCAGTGGTGCCGTGGTCCTGCGCCTGCCGCTGGTCTACGGACCGCACGATCGGCAGCGCAGAGAGGGCATCGTGCTGCGCCGGATACGAGCCGGCCGCAGCACCATCCCCGTCGGCGCCGGGAACCTGCTGTGGACCCGCGGATACGTCGACGACCTCGCCATGGGCGACCTCGCCGCTCTGGACCACCGGGAAGCGGATGGATTGCCCGTCAACCTCGGCGAACCCCAGACGCTACCGGTGGGCTTCTGGTTGCAGCAGATCCTCGATGCCGCTGAATCAGAGGCCCGGTTGGTCCGTGTCCCCGACAGCGCTCTGCCAGCAGACCTCGCGCTCACCGCAGCGCCGGCCCAGCACCTGCTGGTCTCCGTCGCCCGAGCTCAGCAACTCCTCGGCTGGGCACCGGGGCGACCCAGCACAGCGAGTCGCGGAGTCGGTGCGCTGGCACCTGCAGCACCCGCCCACCGATGCGCCCTGGACCGACGCCGACGCCGACTCGGACGACCAGGCTCTGATGATGAGCGATCCCAATGACCGCGACCGGTTACGTGCGTGACGCATCAGCTGATCGCCCGTGGCAGGCTGTCCCAGTACAGCAGTTCGTAGGCCTGCAGCAGTCGGGCAGCCTGGGCAACGGCTGCCGGGGTGACACCGTGCGTGAGCCCGGCGTCGAGGACTTCGACGCTTGCCCGCTTCAACTCCGTGGTCGGCCCGGCGAAGTGGGCAAAGAAGGCACAGTCGGCCTCGGCGAACCCGTATGACGTGGGCAGCGCGGCCGCCATCCGGGCACAGCAGCCGCCCCAGGCGTCGAGGTTGACCAGGAAGGCGCCTGCGACCTCGGCAGGCGTGCCGTCACGGGCCAGGCGGGCGACGAAGGACGGGTAGGCCTGGCAGCCGGGGATCGGCTCGTAGTCCTGGCGCTGCGAATCGCCGAGCCCGGCTGCCGTGGCGAAGCGCTCGAGTGCCTGCAGCGCGGTGCGCTCCCCGGCGGCCATGCCCTCCAGGTACCCGTGTGCCGGCTCGTCGGTGAACCGTTGCGCGAGCGTCTCGAAGCTGCGCAGGTCACTGGGGATGATCGCGAGTTGTTCGCCGGCGAAGGCGCGTAGCGCCGCCGCGGGAACGCGGCCGGCTTCCAGTTCCGCGAGCCACGGGTGGTGCCGGATTTGCTCCTCGACGTCGGACAGGTCCTCCCGCGCCCGGACAAACAGCTCCTGTGCATCCATCAGCGCGTCTCCTTGCTCGTCGATAACCAACGTCCGGCTGTACGGACCCCGAGTCTGCCGGGCCAGGCTTCCACCCTGCCTGCGCGGGTCGAGTTGATCTAGATGACGATGGTGATCGCGAATGCGAGGATGATGACCCCGACGCCACCGGCCACCGAGGCACCGACACCACCCACGCGGTCCGGGCCGGTCCGGCCGGTGGCCAGCAGCACGCTGGCGGCGGCGATGACCAGCAGCGCGGAGAAGCACCCGACCGGGATGAATAGCAGCGTCGGGGCAAAGACGAGCGACAGCAGCGACAGCATCGAGGCGGTCGCGGAGACCAGTCCGGCGGTGGTCAGCCAGCGGGGTAGCGCATCGGCCCGCAGCGCTGCCAGGCTGGCCGCTCCGACCAGCATCCCGAGGAATGCGGTGTGTCCGGCGCCGCCGAGGAGGAAACTCAGCTGCCGCAGCGCGCCGACGGTCGCGGGGCTGTCGGTGATCTGCGCCGCGCCCAGCGCGCCGCCCAGCAGCGCCGAGACGGTCAGGAAGGCGGCGGCCAGCGCTCCGGCGCCGAGCGTCACCTCGGCTGGCAAGCAGCGGGCTGACATCTGGTCACCACTGGACATCCCCTGCGGCGGCGGTTTCGCCACGTCACGTGCGGGCGGCTGCGGACGTGGAGGCGGGCCGCGAGGACGATGCCGTCGTCGGTATCCCTACAGCTCACGGGACCAGATTTGCCCGACGATGTCATGGCCGAAGCTGTGGTGGGGCGCTTGCTCGTCGAGGTGGAATCTGGCGTGCTCGTAGATGCGACGCGCCCCGGTGAGCGCGTCGACGGTCCACAGCGTGATCCGGGAGTAGCCCGCGCGGCGGGCGAACCGCAGGCACTCCTCGACCAGCCGCGCTCCGATGCCCATCCCGCGGGCGGACGGTTCGACCAGCAGCAACCGCAGCTTCGCGGTGGATGCGTCACCGGCAACGCAGAACACGCTGCCGGCCGGTTCGCCGTCGACCTCGGCGATCCAGGCCGCCTCGCGTTTCGGGTCGTGGCCGTCGAGGTAGTCGGCGATCACCCGCGCCACGAGTGCCTCGAAGCTGGCGTCCCAGCCGTACTCCGCGGCATAGACCGCGCCGTGCCGGGACACCACCCATCCGAGTTCGCCGGGTTCCGGCGGCCGCAGCACGTAGCCCTGCGGGCGCGGCGTGTCCCCGAGCTCCCGGCGGATAGTGCCCATCGCGGACACGAGATCCGTCCGCTGCTGCGTCGAGAGGGGTGCGAGCAGCTGCTCGACGGCCTCGATCTGGTGCTCATCGAGCACCGCGAACGCCGCGCGGCCGGTTTCGGTCAGCCGGGCGACGTGGTGGCGCGCGTCGGCAGCCGACTGCTCGCGGCCGACCAGCCCGCCTGCGACGAACCCGGCCAGGATTCGGCTCAGGTATCCGGCGTCGAGGTCCAGCAGCCGCCGCAGCTCGGAGCTGTCGATCGTGTCGCGCTGCGCGAGCTCGAACAGCACCCGTGCTTCGGTCAGCGAGTACGGCGTTCCCACCAGACCGTCGGTCAACACGCCGATGACGCGGGTGTAGAAACGGTTGAACGAGCGCACCTGCGCCACCAGATCACCATCGGCGGCCTTCGACGCTCCCATCCACCACCTCACCGCAGTGCGCGACCGTCGGGCACGACCTTGATAGCCCGTTGACGAAAGCAGCAGTAACATTGACGCCCGTCAACGAGCGAGCGGCTGTGCTAGCGGCTCGGGACGGGCGATCGCGCCGAACGCGACGTCGAGCGGCAACTCTTAGCGTTTGCCGGATGCGGATGCTCGAGTTGAGTCACATCGTCGAGCACGGGATGGTCACCTACCCCGGCCTGCCTGCACCGGTGATCGGGAGTTACCTGTCGTTCGAGGAGTCCCGGTCGCAGTACGACGCCGGTACCGAGTTCAGCATCGGTAGCCTCACGATGGTCGGCAACACCGGACCTACCTCGACACCCCGGCGCACCGGTTTGCCGACGGTCACGACCTGGCCGGGCTAGCCCTGGACCGCATCGCCAACCTGCCCACTACCGTGGTCGACGTCAGTGGTGCGATCGGGCCCGAGGCCATGCCGGATACCGGCCTCGCCGGGCATGCAGTGTTGCTGCGGACCGGGTGGGACGTGCACTGGCGTACCGAGCGCTACGGCGCCACCGACCATCCCTTCCTCACCGGGCCCGCGGCCGAGATGCTCGTGACGGCCGGAGCGGCCCTGGTGGGGATCGACTCCGTCAACATCGACGACACCCGAGGCGATAGCCGGCCGGCTCACCGACGAAGACATGGGCCGTCAGATGGACCAGTGGTTCTCCGGCGCCGAGGACTTCCTGCTCGGCCGGGGAACCTACGAGATCTTCGTCGCCCACTGGCCGCATGTGCCCACCGAGAACGATCCGATTGCCGAGGCTCTCAACACGCTGCCGAAGCACGTCGCGTCCCGGAGCCTCGATCGGGTGGACTGGGAGGGGGCACGGCTGATCAGCGGTGACGTGGTCGAGGCTGTTCACGTCCTGAAGGAGCGCGACGGCGGTGAACTGCAGGTGCACGGCAGCGCCGGGTTGGTCCAGACCCTGCTGCGGCACGATCTGGTGGACGAGTTGCGGCTCATGATCTACCCGGTTGTGCTCGGGCAGGGAAAGCGACTGTTCGCCGATGGGACCGTACCCGCGGGACTGAAGCTCGTGTACTCGTCCACTACCAGCACTGGTGTCCTTATCCTCAGCTACGACCGCGTCGGAGACGTGAAGACCGGCTCCTTCGCCCTCGATGCCGCGAGCTGAATGTGGCGAAACGGTGCCCGGAGGGGGCATAGCCATCGCTGGGCTCCCTTCTCGATCTCGCACAGGTGTCAACGGGCCCGGTACAGGTCGCGCAGCAGGGCGATCTCGGCGCCGTGGTGGATGACCTCGCGGTTGATGTGCAGCACCAGGGTCGCCATCGACCGCTCGGCGAACGGTCCCTCGGCGGGCCCGCACGGCCGGGCGAGTCCCTCGGCACCGAGGCCACGCACACCGTCGATCCAGGCCGCGTAGGTCTGGTCGAGCTGCGACAGCGCCTCGGCCGCGGTGCCGGCGTAGGCGAAGCTGCCGTAGTCGGTCGCGGGGCCGCCGAAGTGGGCCGCGACCCGCATCCCCAGCACGCCCACGATGACGTGCGCCAGCCGCCATGCGATCGTCGTCACCGGCGGCGGGTCGGGTTCGGGCGTCGCGAAATCGACGGTGAAGCCGCCCGACCCGGCCGCGATCGGGGCGATGCTCTCGCCCCGGGGCCGCACATTCCAGCACTCGGCGGCCGGTTCCCAGAAGTACTCGTCGTCGCCGAGCCCGTCGAGGCGGGGGTGGAGCTGGTTGCGCCAGTGCCAGTCGAGGTGCTCGACCAGTTCTTCGTTCCAGTTCACGTCCATGGCGCAACGGTATGGGTGATTGCGGACAGTTTCGGTCCTCGGGCAGACTCGGGTTGTGCTGGATTCGTCGGCCCGGCTGCTGCGGTTGCTGTCGGTGCTGCAGTCGCGGCGCGAGTGGGCCGGGGCCGAGCTCGCCGAGCGGCTGCGGGTCACCACGCGGACCGTGCGCCGCGACGTGGAGCGGCTGCGCGAGCTGGGGTATCCGGTGGATGCCACACCCGGCGTGGCGGGTGGGTACCGGCTCGGGGCCGGTGCGGCGCTGCCACCGTTGCTGCTCGACGACGATGAGGCGGTCGCGGTCGCCGTCGGGTTGCGCACGGCCGCCGGCGGCACCGTGACCGGGATCGAGGAGACGTCGGTGCGGGCGCTGGCCAAGCTGGAACAGGTGCTGCCGTCGCGGCTGCGCCATCGCGTCGCCGCGGTGCAGGCATCCATGGTGGCGCTGACCGGGTCCGGGCCGACCATCGACGCGGCAGCACTGGCAGTGATCGCCGGCGCGTGCCGGGACGCCGAGCGGCTGCGGTTCGGCTACACCGACCGGGAGGGTGCGGTCAGCCGACGCCGGACGGAGCCACACCGGCTGGTGCACACCGGGCGGCGCTGGTATCTCGTCGCCCGGGATGTGGACCGCGACGACTGGCGGTCGTTCCGCGTCGACCGGATCACCGAGCCGGCGGCGACAGGGCAGCGGTTCGTGCCGCAGGACCCGCCCGATGCCGCGACGTACGTGTCCGAGTCCGTGTCCACCGCCCCCTACCGCTACCGGGCACGGGTGCTGCTGCATGCACCGGTCGACGTCGTCGCGCAGCGGGTGCCCCCGACCGTCGGGCAACTCGCCGAGCTGGACGAAGACACCTGCTTGCTGACCACGGGCTCGGACTCGCTGGACTCGATCGCGCTGCACGTGGCGTGGCTCGGGGTCGACTTCGAGGTGCTCGAGCTCCGAGTGCTCGCCGATCAGGTGCGTGCGCTGGCCGAGCGGCTGCATCGGGGCGCCGGCACGGGAGTATCGGCATGACCAGCTACGTCGCACTGCTGCGCGGGGTCAATGTCGGTGGCCGGCAGCAGGTGCCGATGGCGGAGCTGCGCGCGATGCTGGGTTCGCTCGGGCACACCGATGTCACGACGTACCTGAACAGCGGCAACGCGGTGTTCAGCAACGCTCGGGACGACGTCGACGGGTTGGCGCGCGAGATCGAGGAGCGCATCGAGCGCGATCTCGGGATCGGGGTGACGGTCATCCTCCGGACCGGGTCGCAACTCGCGGCGGCGATCGACGCCAACCCGTACCCGGCAGCGACCGCGGACCCGAAGACCCTGCACGTCGGGTTCATGTCAGCAGCGCCCGATCCCGAGCGGCTGTCCGGGATCGACCAGGGTGGCTTCGGGCCCGACGAGTCCACACTCGGCGACGGGGTGGTGTATCTCCACTACCCCAACGGTGCGGGCAGGTCGAAGCTGACCACCGACGTGCTGGAGCGCCGCCTCGGTGTGCGGATCACGGCCCGCAACTGGAACACGGTCACCAAGCTGCTCGACCTGCTGAGCGACTGATCCTGGAGGTCCCAGACGCCGGTGGTGGCCGTGGCACGCCCGAAGTCGGCGAAATCGCGGGGCTGCCGGCCGAGCGCGCTGGACACCGTCACCCATAGCGACCGTCCGGGTTCAGCGTCGGCTGCACCCGTCTCGGGGTAACCCCCGGGAGATCTCGGTGGTTGTCCGGAGTGATCGGATCGCCCGCGCGCCCGATGCTGGTCGCGTGCTCACCAGCGTGTTGGACTGGATCGCCGAGCTGGGCCTGCTCACGGTGGCGGTGATCACGGGAGTCGTCCAGGTGGCCGAGACGCTCCCGGTGGTCGGTCTGGCCGTGCCAGGTGACGTCGCCGTGCTGCTGGCCGGCACCCGGGTCGACGGTGCCGGGTGTACCTGGCGATCGTCGCGGCCAGCGTGCTCGGCCAGCTGACCGGCGAGTCGCTCGGCTATGCGGTGGGCAGGCGCTACGGCCCCGCGCTGCGCGACGGCCGCGTCGGCCGGTGGACCGGGGTGCGGCGATGGGCCCGGGCCGAGCACCTGCTCGCGCGGCGCCTACCGGGAGTACGGGTCAGCGGCGACCATAGTCGCGGTGGTCGCGGTCGCCGCGGTGGTGGCGGTGTGCGTGGCGGTGGGTCGGGTGCGGGCTGCTCGGGTGCGGGCGAGCCTGGTGCCCGTTACGGCCCCGACCGGACGTCCGCTGCGGGTGCTCGTGGTCGCCGAATCGTTCCTGCCCGCGGTCAACGGAGTGGCCGGCTCGGTGTGCCGGGTCGTCGAGCACGTCACCGCGGCCGGGCACGACGCGGTGATCGTCGCGCCCGGCCCGGGACCGGACAGCTACGCCGGCGTCCCGGTGCACCGGGTGCGCTCGGTCGGGTTGCCGGGCTACCGGTCGTTCCGGGTCGGGCTGGCCGGACCACGCACGATGCGCCGCCTGCTGGCCGCGCACCGTCCCGACGTGGTGCACGTCGCCTCGCCCGCGGTGCTCGGCGCGGCCGGCCTGCGGGCTGCCCGGCAGCGGGGCATCCCCACGGTCGCGGTCTTCCAGACCGACCTGGCTGGGTTCGCCCGCGGTTACGGCCTGCGGGGCCTCGATCACGTGGCCTCGTGGTGGGTACGCCACCTGCACAGCGCAGCCGGGATGACCCTCGTGCGGTCGCGCCCGGTGCACGCCGCGCTGGCGGCGCAGGGCGTTCCGCGGCTGCGGCTGTGGCGCAGGGGTGTGGACAGCGGCGCCTTCGCCCCCGCCCACCGGTGCGCCGAGCTGCGCGAACGGCTGGCACCGGGCGGCGAGGTGCTGGTCGGCACCGTCGGCCGGCTCGCCGCGGAGAAGCGGCTCGATCTGCTGGCGGCGCTCGACGGGCTGCCCGGGATCCGGCTCGTCATGGTCGGCGACGGCCCGCACCGCGCCCGGCTGCAGCGGCTGCTGCCCGACGACCAGCGCGACGAGCACGCCCGCGGCCTTATCCTCGCGTTCGTCGTCGACGATCTCGAGGGCGAGCTGGCTGGCGCGGCTGTGCGCCGAAGGGGGCAGCATCACCATGCCGCTGACAGCTGAGGAGTGGGGCGAGCGCGCCTTCCAGGTCACCGACCCCAACGGCGTCATCATCCAACTCGTCGATTGGAACGCACCCACCGGCCGCTGACAACGCGCGCAGCTGACGGTGAGGCTGTCAGCGCGCAATGATCACCGGCCCGGAGCAGCGGATCGATGCTCGTCGCGGTGAACCAGAATCACCGTGAGCACCGCCCGGCGGCCTTGGCTGTCGGTCCACGACCTGGCAACGGTCTACGGTCCGGGCGATCTGGTCTCGGCCTGGACCTGACGTGTGGCGCGGTAGTGCTCGAGGATCTCGCGGGCAGCGGGCAATGCCCGCTGCCGGTCGTCGGGTACGAGGCCGATGCGGGTGCGCCGGTCGAGCAGGTCGTCCTCGTCCAGCGCGCCCTCGTGCCGCAGCGCCCACAGCAGCTCGGCGCCGGTGGTCGCCACGCCGTGGGCCAGCGGCTCGGCCAGCGCCGGATCGGCTTGCTCGAGCACGGCGGGAGCCTCCGTGCCGTAACGCTCGACCAACCGCCGCGGCACCGGCTGCGCCGCCAACTCGGCGCGTGAGCCCGCACCGACCAGCGGCAGCCGCGCGGTGCGGCACGGTCCGGTGCGCAGGTCTGCCCGTCGCGCGGCCTCGTCCACCGCGTCACAGGCCATCTTCCGGTACGTGGTGAGCTTGCCGCCGGTGACGGTGACGACGCCGTCCGGCGAGACGAGCACCGCGTGGCGGCGCGAGACGTCGGCGCTGGTGCCGCCGCCGAGGTCGAGCAGTGGCCGCAGCCCGGCGAAGGCACCGATGACGTCGTCGCGCTGCGGCGGGTGTTCCAGCACGGTGCCCACCACATCGAGCAGGAAGCCGATGTCAGCCTCCGTCGGCTGCGGCACGTCGGGAGGCGGCCCGTCGAGCGGCTCGTCGGTCAGGCCGACCAGTACCCGGCCGTCGCCTTGGGGCAGCGCGAAGACGAACCGCGCGGACTGCCCGGGCACCGGCACGGTGATGGCGGCGCCGAGACCGCCGAACAGTTCGTCGGGCAGCACGATGTGGGTGCCGCGGGAGGGTCGCAGTGCCAGGTAGGGCACCAGCTGCCCGGCCCACACGCCGGTGGCGTTGACGACCGCGCGGGTGTGCAGCAGGTGGCGCGCTCCGGTGCGGGTGTCGGTGATCATCGCGCCGTCGCCGTGCAGCGTCTCGGCCCGGCAACGGGTGAGGATGCGCGCTCCGTGGCCGGCGGCGGTGCGGGCGAGTGCGGTGACCAGCCGCGCGTCGTCGACCAGCTGCCCGTCCCACGACAGCAACCCGCCCCGCAGCCCCAACCCGCGCAATGCGGGGACCATCCGGGCAGCCGCCACGGCCGAGAGCCGCCGGGACCGGGGCAGCGTGTGCCGTGACGTGCCGGCGCAGCCGCGCAGCAGATCGCCGGCGGCGAAGCCGGCGCGGACCGCTAGCTCGTCCCGCCGCGAGACGGCCGGGGTCAGCGGCAGCAGCATCGGCAGCGGGCGGATCAGGTGCGGCGCGATGTGGCGCATCAGCCTGCTCCGCTCGACCGCGCTCTCCCACGCGATGCCGAAATCGAGTTTGGCCAGGTAGCGCAGCCCGCCGTGCACCAGCTTGGAACTCCAGCGCGACGTGCCGAATGCGAGGTCGTGCGCGTCGATCGCGGCGACCGACAGACCTCGCGAGGCGGCGTCGAGCGCGACCCCGGTGCCGGTGACGCCGAGGCCGACGACGAGCAGGTCGACCTCGGTGCCACCGCTGAGCTCGGCGAGCTCGTCGCTGCGGCGGGCCTCGTGCAGCGCCTGTGAGTGGCGATTCGAGTCATAGCTCGCATCGCCACTCACGAGGGATCTCCGGGGGCGAGGTAGCGGTCGAGCAGGATGACGAGCTGCTCGTCGAGTGCCGTCAGCGAGTAGCCGTCGGCCATGGTGGCGCCCGAGATCACGAACGACTGGCCGGTGAGCATCACCGCCCGCGCAAGCAGCGCGGGGTCGCCGTCACGGACCTGGCCGTCGGCCTGCCCGATGCGCAGCAGCTGCTCAATCGTGTCCAGGATCGCGTCGGTGCTGCGGCCGCGGCGGTGGAACACGTAGGGGAGCAGCAGTTCCGGGTCGACGTCACGGAACTTGCGAAACACCGGGTGGGCGCGGACGCCGGTGACTGCGGCGACGACGACGCCCACCAGGGTGCGCCGCGAGGGATGTTCGCGCGCCCGCGCCGCATGACGCTCGACCAACCCCGTCCACTCCCGGGTGTGCAGCGCCGCGAGCAGCGAATCGGCGTCGGGCCAGCGGCGGTAGACCGTCGGCCGTGAGACACCGAGCCGCCGGGCGACCTCGGCCAGTGTGGTGTGGCGCGCGCCCACCGCCAGCACGGAGTCGCGGGCGGCGTCCAGCACGGCCTCGTCGGTGAGTATTGGCGGACGCCCGAGCTTGTTTTTCTGTGACATTGCGTGTCAGAGTGTAAAACAATGACGCCATCCGGTACAGTTCCGTCGTGGTCGGGCTGGGGAGACCCGGCCCGGGTACCGACGCTGCCCGCGCCGGTGCTCACCCTGCTCGAGCAGGCGCTCGGCGTCACGCCGGCGCTGGCAGCGGCCGTCGCGATGACCGGCGTCTCGCTGCCCGAGCCCGACCTGCCCGGCGGCTGTCGTGACGAGCTGGTCGCGCTGCTGGGTGCCGAGCAGGTGCGTGACGACCGCGAATCGCGGATCCGCCACACCCGGGGCAAGTCCACTTCGGACCTGGTGCGGTTGCGGAGTGGTGACGCCGCCGACGCGCCGGATCTGGTGGTGCTGCCGGCCACCCACGATGAGGTGGCAGCGGTGCTGCGGAGCTGCGCGCAGCACCGGGTCGCCGTCGTGCCGTTCGGCGGCGGCACCTCGGTCGTCGGCGGTCTGACGCCACGGCGGGCGGGGTTCTCCGGCGCGATCGCGCTCGACCTGCGGCGGATGGATCGGCTGCTGGCCGTCGACGCCGAATCGCGCACCGCGGTGCTGCAGCCCGGTCTGCTGGCTCCGCAGGCCGAGGAGCAGCTCGGCGCCCATGGCTTCACCCTCGGGCACTTCCCGCAGTCGTTCGAGTACGCCAGCATCGGCGGCTTCGCCGCGACCCGCTCTGCCGGGCAGGCCTCGGCGGGCTACGGCCGTTTCGACGAGATGGTCGTCGGGCTGACCGTCGCCACCCCACAGGGCTGCCTCGAACTCGGCCGCGCACCGGCCTCGGCCGCCGGACCCGACCTGCGCCAGCTCATCCTGGGTTCGGAGGGCGCGCTCGGCATCGTGACGGCCGTGACGGTGCGGCTGATGCCGGCACCCGCGCAGCGCAGCTACGAGGGCTGGCGCTTCGAGTTTTTCTCCGACGGCATGGCGGCGCTGCGCCGGCTCGCCCAGGACGGTCCGCGCCCGACCGTGGTGCGGCTGTCGGACGAGATCGAGACCGCCGTCGGGCTGGCACGACCCGGTCAGCTCGGATCGGCGTCGTCGGGCGGCTGCCTGCTCATCGCGGGCTACGAGGGCTCGCCGCCCGACGTGACCGCGCGCCGCGAGGCCGCGTCGGCCGTGCTCGCGGGGTGCGGTGGCGAGCCGCAGGGTGACGAGCCGGGGCAGGAGTGGCGGCGGCAGCGCTACGCCGGTCCCTACCTGCGCGACGCGCTGCTCGACGCCGGCGCGTTCGTCGAGACCCTCGAGACGGCGACGTTCTGGTCGAGCTTGGGTGCGCTGTACGGGGCCGTCCGCACCGCCCTGACCGAGGCACTGACGGCGCAGGACACCCCGCCGCTGGTGGCCTGCCACGTCTCGCACGTCTACCCGACCGGCGCGTCGCTGTACTTCACCGTGGCCTGCGCGCAGGCCGACGACCCGCTCGCGCAGTGGCAGCGGGCCAAGACTGCCGCCGGCGACGCGATCCTGCGTGCCGGCGGCACCATCACCCACCATCACGGCGTCGGCGTCGACCATCGCGAGCACTACGCCCGCGAGGTCGGCCCGCTGGCCGTCGACGTGTTGCGCGCGGTCAAGGGCCGGCTGGACCCGGCCGGGATCCTCAACCCCGGCGTCCTGGTGGGCTGAGATGCGGTCGTTCACCGCGGTGGTCAACCCGGTGGCCGGCGGCGGGCGGGCGATGGCAGTGCTGCTGCCGGTCGCCCGGCTGCTGCGGGAGGCCGGGGCTACCGTCGACGTCCGGCACAGCCGCAGCCTGGAGCATGCGCGGATGCTCGCCCGCGATGCGGCCGATGACGGCGACGTCGTCCTGGCCGTCGGCGGTGACGGTGCGGTCGGCGCGCTCGCGGGGCCGGTGGTCGACGCCCGGGGCGTGCTGGGGATCGTACCGGCCGGCCGCGGTAACGACTTCGCGCGGCAGATGGGTATCTCCCGTGACCCGGCTCGGATCGCCGAGCTCCTGCTGCACGCCCCGGACACCTCGGTGGACGTGATCAGCGTGGCGGGCAGCGTGGTGGTCTGCAGCGTCCACGCCGGGGTCGATTCGGTGGCCACCGCCCTGGTCAATCGGGCCCGGGTCGTGCCCGGTGCGCTCGCCTATCCGGCAGCGGCGCTCGGCGCGCTGCTGGCCTGGCGCCCCGCCTGCTACACGCTCGACCTCGACGGCTCGCTGTACCGGTTTCGCGGCTACACCGTGGTGGCCGCCAACTCCGGCTACTACGGGCACGGCCTGCACGTCGCGCCGAGCGCCCGCGTCGACGACGGCCTGCTCGACGTCGTCGCCGTGCACCACGTGCCGCGCCGGACCTTCCTCGCCGGCTTCCGCCAGCTGCCGTCGGGTGGCCACGTACACCGTCCCGAGGTGCAGGTGCTGCGCGGTCGCGAGCTTCGGCTGCAGGCCGACCGCCCGCTGCACCTCTACGGCGACGGCGAGCCGATCACCCCGCTGCCCGCCACCGCCCGGATCCGGCCCTCGGCGCTACGCCTGCTGGCTCCGCCACCGGCCGCGGCCGGTCATCCGGGATGAGCAGCAGCGTCGCGTGCGCGCGCTGGTGGCCTTCCCGGAACTCTCGCGCCACGAAGGGGACCTATGCCTCACAGGGCGAGGCGAAGGGCCCCTTGGTGGCACGCGGCGCAGCCTCGCCGGGATCCGCAGCACCGCCGGGGCGCGGTGACGTGCTCGGCAGCTACCCTCGACGGCCGTGAGCACCCCCCACTACGACCTCATCGTCGTCGGCTCGGGCTTCTTCGGCCTGACCATCGCCGAGCGCGCCGCCACCCAACTCGACAAACGGGTGCTGGTGCTCGACCGCCGCGACCACATCGGCGGCAACGCCTACTCCGAGGCCGAACCGGAGACCGGCATCGAGGTGCACCGCTACGGGGCGCACCTGTTCCACACCTCGAACAAGCGGGTGTGGGACTACGTCAACCAGTTCACCGACTTCACCGGTTACCAGCACCGGGTGTTCACCATCTACCAGGGCCGGGTCTACCCGATGCCGGTGAACCTGGCGACGATCTGCGAGTACTTCGGGCGCTACATGCCGCCGGACGAGGCGAAGGCGCTGGTGGCCGAGCAGGCTGCCGAGATCGACTCGCAGGATGCCTCGAACCTCGAGGAGAAGGCGGTCTCGCTGATCGGCCGGCCGCTGTACGAGGCGTTCGTGCGCGGCTACACCGCCAAGCAGTGGCAGACCGACCCGACCGAGCTGCCGCCGGGGATCATCGCCCGGCTGCCGGTGCGCTACAACTTCAACAACCGCTACTTCAGCGACACCTACGAGGGACTGCCGGTCGACGGCTACACCGCGTGGCTGCAGCGGATGGCCGAGCACCCGAACATCGAGGTGCGGCTGGGCACCGATTACTTCGACGTCCGGGCCGACCTGCCCGACGACGTCGCGGTGGTCTACACCGGACCGTTGGACCAGTACTTCGACTACGCCGAGGGCGAGCTGGGTTGGCGCACGCTGGACTTCGAGCAAGAGGTCGTCGCCACCGGTGACTTCCAGGGCACCCCGGTGATGAATTATGCCGATCTCGACGTCCCGTTCACCCGGATCCACGAGTTCCGCCACTTCCACCCCGAGCGCGACTACCGCACGGAAAAGACGGTGATCTTCCGGGAGTACTCGCGGTTCGCGCAGCGCGGCGACGAGCCCTACTACCCGATCAACACCGTCGAGGACCGCGCGAAGCTGGACCGCTACCGCGAGCTGGCCCGCAAGGAGACCGCCAACCACAAGGTGTTGTTCGGGGGCAGGCTCGGTACCTACAAGTACCTCGACATGCACATGGCGATCGGCTCCGCGCTGTCGATGTACGACAACAAGGTCGCCCCGTACTTCACCGAGGGACGCGCGCTCGACGGCACCATGGAGGACTGAGCTTCCCCGAACCCAGCGACCTGGCAGCGGTCCCCTGGTCAGACCCGCACGATGGTCAGGCCCGCCAACCCGTCGAGCCGGTCGAAGTCGTCGTCCTGAGTCACGATCGGCAGGCGATGGGCGATGGCGCATGCGGCGATCCACAGATCGTTGACCCCGGCTCGTCGACCGGTATCCGCGAGGTGCACCCGCATCCGCGCCCACGCCAGCGCCGCCTGCTCGTCCACCGGCAGGGTCTCCACATCGGATAACGCGTCCAGGGTGGCCATGCGCACCGCCCGGGTGTCGGTGTCAGGCGCAGCGAGCACGCCAGCGTGCAACTCGGCCAGGGTGACCACCGAGATCGCGGATTCCTCGGGCAACCGATCCTCATCGAGTCGCCTGCCACTCTCGGAGGCGATGAAGACGCTCGTGTCGAGCAGGCCGCGACGGTGAGCGATCGGGTCAGGATTCGTCATCGGATGGGGCCGAGATCATCGGTGGACTCACCGGCGAGCTCGGCCAGGTCACCGCGCAGCCCGGGATCGCTCTGCGCGATCCGAAGCCGTTGCACAAGCTCCGCGCGAGGCAGCCAGCGGCGCCGGGATCGCTGGACCGGGACAAGCTGCGCGACCGGCTTGCCTCTGACGGTCACGGTGAGCTCGTCGCCGCTCTGGACGCGGCGCAGCATACCGGCCGTGTCGTTGCGTAGGTCCCGCGATGCGATCTCGGACATGCGACAATCGTAGCAATGATGTCGCACGAAACTGTGACTGGGTTGGTGGCATACTGCGGACAGTGAGCGCCCGCGCGCTCGACGCAACCATGGAGGACTGAGCAGACGACGGTGTCTGCCGAGCGCTGCGCGGAAGCTCGTGCACAGTGGGGCCGCGCGAACCGTGGCCGCGATGCACCTCGATTACAGCCAGGCAACGGCCCGCAGATACCCTGTCGCACGGCGAGCCCCAGCCAGGGGTGGCCACCGTCGCTCGCCACGTACGAGCCGATGCCTGAGACTTCCCGGAGGACTGACGCTTCATGTCGAGCAGCACCGCCGAGCGCAGCACGCGCGACGGCGAGCCCGTCGAGGTACCCTCGTCGCTGCTGCAGCGGCTGATAATGCCGCGCCGGGCCGACCCGATGGCGGTGCGCGCGCTCTACGTCGACGAGCAGTCCGCGTCCGCCCGCCGCGTCTGGCCGCCGACCATCACGCGTGCCCAGTACAAGCGTGACGTGGACGTCGAGGTCTCCATCTCCAACCCCAACGCCCGCAGGGTTCGCACGCTGTCGCGCACATCGGTGCGCGTTCCGGAGGACACCGAGGTGTCGTTCGCGTCGTACTTCAATGCGTTCCCCGCCAGCTACTGGCAGCGCTGGAGCGTGCTGCGCACGGTGGCGCTGCGGCTGTCGCTCGAGGGAACCGGGCGCGTCGACGTCTATCGCTCCAAGGCCGACGGGACCCAGGTCCACTCCCACGGCGAGCTGCTCGAGACGCCCGGCCGTCACGAGTTCGACGTCGAGCTCCAGCTCGACTCGTTCGAGGACGGCGGCTGGTACTGGTTCGACCTGACCACGGCTGACTCAGAGCTGGTAGTGCACTCCGGCGGCTGGTACGCGTCGCAGCCCGCGCCCGGCCGCGCCGCGGTCACCATCGGGATGCCCACGTTCAACCGGCCCACCGACTGCATCGCCACGCTGTGCGCCCTCGGGGAGGACCCGCTGGTGCGTTCGGTGATCACCGCTGTCGTCATACCCGACCAGGGCGCGAACAAGGTCGTCGACCAGGCCGGCTTCGCCGAGGCCAAGGCGGGCCTCGGGGAGGCGCTTCGGATCATCGACCAGCCCAACATCGGCGGCTCCGGCGGTTACGCCCGGGTGATGTACGAGGCGCTGACCAACACCGACTGCGAGCAGATCCTGTTCATGGACGACGACATCGTCCTGGAGCCCGACTCCATCCTGCGCGCGGTGGCGTTTTCCCGGTTCGCCCGCGACCCGATGCTCGTCGGCGGGCAGATGCTGCAGTCGCAGGCCCGCTCCCGGCTGCACGCCTGGGGCGAGGTGGTCGACCGGCACCGGATGCGCTGGGCCCCGGCGCCGAACACCGAGTACGACCACGACTTCGCCCAGCAGCCGCTGCGGCAGACGACGTGGCTGCACCGGCGTGCCGACGTCGACTACAACGCCTGGTGGATGTGCCTGATCCCGCGGGCCGTGGCCGAGGACGTCGGGATGCCGCTGCCGCTGTTCATCAAGTGGGATGACGTGGAGTACGGGCTCCGGGCCGGGGCCGCGGGCTATCCGACCGCCACCGTGCCCGGTGTCGGCATCTGGCACATGTCGTTCGCCGACAAGGACGACGCCACCGACTGGCAGGCCTACTTCCACCTGCGCAACCGCCTGGTGGGAGCCGCACTGCACAGCGCCGAGGACGTCCCCAAGACCATGCTCGCCGACTCCATGAAACACGCGCTCAAGCACGCGATGACCATGGAGTACTCCACGCTGGCGCTGCAGGAGATGGCCATCCGGGACTTCATGGCAGGTCCCGAGGCGCTGTTCGACAAGCTGCCCACCGCGCTGGGCGAGGTTCGCAAGCGCTGCGCGGACTTCACCGACGGGCAGGTCGTGGCGTCCCGGGAGCTGCCGCTGCCGTCGAACAACCAGCTCTCCGTGCAGGGCATGCTCAAGCCGCCGACCAACCCGGTCACCATCGGTGCCACCCTGCTGCGGCGGCTGGTGCATCAGCTGCGGCCGGTCGATTCCCGCACTCACCGCCGCCCGCAGCTCAACGTCGCCGCGCAGGATGCCCGCTGGTTCGTGCTGTCGGGGCTCGATGGCGTCACGGTGTCGACGTCGGACGGCCGGGGTGTCACCTACCGCAAGCGCGATCCGGAGGCGTTCCGCTCGCTGATCACCCGCTCGGTGGAGCTGCACTGGCAGCTCGCGCGGGAGTTCCCCCGGCTGCGGGAGCGCTACCGCGCGGCGATGCCCGAGCTGACCGGCACACCGGGATGGAAGCGGGTGTTCGAGTCCTGAGCACGGCGGTGGATCTCCAGGTCATGGTGCAGCAGCGCCCGGCCGGCCGGGAGACGGCCATGGTGGCGCGGTTGCAACGCGGCATCGGCCGGCCCCGCGCCGTCGCTGCCGCCCGCGGGCTGTCGCTGTTCGGCGAGCACGCCGCGGGCTGGCTGGCTCTCGGCGCGATCGGAGCGCTGCTCGACCGGCCGCGCCGTCGCGACTGGGTGGTCTGCGCCGCCGGTGTGGCCGTCGCGCACGGCGCGTCGATCGGCGTCAAGCGGGTGGTGCGCAGGCAGCGCCCGGCCGACGAGTCGGTCCGGGTGCTGGTGGGCACGCCGAGCCGGCTGTCCTTCCCGTCCTCGCACGCGAGCTCGACCACCGCGGCCGCGGTACTCTACGGCGGGTTGCTGCGCCGCCGCCTGGCCCCCGCGCTGGTTCCCCCGATGCTGGCCAGCAGGCTCGTGCTCGGGGTGCACTACCCGACCGACGTCCTGGCGGGGTCTGCCCTCGGCGCGCTCATCGGCGTGGCGGTGCGGCGGCTGCTGCGCGGGAAGGAACCGAAGCGATGACGACCACAGCACCTTCCGAGGCACCTGCCCAGAGCGGCAACGCGGTCACCGGGCTGGTCCGCGCGATGCGCCCCCGGCAGTGGGTGAAGAACGTCCTGGTGCTGGCCGCGCCGTTCGCCAGCGGCGACATCGCCAGGCTCGGTGTGCTGGGCGACGTCGCACTCGCCTTCGTGGCGTTCTCACTCGCCGCGGCCGGTGTGTACCTGGTCAACGATGTCAAGGACGTCGAGGCCGACCGCGCGCATCCCACGAAGCGCAACCGGCCGATCGCCGCGGGCGTGGTGTCGCCGACGATCGCGACGGTGGTCGCGATCGTCGTGCTCGCGGCGGCGCTGGGCATCTCGCTGCTGGCCTCGACCGAACTGGCCGTCGTCGCCGCCGTCTACATCACGGTGCAGCTAGCCTACTGTTTCTGGCTCAAGCACCAGCCCGTGATCGACATCTCGATCGTCGCCTCCGGGTTCCTGCTGCGGGCCATCGCCGGTGGTGCCGCGGCCGAGATCGTGCTGTCGCAGTGGTTTCTGCTGGTCGCGGCGTTCGGCTCGCTGTTCATGGTGGCGGGCAAGCGCTACGCCGAGATCCGGCTCGCCGAACGCACCGGCGCGAAGATCCGCAAGTCGCTGGAGCGCTACACGGCGTCGTACCTGCGTTTCGTCTGGACGCTGTCGGCCACGGTGCTCATCACCACCTACAGCCTGTGGGCCTTCGAGATCACCGAGCGCACCGCCTCGCGCTGGCCGGTGATCTCCATCGTGCCGTTCGTCATCGCCGTGCTGCGTTACGCCGTCGACGTCGACGGCGGCAACGGTGGTGAGCCCGAGGACATCGCGCTGGGCGACCGCGTGTTGCAGGTGCTCGGCGCCGGCCTCGTCGCCACCCTCATCGCCGCCGTCTACCTCTGACCCGCCTGCGCCCGCCGCGCCGCGTTGCCGTCTGCCGGGCCCGCTACCGTCCGCCGAACCCCTCGCGGTCCGTGAACTCGACGCCGTGGGGGTCGCAGCCGTGGCAAACCCCCACCGTGTCGAGTTCACGGACAGGCTGGGGCGGGACATCGCGGGCAGCGGCGGCGGTGACGGGAGTTATCCACAACTGGCCAGTTACCCACAGCCCGCGAGGCCGGCGCTGGCACCCCGCGGTGGGCGGCCGCAACGCTGGCTGTCATGCCAGAACTTCGAGGTCCCTTCCGTGGTTCCGAGGCCATCCGTGCCGGCCTGGACGCTCCGTTGCACGCCGCTCCCGCCTGCTGCTGCCGTGAGGTCGACGTGCCTGCCCCTCACGGACGGCACGCGAGGCATGATGCCCGTTTCGTCATCCTTCGCAGCGGGTACCCCGTATATGTGAGTTACGCAGAGGAGAGGACTCACGATCTCGATGTCGACGCCTATCTATGACCAACTGTGCCAGACGATGCCCGGTCCGAGCGGCAGTGAGGAAGCGGAGGCTGTGGCGGCACCCGGTGACGAGATGACTGGCGCCACCGCTGCGAACTGGCAGGTCAGCGGTGGTGCCGCCGGAAACGGTCAGCTCGGCTATCACTCCAACACCGCTGATAACGGCCAGGTCGAGGACGCCGACAGCCAGGCGGATGGCAAGGGCGCGGCGGACGGTACGGTGGAGTAACGCTGGGCACGAAGCATCGCCCACCTGGCCAGGGATCGCGGAAGGCGGCCATCGGAGGCGTCAGTCGGTCCGCGGACTCCAGTGGACGAAGCCCGACGATGTGGTCGGTCGGCCAGGTTGGGCCGGGCGACCGGCGCCCCCGTTCCCGCGCCTTGCTTTGAGTCGCGTCACGGGGCGGCGCGGTGCGCGGTGCCCGAGGTGAGGTGCGCTGCCGCCACCGGGAAGCGGGCCGTCCGCCTTGCCGTCCGGGTGCGGCGGGTGGACGGCGCGGGCCACGGAGCGCGAGGAACGCCGGCCGGGCAGCCGCGCCTGAGCGGGTCAGATCGGCAGCCGGCGGAAGATCGGGCGCGGGACGTGACGCAGCGCCGACATCACGAACCGCATCGGCGCGGGCGCCCAGGCCTGCTCGCGGCCCTTGGCGACCGAATCGACGATGACGTCGGCGACCTGCTCCGGGGTCACCGACAGCGGCGCGGCGGACATGCCCTCGGTCATCCGGGTGTGCACGAACCCGGGCCGGACCACGCACACCTTGATACCCGCGGGGCGCAGCGCCTCGGTCAGTCCGGTGTAGAAGACGTCGAGGCCGGCCTTGGTGGAGCCGTAGACGAAGTTCGAGCGGCGGGCCCGCTCCCCGGCCGCCGAGGACAGCGCGACGATCGCGCCGTGCCCCTGGCGCTGCAGCGCCGACGACAGCGCCACTCCCACCGACACCGCAGCCACGTAGTTGACCTGCGCGAGCTCGACGGCGGTGGGCAGGTCGGTCCACGCCTTCTCTTGGTCACCGAGCAGGCCGAAGGCCACCACGGTGATGTCGATGTCGCCGTCGGCGAACGCCTGCTCGATCACCTCGGCGTGCGTGTCGGGCGCCTGCGCGTCGAACGACAGCGTCGAGACGCTGCAGCCTGCGCCGCGCAACCGCTCGGCCGCGGCGTCGAGCCGCGGAGACGGCCGAGCGGCGAGCACCACGCGCAACGGCCGGTTGGCGGCGTAGCGCTCGGCCGTCGCCAAGGCGATCTCGGAGGTGCCGCCGAGCAGCAGCAGGGACTGGGGGTTGCCGACGGCGTCGATCATCGAAGTGTCCTTGTCACAGCTGGAGTCTCCTGGAAAGGTCGGAGGTGAAGATCGAATCGGGGTCGACTGCGGCGCGGACCTTGCGCCACTCGTCGAGCCGTGGGTACATGCGGTGCAGCGCCGCCGCGGTCGTCCGCGACTCCTTGGCCAGGTAGAGCCGCCCGCCCGCCGCCAGCACCAGCGCGTCGAGACGGTCGCACAGCGCTCCCAGCCCGGGGCCGATCGGGATGTCCACGGTCAGCGTCCAGCCGGGCGTGGGAAACGACAGCGGTGCGTCGTTGCCGTCGCCGAAGCGTTTGAGCACGTTGAGGAACGACACCTGCCCGGACGCGCTGATCATCTCGACGGCGCGGGTGAAGGCCTGCTCGGCGCCGAAGGGCACCACGAACTGGTACTGCAGGAACCCGCGCGGACCGTAGACCCGGTTCCAGTCGCCGACCAGGTCGAGCGGGTGGAAGAACGAGGTGATGTTCTGCACCTCGCCGCGGCGGTGCACCGGTGCCTTCCGGTACCAGACCTCGTTGAACGCCGCGATCGTCGCCCGGTTCACCAACCCGGACGGGAACACGTCGGGCGCGCGCAGCAGCTGCGGGGCGTCGAAACGCAACGGGTCGCGGCGCAGCTTGGGTGGCAGGTCCTCGCGCCGGGCGGACCAGCCGCGGGTCAAGATCGCCCGGCCGAGCTTCGCGCCGCCCGACATCGAGTCGAACCACGCGACGGAGTAGGTGTACTGGTCGTCGGTGCCGTCGGTGAGCCGGGCCATCAGCTCGTCGAGGTCGGCGGTGCGGTCGGTGTCGACCACGAAGTATGCGCTCTCGGTGTGCTTGAGCGCGATCGTCGCGCGGACCAGCACGCCGGTCAGGCCCATCCCGCCGACGGTCGCCCAGAACAGCTCGGCCTCCGGGCCGTCAGGGGTCAGGGTACGCACCGAGCCGTCCGCGGTGACCAGGTCCATCGACAGCACGTGGTTGCCGAAGCTGCCCTGGGTGTGGTGGTTCTTGCCGTGGATGTCGGCCGCGATCGCGCCACCGACGGTGACCTGCCGGGTGCCCGGCAGTACCGGTACCCACAGCCCGAACGGCAGCGCCCGGCGCATCAGGGTGTCGAGGCTGACACCGGCATCGACGTCGACCACCCCGGCGTCGGCGTCGATCGAGTGGATCCGGTCCAGCGCCGGCATGTCGATGACCAGCCCGCCGGCGTTCTGCGCCGGGTCGCCGTAGGCCCGGCCCAGCCCGCGGGCGATCACGCCGCGGTCGCCGGTCTGGCGCACTGCCTGCTGGATTGACTCGACGCTGCGGCCGTGCACCACGTGCGCGGTGCTCGGCGCGGTGCGCCCCCAGCCGGACAGGGTGCGGGTGCCGGTCTCGCTCATCGGCGCAGAGCCTACCGAGCGGGCTCGATGGGGCTCAGGCCGCACCCGGCGCAACCAGCTCGAGATCAGCCGATGTAGGCCCGCCCGGCGTAGTCCTGGCGCGCGAGCGTCGGCAGCTGGGTCCACCCCCAGCGCTGCACCTGCCGCACTCGCAGGTCTACCAACCCGGGCGGGTGGTCGTACTCGGCCCGCTCGACGTGCCCCCAGCCCTTGATGGGCACGCCGGCCGGCGACAGCGCCGAGGGCAGCTCGATCCATTCCACGGTACGGTCGACCTGCGCCAAGGTGCCGCCGTTGCCCGGGCGTGCGGTGTTGTCCTTGGTGGCTTTCTCGAGGCCGCCGCCGGTGCGCAGCCGCAGTTGCGGCGCCTCGGCGATGCCATTGGCGATGGTGATCTGGTCGACGCAGGGCCACAGCGCGGCCGACGCCTGGTCGGCGAAGACCGGCTTGCCGGCCGTCACTTCGGTGACTGGTCGCGGCCCCAGCATACGGTCGCCGCCCGTGAGTACCCGGACGTCACCGGCCAGGCCGCACGGCGAGCCGGCCGGCGCCTGCGCGTTGACCAGCGCCAGCGACGGGCCCGGGTACTGCCGCAGCGGCGCGTAGCTGAACACCGCGAGCATCAGCACCACGCCGAGCCCGGCGGAGGTGACGAGCAGCGCGCGGTCCGGGCTCGGGCCCGATGGCAGGCCACGGCGTCGCCGCCGCCGTCCCCACCACAGCGCCGCGGCCGCGACTGCGAACCACAGCAGCGGGTTGTGCAGGTCCAGCGGCCCGATGCCCGGAGTGGTGAGGCTGATCTCGTAGGGGTTGCCCAGTGCGGTGTGGTCACCGAAGGGCTGGCCCCAGTCACCGAACGGCCGCCACAGGTTCGGTCCCGCATAGCCCACCGCGGCGGCGAGGCCGACGGCGATCGCGCCGATCGTGACGGCGGCCGTCGGCGCCCGGCGCGGGATCGGCGATCGCAGCGCCGCGGCCGCCAGCAGCACGGACGCCGGTGCGGCGACGGCGCCGAAGTGGTTGACCCACTTGGTCGGGGTCAGCGACATCGCCAGCAGCGCGACCGCGGTGGTCGCTGCCGACATCGCCAGCAACCGCCCGGTCGGCCCGCCGGTGCCCGCCCGGCGCCCCGCGGCGATCGCGGCGCCCAGCAGCACCGCGAGCGTCAGCAGCACCGGCAGCCGTTTGCCCCACGCGCCGGGGTCGCCGTCCTCGAGGATCTTGGCGTAGTGCAGGTACTCCTCGTACCAGGGGTGGCTGCGGTAGTACCAGCGGTGCACCGACACGGCCTCGGCGACGTTGCCGAGGGTGGCGTCGGCGAAACCGGGCAGCACCACGATCGACGCCGACGCACCGGCCAGCAGCACCGCGCCCGCCCGCTGCGGCCAGTCGGCGGCGCGCAGCCACCGCCACAGCCACGGCAGCGCGAACACCAGCGGTGCGGCCGCGACCAGCCCGGTGGGCGATGCGGTCACCGCCAGCACTGCCACGACGGTGGCGGCAGCCAGCGCGCCGATCGACTCGCGCCGCCGGGCCAGCTCCGCGAGCACCAGCACCCCTGCCGAGCACAGCACGATCAGCGGCTCCGGGCGCAGCGCGACCCCGTAGGGCAGGAACCACAGCAGGTGCCCGAGCGCCACCGCCCACGCCACCCCCCGTGGTGAGCGATTTTCGGGGCTATAACCCCGAAAATCGCTCACCACGGAGGTGACCAGGACCCGGAGCAACGCGTAGGTCCCCAACCCGTAGAGCACCGGCAGGACCCGCATCCACAGCAGCCCCCAGCCCGCCCCGAACAGCGACTGGCCGAGCATCCCCCACGCCTGCATCGGGTACTGGCTGGCGACGAACGGGTTCTCGGCGACGTTGAGCTGTGACACGTAGTTGCCGATGTATCCCGACTCGGTCGCGTTGCGCGCCATCAGCAGGTACCAGGAGTCGTCGATGCCGATCGGTCCCAGCACGGCCCAAGCCAGCGACACCGCGACGACCACCCCGTCGGCGGGCGACAGCCGCGGCCGCACCAGACCGGGGCCGCTGCCCCGCCAGTGCCGCCAGGCCAGCGCCAGCACCGCCACCAGGCTCAGCGCATGCGCGACGAGCAGCGCGGTCTTCAGTGGGGTCGGGCTCGACTCGTAGCGCGCATCGGTGTGTAGCTCGACAGCGAGGCCGTCCGCCTCCGGCAGGCGCTGCGCCATGGTCGACAGCTCGGCGACCTGCGGCGGCAGCAGCCCGGGCTCGGCAGCCAACTGCGCACCGTCGCGGTTGACCGTGATGCCCGACGAGTCGGCGGCGATCCGGTAGGCGCAGTCGCCCGTGGGTAGCGGCTCGCTGTGCAGCTCGCTGCCGGATGCGGCAACGGTGACCGTGCCGGCCCCGACGGCCACCACGAGCCCCTCGGTGGGTGTCGAGTCGGGGTCGGCGGGCAGCGTGCGCAGTGCCTCGCCGCCGCCGCGGGCATCGAGCGCGCCCAACGTCGAGCAGGGAACCGTCGCGTCGAACTGCAGCGGCCGGTAGGGCGTCAGCGGCAGCACCGTCGACGTCGGCTGCTGCCCTGCCTGCGGCCAGCTCACGACCGGATCGTCGGCGGTGACGGGGGCGAGCGCGGCGAGCGCCCCCAGCACGCCGGTCAGCAGCGCGAGCGCCGCAATCGTCCACGCGGTGCGCCGGGACCGGCGGTTGACGGTGGTGGGGGGGCGCGGCACGGCCGAAGGGTACGGCTCGCTGCGTGGCGGCCGAGCAGCACGGTCCAGGCGGAAGCCAACGACGTTGAAGGCCTGGCTTCGGTCAGGCGGCTCCGATCGCGGCGACCTGCCGCGCCTTCCGCGCGAGTTCTTCGGGCGTCGCTGCCGGGCCGGGCGTCGAGCGCGTCGGTCAGCGGTGTCAGCCGTTCGTGCCGGACGACAACCGATTGCGGAGTCACTGCCGCAGTGAACGCAGCACTGGCCCGCCGGTCCCCGACCGTGCACGAAGTAGGCGCACTGCGGCCCGGGACTTGCATCCCTGAGTCACTGGGTCCACACGACGGGACCTCACCCGCTGTGACGACGTGTCATCATGTCGCGGGGTGGACGCGGAGCTCGGCGAGCACCTGGTGGTGGAGTGCGGGGTCGTCAGCAGCCAGCGCGATGAGGGCTCGCACCAGGTCTCCCTTGGAGACCCGGCGGCCGATCAGCCGGCGTATGTCGACGGCGAGCTGGTCGAAGCCAGCGGCGGCTTCGGGGTCGAGCAGGACGGTGAACTTGCTGGGTGGGGCGTCCGCGAGCGTTGGCGTCGAGGCGCCGTCCGAGGGCGCCGCAGCGGCCGCGGACGCGGTGAGTCCAGCAGGCGCGGTGGTGCTCTCCAGCTGGTCGCGCGGGTCTGTGGGCCGGCCGGTCATGGGCTGTCCGTACTCAACTAGGTGAGCACTTGCTCGTCGGCAGCGGGCGGGCCTCCCGGGCGCGGTGCAGCAAGGCGGCGACCACGGCGATCGTGGAGTCCTCCCGGCCGGTGAGCCAGCTGAGGGTGCTCCGTTCGTAGTCGCTGACCTCGATGCCATCGAGTGGTGTGAGTAGCGCGGCCAATCCGTCGTCGAGTCGACGGTCCCACCACTGATGAACGGTCTCGTTCTGGCCCTGTTCGCCGGCGACGTCGCGCTGGTCGTAGGGCGGGCGGACCCGCAGCGGTGCGCTGGTGATCGGTCCGTGGACGGTCTGTGTTGTCATCTGCTGAACCTACCGTCATACCGTCAATGCGGTGTGCCGTTGACCCGTCATGCCGTTACGCGAGCGCGCTGCAGGTCGAGGAGGTGCACGGTCGCCTCCATCACCATGAATCGTAGCGCTGCCGCCAGCATGATGACGGCTCCGGATGCGGGCCAGGGCACAACGACGGTTGCCTCGACTTGGCGCAATCTCTACAGCGCGCGGGGGCCGTGCACGCTGAACAGATCGACCAGTTCCCTTCTGGTGTGCGACGCGGCCTGCGAGATCGCCCCTTCGGCCACGGACTCGGCCATGGTGTGCCACCCTTCCGGGGCGTTGAACCGCCGGAGGACCTCCGCGGCCGTGACGGTCTCCCCGACCGGGCCGTCCGGCAGAGTCGGCGGATCCCTCAGAGCCAGAGCTCAGACCTGCCATGTCTGATCGAGGGCGTCAGCCGCTCCCTGTAGAGGTCGTGCATGAGCCCGCTGTGTCGCGCTGGGGGCACTCTCGTCACGGGTGGCTTGCCCGACGACTGCCCGACGACCCGCCGTCAGTTGTACTGGTATGGGGACTGGAGACCGTCGAACATGGGAAAGTGCCGCACGTTGATCGTGAGTCCTCCAGGTGAGTTTGCTCGTTGCGCCGAACGCCCGCCAGCAATTCGAAGCGGGTGAGTTCGCTGGCCACGACGGTGTCCTCGGCCCGGAGCAGTTCGTGAAGCAACGAGGTGGCCCGATGGTCACCCCTGAGGTGATCGACGGCCACCGAGGTGTCGAGCAGCTTCACCGTAGCCCGAGTTGTTCGAATCGGTCGTCGAGGTCGCCGCGGATGTTCTCGACGTACTCGGCGCCGGTCTCTGACCGAGACCGCCACGCCCCGGCGGAGGCTCGTAGTCCAGCCAGCCGGGTCTCCGCGGTCTGGGCTCCGTACTGGGTCCGGATCGCTCGGCGGATCAGCTCCGAGCGGGACGCACCGGTACGGGCCGCTTCCCGGCCGAGGAGGCCCGCTTCCTCGTCGTCCAGGTAGATCTGAGTACGGTGCACGACATCAATATACATCACATGATGGCCCGGCTAGCGGGTGGTGTTCCAGGGCGCGGTACCGCTGCGGTAGCCGTTGTAGTCCTCACCGGACAGCGTCGGCAGCCGGGTCGCGCCCCAGCGCCGCTGCTGATCCACCCGCAGGTCGACCAGGCCGACCGGGTGGTCGTAGACGACGCGCTCGACGCGTCCCCAGGGCAGCGTCGGTGGACCGGGCGCAGCCAGCCGCGCCGGCACCCGGACCGCCGCCGACGTGCGGTCGGTCGGCACCTGCATACCGCCCTGCCGGATGCGGAAGGCGATGTCGAGAAACGACCGCCGGAAGTTCTCGTCGGCCAGCAGCGTCACAGCCGGGGCCCCGGCGATGCCGTGCTCGACGGACACCTGGTTGACGCATGGCCACAACGAGGCCGACACCTGGTCGGCATAGACCGGCCGGTCGCGGGTCACCGCGGTCACCGGCCGCCACCGAGCCAGCCGTGGCTCACCGACGGCGATCCACTGCCGCTGGCCGGCAACCTGGTCCTCGACGGCCAGCCGCACCTGCTGCGGCCGGTGGGCACCCAGCGCGTCGAGCGGGACCGGCGCCTCCTGCCAGTCGCCGGCAGCCACCTCCGGGTCGACGCGGACCGGCACGGCGCCGGTGACGCCCGACCCGTCGCCGTACTGCAGCCACACCTGCTGACGCTCCAGTTCGTCGCCGAGTAGTGGCACGAGCAGGTGTGTGGCGTTCCCGCCTGCCGGCAGCGGGTACCAGGGCGTCAGCAGCGTGCCGATGGACGGCCCGCGGACCGGAGCGTCGTGCCACACTCTCGACCCTGGTACCGGCGGGGGGACGGGTGGCGGCACGCCGGACGTCGCGGCGAATCCGCCCCGCCGGGTCGCCGCGCCCACCGGTTGGCCCGGCTGAGCCGTGTCGGAGTCATCGAGCACCCGCACGTGATGGGCCAGCCCGCACGGCTGGCCGCGGGCCGCGTCGATCATCGACATCGGCACCGTCCAGCCCGGGTACTGCCGGATCGGGGCACAGGTGAACACCAGCAGGGTCAGCACCACGATCGACACCGACGAGACCCGCAGCAGCCCGCCGTCGGGGGTGAGCCCGCCGCGGCCGCGCCACCACATCACAGCGGCGAACACGAGTGCCAGGCCGATCCAGATCGCCGGGTTGCTCGCGAACAGCCAGCCGATCCGGGGCGCCATGTCGGCTACCCGGGACGGGGTGATCTCGGCGAAGAGGTGGTCACCGAAGGGCTGCCCGCGGTCGGAGTAGGGCCGCCAGAAGTTGGGCCCCGCGAAGCTCACCGATACCGCCCACACCAGCAGCGCCGTCCCCGCCGTCGCGGGCAGCAGCCCCAGCAGAGCCGTCCGGCGGCCCGATCTCAACGTGGCCCGTGAGGGCCAGGCCAGCGGCGCCTGCAGCAGCGCAGTGGCCAGCAGCACCGTGGGCACAGCTTCGACGGCGCCGAAGTGGTTGACCCACTTCGTGGGGGTGAGCGACAGCAGCGCCAGCGCGACGGCCGACATCACCGCGCTCCGCACCATCAGCCGGCGCACCGGCCCGTCCGGTTCGCCGTGGCCGCTGCCGTTGCGGTAACCCAGGTAGCGCGAGGCCAGCTGACCCAGCGCCACCAGTGCGATCACCGCCAGCGTGAGCAGCACCGGCGCCCGCCGGGCCCACTGACTGGAGTCCGGCAGCGACAGCAGCGTCTCGTAGTGGACGCCCTCTTCGTACCAGGCGAAGGTCAGGTAGTACCACTGGTGCACCGCGGTGGACTCCAGCACGTCGCCGAGGGTGGCGTCGGCGAACCCGACCGGGATCAGCGCAGTACCCGCGGCGACCAGCGTCAGCGTCGCGGCGACCCGGTCGGCCGGGCGGGCGGCGCGTAGCCAGCCCCACAACCACGGCAGCGCCAGCGCGAGCGGGGCCAGCGCGACCAGCCCGGACGGCGAGACCGAGACTCCCAGCGCGGCGGCCGCCGTCGCTGCCGCCAGCGCCCCCACCGAACGGGCACGGCGGGCGACCTCGGCGAGCAGTAACGCGGCAGCCGCGAACACCACGATCAGCGGCTCGGGTCGCAACGTCATACCGTAGGGCAGCCACCACACCATGTGGGCCAACGCCAGCGCCCACACCCCCCATCTCGGTGAGTGGGGATGCGAGCCATGGCTCGCACCCCCACTCACGAGCGCGAAGCGCAACAGCAGCCACACGATCAGCCCGTAGAGCAGCGGCAGCAGCCGCATCCAGGCCAGGCCCCAACCCCCCTCGGTCAACAGCGACTGGCCCAGCCAGCTCCACACCCCCAGCGTGTACTGGCTGGCCACGAAGGGGTTCTCGGTGACGTTGAACATGTAGACCGCGTTGCCCACCGCGCCGGAGTCGGTGGCACCGCGCGCCATCAGCACGTACCAGGGGTCGTCGAAGTTGACCGGCGACAGCACCACCCACAGCGCCGACACGACCAGCACGACCGCGTCGGCCGGGCCCGGTCGCGGCCGCACCAACCCAAGCCCCGAGCCCCGCCACGTTCTCCATGCCTGCACCAGCAGCGCCAGCAGTGCTGCAGCGTGGACCGCCAGCAGCACCGTCTTGAGCACGGTCGGGGACGATTCGTACCGCGCGTCGGTGTGCAACGTCACGGCCAGGCCCCGCGCGGCTGGCATCGCGTCGGCGTCGGCGTGAGCGTCGGTGGCGAGCTGCGCGACCTGCGGCGCCGGCAGCCCCGGCGCGGCTGCGAGCTGCGATCCGTCGCGCAGCACCCGCACTCCGTGCGCATCCGCGACCACGCGGTAGGTACAGCCGCCCGCGGGCAACGGTTCGGCGAGCAGGTCACGGCCCGACGCCGCGACGGTGACGGTCCTGCCGGCGGCCGCCACCGTCAGACCTGGGCGTTGCGGGACGTTGACGTCGGCCGGCATGGTCGACAGGGCGGTGCCACCGCCACGGGCGTCGAGCGCGGCCAGCGTCGCGCAGGGGATGGTCGCGTCGAGCTGCAACGGGCGGTACGGGACCAGCGGCAGCACCGTCGAGCGGGCCGGCTCGCCCGCGCGCGGCCAGGTGACCACCGGATCGTCGGCGGTGACCGGTGCCAGCAGCACGCCGAGCGCGCTGACCAGCGTCAGCGCGGCGAGTCCGGCAAGCATCCAGCGCCGCCACGCGGAGCGGCGAGCGGGCCGGCTCGGAGCTTGCGGCGCGGACACGTCGGGACAGTAACTGTCAGCCAGCGGTCAACCCGAGTACTTCCGGCCGGAGTAGTCCTCGCCGGTCACCGGCATCTCGCGTTGCCAGCCCGGCTCGGTCGACGTCCGCGCGGTGACGTCGACCAGGCCCACCGGGTGCTCGTAGACAACCTGCTGCACCTGCCCCCAGGGGCGGATCGGCGGACCCGGGGGTTGGATCCGGGACTCGGGCTGCACGTAGGTCGCGGTGGGCTCGACCTGCACGAAGGTGCCGCCCCACTCCGGGTCGCGGGGGTTGCTCAGCACGAACTCGGGGATGCCGTCGGCGGTGAGCATGCGCACCGACGGGGGCGCCACCATCCCATCGGAGATCGCGACCTGGTCGGCGCACGGCCACAGCACGGCTGAGAGCTGGTCGGCGAAGGCCGGTTGCCCCCGCGTCACGGTGGTCACCGGCTGCCAGGACGTCAGCGACGGCGCCGCGACCGCCAGCCAGCTGCCGGCTCCGGTGACCTCGTCCTCGGCCAGGATGCGGACGGCACTGGCCCGGGAGTCCTCGATTTCCAGCGCCAGCTCGTGCCAGGTGTTCGAGCCGGCGCCCGGATCGAGCTCCAGTTCCTTGCTGCGGGTAGGTTGCGGGTCGGCCGGGGCGCCGGTGCCGAACTGCACCCTGACCTGTTGCCCTGACACGGTCCCGGCCGCGACCGGCACGCTCAGGTGGGTCGCCGCCGAGTCCGGCAGGCGAAACCACGGGGTCGTCAGCGTGCCCTGCTCGCTGGCCAGCTCGTCGCGGGCAGGTGCCACGGAGTCGTGCCACATGGCCGTTCCCGCCGAGGGCGGCTGCACCGGTCTCGGCGCGCCGCCGGCCAGCGCGAAGTCGCCGGTCATCGCTGGCGCTGTCTCGGATGACGCCTGCGGCTGCGGACCCGCCGGGGCGAGCGTCTGCACCGCGGTGGCCAGTCCGCAGGGCTGCCCGGCGAGCGCGCGCAGGTTCGACAGCCCGACCGTCCAGCCCGGGTACTGCTGTATCGGGGCGTAGCTGAACACCGCCAGCAGCAGCGCCACCGACAAGCCCGACACCGAGACCAGCAGCCCGCGATCGACGGTCATCTGGGTGCTGCGACCCCGCCGGCGCCACCAGGCCAGTCCGGCCGCGATGAGCCCGGCGAGCAGCAGCCACACCAGCGGGTTGCGCAGGAAGATCGACCCGTAGTGCGGCGTCAGCTGGGTCAGCTCGTAACGAGTGCCCTCGGGTAGCAGGTGGTTTCCGAACGGCTGGCCCCAGTCGGAGTACGGCCGCCACAGATTCGGCCCGGCGTAGACGACCGCGCTCGCCGCGGCGATGACGAGTACCGCGATCGCCGTCACCGTCGAACCCGACCGCCGGGGCAGCGGGGACCGCAGCAGCGCCGCGGTGAGCACGACGGTGCCGGCCGGGCCGACGGCACCGAAATGGTTCACCCACTTCGTGGGGGTCAGCGACAGCAGCGCGAGCGCCACTGCCGCCGTGATCGCGCTGGATAGCAGCAGCCGGCGCAGCGGGTTGCCGGTGCCCGACCACCGCCCGCTGCCGATGGCGACGACGGCCAGCACGGCCAGCGTGAGGATCACCGGCGCTCGCCGGCCCCACACGCCGGTGTCGTTGATCCCCAGCAGGGCGTTGTACTGGAAGATCTCCTCGTACCACGACAGCGTCAGGTAGTACCAGCTGTGCGTTGCGGTGGCGTCGAGCACCTCGCCGAGGCTGGCGTCGGCGAACCCGACCGGCACCGCGATGGTGCCCGCAGCGGCGGCGACGAGCACGACCACGACGCGCTCGGCCCAGCCGCGCTCGGCCAGCAGTGCCAGCAGCCACGGCAGCGTGATCACCAGCGGGGCGGCGGCGACGATGCCGGTGGGCGCGACGGTGACGGCCAGTGCCGTCACCGCGGTGGCCAGCGCCAGCGCGCCGAGCGATCGCCGGCGGCGGGCGACCTCGGCCAGCAGCAGCACCGCGGCCGTGCACATCGCGATCAGCGGCTCCGGGCGCAGCATCATCCCGTAGGGCAACCACCACAACATGTGCGCCAGCGCCAGCGCCCACACCGCCCATTTCGGTGAGTGATTTTCGGGGTTATAACCCCGAAAATCACTCACCACGGTGGTGACCAGCACCCGCAGCAGCGCGTATGTCACCAGGCCGTAGATCAGCGGCAACACCCGCAGCCACGGCAGGCCCCAACCACCGAGGCTGCCCCAGGCCTGCAGCAGGTACTGCGACGCCACGAACGGGCTCTCGGTGGCGTTGAACATGTAGATGTAGTTGCCGATGTAACCTGCGTCGCCCGCGTTGCGCGCCATCAGGGCATACCAGGCGTCGTCCCAGTTCATCGGCCCGAGCACCAGCCACGCCGCCGAGACGGCGACGATCACCGCATCGGCCCAGGACGGCCGGGGCCGCACCAACGCGGGGACGTCACTGCGGCCCCGCCACATCCGCACCGCCAGCAGCAGCGTCGCCAGCAGCGCCAGGCCGTGCGCCACGAGCAGCACCAGCTTGAGCGCCGAGGGGTGGCCCGCGTAGCGGTCGTCGGGACGCAGCTGCACCGCGAGTCCGGCGGCGACCGACGGCCCGGCTTCGGTGGCGAGCTCGGCCACCTGCGGGGGCAGCACCCCGGGCCGGTCGGCGAGCAGCTGCCCGTCGCGCTCGACACGAACCCCACCGGCATCGGCCACCACCCGGTAGCTGCACTGGCCGTCGGGAAGCGGGCCGTCGGGAAGTGGCTCGTCGAGCAGCTCGGCGCCGGAGACGGTGATCGTGACCCGGCCGTCGCCGGCTGCGGCCGTGAGCCCCTGCTCGTCGGCCCGCCCGGAATCGGTGCTCCGGGTGCGCAGCGCGTCGCCGCCCTGCGGTCGGGCGTCGAGCGCTTGCAGTGCCGCGCACGGCACCGTGGCATCGAGCTGCAACGGCCGGTAGGGCGACAGCGGCAGCACGGTGGATGTGGGAGCCTCGCCGTCCTGCGGCCAGCTGACCACCGGCTGCTGCGCCACGACCGGTGCCAGCGGCACCAGCAACCCCAGTAGTACCGTGCCTGCGGCGAGAGCCCCGAGCAGCCACTTCGTGCGGGAGCTGGATCTGGGCCCACGGATGTTGGGCCCACGGACGTTGGGCGAAGTGTCGGGTTCCGGCACGTCAGAAGGGTAGTGGCAGGGTAGGGACGCGATGCTGGGTACCCTGGGGGGCATCGCGGACCGTGACGGCGAGGAGCATCGGGAAGCAGTGACGCAGGCTAAGCAGGCGAAGCAGCCGAGGCGATCCCGTCCTAGCCTCGCCCCCCAGCTCACGCGGTTCGTGCTGGTCGGCGGCTTTTGTGCGCTGGTCGACTACGGCTCGTACCTGGCGTTGGTGGGCCTCGACCTGTGGGTGCATCTCGCCAAAGCATTGGGCTGGGTGGTCGGCACGCTGACCGCCTACGTCATCAACCGTCGGTGGGTGTTCCGCGGCAGGGGTGGTGGCCAACAGTTCGCCTCGGTGATGATCCTCTACGGCACCACCTTCACCGTGCAGATCGGCGTGAACGCGGTGATGCTGGCGTTGCTGCCGCCCTCGTTGTGGCGGCTCACGCTGGCCTTCCTGATCGCACAGGGCACGGCGACGTGCATCAACTTCGTCGTGCAGCGCCTTGTGATCTTCCGGCCCGGAATCGACGCGTCCTGAGACAACACGTGCTGCTGCGACACGCCGAGCGCCGCGCCGGGGGTCACTCGTGCGGAGCAGCGCGGAGGTGGCATCATTGGACGTGCGGGTTCGGGACCCCCAGCCGGACCTGCCGCCCCTCGCGGAACACCTCCCCCTCGTTTCCGCGAGGGGCCCTTTGCGCTCTGTGGCCCAAGAGGCCCAAGAGGTCTGAGAGGTCTGAGTGGTCTGAGAGGTGACCCGCGAGCTGCGCTGCACCTCCGATCACCGGGTGAGCGGGGAGATGTCGGTGCTGGTCGCGCCGCTGCCCTGCATCGGGCCCGGCGACCACCAGCCGGCGCGAACCTCGGTGCCGGCCGCCACGCTGGGTGACTCCGTGTCGCCGACCAGCGGCTCGACGGCGGTCAGCTCGCCCCAGTCGACGTCCCAGCCGCCCTCGAGGTAGGTGGGGATCTCCCGTTCGTCGGATACGATCTCCAGCCAGCCCAGCGGGCCACCCGAATCGGCCCCCGACCAGTTCTCGCTGCCCGTCATCAGCTGCTCGTCGGGCAGCAGCCGGTACTCGGGCATCTCCACGACCCCGTTGCGGATTGCGAACGGCCGCATGCACGGGTGCACGAATCCGACCGGCCAGTCCATGAAGACCGGGGTGTCGCGGCCGACGAACCGGGTCATCGGGACCAGGTCGGGCACCCTGGGCTCGGCGAAGGCCAGCCAGCCCTCAGGGGTGACATCGGCGTCGCCGGCCACCAGCCGGACGGTGTCGGCCTCGGCCGCCGCTGCGCTACCGGCGAGGTTGAGCCGGTAGTCACGCCAGCCCGGCGGATCGGCGGTCGGCGAGCCGCCGACGTCGATCTCCTCGACGAGCTCGATCCGCCTGCCATCCCGTTCACTGCGCTTGCCGAACTGGGCGGTGATCGGTGTGGCGGCGCCCAGCCGCCCGGCCACCGCCACCACCATCGGTGCACGGCCCTCGGCCGCGGCGGGATCCAGCTCGCGCCACGGGGTGCGGACCTCCCCGGTGCCGGGCCCGTCCGGGCTGTAGCTGCTCCACACCGGGAGCCGGTCGCCACCGAGACCCGGCGGCGGGGCGGTCACCGGGTTGTCCTCGGTCTCCTCCTCGTCGATCCGGTCACCCTCGAGCGAATCGTCGGTGCCGCTCTCGTCCTCGGCTTCCGCCGGGCTCGTCGGGGGCAGCCGGTTGCGGCCGAAGCCGTCGTGGAATGGCAGGTTGTCGAACCCGATCACCGGCACCGCGGGCATCGCTCCCTCGGCGCGATCACGCTCGGCCATCACGGATCCGGACAGGTTGCAGCTGGAACCGGTGACGTGCTCGATGTTGGCTGCGCCGAGGCTGTAGCTGTCGCGCTGCGCGTAGATCGCCTTGCCCATCGTCGCGACCTCGGCGAGCACCAGCAGTCCGCAGATCACCGCGAGCGGCGCGGAGCCGACGCGCAGCGCCCGCTGCCGCCAGTCGGCCGGCGGCCCCGGTCGCGGCGGCGGTGGACCACCCGGTTCGTGACGCAGGTTCTCCACCACCGCGATCAGCGCCGCGATGGCCGCAGCGGTGATCAGCACCGTGCTGGCCTTGAAGCCGAAGAGCAACGGCGGCCGGTCGAACCACGGCACGCCGAACTGCGAGACGTACCAGGGTGCGTTGGGGCCGGTGAACGCCAGCGCCAGGATGAGCAGCAGCCCGGTCAGGAACCACCAGCGGTTGCGCGCGGAGCGCAGCACCACCGTGCTGGTCGCCAGCGCGGTCAGCGCGGCGAGCGCGGCGCCGAGCGAGGCGAACGCCCCGAAGTGGTGCGTCCACTTGGTCGGTGTGAGCGCGATCAGTGCCAGCGAGAGCGCGGCGGTGCCGATCAGCCGGCGGCTGGGGCCCAGCCCCGCCCCGGGGATGCTGCCGCGGCGCAGCAGCACCACCAGACAGGTGCCCAGGCACAGCAGCAGCAGCAGTACCGGGAATCGGCGGGCCAGCGATCCGTCCGCGGTGGGACTGAACAGCGCCTGGTAGCGGTTGGGTTCCTCGAACCACGACATGCTGGGTCCGATGGCGGTCCGCAGCTGGGTGGCCTCCAGCACCGCCCGCAGCGTCTGATCACTGAAGATCACGATCAGGATGAGCAGCCCGGCGCCGAGCATCGGTGCCAGTACCGCGGACCAGCCCGACGCCGAGGCGTGTTGGCGCAGCAGCCGTGCTACCGGGCGGGCTGCCACCAGGAACGGAGCGATGGCGATGAATCCGGTCGGGGTGGAGGCGACCGTGAACGCGGCGACGAGCAGGCCTACCGCCAGCGGCGCCACCCGTCGCAACGCAACGGCCCGTTCGACCGCGCACAGCGTCAGCAGCGAGCCGATGGCGACGACGGGCTCGAGCCGCAGCCCGTTGTTGTAGGGCAGCCAGAACGCGAGGAAGGCGGCGGCCGCGGCCCAGCCGGCGGCGTGGCTGCGGCGCACCTCGCGGCCCAGCCGCGGCATGATCTCCCGGCTGATCAGCAACCAGCTGACCACCCCCATCACGAACGACGGGATCCGTAGCCACGGCGGCGTCGTCGAGAGCTGTGCCCAGACCGAGTAGAGCTCGTAGGGCCAGCCGAACGGTGCCTCGGCGACGTTGAACCAGCGGTAGTAGTTGCCCATGTAGCCGGTCTCGTCCCGGGCCTGGATCATCGTGAGGATGTAGCCGTCATCGGAGGTGATGCCGCCGATGACGACCCACACGGCGAGCACCGCGATCACCGTGATGTCCCGCCCGGTCGGCATCCACCAGCCCGGCGGCGCCAGCCGCGGCGCGCGCCGGCCCACCCGCTGGTCCAGTCGATGCAGCAACATCAGGCTGGCCAGCACGGCGAGGGCAGCCAGCCCCATCGCGGTGAACTTCACCGGATGCGGCACCGACTGGAACCGGGTGTCGGGGGTGATTTGCACGCCCAGGCCGTCGACGGGATCGGCGGTGGCATCCAGCGCGCTGTAGATGCCGACGACCTGGGGGCGCACGTCGGCGTCCAGATCGACGACCTGCCGATCGCCGACCGTGACCGTCGTGCCGGCGACCGAGGAGTCCACCTGGACGTCGCATGGTCCGGGTGGCAGCGCGGCGGTGCCCAGCAGCTGCCCCCGGCTGATGGCGGCGACGTTGCCGTCCGCGACCTGCAGCAACATGCCGACCTCAGCGCCGTCGGATGACGCCGGCGGGGTGGTGGCGACGAGCGGCGCCGGCTCGGGGCTGCGGGCGTCGAGCGACGCGGCGGTCGCGCAGGGCACCGTGGCGGACAGCTCCTGCGGCTGGTAGGCGGCGAGCGGGGCATTGACCGGCGCCACACCGTCGCCGGCAGGCCAGTTGATCACCGCGGTGTCCTGCACCACCGGGAGCAGCGGTACGGCGATCGCGAGCAGCGCGCCGAGCAGCCCGAGGACGGTGGCGGCGAGCCGCAGCCGACGAGGCGCGGCGCCGTCACCGGGACGGGATCGGTCACCGGCCTCGTCGCCGGTGTACTCGCCGCGAGCGGCCTTCTCGTGCCCGGAGGTCAGCACCGGGCGAGGCTAACCCACTGCCGAAGGTCCCACTGGCAGCGGCCAGCGGTCCTCACCGCACCTTCACACCCCCGGCGGTCAGGGGCGGTAGAAGCGCTCGGCCCGGCCCTGCCGCACCAGCCGCAGCCACTGCGCGAAGCCGCGCGGGTCACGTTTGGTTCCGATGAAGTAGAGGGCGAAGCGGAACACCTCGAGCATCCCGATGCGGCGCATACCCGGTTGCGACATCAGGTAGCCACGGTTGCGGTAGGTGAAGTACCGCTTGATCTCGTCGGAGGGGTCCTGCGCGTGCAAGCGCCCGCCCAGCATCGGCTTGAACTCCGCGCAGCCGTCCGGGTGCGCGTAGGCGGCCCGTAGCGAGGTCCCGAACGGCAGCCCGGAGCGAACCACCCGGCGGTGTATCTCCACCTCATCGCCGCGGACGAACAGCCGGTAGTCGGGCACGCCCACCACGTCGAGCGCAGCGGCGGAGAACAGCGCACCGTTGAAGAACGACGCGATGCCGGGCAGGAAGTCCTGCGAAGGATCCTCACCACCGAGCTCGTCGCGGCGTCGCTTCCAGTGCAGTCCGCGACGCAGCGGGAACGCCAGCGTCCCCGGGTCGTTGATGTTGACCACGACGGGCGAGACGATGGCCAGCGAGCGCGAGTACGCCTCGGCGAGCAGCGTCTCCAGCACGGCCACATCGGCCGGGCGCCCGTCGTCGTCGGCGCACCACACCCAGTCGGCGCCCAGCGCCAGCGCGTGCAGTATGCCCAGCGCGAACCCGCCGGCGCCGCCGAGATTGCGCTGCGAGGGCAGGTAGGTCGACGGGAGCGGGCAGCCGGCGACGGTCTCGGCGGCCGGGTAGTCAGGCCCGTTGTCGACGACGACGAGGTGATCGGGCGGCCGGGTCTGCGCGGCGACGACCTCCAGCGACTTCGCCAGCAGGTCACGGCGGTGACGCGTCACCACGACCGCCACCACGGTGACGGCATCACCCGGAGCCGTCATCATGTCTCCTCCCCGGCTGTCCCGTCCCGGTGGACTGGGTCCCGGTGGACTTGGCCCCGTCACCGACCCGCCGCAACGCCTCCTGGCTCAGGTCGTCGAAGGGATCCTTGCCCCGGTAGCGACGCAGCACGGATCGCAGGTCACCCTGCTCGCGAATGCACCCCTTGTCCATCCAGAGCGCGGTGTCGCACAGCTCGACGAGGAACGCGTCGGAGTGTGAGGCGAACACCAGCAACCCGGAGCGGCGCACCAGGTCGTTGAGCCGGTCACGGGCCTTCGCCAGGAACGCGGCGTCGACCGCGCCGATGCCCTCGTCGAGCAGCAGGATCTCGGGGTCGATCGTCGTCACCACGCCGAGCGCGAGCCGCACCCGCATGCCGGTGGAGTAGGTGCGCAGCGGCATCTCCAGGTAGTCGCCCAGCTCGGTGAACTCGGCGATCTCGGCGGTCCGCGCCTCCATCTGCTTGCGGCTCATGCCCAGGAACAGCCCGCGGATGATGATGTTCTCGTAGCCCGAGATCTCCGGGTCCATCCCGACGCCGAGATCGAAGATCGGCGCGACCCGGCCCGAGATGATCGTGCTGCCGCGAGTCGGCTCGTAGATGCCGGCCAGCAGCCGCAGCAGGGTCGACTTGCCGGCCCCGTTGTGCCCGAGCAGCCCGACCCGGTCGCCGTGGCGCAGCGACAACGTGATGTCGTGCAACGCCTCGATGATCGGGACCTTCGAGCCGGTGTCGATGGTGCCGCCGGCCCGCCCCACCGAGCTCAGCACGGCCTTCTTCAGCGAGCGGGTCTTCGCATCGAAGATGGGGAAGTCGACACAGGCCCCGCGCACGTCGATAGAGATCATGAACCGGTCACACCCAGTAGGAGACGCGGGCACGGTAGTTGCGCAGCACCAGCAGTGCCATCGCCCATCCGGCGACGGTGATGGCCAGCGCGACCACCCAGTACCGCCCTTCGATCGGGTCCCCGATCATCGGCTGCCGCACGATCTGCAGGAAGTGCATGAACGGGTTGATCTCGGCGAGCCGGGCCCGAGCGGCGACATCCGGGTTCGGGCTGTTGAGGAAGTCCTCGTAGACCCACACGATCGGCGTCATGAAGAACATCAATTGCACGATACTGGTTGTCAGCGGCGGGATGTCCCGGAACCGGGTGGCGATGATGCCGATCATCAGCGTGAACCAGACGCCATTGAACAGCAGCAGCGCCATCGCCGGGATCGCCAGCAGCACCTCGAAGCCCAGCGCCCGCGGGAAGACGATCATGAGCGCCACCCAGACCACCAGGTTGTGGGCGAAGAGCAGCAGCTGGTGCCAGACCAGCCGGTAGACGTGCACGCTGATCGGCGCCGGCAGGTGCTTGATCAGGCCGTCGTTGCGGATGAACACGTTGGCGCCCTGGTTGACACACCCCGCGATGACCTGCCAGACGATCAACCCGACGGCGACGTGCGGCAGGAACTCCTCGAGCGGCTTCTGGAACAGTGCCGAGTACAGGATGCCCAGCGCGACCGCGGTGACGGCCATCGAGATGGTGATCCACAGCGGCCCGAGCGTGGAGCGCCGGTAGCCCTGCTTGATGTCCTGCCACCCGAGGTGACCCCACAGGTGACGCTGCCGCCAGCCTGCCGACAGATCCTCGAACGCCCGCCCGAAGGACCGGGAGGGGGATTCGGGTGGCACCGTGGCTGCGTCGCCCGGTGCTGCGCTGGCCGTGTCCTGCACGGTGGTCGAGACTACCCGCGCGTCCGTGCGAGCAGCGGGTGCCAGGCCACCGCAATGCCCAGCGCGAGCACGGTCAGCCCCGCCGCCAGGCCGATGCGCGGATCGGTGGCGCCGGCCACCGTCCCGGCGAGCACGGCACCGGCGGGGAAGCCGACACCATGGGTCAGTGCGACGGCGCACGCGTCGACCCGGCTGCGTAGCTGCGCCGGGGCGGCGGCGCGGCGGTGCTCGACGGCGTTGCACACCACCACCCAGTACGCGGTGCCCCAGAGCGTGGCGACGAGCACCGCAGCTAGCCAGTGGGTGCAGGCCAGCACGGCGAACCCGCCGGCCAGCGAGGCGAGCAGTGCCTCGATGCCCAGCCGGACGGGACCGAGCCGGCGCTGCAGCATCGGGGTGATGGCGGCGGCGATCAGGCCGCCGATGACCCAGCAGCTGACCACGAGCGCCAGCCGGGCGTCGCCCGCGGGCGACACGCCGAGCTCGGCGTCGGCCCACGGCAGCAGCACCGCCGCGAACGCACCACCGGCCACCGCGTGCGCGATCCCGACGAGCGTCATGGTGCGGGCGGCGGGATCGCGGCGCAGGAAGCGCAGCGCGCCGCCCGGTTCGCGGCGGGGCTCCGGGATCGCGGGGGACCGCGGCACAGTGCGGACCAGCAGCGCCGAGATCACCGCGCCCGCCGCGGCCAGCGCCAGCAGCAGTTCGGGTGCGGCGATGACGACGGCGAGCCCGATCAGCAGCGGCACCATCAGCTGCACCAGCGTGGTCGAACCGGATACCGCCGCGCGGCCCGCTTCCGCGCCGTCGTCACCGACCAGTGTGGTCAGCGCCCCGTCATCGGCCACGGCGGAGACCACGAACAGCGCCTGCGCGACGAACGCGACCGCCAGCACCTGCCAGGGCGAGGAGGCCCCGGCGAGCCAGACCACCGGGATGCTCGCGAGTACGCCGGCCCCGGCCAGGTCTGCGCCGAGCACCACCGACCCGCGCTGCAGCCGGCCGGTGAGCAGCCCGAGCAGCACGTAGGGCAGCGCCTGAGCGGCGGCCACGGCCGCCGTCCACGCCACCGATTCGGTGAGCCGGTAGACGAGGACGGGCAGCACAACAGCGGTGAGCAACGTGCCCGCGACAGAGACCACTCGCGCCGCGACGTAGCGGCGGAACTGCGGTCGCGCGCGCAGCGCAGCCTCGGTGACCGGCACGTGCTGACTCTAGGCTGGCAACGGTTGCGGGCCGGGGCCGTGAGGATCTCACTTGGGTCACGACGCGAGTGCTTTCCGTCACCAACTGAGTACGACCGGCTGCCTGCGACCCGCACTGCGCTCACAGGTATTGACCGGTACCGCGACCGCCCTGCTCGGGCTGCCCGGTCTCCGGGATCGACCCGGCCGGCAGCCCCCGGCGCATCTGCTCCAACTGCCCGCGAGCGGCCATCTGCTGCGCGAACAGCGCTGTCTGGATCCCGTGGAACAGCCCCTCGAGCCAGCCGACCAGCTGGGCGTGCGCGATCCGCAGCTCCGCGTCGGTCGGGGTGGCCTCCTCGCTGAAAGGCAGCGTCAGCCTGTCCAGTTCCTCGCGTAGCTCCGGCGCCAGCCCCTTCTCGAGTTCGCGGATCGAGGAGGCGTGGATTTCGCGCAGCCGGTTACGGCTGGCCTCGTCCAGCGGTGCGGCCCGCACCTCCTCGAGTAGCTGCTTGATCATCGTCCCGATCCGCATGACCTTCGCCGGTTGCTCGACCATGTCCGAGACGTCACCGCGGACCTGCTCGTCGCCCTCGTCCTGAGGCACCATGCCGGCCGTCACCGCCTTCGCGCTCACCGGCTTGCCGTCCGGACCGATCACCACGAAATGCTGCTCCTGCTCCTCGCTCATGTCCCCATCCTGTCGCGTCCCGGCGGCTGATGGCGAGCCCGGCGCGTCGCGGTCGTACGGTGTCGCAATGGCGTTCGACGTCGCCCGCGTCCGGGGGCTCTACCCCGCACTCGGTGACGGGTGGGTGCATCTGGACGCGCCCGCGGGGATGCAGATTCCGGAGCAGGTGGCGACCGCGGTCGCCACAGCGCTGCGCGCACCGGTGTCGGGCCCTGGCGGGATCTTCCCGTCCTCGCAGCGCGGTACGGCGATCGTCGATGCGGCCCGCCGTGCGGTGGGCGACCTGACCGGGACGGACCCCGACGGCGTCGTGCTCGGATCCAGTGCGGCGGTGTTGCTGGGCCGGCTGGCCGAATCGGTGAGCGAGGGTTGGGTGCTCGGCGACGAGGTCGTGCTGTCCCGGCTCGACACTACGGCCAACGTCACGCCGTGGCAGCGCGGCGCGCAGCGCTCGGGCGCCACGCTGCGTTGGGCCGAGATCGACATCGAGACCTGTGAACTGCCGTCGTGGCAGTACGACCAGCTGGTCTCGGGCCGTACCCGGCTCGTGGCGGTCACCGCTGCGTCCGACGCCGTGGGGATCCGGCCGGAGGTCGCCGAGATCGCCGAGCGGGCACGGGCAGCCGGTGGGCTGGTGGTGGTCGATGCCACTGCCGCGGCCCCGTTCCTGCCGCTGGAGGCCGAGTCGATGAACGCCGACGTCGTGGTGGTGTCGGCATCGGCATGGGGTGGCCCGCCGGTGGCCGCGCTCGCCTTCCGTGACCCGCGGCTGCTCGAACGGTTGCCGCCGGCCGCGCTCGATCCGACTGCCCGCGGTCCCGAGCGTCTCGAGCTGGGTCCCCACGCCCACGCCCTGCTCGCCGGGCTGGTCGCCTCCGTCGACTACCTGGCTGAGCTCGACGACGACGCCACCGGGTCGCGGCGGCAACGCTTGCTCACCTCGCTCGGCTCGGTGCAGGCCTACCAGGCGGGGCTGCTGTCGCATCTGATCGCCGAGCTGCGCGCCATGCCGCACGTCATGGTGCTCGGCGATGCGGCACGCCGGGTGCCGCTGCTGGCGTTCACCGTGGCCAACGTCAAGGCGTTCGACGTCGTCGAGCAGCTCGCCCGGGCAGGAGTGTGCGCGTTCGCCGATCGCGGCAACAACGACGTGTTCGCCACGCTGGGTCTCGGTGAGGTCGGGGGAGCGGTCCGGGTGGGACTCGCCCACTACACCACCGGCGCCGAGGTCAACCAGCTGGTGCGCGCCACCGCCCGCCTGACCTGACAGGTGCGCGGCCATGATCGGGATGCGGCGGCCGCGCTGACCATCCACGATGGCTGAGTGCGGTGCTTGGTGCTTGGTGCGAGCGGATACGTCGGCAGCCGGCTGGTGCCGGAACTGATCGCGGCGGGCCATGAGGTGCGCTGTCTGGTGCGCGACCCCGGCCGGCTCGGCGCGCAGCGCGGCCGGGTGGAGGTGGTGCAGGGAGACGTGCTGGCCGGCTACGCGGTGCGTACCGCGGTCGCGGGGGTCGACGTCGTCTACCACCTGGTCCACTCGCTGGCCCGCGGTGACTTCGCCGACGCCGATCGGGTGGCCGCGTCGCTGGTCGCCGAGGCGGCGGCGGAGGCGGGGGTCAGCAGGATCGTGTACCTGGGCGGCCTACGGCCCGACGGCCGCGACCGCCCGTCGCCTCACCTCGCCTCCCGGGCCGAGGTGGGCGACATCTTCGTGCGCTGCCCGGTCCCCGCGGCCGTGTTGCAGGCAGCCGTGATCACAGGTTCGGGCTCGACGAGCTTCGAGATGTTGCGCTATCTCACCGAGCGGCTCCCCGTGATGATCACACCACTGTGGGTGGGCAACCGGACCCAGCCGATCGCCATCGCCGACGTGTTGCGCTACCTGCTGGTGTGCGCGGAGCTGCCCGCCGAGGTCAATCGCAGCTTCGACATCGGCGGCCCGGACGTGCTGACCTACCTGGCGATGATGCAACGCTATGCGCGCATCGTGGGCCTGCCCCGGCGGCTGACCGTATCCGTGCCGCTGTTCTCACCCGTGCTGTCGGCCTACTGGGTCGAACTGATCACCCCTGTCAGCCGCGCGGTCGCAGCGCCACTGATCGAGTCGCTCGCGCACGAGCTGGTGTGCGACGAGGACGACATCCGCGGGCACGTGCCGGACCCGCCCGAGGGCCTGCTGGACTACGAGCAGTCGGTCCGGCACGCACTCAGCCCGGCGGCCGCTGGTGGACCGGCGTTCACCGAGGAGAGATCGCTGCGCACGGATGCATCGACGTCCCAGGTGTGGCGGATCGTCGAGAGCATCGGCGGCGACAACGGCTGGTACACGCTGCCGCTGGTGTGGGAGTTGCGCGGGTGGATCGACCAGCTGCTCGGCGGGATCGGGGCGCACCGTGGTCGACGCGACGCCCGGCGGCTTCGGGCCGGGGAGACGCTGGACTGGTGGCGTGTCGAGGAGATCGACACCGGTCGCAGGCTGCTGTTGCGAGCAGAGATGAAGATGCCCGGCACGGCATGGCTCGAGATGGTCGTCGAGCCAACCGGCGACGGCCGCACGCGGTACCTGCAGCGCGTCACGTTCGTGCCTGCCGGGCTGGCCGGCCACGTGTACTGGTGGGCGCAGCGCCTCGGACACGAGGTCGTCTTCGGGCTGATGGCACGCGGCATCGTCGGCGCCGCCGAGAACATGCCGCCGGCCGCTCCTGCCCAGCAGGAGCATCGAGGACAACAAGGCGCCACGTCACGAACACGACGATCCGGCGTCCGAGGAACCTCGTTGAGCTGATCCTGACGTGTCTGCGGGTCAGGCTGTCATGTCGAGCTGGGCGATCACCTTCGCAGGCCGCAGCCGCACGACCAGCACGCCGGGCACCCCGTACCGGCCCGGCGCCGTCAGACCCGAGCAGCACCTTCGGCGCGGCCGGCGGTACCGGCAGCGGCGTGGGCCGGCGCAGCACGCGCCCCAACACCCGGGTGTACTCGGCGTTGGTCACCGGCGTCGGTGCCGTCCCGTTGACGACCCCGTGCAGCTGCGGGCTGGTCAGCCGGTCTGCAGGACGATCTTGCCGAGGATTCCGCCCGCCTCCATCATCCGGTGCGCCTGCGCCGCCTCGGCCAGCGGCAGCGTGGCATGGGTGATCGGGCGTACCTGCCCGTCAGCGATCATCGGCCACAGCCGGGCGGTGACCTCGGCGCAGATCGCGGCCTTGCCGTGCGGGCCGTCGACCGGGCGGCCCCGCAACCCGGCCGCCGCGACGCTGGCCCGCTTGACCAGCAGCGCGCCCAGGTTGAGCTCCGCCTTGGCGCCGCCCTGCATGCCGATCACGATCAGCCGGCCGTCGGGCGCCAGCGCGGCGACGTTGCCGCCGAGGTACTTCGCGCCCATGTTGTCGAGGATGACGTCGGCGCGGCCCTTGAGCTCCTCGGCGAAGTCCTGCTCTCGGTAGTCGATCAGCGTCTGCGCGCCCAGTTCGGCGCAGCTCGCCAGGTTCGGGCCCGAGGCCGTCGTCGCGACGTGCGCGCCGAGTGCGGTGCCGACCTGGATCGCGTGGGTGCCGACGCCGCCGGAGCCGCCGTGCACCAGGAACAGCTCACCCTCGGACAGCTTCGCGTGCATCACGACGTTCGACCAGACCGTGCACGCCACCTCCGGCAGCCCGCCCGCGGTCACCACGTCGGTGCCGGGCGGCAGCGGCATCACCTGGCCGGCTGGCACGGCCACCCGCTCGGCGTAGCCGCCGCCGGCGAGCAGCGCGCAGACCTCGTCGCCGACCGCCAGGCCGTCCACGTCCTCACCGAGTTCGGCGACGGTGCCGGAGCACTCGAGCCCGAGTAGCTCGCTGGCCCCCGGCGGCGGTGGGTACTTGCCCTGCCGTTGCAGCAGGTCGGCCCGGTTCAGCGCGGTCGCGGCGACATCCAGCAGGACCTCGCCGGGGCCTGGACGCGGGTCGGGCACCTCGGTGATCTGCAGGACGTCGGGGTCGCCGGGTTCATCGATCGTGATTGCACGCACGGTCCGCGACGCTAGTCGCCCTTCGTGCCGGCCGCGGCGCCGCCTTGCTGCCACGGCGGTTCGTATCTCTCCCCTGGTGGGCCGTCGCCGTTTCTTGGGCCGGCCGTGTCGCGCCAGCCGGTCTTCCAGATCCCGTGGGTGCCGATGCCGCGCCAGGCGTGGGCCTGCTGGCGGTGCGCGAGCCGCGCGCGGGGGTCGCGGTGGAACGTCTCCGGCGGGCGGAGCAAGCCGTACCGGTCGCCCCACCAGTCTCCACTGTGGGGATCGAGGATCAGGTCGAGGTGAGCGGGGAAACGGCGGCCAGCGAGATCACGGGTCTCCGGCGGTTCCTGCAGCGGGGGAACCCACCGACCCCGTCCGTCGACCACGGCCAGGTGCATGCCGCCTGCGCGCAGCACCCGCAGCAGTACCGGCACGGTCAGTGCGCCGCTGCCCGTCTCTGCCCGTGCGATCGTGCTCTGGCTCGTTTCGGCCCGTTCGGCGAGCTCACGCTGGTTCAGCTTGGCGCGGCGCCGCGCCTGGCGCACGTAGCCGCTCACCGGGAACTCCTCGATCATGTCCACGCGGGCGAGCGTGGAGCGCGATGTGTCGAACCCGCAACGACGGCTCGTCTCGTTGTGGACAACTGGTCTCATGTGGGCAACTGCCTGCTCCGCGTCGTGCAGGCGGTCGCGCGGGGAGGTTTCACAGCGCCTTTGCTTTGAGTCGCCCCATGCATCACCGCATGCCGACCCTGCGCGCTGGCTACGCACCCGCCACTGTGACGGACCCGACCGCCGATGAGTCACCCGACGACTCAAAGCAAAGGCGCGCGAAACGTCACCTGACCTGCTCGACTGTCGGGGGCAAATTGGTTGCGGGGCGACCCAGCACCGCTCAGCGTGGCGGGCATGGACGAGCAGATCCCGGACCCGTGGCCGTTGCGCCATCTCGTGCTGCGCACCTCGCGGCTGATGTTGCGGCCGGACGACGACGAGGGGCTGCGAGAACTGGCCGCGATGGCTGCGTGCGGGGTGCACCCGCCGGAGGAGATGCCCTTCGCCACGCCGTGGACCGACCAGCCCGTCGACGAGTTGGTGACCGGGGTGGTGCAGCACTCCTGGGCCGTCCGGGCCGCGACTTCGCGATCACCCGGGAGGTCTCCACCGGCTCCTGGCTCGGCCGCGAGCACCAGGGTCGCGGTTACGGCACGGAGATGCGCGCCGCGGTGCTGCTGCTGGCCTTCGACCACCTGGGCGCCGTCACTGCGCGCTCGGGCGCGTTCAGCGACAATCCCACGTCCATGGCGGTCAGCCGCAAGCTCGGGTACCGCGAGGACGGCAGCACGACCCATGTCCGGCGCGGCGAGAAGGTCACGAAGATCCGGATGCTGCTGACGTGCGACCAGCTCGTTCGCCCGCAGTGGACGCTCGAGGTGGATGGCCTTGGGGGCTGCCGCGCACTGCTCGGCGCCCGGTCCGAGGATCGGCCGCCTGAGGAGCAGTTAGGGTCCTCGGGTCATGCCCCATTTCGGTGATATCCAGAGCGAGATCTTCCTGCGCGGGCTCGGTGGACAGCGGCCGGAACTGCCGATGAGCGCGGAGGGGCTGGAGCACGCGGCGCGGAGCGCGCTGTCCCCCGAGGCGTTCGGCTACGTCGCCGGTGGCGCCTCTTCGGAACGCACCGTGGCCGCCAACCGCGAGGCCTTCGGGCGGCATCGGATCGTGCCGAGGATGCTGCGCGGTATCACCGAGCGGGAGCTGTCCACCACACTGCTCGGGACACCGATGTCCGCGCCGGTACTCACCGCGCCGGTCGGCGCGCTGGGACTGGTGCACCCCGACGCGGACCGCGCCGTCATTAACGCAGCGGCCACGATCGGCGTCACGAGCGTGCTGTCAACCGCCTCGTCGACGTCGATCGAGGACGTCGCCGCAGCGGCTCCCGATGCCCAGCGCTGGTTTCAGCTGTACTGGCCCCGCGACCCGGAGCTCGCCGAGTCGCTGGTGCGCCGCGCCGAGCAGGCGGACAACCGCGCGATCGTCGTGACCGTCGACACGTGGGCGCTGGGCTGGCGGCCACGGGACCTGGAGCTGGCCCACCTGCCGTTCCTGCACGCGGAGGGCATCGCGAACTACCTGTCGGACCCGGTCTTCCGCTCCCGGCTGGCCGAGCCGCCCGAGTCGTCCGATGAGGCCATGCAGGCGGCCGTGCTGACGTGGGCGGGGCTGTTCGGCAACCCGGAGCTGACGTTCTCCGATCTCACCCTGCTGCGCGAGTGGACGAGCCTGCCGATCCTCGTCAAGGGGGTCTGCCATCCCGACGACGCCCGCGCGGCGCTCGATGCCGGCGCGGACGGCATCGTGGTCTCCAACCACGGTGGACGTCAGGTGGACGGGGCGCGCGGGGCGCTGGACTGCCTGCCTGCGGTGGTGGGCGCCGTCGACGACCGTGGCCCGGTGCTGTTCGACTCCGGGATCCGCTGCGGGGCCGACGTGCTGGTCGCGCTGGCGCTCGGCGCGCGGGCCGTGCTGCTCGGCCGGCCGTGGATCTACGGGCTCGGGCTGGCCGGCGAGCGCGGTGTGACTGACGTGCTGCGCGCGCTGCTCGCCGATCTCGACCTCACCCTCGCGCTGTCCGGACATGCAAGGCCCGACGAGCTGAGCGTCGAATCGGTGATCACCGAGGCGTGACGCGAATCGATCGTGCAACGCTCGCCCTGAGCGAGGAGGCGCCGGCGGTTAGCCTGACAGGGATGACCGCCGAACCGGTCGAGCAGCCCCGGTGGCTCGATGACGACGAGATGCGCGCATGGCGTGCCTACGTGGTGGGCAGCGCGCTGCTCGAATACCGGCTGCACCGCGACCTGCAGGAGGCGCACGGTCTGGCACTGGCTGACTACGAGTTGCTGGTGCGGCTGTCCGAGGCGCCCGACGGCCGCATCCGGATGAGCTTGCTTGCCGGGCTCGTCGCGTCCTCGAAGAGCCGGGTCTCGCACCAGATCGCGCGGATGGAGAAGGATGGGCTGGTGCTGCGGGAGGGTTGCAACAGCGACGGGCGCGGCGTGTTCGCGGTGCTCACCGAGCACGGCCGCGAGGTGCTCCGCACGGCCGCACCCACACACGTCGAGGGAGTTCGCGCTCACCTCGTCGACGAGCTGTCGGCCGAGGAGCGGGCCGTCCTGGCACGGGTGTTCGAGCGGGTGACCGAGGCGCTTCGCCTCGGAGCGTCGCAAGGATACTGTTGATCGCTCCATGCCAGCGGATGGCGTAGTACCTTCGACGGGTCTGGCTGACGGTGACCGGGACACGTCCCGGGTAGTGGGGGTAGGGAACCTCATGACGACAGATCCCGCGGGAAGCGCGGCGTTCGTATCGGCCGTATCCGCACAGCACCCTTCCCCCGCGGCACCCGCACTGCTGCCCGACACCCCGATGCAGAAGGTCGTGCTGCCGGGACTGGTGGACCTGATGCTGGGCAACGTCACCGTCCCCGGGCGGTTCGACCCGCACCGCGTCGCCGGGTTCGTGACGCGACTCGAAGACGTCCCGAGCGGTTCTGCCTCGGTGCTGACCAAACGGTACGGGCTCGATCAGGTGCCGGGCTGGCCGAGCTGCGCCGACCTGCACGTGCTGCGGTTCTACGCACACAGCCCGGTGCCGTTCATCGCGCCGTTCGAGCGCAACGTCTATCAGATGGAGCTGCTCGAGTTCCCTGCCGGCACCGAGCTGTGGCGGATCGACGATCACGGCACCGAGCAGCGCATCGCGGCCTACCTGCACCGGCAGATCGGCTGGGTGGGCACCGCCCCGGTGGTGCTCGGCCCGGGACGGTGGAACCAGCCGCCGGTGCCGCTGCGGCCCTCGGTGCGGCGCGGCCTGGTCGCCAGTTACCAGGGCGGCGACTTCGACGCCGACTTCGGGCCCCGGCCGGGAGAGGTCACGCTGCACCCGCTGCCTGGTCATGCGGTACCGGAAGGATTCCTCGAGCACGCTGGGACCTACGCGCAGGCCGTATCGGTATCCGACCTCGACGAGCTGGTGCTGCTGCGGTGGCGGCTGACGTGGCAGGGCCTGCCGGTCGAGCTGATCGAGTCCGGTCCGAACCAGGCCGTGGTGCACTACCTCGGCGATGATGGCCAGCACGCCAGCGACGTCGGTCTCGCCGAAGTGGACTACCGGGTGTGGCGCGGCTCGATCCCGCGCAACGAGCTCGGCGACGTGCAGCAGGAGCGCGTGCCCGTGAGCGACTAGACAGGGGTTGCCACCCCGACTCGCACTCACGAGCACGCGCGTAACCTGCCCGGTGGAAGCGTGGCAGAGCGGCCGATTGCACTCGCCTTGAAAGCGAGCGTCCCGCAAGGGACCGGGGGTTCGAATCCCCCCGCTTCCGCAGCGCTGAGCAGCGATTATAGGACCCGGGCGGCTACTCCGGACGTCTCCCGGCGGCCGCGAGGGTCTCAGTTGAGGTCTCAGTTGTGTCCTAACGCAGGCGTCCGTCTGTGGTGTTCTAGCCGCCTAGACGGCCGACATGCTCGGCGCGGACAAGGCAGCGGGCGGCGTGCCAGCCCTACGCCTTCGAGCGACTCGCCCAGGCCAAACCCGGGCAGCGCCATGAGTCGCTCTGAGTCTGGAGCGGGCTTGTAGTAGCAGTCCTCACTGCTGGTGTCTTCCCCCGGCCGCGGCGGCGCTGGTCGTGCTGCTCAGCAGGTTAGGTCGTGGGCGATGCGCCATCCGGGTGCCGTAGACCTTCGACGGAAGTCGGCCCGGCGGCGGCCCCGGCTGAAGTCGGACCGCTCCGATTCCGGTGAGCAGTCGGCCCAAGGCCAGGGCGGGACCGGAGCCCCATGCCACCGCCATGCGGGTGGTGACGAGCGGAAATGATGTGTCGGCGTGAGGTAGTCGGTGCGCCCCGGGGAGCAGAACCGATGAAAACACTTGTCCGTTCTGTTCGTATGGAGGTAGCGTGCGCGCATGCCTCCCGCGTTCTCCGGAGTAGAGAAGACCCGCATCAGAAAGGTGCTGCTGGACGCTGGCCACCGGCTGTTCACCACGCAGGGCCTGCGGAAGACCTCGCTGGAGGACATCGTCGCGCCGGCTGGCATCGCCAAGAGCAGCTTCTACCTCTTCTTCGACTCGAAGGAGGCGCTGTACCTGGAGCTGATGATGGCCCGGATGTCCGCGGTCAAAAAGAAGGTGATCGACGGGGCGTTGCTGGCCGAGCCGAGCACCCGGGAGGGATTGCGCAGATTCCTGCACGCGTCGATCGACGAGCTGGCCACGGACCCGCTCTACGGCAGGCTGATGACTCACCCGGATGAGCTAGAGGCAGTGGCCAGGAAGCTGGATCTGTCACGACTCACGGCTGAGCCGGACAACCCGGCCACTGCCCTGACCACCTTCATCGGCCAGCGACAGTCCAGCGGCGACCTCATCCCCGCCGAACCCGCGGTGATCACCGGTGTCCTGCAGGCGGTGTTGCTGCTACCCATGCACGCCGCGCGCCTCAGCGATCCCCGTCGGTACCCCGAGATCCTCGATCTGCTGATCGACATCGTCGCCGCAGGTCTCACACGCAGGGAAGGAACCAACTGACATGACCAGGTCACCCAAGCGCGCCGTCATCATCGGCGCTGGGATCGCCGGCCTCGCCGCCGCCCACCGGCTGCGCGAAGCCGGTTGGGAGCCCATCGTGGTCGAGCGCGCCCCGGCCCGCCGGCCGGGCGGGTACGCCGTCACCTTCTCCGGCATCGGCTACGACGCTGCCGAACGTATGGGTCTCCTCCCCGCGCTCAGGCTGCGGCACATCACGCCCGACGAGCTGGTCTACGTGGCGCCGAACGGTAAACGGCGGTTCTCCGTGCCCGGCCCCACCGTGCGGGCCATGCTCGGCGAACGTGCCCTCAACGTCCTGCGCGGAGACATCGAGGACGTGCTCTACGAGGCGATCCGCGACAAGGTCGACCTTCGCTTCGGCACCACGATCGACACCATCTCCCAATCCGAGCGGGAGGTGCACCTCGCCCTCAGCGACGGAACCGAGGAGACAGCGGACCTGGTGATCGGCGCCGACGGCCTCCACTCCGCGACTCGCGCACTCGCGTTCGGCCCGGAGGAGGACTTTCGGCTCGACCTCGGCCACATGGTCGGGGTGTTCATGCTCGACGAACTACCCGACGTCGTGACCGAGCGCGCGACCTCGGCGTTGACCGACACCGGCCGGACGCTGGCCGTCATCAGCCTGGGGCAGCAACGTGCCGCCGCGTTCTTCGGCTTTCGGACCGATGACGTCACCCGCGACCTGACCGACGGGCCCACGCTCGCGCTGACGAGAACCTACGGCGACATGGGCTGGGCTGCCCCGCACGTCCTGGCCCAGCTCCCGACCGCCGAAGACGTCTACTTCGACTCCGTCAGTCAGATGCTCGTGAACCGTTGGAGCCGCGGGCGAGTGGTTCTGCTGGGCGATGCCGCCTGGTGCGTCACCCTCTTCGCCGGGTTCGGCTCCAGCCTGGCCGTCGGAGGAGCGGATCTGCTCGGCGCGGCACTGGAGCTCCATCCCGATGACGTTCCAGCCGCCCTGTCCGCATGGGAGAGTGAGCTGCGCCCGCAGGCGGAGAGGAAGCAGAAGCTGGGTCGTCGCGTCAAGGGGCTCTACGCGCCGGCAGATCCGTTCCGGCTATGGCTGCGCGACCTACCCCTGCGCATGGCCGCGCTGCCGCCCGTCAGCCGACTCCTTGAACGCCACCTCCAGCTCAAGGGCTGACTGGAGCGACAACCTGAGGCGAAACCTGTCGGCGCGCTCCCGCGTCCGCGGGCGTCCGTCCTGCTCAGGGCGAAGCCACAAAGTTAGTGAGCTACTGCACGCGAGCGCTGCCCGGTGGCCGGCGCAGCGGCCCGGAGCGGTCCCTGGTACGAGCGCCACGCTTCCGACGGGCGAAGCCCGCAGCTGTGGACGTCGCGGGCACAGTTGCTCGACGCCCGGCGGGTCGAGCGCTCGCCCCTGCCGGCGGCGCCGGACCCGGTCCGGATTCTTTCCCGCCGATCGCTACTACCCAGACCAGCAGGCACGCCGGCGGTGGCAAGACGCGCTCCGTGATGGTCATGAGGTGTTGATCGCGGAACGGGACGGGCAGCCCGGTCGGCCTCGTGGCGGTCGCTGCCGGGCGCCTCGAAGCGCTCTTCGTGCTTCCGTCGGAGTGGGGTCAGAGCGTCGCCGACGAGCTGCACGAGCAGGCACTGTCCAGCTGCGGCGGCTGGGGTCCGAGGCTCGGCTGTGGGTGCAGGAGACCAATCACCGGGCGCGGCGGTTCTACGAGCAGCGCGGGTGGAAGCCCGACGGCCGGCTATCGACGGTGCCGCACCCGCCGCGCCCGGAGCTGATCGGCTACGCCAGCGAGTTCCGCAGCAAGCGATCTCGCGCTGTCTCACGGTTGTCCATAACCAATGCGGCCAGGACGGGGGTGAGCGGCGTGAAGAGCAGCAGGTCTCTGAGGAAGGCATGGTCTCAGTTCGGGTGCGTGCGGGGCCGCTACCGGGGTTGCGGGCATTGCTGTTTTCGCAGCTCAGGACCTGTGCGGACCCGCCTGAACGGCCACCGGCACCCCTTGAAAGCGAGCGTCCCGCAAGGGACCGGGGGTCGAATCCCTCCGCTTCCGCCCTCTGACCAGCGGAAACGCTGACGCCGGTCGGCCTTCTCCTCACCGCAGGACGCGAGGGGTCTCAGTTTGGGTGCACCTGCCAGCCCCGGTTCAGCAGCGCGGCATCGATCACGCCTTGGGACAGCGAGTGTAGTAGACTCGTAGTCGTGCCGGTGGTG
>WHTH01000078.1 GCA_009377865.1 Pseudonocardiaceae bacterium | reverse complement strand
GGTCGCGTTCCACCTCCTCGATAGCCATGCATCCCCTTCCTCAGGTAGGTGCATGACTCGTACCGACGCCGCGGCCACCGACCGGTCCGACACGCTGGCCCTCGCCCCGCTAGTCCGGTCAACAGGGTCCGGGTCCGTCTGCGCGCAGATGGCCTGTGTCCAGTCCATGTCGCTGTCGGCGAGCGGTTGCAGCGTGTCCCAGATGATGTCGGGCGTATGGTCGGTGGTTGTCGTCATCGCTTTGCCTCCCCGCTGATGGCGAGCTCGAACACCTCGCGGACGACGCGGCCGGTGGTGGAGTCGAGGGGCGCGAGGAGTTCACGCAGGCTGTGTGGCGACGGTTTGCCCGCCAAGCCGGCCGCGACGGTCAGTACCGCGATCTCGCTGGAGGATCCGGTCAGTCCCTCGCCGGGTTGCAGCGAACGTCCGGGAGCGATGGCCTCGACGACAGCGTTCCAGTCGATGACCGCCATCGGTGGCACGTCCCAGTCCAGCCAACGGTCGGCGATGACGACGCAGCGGGTCAGGAAGTCCCGGCGGTACAGCCAGTGGTCGTGGTTGATCAGCAGCTCGACGGCCAGTTCCTCGGCGGGGACACCGCGGACACCAGACCGCAGCATCGCGTGCAGGTCGTCGAGTGAGACACCGGCCGGGTCAGTGACGTCGAGCAGGCTCGACGTGGCGGTGTGGTCGTGTGGGTTGGTGGACATGAGGGATACTCCGATCGTTCACATTGATTCCGGGTCGCCGGACGTGTCTTGGCGGATCCGTCGGCGGTTCGGGGCGTGTGGACAGCTGTGGTGCTCGGTGGCCGGGAGGAGACTCCTGCCAGGGACTGCATCCCTCGGCCACCGAGTGCTCGTCGGGGCTATGTGGCCTCCTCGCCGGGGTCGATAGCGCGGTAGACGCCGCGGTCGTCTCTGGACACCAGGCCATCGGCCATCAGCGTGTTCAACGCGTTGGTGATCCCGCGAGGCGAGGCGCCGACATCCTTGATGATCTGGCCGCGTTCGACCGCTCCCCTGCCGCGCAGGTAGCCAACGACCCGGTCAGCCAGCGGGACCCGCTCTCCCGCCGCTTCGCCGCCGGCGGCTACCTCGTTCGCGGGTGCTGTCGGTCCCTCGCGGAGTTGGTCGACGCCCGCGGCGATCGCAGCGGGCTCGCGGCGGCGCGCATACAGCTCGCCGGCGGCGGCCGCCGAGGGCTCGTCGAGGGCCAGCGGTGCCTGGCTGGTGGCGATGCCGTAGGGGTCGTCGACGAGGTAGCTGCGCATCGCCGCCTGCCGCGCGGTCGCGCCGAGCAGGTAGCCCAGGCCCTGCGTGCGGCTGCCGTCGGGGAAGCGGCGGGGCAGCTTGTTCGGCTCGACCGGCATCGCGCCGGAGAACGCCATCCCACTGGTGACCCGGTCGCTGGTGCGGTGCACGACGACGTTGCCGGAGGAGACCATCGCACGGAGAGTCTGTGAGCCGCCGAGCTCGTCGAGCCCGCCCATCTGGTTGATCAGGCATACCGCGCTGCCGGTCTTGCGACCCATCTTCCCGGCGTCTTCGAGCAGCGTGACCGCCTCGTAGCCGTAGGTCGGGTGCTTGAGTAGCTGGTGGGCCTCCTCGACCACGAGCAGATGCAGCGGCATCTGCGAACTGAGTTCGTAGTTGTCCTTGCCCACGCGACGGCGGCCCTGGTCGTCGGTCCACTCGACGGTGGCCATGTGCGCCGATCGCGCCATCATCACGCGGTTGTGGGCACGGAGCACGAGCATCGCCTGTTCCACTCCGAGTGCAGCCCAGTCGACGTGGTCGTTCCATACCGGCAGCGACTGGCCCATCTGCGGGTCGATCAGCCACACCACGACCAACCGGGACAGGTGCGCCTCGGTGAGGATGGTGTTGATCGTGTTCGTCTTCCCCGACCCGGTCGTCCCCACGACCAGGCCATGCTTGGCGCCGAACCCCGGTTCGTAGAGCTCGAACAGCGCCGGCGTGGCGTCGGCGTGCACGCCGAGCTCGAACGCTCCGGTCGCCGGGTCGAACGTCGGCGCCTTCCACGCCCGGACGTGGCGCAGCGGGTTGCGGTTCAGCACCGTCAGCTGCGCGTGACTGGCGATCCCGTCCAGCGTCGGCTCGACGATCACCTGAGGTGGCGGCTTGTCGTACGCGCTGGCGATCAACCCCGTGGCGTTGACCGCGTCGTCGGTCGTCTTCTCCCCACCCACAAGCCGGATCCGGCCACGCCACCCAGAGGCGATCGGCGCGATGTCCGTGAGCCGGGCCCCGAACAACACCTTGCCGGACGCGGCGAGCCGCTCATTGAACACATCGACCGCGGCGGTGTCCCGCTCACCGGCGGAGTCGTTACGGAACCGGTGCCGCCACCACCACGGCATCGCCAACAGCGCCCCGCCACCCCACAGCACAGCCGGCATCGGCGGTTCGACACCGCGCAGCGCCGCGATCAGCAGCCACACCAGGACAGCAGCGACCACGACGGCGGCATAGACGCGCTCCCGTCGCTCGTCCAACCACTTGCGCGTGAACAGCCACGCCGCAGCGCCGGCGAGCGCGAGCAGCACCAGCACCAGCGGCAGCCGGGAAACGTGCGCGACCGCTCCAGCCGGCCACGTCATGAGGATCACCGTGAACGGGGCGAGCTGGCGGCGGAACTTCCACGACGCACTCCGGGCCAGCCGGATCGTCCGTGCCCGCGGCCGCGACCGATCGTCCTGCAGATCAACCAGCGCCTCGGCCAGCCGCACCGACGCATCCCGCCCACCAGCACGCTTGCCGCCTCCCTGTTTGCCAGTGGTCCGCTTGGCGGGCCGGTTCTGCTGTGCCTGCCGAACCAGCTGTCGAACGCTGCGTGCCTTCGCCATCCTGCTCACCTCCTTCAGTGCCGGTACCACTCGGTGTGGGCTGCATGCGCGGTGGTGTTGACCGCCTCGTGCATCTGGCCGTGCCGGCGCTGTAACCCGTTCAGCGCCCTGTTCGCGGCCGTCTTCATGGAGTCACTGGCGTCGAGGATCGCCGCTACCTCGCCGAGCGTCTGGGCGTCGAGATCGGCCGACTGCAGCGAGCCGGCCAGTTGCTCGACGCGTGCGCAGGCGGAGTCGGCAAGAGCCCGCAGTGCCCGGAGCACGTCTAGCGCAGCGTCCATGCTCGATGCCTCGCCCTCGCCTGCAGACGCCGTGGGGTCGGCGTGCAACGCGAGTTCCTCGCCGTAGTGGTCGGCCCATTCACGCTGCCGTTCGCTGTAGCAGTCGAAGTACTCCGGATCGGTGTCGCCCTGTCTGAGGCTGAGGAAGCCCAGCAGAGCCCGCACCGCGTCATCAGAGTCGACCGTCTGGTGGGCTGGGATGGCGTAGTCATCGCCAGCGAACACGAGCTCCTGGCCATGCAGGAACCGGTAACCCATGCGGTGGTGTCCGGTCTGCGGGTCACGGCTGTTCAGGTCGTACAGGTACAGCGACGCGTTCCGGTCACCGACCAGGCCATGCCACTCACGAACCAGCTCGCCCCGCGCCTCACCGGCTCCGTCGTGAAGACTCATCCCTGCTGCTCCCTCGCCTGATTCCACCTGCGTCCCGTTGTGGCCCGGGCCAGGCCGGAGCCGGCCCGGACCACCAGGCGGTCAGTGCTTGTACCAGTCCGTCTTCGCCGCATGCGGCGTGGAGTTGACCGCTTCCTCCATCACCCCGTGCCGCGAATGCATCCCGTTGAACGCCTTGTCCGCGGCCGTCTTCAACCCGTCCGCGGCCTCAAGGACCTCCGCGACCTCACCCAACGTCTGCGGGTCGAGGTCCGCCGACTGCAGCGACGCGGACAGCTGGTCCACCCGCGCCACCGTCTGCTCCGCCTCTGCACGCAACGCCTGCAGAGCACCCCGCGCCGCCTCGATGTTCGGCGCCTCACCTGTCGTCAAGCTCGCCACTGCCAGTACTCCTGTTCCGTTGCCGTTACTCGTTCCACTGCGTGCGCCGGCACTGTGCCGGTCGCCGTTCTCGTCCCGACACACATGCCTCTGGCTGGCATAGGTACCGCAGCGTGAGCAGTGCGTCAGGTCCATCACAGACTCCGCACCCGACGACTCGGCGCCATCCGACTCGGCTTGAACCTGCTCTTCGGCGGCATCGCTGTCGGTCCATGTCTCAGGTGGGTCCCACGTCTCGCGGTCCGCCGAGGTCCGGCCCCCGGCCCAAGACTCCTTGCCCGTGGCGGACCGCGTCCCAGGCTCGCCCTGGTTCGCGTTCGTCGTGGACCGGCCCGTGAACCGTGTCTTGGTCCAGCGGTCCGCAAACGTGCGTACCGGACCACGCCTTGGCGCCTGATCCGCAGACCGGTTCGCGGACCGCCGGGTCGCCCGCTGCTCGTACCGGTCCTTGCCACGCTGCCACCCAGCGGACCACCCGGTCCGGACCGAGCGGCTCACCACACGGGAACCACGTACCGCGGTCCGGGCCGTGTAATACACCGTCGCGCCAGTCAGCCACAGCCACCAGCCCACGTCCCGCGGACCACCGGCCCGCATGTTCGCCACCCGCCGTGTCGCGGCGAACCAGGCCTGCTGCCGGATGGACCGCAGACCGCCACCAGCGTCCCGTCCCACCTGCGTGACCGAACCGAGCAGCGCGTAACCAAGCGCGAAGCAGACCAGGAGAAGCATCAGGCACCTCCGCCCACGCCGAAGAGCGCACCAAGAGCTCCACCGACGGCGCTACCAATGGCTTCGACACCAGACCCGGCTATCGAACCGGCAGCACCGCCGAGGTGGCCGATGAGCAGCGGTAGCACCAGTCCGACGCCGGCTGTCAGCCTCCCAGCCCTGTTGCCTGGCCATAGGTCATGGACGTAGACGATGAGACCAACGACGGCGAGCACCACGGGCACCGCTGTGCCGAAGGCAGCGGACGTCAGAGACCCCATGAGGGAGGCGGCACCGGCGATGCCACGTTCAAGGAGCCCGCCAAGGAAGCCACTGGTCAAGCCCGCACCAGCCACGAGAGCGAGCAGGGCGACGATCTTCGGCAGTCGCTTCTTCCACATCAGGGTGCCAGCGATCGCGAGTGCGACCACGGCGACAGCGGTTCCCATGGCTTCTCTCCTCAGCTAGCGGTGAACCAGACGACGGTCGTGACAATCACGGTGACCAGAGCGCGCCCAGGACGCTGCAGCAGCCACGCGAGCGTGTAGAGAGCCAGCGAGGCCGGCAACGCGACGATGTACCCATAGATGCGCCCAAGGCCCTCCAACAGCGGCACATCACCCGGCACCCACGCCGCCGAATGGATGTAGGCGCGCAGCTCTCGCGGAGACGCCGGGTGCTGCTCGGCCAGCGAGATCTCCCAGAGTCCGTCCCACGTCTCGCGAGTCTGAGCGAGCCAGTGGCGCCCAAATCCAACGCAACGGTCAGTAACAGCAACTAGACTTGCCTTGACGCGCGTGCGCGCGGGACGCGCCTCCGCGTTGACTGCCTTGATAGGCAGGGCATCAGGCACTGCCTTCGCCTTTGCCCCATCACGTTCTGTCGTAACGGTCACTTCGATCCCTCCGTCTGCGTGGACTCGGCGAGCTGCTGCAGGTACTGGGCGACACCCGTCGCCACAGCGTCGGCGCGGTCCTCTTCGGTGGCGGCGAGTACGGCCTGCAAGTAGCCGACAGCAACGGCGATGCGATCCCGTGGCGTCGCCGCGCCGGCAAGACGGCCACGGAAGTACTCGCGGCGTCGAATCACTCGCATCTCGGCGCGGGTTGGCTTACGCGGCTTCCTCGCCATCAGTTCGTTCCTCCCTGCGCCTCGCTGCCGGCCAGCGTCAGCCGCGGCCGTTCGTCATCGGCTGCGTCAGGGACGACCTGCCGGGCAGCGTCGATTACCTTCCGCGCCCAGCGACGCGACTGCCCGTACCGATCCGCGAGCTTGCGCTCGCTCAGTGGTTCGCCACGCTGGACGCTGGCCCGGTACTCCCGGACACCTACGGCGATCTGGTCCGTGTCGGATCGGGGATCGGACCGGTTCGGCTCGGTGTCGCTGGTCCGCGTCGAACGGCCTGGCGCCTTGGTCGTGGTCCGCGTGGACCGATCCCCTTGGTTCAGGGTCTTGGTCTCACCGGTGGTCCGGTCCGCCGTCGCGTGCCGGGTGGTCCGCGGCGTGACGGTCCGGCGTGGCTCGATATCGACGGACCGGAGCGCGAGCAAGTGGGCCAGCGCGCCGATGACTGTCGGGGGGACCATGGAGACCGCGACCACCAGCACCCAGCGCGGAACGTGCACGGCGCCAGCAGCCAATGCGTGGTACACCGCGTTCCCAGCGACGCTGGCCCCGATGCCGATGAGCGCGTTGGCCCGGGCGTAGCGCCTGGCCCGTTCCGAGGTGGTGCGCCGGGACAGCCAGATCCGCGTCGCGGTGATCGCGTACAGATCGATCGTCGCCGGCAGCATCAACGCCAGCCACGACGGCCAACCAGCGACCCGCGCCAGTCCAGCGAGCGCAGCACCGCTGGAGATGATCGCCGCCAGCGCTGCCACCAGCAGACCGGCGTCGGTGAGCCAGTCCCGGCGCGTCGACGGAGCGGCCTTGGAGGTCACTACCCCACCTCCAGCGCATGCAGCACGAGGGCGATCACGCAAGCGGGAGCGACCATCACGGCAACGACACAGGCGAGTACAGCGAGAGCCGTAACGACGTCACCGAGGGCCGACGCGACGACGATCGCCAGCGCCACATACGGCGAGGTCGGTGCCGTCGCCATCATCAGACGCCACTCCCGACCGCAAAGTCCGCCGCGTCCACCGCGCCAGTGGTCATCGCCGCGGACTCGATCTCGTCGATCGCCTTCGCCGGCACAATCCAGCGACCACGGATCTTCACCGCCGGGAACTCCCCCGCCGTGATCGCTCGGTAGACAGTCATCTCGGAGGTACCGAGCAACGCCGCCGTCTCCGCCACGCTGTAGAAGCGCCGCTGCTTACCCTCCGACGCCCCCTCTGCGCTCCTGCCTCGCAGCACAAGTCCCATTGCCTTCCTCCGGTTACCTCGGTCCACCTTATGCACATGGTGCACATAGTACTCTGTGTTCGTCAAGCAACTCGCCTCCGTGACGGCTCCAGGCGGATGTGGTGCACTTGGTGCACCAGACATCTAGGTGCGAGTGGAGTCGAGTTGGCTGCGATCACGGGAGAGCCGGCATATCGGCAGGTCGCGGATGACCTCCGCATGAAGATCAGGACTGGCCAGTACGAGGCCGGAGCTGCACTTCCCTCGACGCGCCAGCTCATGGAGACGTACGAGGTCTCGATCACTGTCGTCCGCGCTGCCGTCAACCAGCTACGCATCGAGGGTCTCGTTCTCGGCCAACCCGGGAAGGGTGTCTTCGTGACCGATGCCCCGCCGGCAGCCGTCGACGAGGAGGACGACCTCGCCGAGGTGCGGCGGCAGATGGACGCCGTACGCACCGAGTTGCTCAGGCTCAACGAGCGCATCGCCGACCTCGAGCGGCGCGTCGGCGACTGACTGCGTCGATGGCCATGCTCAGGCGCTCGAACTCTTCGACCAGACGCTCGAACTCGTCCCTGACCGATGCCACCTCAGCGGCTACGTCATCGTGGTGTTCCCGTTCCATGCCGGCCAGGTTGGGGCCGCACACGATGAGCAACCCGGAGAAATCTTCCGGGGTACAGTCGACCGATGCGGGGAAAGTAGGTTCATGAGGGGAATGACCGAGCACCTGACCATCGGCGAACGCGTGGCGTGGTATCGACGGCGCCGCGGAATGTCGCAGGAGGTGCTCGCGGGTCTCGTCGACAAGTCGACTGATTGGGTCCAGAAGGCGGAGAACAACCGCCTCGAGCTCGATCGTTTGTCAGTGATCAGGTCTGTTGCCCACGCACTCGACGTGAGCATCGGGGACCTGATCGGCGAACCAACGCTGGTCGACTGGTGCGCTGACAGTCGTGCGCGGACCGTCCCAGCCCTGCGCACGGCCCTGATGGATTACAGCCAGCTGTCACCCCTGCTGGCCGGTCAGGACGCCGACCACGGCGGACCACCCTCGACTACACAGCTGGCACGACGTGTCGACCAGGTCTTCGACGCGTACCAGCAGTCCCGATTTGGATACGTGACCGCCCAAGTACCCGCTCTGCTGCACGACGCCATGACTGCGGCACGACACGCGGACCAGGATGTTCGGGGCGAGTACCACGAGCAGCTCGCCCTGAGCTATCAAGCTGCCGCATCCGTTCTCACCAAGCTCGGCGAGTCAGATCTCGCGTGGATCGCAGCGGACCGAGGCCTTGCCGCGGCGGAGCAAGCGGGCAACCAGATCGTGCTCGGCTCGTTGTTCCGGTCAGTCGCGCACACGCTACTTGCCACCGGACGCTTCGAGGCCGCTAGGCACGTGGTCGAGCGCGGGGCAAGCGTGCTCAGCCAAGACCTTCGCCACGCCGACGCACGGATGCTCTCGGTCTACGGGACTTTGTTCCTCACCGGAGCCATCGCGGCATCGCGCGCTGAGGACCGCGGGACCACACGAAGCTACCTCCAGGAAGCGCAGGAGACCGCCGACCGCCTGGGCTCGGACAGCAACCACATATGGACCGCCTTCGGTCCGACGAACGTTGCGATCCATAGGGTCAACACCGCGATCGAGCTCGGCGACGTCCAGGTCGCGCTCGACGTGGGCCCTGAGCTGGACACGTCAGCGCTTCCCACGGAGCGGCGCGTACGCCACGCACTCGACGTTGCGCGCGCCTACAGCGCTCGCGCCAGACGTGACGATGCCCTCGCGGTGGTACTGGAGGCCGAACAGATGGCTCCCGAGCAGGTCCGTCACCACTTCATCAGCCGGCAGCTCGTGCTCACCTGGATGCGCCAGCAGCGCCGCAAACCAAGCCAAGGGCTCGCCGGCCTAGCATCCCGATTGCGGCTCACGCAGTGACCCGTAGGCTGGTGCCGTGAGTAGTCCCGCAGACCGGTTCGCAACGCCCCGGGTCGCCGCTGGAGCCCTCTTCGTCGCCGGCGGCCGAGTGTTCCTTGTCCGCAAGACGTACGGCAACAAGTGGGACATCCCCGGTGGCTATGTCGACATCGGAGAGTCGCCGGCGGCAGCGTGTCGCCGCGAGGTCCAAGAGGAGCTCGGGCTCGACCGCGAGCCGAAGCGGCTCCTGGCCGTGGACTGGGCACCTAACGGCAACGAAGGCGACAAGATCCTCTACGTCTTCGACTGCGGCCAACTCGGCGACGAGGGCGAGGTCACGCTCGACGGCGACGAGCTCGACAAGTGGGAGTGGGTACCCGCAGAGAACCTCGGCGACTACGTCATCCCCCGCCTAGCCCGTCGACTCACCCGCGCGTACGAGGCATACACCGACAAGGCACCCCTCTACCTCGAGCACGGCGAACCCGCAATCGGTGCCTAGCGAGTCGCGACGAACGTAGCGATCACGCGCCGCTCGTCAGCCTCTCGGATGTCCATCTCGTAGTCGCCGATGTCGGCAGGTGCACCCCCGTCACGGCGCACGGCATCGTTGAGCAGCCGCGTCAAGTCGTCGGCGCTCTTGGGATCCGCCTCGGCGCGTAGCTTGGCTACGACGCGCCCCTTGCGCCGCACCTCGAGATCGAGCATCTTCCTGGCCACGAGAACCGCCCTACCGTCTCTCGACTACTCCCATTCTGGCAGCGCCGCCGCGTCTATCAATCGAAAGATGCGATCGACAGCACCTCCGAACCACTAACGACTACAGCAGCAGCACATCTCGGTGACGCAAATGCCGGCGCCTCGCCTGCTAGGCTCCCCGCCGACGAGATAAGGGCGGAGCGCGTTGTCGTTGACATCGGTGACGCGCTGGAACTCATCGAACGCCTCGGAGTCGAACACTACGACAGTTGGCAGGTCGACGGCGAGGGTGACTGGGTCGACGCCAAGCCCGAGACAGTAGGCACGGACGCCGATCCGGCGCACCACGGCGCCAGGCGGCGCCTACGCTTGCGAGGTCGAATCTCGCCAGGACAGGACGGTGATCCGATCCTGGCTGATCACGACGCTCGCTGGGCTGATCCGTAACGGTGCCGATCTCAACCTGGCCGGTCGTGACCGTCCTCGCCTTGGTGACAAGCGCATGGCTGACCAACAGATGATCGATGAGCTCTCGGCGACCACGATGAATACGGGAGAACCGCTGCTCGTCGGGGATCAGCGGCGCCAGGTTCCACAGCCGCTGCGCATCACCGGCATCTGGCCGATCGAAGCCGCCGGTACCGATCTCCGCCCCAGCAGGACCATGCAGGGCCTGAGTCGTGGCCGGCGGCACGTCGTTGAGTTCACCAGCCACAACCATCGCGAACCGGTCACCGAGCAGCGCAGCGGCGTAGGCGCGTACCGCGGCGGCCTCGGCTGCCCGGCAACGCAGGGCGTAGCGGACCGCTCAAGCTCGTCCTTAGGACTGAACCGCCCGAGGTCGAGGTCGAGGGTAGACGACTAGCGTCCTGTCGAAAACGTGCTGAACTGCCTGAGAATGACCCGGTTTATGCAGATGAGGACTTCGCAGACGGCAGGCTGGTAGACCGTCGGCTCAGCCTGGGACCTCGACCTGCCATGGAGACCCAGTTCACGGCGTCTGCGGTCGTCTCGCGACCCCTGGTGGGCTGCCATCAACGATGGCACACGCGCTGACTGGCATGGCGTCGATCTGACGCCAGGGACCGATACTCCTCACGGTGAGTTGACTGCGCTCGCTGTCCGCACCAGAGTCTGATTCCGCGAACATGACCAGTACGCAGAGTTACCATGGCGCGCATGATCGGGAATGGGGGCGCAGAGATGACGGCGACGATCGACAACCCGATCCTGAACTCGCCATACGAGCAACCCGACCGTCACTACGAGATCGGCCCCGACGGGCCTACCGGCGAAATCCGGGATGGACGCCGGCCCAGCGAGTCGTTCATACCCATCGCCATCACAAAGAAGGGCAAACGCGCGAGCGACGAGGGTCAGGCCGAGATCGACTTCGACGTGACCCATGAACGCCGCGAGCACAACACTCTGATCAACGAGATCCGCCGCGACGTCGCGAAGTGGCGCCTCGACGGGCATTACGGTGGTGTCACACCGATCACCCGAAAGCTCCTCCAGCACTGGGCCGACCCCACGCGGGAGAACCGGGTGCTGTTCTGTCAGCGCGAGGCGGCCGAGACGGCGATCTTCCTGACCGAGGTCGCCGGCCGCAGCAACGGGCACGCCGACTGGCGGCGGCGGCTCGAGCCGGAGAACGCGGCACACAACGGCGGCCTGCCGAGGATGGCGCTGAAGATGGCCACGGGATCCGGCAAGACGGTCGTCATGGCCATGTTGATCGCCTGGCAGACGCTCAACAAGGTGCAGTCACCGCGCGATCCACGATTCACCAACCGGTTCCTGGTCGTAACACCCGGCATCACCATCAAGGACCGCCTTCGCGTCCTGCTGCCCGAGGACGCGGAGAACTACTACGACATGCGCGACCTGATCCCCGCGGATCTGAAGGGCGGCCTCGAGCACGCCCGGATCGTCATTACCAATTTCCACGCGTTCCTACTGAAGGACGCCAAGGAGATCAGGGGAGTCGCCAGGAACACTCGCCTCCTGCTCAAAGGAGACCGCAAGGAAGACGCGTTCAAGGAGACACCCCGCGCGATGGTCAGTCGCGTCCTGCGCGACCTGGGCGGCAGTAGCGTCGACAAGCAGCAGATCGTCGTCTTCAATGACGAGGCACATCACTGCTACCAGGACCGGCCGTTGCCGGCCGACGCATCGAGCGAGAAGCTCAGCAAGGACGAGAAGGCGGCCAATGAGGAGGCGCGGGTCTGGTTCAAGGGGCTCCAGGCTGTCGCGAAGCACGTCGGCATCAAGCAGATCTTCGACCTCTCGGCGACGCCGTTCTACCTCAAGGGTTCCGGGTACAACGAGGGGCACATCTTCCCGTGGACGGTAAGCGACTTCTCGCTGATGGACGCCATCGAGTCCGGCATCGTCAAGGTGCCTCGTACGCCGGTCGATGACGACGCCGCTCACCCGCTCGTCACGTACCTGCACCTCTGGGACCTCGTAGGCGACAAACTGCCCAAGCGACCGACGAAGAAGAGGGTCGAGGACTGGATACCCCGTCCGGAGCTCGAGGGCGCCCTGGAGAGCCTGCACCGCAGCTATGAGAAGGCGTTCCAGCATTGGGAGACCGAGCTGCGGCAGTCCGGCGAGACGCCGCCGGTGTTCATCGTCGTGTGTCCCAACACCGTTGTCAGCAAGCTCGTCTACGACTGGATCGCGGGCGAGGAGGTCGAACAGGACGGTGAGGTCGTCGCACACAGGCCGGGCAACCTGTCGTTGCTCAGTAACGTGGTCGACGGCAGGCCGCTGCCGAGGCCCCGCACCATCTTGATCGATTCGGCACAGCTCGAGTCGGGTGAGGCGATGAGGTCGGACTTCAAGCAGGCCGCGAGCGCTGAGATCGCCGCGTTCAAGGCCGAGTACCGCCGCCGCAACCCGGGCGCCGACGTCGACAAGATCACCGACGAGGACCTGCTCCGGGAGGTCATGAACACCGTCGGCAAGAAGGGCAGGCTCGGCGAGCAGGTGCGGTGCGTCGTGAGCGTCTCGATGCTCACCGAGGGCTGGGACGCGAACACCGTCACGCATATCCTGGGAATCCGCGCCTTCCGCAGCCAGTTGCTCTGCGAGCAGGTCGTGGGTCGTGGGCTGCGGCGCCGCTCGTACGCGGTTAACGACGACGGTCGCTTCGAGCCGGAGTACGCCAACGTCTACGGCATCCCCTTCCAGTTCATCCCGTCCGACCGACCGGTGAAGGAGCCGCCTCCGCCGAGACCAGTACAGGAGGTGACCGCCGTGACGGGACGCGAGCATCTCCGTATCACGTTTCCCAAGCTCGACGGCTACCGCGTCGAACTCCCGGACGAGGAGATCTGGCTCGACCTCGAGAATGCCCCGGTATTCGAGATCGGGCCGAACACGGTGCCGCGCTGGGTCGAGCTTCAGGGGGTGGTCGGCGAGAGCGAACGAGAGCGTGGGGAGGACCGGGAGTACCGGACGCAGGAGGTGGCGTTCACGCTCGCCAAGCGAATCTTGGACAAAGAGTTCAACACCTCAGAGGACAGGCGGCCCTGGCTGTTCCCACGGCTCGTCGGACTGTGCAAGGACTGGATCGACCAGCGGGTGAGGACCGCCGACGGCTACGGCCTTGGCCACCTCATGACGATCACGGAGGCACAGGTCGAGGCCGCGGAACGGGTCTGGGCGGCGATCACCCGTCAGGTCGGCAACCGCAGGAGCCGACTGCGCCCGATGCTCAACCGGTTCGAACCGCAAGGCTCTACCGCGGACGTCGCGTTCCACACTCGGAAGCAGACCGTGCCTACAGAGAAGTCCGAGGTCTCCCACGTGACGCTCGACGGGAAGGACGGCAACACATGGGAGGAGCGGCTCGCGACCGAGCTCGAGCTGAACCCGAACGTCGCTGCGTACGTCAAGAACGACCACCTCGGCTTCACAATCCCGTACGTGCACAAGGGGCGCACGCACTCCTACGTCCCGGACTTCCTGGTGCGGCTGAGGCGGCGCGACGACGTCGAACGGACGCTGATCATCGAGGTGTCCGGCAGCCAGAAGAGTCCGGGACCGACCCGGGCCAAGGCAACCACGGCGCGGGACTCATGGTGCGCGGCGGTGAACAACCGCGGTGGCTTCGGCCGGTGGGGCTACATCGAGATGACCGACCCACTGACGTTCAAGGTCCGTCTTGGCGAAGCGATCCAGCTCCTCCACGACGACGCACCAATCATCGGCGACCCGGACGTGCTCGACTTCGACGACGAAGATGTGAGGAACAGTCGTGCCACGTACGCCTGATCCGGACCTCCAGAACCTCATGAAGGCCGAGAGCGAGTACGAGGGCTGGAGCCGGTACGACCACGGTCGCAAGCGCTACTACGTCGGCCGCCAGAACTCCGGTTGGCAGGTCACCGACGCTCGCGATCGCGTCATCTACCAGGCCCACCGCAAGCGCGACTGCCTGCTGTGGCTGGACAAGCACGTCGTCTATGACGCTCGTGTGACGGAAGGCGCTGCCGCCCCGACACGTGTCGGAGCGGCAAGCGAGGACGCGACGACGAGGGCGAAGCAGAAGGGCAGTGGCAGGATGCCGACTCCGGTCGACGCCATCAAGCATGGGGACAAGCGCACCAACATCCCCACCGCCGATGCGCAGGAGTTCGTCGACCCCGCGATCGAGGAGATCCGGAAGGTCCGCTACGAACGCGACGACAGCCTCGATCCCCAGCTCGTCTGGCGCGGCAAGTACCCACCGGCGGACGCGAGGATGTCCCGAGTTCCGTTGAACTTCGGTGGCGGCCCCGAGGTGATCGTTAGGCCACCTGCTCGTGTTCAGCATCGCATGGGGTACTGACAGTCTCGGTGAACTGGGCGTTGAGCGTGTCGCGGAGCTGGCGGAG
>WHTH01000104.1 GCA_009377865.1 Pseudonocardiaceae bacterium | reverse complement strand
GGGGACTTCTCCGACGTGCCCACCGCCGAAAGCCGCAGCCTGGCGTCCTGGTACGCGCCCGGCAACCTGCCCGACGCCCGCTGGCCGCAAGCCCTGGCGATCGTCACCGAGGTCACCGGCCGCTACGGCTTCGCACCACCCGAGATCATCGTCGACCGGCCCAACGAGCACACCATCGTCGGGACCGGCCAGTACGGCGCCACCTACGACTTCGGCACCGCAGTCAACACCGTGCTCGGGGTCAGCACCGGTTGCCACCGCAACCCGCAGGCGAGCCAAACCCCGTGAGCGGGGCCGCCGCGCCGCCGGGTGACCGCCGCCGGGTCGCCGCGGTGACGCGGCTGGCGCGAGTCGTCACCACGATGACGGCCGCGGCGCTCACGGTGGGATGTGCGGGACAGAGTCCGGGAGGTGGAACCGTGGACGAGCAGCAGGCCACGCTAGCGGCGCGGCCGACAATCGACGAGATGACCGCCCAGTACGAACAAATGCAGGCCGAACTACGCCAACGCCTGGTCGACGAGATCGGCGTCACCGAATGGGTCAAGATAAGTGAGCTTAGCGGGTCCGGTTGCGGGGACTTCTCCGATGTGCCCACCGCCGAAAGCCGACGCCTGGCGTCCTGGGGTTCGGAGGGCAATCTGCCCGATGACCGCTGGCCACAAGCCCAGGCGATCGCCACCGAAGTCACCGGCGACTACGGCTTCGCCCCACCCGAGACCATCGTCGACCGCCCCGGTAGCCACCGGATCGTCGGAACCGACCAGTACGGCGCCACCTACGAGTTCGGCACCATCAACAACACCTCGATCGGGGTCAGCACCGGCTGTCACCGCAACCCACCCGGCAGCCCCCCACCGTGAGCCCCATCAGTGACCCGAATTGCCACGTCCGGCCTGCAGGTAGCTCTCGACGCCCTTGCCCCAGGTGTCCCGGTAGGCCTTCTCCTCCAGCATCGAGGAGAGCTTCGCGAGGTCCTGGTCCGCGGCGTCTCCCCCGTCGCCGACAGCGATGCGGACCTTGTAGTCCTGCCGGGAGTCGAAGGGCGGGTCGATGTAGATGAGGTCCACCTGGCCGGCGAGCTCGTCGGCCAGCGAGGCCAGCACGTGCAGGTTGTCGCCCCAGATCAGCTTGTTGCGCCAGCCGTCGTCGGGCTCACGGTCGTAGGACAACGTGTCAGGGTCGGCTCGGGACGCGTTGACCGTCTCGACCACCTGCAACGGCAGCCGCAGCCGCGGGACGTCCGCGTTCTTACCGTCCCACTCCAGCCGCACACCGGGCACGCCAGACCTCCTCCTCGATCAGTTCCCGATCGTCTCATGACGGACCGACTCGATGGGCTCGATCGGTGCACCTGGCGGGTCAGCACGACGCCAGTCTCCTCACCCCTGGAAGTCGGGTGGCCTGCCGGTATGGGGCCAGGGCGGGTGGCTCCTTCACCCGTGGGGCGCGACCATCCGTCCGGGTCCGCGCGGGTCGCATCACGGCGCATGCCGTCGCAGGTCGGTATCATGGCGTCGCATGGAGCTCAACGATGACACCCGCACCATCGGTCGGAGGCTGCGTGAACTCCGGGTGTGGCGCCGGAAGTCGCTGCGCGTCGTTGCCGAGCTGGCTGGGATCAGCGAGGGCTACCTGTCCAAGATCGAGCGGGGCTTGTCCCCGGTGGACCGCCGATCCCTGATCGTGGCTCTGGCCCGCGCGCTGGAGATTGCCCCGCAGGAGCTGACGGCGCTGCCCGTCCCGGCACCGGGAGACCAGAGCACCGACGCTGCGGTGCAGGCGATACGGCATGCGCTGATGGCGGTCAAGGGAAGCCGTCCGGGCGGGCAGGTGGTCCCCGTTGACGTGCTGCGCGACTGGATCGGACAAGTCCGCGAGATCCGCCGCCGCGCCGGCTTCGCTGAGGTGGGCGCCGCGCTTCCTGGGCTGATCCGAGACCTACACACCAGCATCGCCGCAGGGCGCGACGTACCGGCACTGCTCGAACAGGCCGTCGTGATGCACGTGCACGTGACGCTGATGTGGCTGCGCAACGCGGGCGCGTCCCTCGATCTGCGCTGGCAGGCGGCGACTCTCGCCCAGGACCTGGCCCGCGAGCGCAGTGACCCGGCCACGCTCGGTGTCGCGGCGTTCGGCACTGCGAACGCACTGCTGGCCACCGGGGCATTCGACCTCGCCCAGGCGAAACTGGACGCCGTGACACTGCCCCCGACCACACCCGACACGGCTGGCTTGGTCGGCATGGTCACCATGACCCGCTCGCTGGTCGCCGCCGCAGACGACCGTCCCGAGGACGTGGCGGCGCCGATGGAGGCTGCCGCTGAGCTTGCCGATCGCACCGGGGAGCCGGGCGAGGACAACGACTACCTCGGATTCGGGTTCGGGCCGACGAACGTCGGGCTGTGGAACATGGCACTCGCGCTGGAGGCCGGGGAACCGGACCGGGCGGTGAGCATCGCCGAGGGCGTGCACCCGGAGCGGCACCCGTTCGCGACTCGCCAGGCGGCGTACTGGGTTGATTACGGACGGGCGCTGGCCACCGTCCCGCGCCGTCGAGACGACGCCATCGTGGCGTTGCGCACCGCCGAGCGCATCTTCCCGACCCGGGTCTACCGCAACCCGTTCGCGCGAGACACCGTGACCGAGCTGCTCGGCCGCGCCCGCCGCGAGGCAGGGGGTCGGGAGCTACGCGGCCTCGCCTACCGCATGGGCGTCGCTGGCTGACTTGCCAGCGGGGCAAGGCGCCCCAATCGTGTCACCTTGCCGCCTCGGCAAGATCAACGGGCCACGCCGTACCTGCGTCGGCTGACGGCCGCCAACGGGTGGCGCGGCGAGCTGATCCGCGACCAGCACGGGCGCGCTGACGTGATCGTGGCGGTGCGCATCGGCCCGCCGTGGACGGACTCGGTGGCCATCGAGGGTGAGGATCGCTGCATCGCCATGCGCCACCGCACCCACGACGACGGGCTAATCATTCCCACCGAGCTGCCCGGCACCTCGGGCGCGGTATGGCAGCGCCACGGCCGCTGCGAAGACGTCCTCGCCGAGCTGCTGGAGCTGCCCGACTCGGCGGGGGCAGTCGGTGAGTGCACTGCACAGTGAAACTCGCGGCCGGTTCCGGTGGCTGGAGACCGTCGAGTGTGACGCGGACCTGACGATCCGTACCCCCCGCGACGGCACGGAACCACCGATCACGACCTGACCGCTGGTCCGCTCGGCGCGTCCAGGGCGTCACACAGCGCAGCGCTGGCACCGCTCATGACACGGGCCTGGCATTAGCCTCCGCAGCTCGGGTATGACGTCGGCCATCAGCTCGATGCCCTGCGGAAAGGTATCCACCCGTGCCGATGAACCAGACCACGCACCCCGGACCGGAACACGGTCCGGCGGAAGTGCGGGCGGGTCGGCTGACGGTAGCCGAGCTGCTGCAACGTGAGACCACGGTCGACGAGCCGGTGGCCGCCGGGCGCGGCTTCTATCGGCTACTGGCTGTGGCCGCCGGTATCGTCCTGATCATGGCGAGCGGAGCGGCGCTGGCCAGTCCGCGGGTCGAGCGAGAGCTGCCCGCGACCGGTGTCCTCGAACACATCACCGGACCAGGGGCGCTGCGTCCGGATCTGAGTAGCACCCCAGTCGACGAGCGGTCGGGCGGCGCCCCGGGTGCCGCGGCCACCGGCGCCGCACCGCCCGGTGCCGCCGGGGCACCGTCGTCCTCCGACGGTCGCTCGCTACCGGCCGACGGTGCTGCCGGCCCCGGGAACCGGGCCGCCGAAAGCGGGCCGGTCGCGGAGCCCGGCGACGATGCAGCGACGGGTACCGGCGACCCCGCCGGTCCGTCCGCCGAACCCCGGCCGGATCAGCTGGCGGATACGATCACGTCCTTCTACCAGCAGGTCGTGACAAACCCGGCCGATGCGTACACGCTGCTCGGCCGCGGCATGCGGGGGTCGGGGTACGCGGCCTTCGCGGACTCGTGGAGCGACGTCGAGCGCGTCACAGTCGACAGCATCCACAGCGACGGACCCGACGCCGCGGTCGTAGCGGTGGTCGTGGAGCACGTCGACGGCTCGGTGCTGCGCAGCGTGCAGCGGGTCATGGTCACCGGGGATCCGGCCCGAATCGAGAGCGCACGGTTACTGTCCGCCGCGGCGGCCTGACCCACCCGGCGGCGCGTGCAATCCGAGCCGAGCGCCTACTCTGGCCCGGTGACCGTGGGAGCACCGGGTGAACGCCGGTAACCGCCTGATCGCCGGTCGCTACCGCCTCGAGGATCAGATCGGGGCCGGTGCGATGGGCGTGGTCTGGCGCGCCCGTGACGAGCGGCTGGACCGCGTGGTCGCCGTCAAGCAGCTGCTGCTCGCGCCAGGACTCGCCGAGCAGGAGGCCGAGCAGAGCCGGGCCAGGGCGATGCGCGAGGGCCGCATCGCCGCCCGGCTGCAGCACCCGCACGCGATCAGCGTGTTCGACGTCGCGCTCGACGGCGGCGACCCGTGGTTGGTGATGGAGTACCTGCCGTCGGACAGCCTGGCGTCCGTGCTCGCCGAGCGCGGCCCGCTACCCCCGCGCGAGGTCGCGCGAATCGGACGGCAGGCGGCCGATGCGCTGGCCGCCGCACACGGCGCGGGGATCGTCCACCGCGACGTCAAGCCCGGCAACGTGCTGCTCGGCACCGACGGCACGGTCAAGATCACCGACTTCGGAATCTCGAGGGCTTCTGGGGACGTCACCGTCACGCGCACCGGGGTGCTCGCGGGTACGCCCGCCTACTTCGCCCCGGAAGTCGCCCGCGGTGTGTCGCCCGGGCCGGCGTCGGACGTCTTCTCGCTCGGCTCCACTCTCTACGCCGCGGTCGAGGGGCTACCACCGTTCGGCACCGACGAGAACACGTTGGCGCTGCTGCGCGCGGTGGCCGACGGCCAGGTGCGGCCACCACAGCGGGCAGGCCCGCTCTCGGCACTGCTGATGCGGCTGCTGCAGGACGAGCCCGCGAACCGGCCCGCCATGCCGGCGGCCAGGGACCTGCTGGGTGACATCGCCAGCGGTGCTGACGGGCCGAGCACCCGTGCTGTGGGCGCCATGCCGTCGGGCACCCCCGCGGCGCCGACGCCGACGAGGGCCGCCACGGCAGCGTCCTCACGGCGGGACCGCGATGCGAGCGGTGCCACACCGTGGCGGCAACGTCGAGCAGTGCTGCTGGGCGCCGGCGCGGTGCTGCTCCTGCTGCTGGGCGGGATCGCGTTCGCCCTTGTGGGCAGTGATGACGACGGGCAGCCCGGGGTGGCTGCCGCTCCGTCGACGCAGCGCGAGACCACGCCACAGCCCACGCCCACCTCGCCGCCACCCACGACAACCATCCCCGAGACCACGGTGGCACCACCGCCACCACCTCCGCCACCCGGACCGCAGCAGTACGAGCGCACCGTCCGGGAGTACTACGGACTGCTCCCGGACGAGACCGACGCCGCGTGGGAGTACCTGGGCGAGGGGGTGCGCCAGCAAGCGGGTGGGCGCTCCGGGTACGAGCAGTTCTGGTCGGACATCGACGGGATCCGCATCGACGGTCCGGTGCAGGTCGACGGCGACGTGGTGCTGCTCAACCTGCGGTTCGACTTGGGGGGCGGCGACACCAGTTTCGAGCGGTACCGGCTGACCATGGCGCCGGCCCCCGACGGCCGCCCGCTGATCGAGACCTCTGAGAGCATCGGCTCCTACGACCCGCGTGGTGGTTCCGATCGGGGTCGCGGCGATCGCGGCGGGGATCGCGGTGGCGGGGACGACAAGGGTAACAAGGACAAGGACGACGAGGACGACGACTGATCTGCCCGCTCGGGTCGGAGGCGTTCAGCAGGGCCTCATCAAGTCAGAACGCACGAGTACGACGTGGTCGGCGCAGCAGCCGTAGTCGGGTGAGGCGGCGCGGCGACTGGCGGTGGCGTGCGCGCTGTGTGGGAGTAGGCGCCGGCCGACCCGCTGAGAACTCCGCTGGGCGTGCCACTTGAGTAGGTTACGCATCCGCCCGGCCATGTCCCTGTGACACCGTAGGCGCATGTCATCACTCTTGCGGCGGACGGCGACAGGGCGTGCTCCTGGATGCTAACCGGCGCCTACCGCCTCGGATCCTGCATCCGGCGGTGTGGCGTTACGTGGTCCACAGCTACCACCCGATCCTCGATCGGGTGGTAGCCCGCCACGCCCTCGTCGCGTGCCAGTTCGCGGCGGTGGACGTGCCCCCCGGCTCGCGGACTTCCCGGCGACCGGCAAGCACAACTACGCCAGCGCCTACGACCAGCCGAGCCGCTGCCAAGAGGGCAAGCTCTGCCGCGCCGGGATGATCGTGGACGAGTCGTCGGGGCCACCTGGCCTCCTCCCCGGGTTCACGTCGGCGATGCACGAATGGTCACACCCGAGACGGCGACAACACTTGCCTTTCGAGATGTCCCCTGGTACGCACGAAACGAGTGAATCCACACTGCTGTACTCGTGCATCCCACTTATCGGCACGGCGGCTAGGGAGAGAATCGATGGGTGCTCGGACGGCTTCTCTGTGGCGCGTCGGAGCGGTCGCCGTCACGGTTGGCTGCGGTCTCGCTAGCAGTACCCTGCCCGCCGCCGCGACGGATCCATTGACGGCACGTGCCAGCGAGCAAGCACCGGAAGCTGACGCCTGCACTGCCGCGATGCTCGACCCGCAAGCCGTCACGGTCTTCCCATCAGATCAGGCGCGGTACGATTACCTCGTGCAAGCATCGGTTCGCCTTGATGAACCCGGCCGCGCCGCGGGGTGCGATCTGCGGGTGTGCGTCGAGGAAGAACACGGGCCGGGCAACTGGCACGCGGAGGGTTGCGGAGTTTCCACTGTCGAACCCACTGTCGCAGACTACTACAGCCTCACGCCCTACGTGGACTGCGACAGTTCCGCCGATACTGGCAATTATCGATCGTACGTGCGATTCGAGGACTCCGTGGTTGCCCGCGTCGGCGAGGCGCGTGCCGTCTGCAGTTGATCCGAGCGAAAGCCGATTCTCAGGTAGGTCGCGGCATCAGCTCAAGCGCATCGAGAAATGCTTCTGGATCTGCCGCGAACGGGCCTTCCAGCGGGTACAGCAACTGAATCGAGAGAAAGACCATCGCGCCCAGCGTGAACGCCAGCAGCGCCATGACCGCTACGTTGGCAGGGCGTGGACCGAGGCCGGCAACGAGCGGGAACGCGATAACCAAGCCAGCGCCGAAGATCGTCGCGCCGAGCAAGGCGATGTTGAAGGTGTTGTCTCCGGTCACAAGCGACACCCGCGCGCGGTGACTCTCGTCGAGCTGTCGCACATCGAGCAGGCCCTGCTCGCGGGCGACCCCGAGCCGCCCGGTGTCCGCGGGGAGGGCGGTGAACCGGTCGCGCAGCTGATCGATTGTTCGGTCCAGCCTCGGATCATCCCCCCCTTGGGCGAGGAGATCCCACTCGCTGTTCACGACAGTAGAGGCGTAGGAGCGAACGAGTTCCTGCAACTCCGTGCGAGCCGGGTCGGGCGCGACCTCAGGTAAACATTCAGCCCGTGGGCTGACACGCATCGGGTTGGCGTGCTGGTCCAGCGGTCGGCGACAGGGCGTGTCGATCACGCGGTGATCGACTGGTGTGCGGTTTGATCTTCCGGTGGCCGAGCTGGAGGAGATGTCGCG
>WHTH01000021.1 GCA_009377865.1 Pseudonocardiaceae bacterium | reverse complement strand
CGCGGCGCCCTTGCCCTCGGCCTCGGCCTCCCGCAGCGCCTCGATGATGCGGCGGGCCTTGGTGACCTCCTCGTCGGGCGGGCTGAAGACCTCGTTGGCGAGCTCGATCTGGCTGGGGTGGATCGCCCACTTGCCCTCGCATCCCAGCGCCGCCGCCCGTCGCGCGCCGTCGCGGTAGCCGTCGGCGTCCGAGTAGTCGCCGAACGGGCCGTCGATCGGGCGCAGCCCGTAGGCGCGGCAGGCGACGACCATGCGCGAGATCGCGAAGTGCCACTGGTCGCCAGGGTAGTTCGGGTTGAGGCCACCGATGCTGACGGTGCGGGCCCGGTTGCTCGCGGCGTAGTCGGCAACGCCGAAGTGCAGTGCCTCCAGCCTGGCTCCCGGCCCACCGCGGCTGTTGGCGATGGACTCCACGTTGCCCATTCCCAGGGCGGTCTCGATCAGCGCCTCGGTGCCGACGTGGTTGGTGTAGCCCTTCGCCTGCTCGATCTGCTCGATGATCGTCTCGACGCAGTACAGATCGGCGGGTACACCGACCTTGGGAACGAGGATGGTGTGCAGCCGGTCGCCCGCCTGCTCCATGACATCGACGAGGTCGCGGTACATGTAGTGGGTGTCGAGACCGTTGATGCGCACCGACACCGTCTTGCCCTTGCCCGCCCAGTCGATGTCGTTGAGCGCCGCGATGACGTTGCGGCGGGCCTGCTCCTTGTCGGGTGGCGCGACCGCGTCCTCGAGGTCGAGGAAGACATAGTCGGCCGCGCCGTCGGCTGCCTTCTCCATGAAGCCGGGGGCCGCCCCCGGCACGGCGAGCTCGCTGCGCTGCAGCCGGGGATGACGCATCGGGTAGAGGGTGTGGCTCATCGGTTCTGGGCCTCCAATGCGGACGTCGCCTCGCGGTAGTAGGTCTGGGCTGCCGAGACACCGGCCCCGAGCTCGACCTTCGCGCCGGCGTCGGCGAGCGCCATTTCCGCGGCGGACAGCGCGGCGAGGCACATCACCTCGTTGAGATCGCCGAGGTGACCGATTCGGAAGACCTTGCCCGCGACCTTCGTCAGGCCGCCGCCGAACGACGTCCGGTACCGGTGGTAGCCGATCCGGCAGACCTCCGCGCCGTCGATGCCCTCGGGCACGCGGATCGCCGAGACGGTGTCCGAGTACCACTCGGGGGAGACGGCGCACAGCGACAGCCCGAGCCCGTCGACGCCCCGGCGCACCCCCTCCGCGAGCCGGTGGTGCCGGGCGAAGACCTGCGGCAGACCCTCCGTGAACAGCAGCTCGAGCGACGCCCGCAGGCCGTGGAGCAGCTGGACGGGCGGGGTGTAGGGGAAGGAGCCGGCGTCGTTGGCCTTGATCATGTCCTCGAAGCTGAAGTAGCAGCGCTGCATGGTCGAGGACATGTGCGCCTCCAAGGCCTTGGCGCTGACCCCGAGCATGGACAGTCCGGGGGGGAGCATGAGCCCCTTCTGCGAGCCGGTGACCGCGAGGTCGACGCCCCAGGCCTCCTGCTGGAAGTCGATCGAGGCGATCGAGGAGACCCCGTCGACGAACAGCAGGGCGTCGGACCCGGCGGCGTCCATGACCTGCCGGACGCCTGCGACGTCAGAGGTGACGCCGGTCGCGGTCTCGTTGTGCGTCGCGAAGACCGCCCTGATGGTGGGGTCGTTGCGCAGGTGGTGTTCGTAGTCCTGCAGCGGGACACCTTCCCCCCACTCGCGGTCGACGCAGATGACGTCGAGGCCGAGCCGTTGGGCCATGTCGGCCCACAGCTGCGAGAACTGCCCGAAGCGCGACATCAGCACCCGGTCACCTCGGTTCAAGGTGTTGCTGATGGCCGCTTCCCAGGCGCCGCTACCTGACGAGGGGTAGATGAAGACCCGGCCGGACTCGTTGCCGAAGATCGCCTTCAGGCCGGTGAACAGCGGCCGCGTGAGCTCGGGGAAGTCAGGCGCTCGATGATCTTGCATCGGCACGTTCATCGCACATCGGACGGGTTCGGGGACGTTGGTCGGTCCCGGGACGAAGAGGTGGGTGACCCCGGTCTTCATGTCCGCCATGCCCTTCCCGGCCGTCGCACGACCGGCTGCCGCTGCTGTTGGCTCAGGGGGCCCGTGGTCTTGCGGTGCCCAGAGTGATCTAACGGCACGATCGCGAAACATTCAATTGAGTGTTTTGCAATGACACTTCAGCATTACTTCAGTAGCCCGTCGTGCGTCCCAAAATCGCGTCCATGAACTCGACGCTACGGGGGTGTCGCACTGCCTCGACCCCCACGGTGTCGAGCTCACGGACGCCAGCCGGGATCGATCACTCGGCGCGGCTCTTGGTGATCTTCTGGATCTCGGCGTCCATGTCGATCCCGCTGGTTTCACTGCCCAGCGGTACGGCCTCCAGCGTGGAGTCGACGAAGTTGGCCAGCAGATCCCGATCCACCTCGAGCAGTGCCTGGCCGTCGGGCGAGCGGATCTCGACCACGACGATGTCGTATTCCTGCGTCGTCTCGGGCCGCAGCGTCACGTCACCGATGCCGGTGGGGCCGGAAAGGCCGGCGACCACCAGGTCCCGGGCCATGACCCACTCGACCCAGCGCTTGCCGCGGGTCTGGATCGCCAGTGTCACCGCGAACGGGTCGGTGACGTCGTAGGTCCACCGGGTCACCACAGGTGCCGCAGCCTGGCGCAGCAGCGCGAACATGTCCTGCACAACTGTATCGCCGCTCATCTTGGGTACGCCTCCTCGGCCTCTGCGTCGGTGCCATCCATGACATCGCGGCAGCGGCCTGTCGCGTACGCTCTCGGGGCTCTTTTCACTCTAAGTAGTGGTATCCGGCGACGTGCTGGCACCGGTCAGGTGAATACTTCCGGGTAGCGACGCTACGCCCAGCGCACACGCCCGGGCGCCGCTCTGTCAGCGGTCTTCGGGCAGCGCCTCGGCAGCGGCGGTGAGCAGCGCCTTCCGGTCGGCGATCTTCACCCGGGTGCGGCCGACGGCGGCGCCGAGCGCCTGCTCGGCGGCGTCTATGGCCTGCCAACCCGCCCACCTGACGACGCCGACTCCACGCTGCTCGAGCAGCGAGATGATCGAGTCGGGTTTGCCGTGCTGCGCGCGGGGCAGCTCGTCGAGGTCGTCGAGCAGTCGGCCGACGGTCTCCTTGGCGTCGCCCTTGTTGGTGCCGATGACGCCGCTGGGCCCGCGCTTGATCCAGCCGACCACGTACTCGCCCGGTGCGACCGCGCCATCGCGCTGCACGCGGCCCTCGATGTGCGGAATCGTCCCGGCGCGCTCGTCGAACGGGACGTCGGGCAGCGGCAGGCCGCGGTAGCCGACCGAGCGCAGCAACAGTTCAGCCTCGATCACCGCGGTGCGCCCGGTTGGCTGCACCCCGCCGTGGCCGTCGAGCTCGTTGCGCTCCAGTTCGACGCCTTCGACCCGGCCGTTGCCGAGCACCGCGACCGGGGAGTGCAGGAAGCGCAGGTGCAGCCGCCGTGGCCGGCCCTCCGGGCTGCGTTGCGACCAGTCCCGCAGCGCCTCGAGGTTGCGCCGGACGGTCTTGTCGGTCTCGACGGCCTGCTCGCCCGCCTCGTCGAGCACGAGCTCCTCGGGGTCGACGATGACATCGGCGTTGGCCAGGTCACCCAGCTCGCGTAGCTCCTTGGTGGTGAATTTGGCCTGCGCTGGACCACGCCGGCCGACGATGTGGATGTCGGTGATGGTGCTGGCGTCGAGCACCTCGAGCACGTGGTCGGGCATGTCCGTGACGCGCAGCTCCTCGGCGCTCTTGGCCAGCACCCGCGCGACGTCGACCGCGACGTTGCCCACCCCCACCACCACCGCCTGCCGGGCGTCGAGGGTGAACTTGTCGACCTCGGAGTCGGGGTGGCCGCAGTACCAGGCGACGAACTCGGTGGCCGAGAAGCTGCCCGCCAGATCCTCGCCGGGGATGTTCAGCTTGCGGTCGACGGCCGAGCCGGTGGCGTAGACCACCGCGTCGTAGTGGTGCTGCAGCTCGGCGGCGTGCACATCCTTGCCGAGCTCGACACCGCCGAGGAACCGGACCTCCGGCCGTTCGAGGATCTTGCGCAGCGTGATCTCGAGCGACTTCATCTTCAGGTGATCCGGGGCCACTCCGTAACGCAGCAGACCGTAAGGGCACAGCAGCCGGTCGAGCACGTCCACGGAGACGCCGCCGTGCTTGCTGAGCTCGTCGGCCGCATAGAGCCCGGACGGACCGGAGCCGATCACGGCCACGCGTGCCGGGTCGGACACAGCTCATGCACCTCCTACGGGCACCACGGGACGCCCGGGCACATGGTAGCTACGCGTCCGTTGTGCCAACCTCGATCAGCACGAGGGTGACGTTGTCGATGCCGCCGTGGGCCATCGCGGCGTCGACCAAGCGGTCGCAGCTTTGTTCGGGCTCGCCCGATGCAAGGTGGGTGGCGATCTCGTCGTCACCGAGCATGTCGGTGAGGCCGTCGGTGCACAGCAGAACCCGATCCGCGGTCTCCAGGTCGACCCGCGCGGTGTCGGGCTCGATCTCGCCGCTGGTTCCCAGTGCCTGGGTGAGGCTGCCGCCACCGACCCGGTGGTCTGCGGTGAGCCGGTGCAGCTGCCCGGATCGCAGCAGGTAGGCGCGGCTGTCACCGACGTGGGAGATCCACAGCTGCCGGTCGTCGGGCGACAGTTTGGCGACGACTGCGGTCGTACCCATGCCCCTGCGGCCAGGGTCCGCGGCGGCATCCTCGATCACGGCCTCGTGAGCGAGGTGCAATGCCTCCGGCAGCGCTCGCTCCGGGTCGGCTGCCGCACTCTCGATGAAGGCGAGGTGCGCGGCATGCACGGCAGTCCTGCTCGCGACCTCTCCGGCGACATGGCCACCGAGACCGTCGGCGATGACGAACAGCCGCTGCTCCTCGTCGACGAGCAGGTCGTCCTCGTTGTGTTCGCGGACCAAGCCGACCTCGGTCCTCGTGGCAACCTTCACCCGCGCTCCACCTCCGCCACCGTCGACACGTGACGGTAGCTGACGCGGGCGTGTTGTGATGACGCGCACGGTCGAGCACGGCTGGCGGTGGCGCCGTCGCCGTCCCGGCGGCTACTGCACGGTTGTGACCAGCACGGATGGGGTGATCGGTGTGACGAGGCGCGTGGTGGTGATAGGCGGGGACGCGACCGGGATGAGCGCCGCGTCGCAGGCGCTTCGGCGTGGCGGGCCGGATGCGCTGGAGGTGGTGGCGTTCGAGCGCGGCCATCACGTGTCCTACTCGGCGTGCGGCATCCCGTACTGGATCGGCGGGGACGTCGCCGATGCGGGCGCGCTGGTGCGTCAGGCGATGGAGGGAATGGGGGCCTCGGTGTGCGGCCCAGTACCGAGCTGGCGGCGACTGCGTCGAGGTGTTCAACCGGGTGTCACAGCGGCCGGTGCACGTCCCGCTCGGCACGCATGCCAACAAGCACGGCCGGGTGATCGGGTTGAACCTGGGCGGTGGCTACGCGACGTTCCCCGGCGTGGTCGGCACCGCCGTCAGCAAGGTGTGTGATCTCGAGATCGCCCGCACCGGCTGCTCGGAGCCCAGCTCGTCGGCCGCGAGGGTTCGGGCAAGCGGGTCGACGTCTGCGCCGCGGCGGTCTGGAACGAGATGACCGTCGAGGAGGTCATCGGCCTCGACATCGGCTACGCCCCGCCGTTCGCGCCGGTCTGGGACCCGGTGCTGGTGGCGGCTCGCAAGGCGTCCGAGTCGGTGTGAGCAGGCTCTCCAGCACCCCGGACGGCGGGGCGCGTGATGTGCCTGGGAACATTCGCGGGCGCGGACGTGTTGACATCATGGCTCGGCCGGATCCGTGCGCCAATCCGGCGCTGGCCCGGTCGTCTGCTGGCGCCCGCGTCCAGGCACGGGCGCGCAAGTACGAACGTTTCAGCAGCACCGGTCCGACTCGGCTCGCCCGGGCACACCGGCGGAAGGGGGTTCGATCATGTCAGCACCGACGACAACAGCCATCCGCCGTGGTGGCGAGGGCCAGGACGAGCCCGACCTCGTCCGCTGCTACCTCGATGACATCGGGTCGACCCCGCTGCTCGACGCAGCGCAGGAAGTCGCGCTGGCCAAGCGTATCGAGGCCGGCGTGTACGCCGCCGAGCTGCTGCGCCAGGCGAGTGCGGAGCACCGTGACGTCGCGGCCGAGCGCCGCCGCGAGCTGGCCGCCGTCGCCCGCGACGGCGAGCGCGCCAAGGACCACATGGTCCGAGCCAACCTGCGACTGGTCGTGTCGGTGGCCAAGAAGCATTCCCACGGTGGGCTCCCGCTGCTCGACGTGGTGCAGGAGGGCAACCTCGGCCTGATCCACGCGGTGGAGAAGTTCGACTACGCCAAGGGGTACAAGTTCTCCACCTATGCCACCTGGTGGATCCGGCAGGCCATCGACCGCGGGCTGGCCGTGCAGACCCGGACCGTCCGGCTGCCGGTGCACGTCGTGGGTGAGCTGGCCCGGTTCGGCCGGGTCGAGCGCAAGCTACAGACGAGCCTGAACCGTGAGCCGACCGCGGTCGAGGTCGCCGAGGCGGCGGGCACCTCGGCAGAGCGGATCACCGAGCTGCGGCTTGCCGCGCGGTCTGCGATCAGCCTGGACACGCCGGTCGGTGAGGACAGCGAGGACACCAGCGTCGGCGACCTCATCGAGGACACCGACGGCCCGGACGTGACCGAGGCCGTGGAACAGCACGCGCTCACCGACGAGCTGCGCACGCTCGTCGACTCGCTGCCGGACCGGCTGGCCCGGATCGTCTCGCTGCGCTACGGCCTGCACGACGGTCACCAGTACACCCTGCAGCAGGTCGCCGACCGGCTGAGCCTGACTCGCGAGCGCATCCGGCAGCTGGAGAAGGAGGCGTTGGCGGCACTGCGTGACCCGCAGCGCCACCAGCGGTTGCTGGCCTGGGCGGCCTGAGCGGGGAAGCTCAGGTCCGCGCGGGAAGGTCCACCGCGATCTCCTCGCCGAGGGCGTAGCCCAGCTGAAGGTGCAGGTCGTCGCCGCTCCAGAACCGGCCTGGGTCGTACCACTGGGCGCTGCGCCGTGCGGGGAGCAACCCCATGGCCTGGTAGGTCAGCGCCACCACCTCGGCGCAGTAGGCGGTCCGCAGGTCCTGCCGATCGTCGGGATCTCGGCGCTGGGGTATCCGGCTGCGGGCCCACTGGCCGACCAGCCGTGCGGTGGACGGGAACGACGTCCCGTCGAGCTGCGCAATGCAGCGCAGCACGGCATCCTCGAGATCCGTGGTGATCGCCGGCTGGAGCTGGCGCAGCCAGGCCCGCTGGTCGTAACGATTGACCCAGACGCCCACCGCGTCGCGCAGGTCGTGCAACTGGACCCCGCGCTGGCGGGTACCGGACCACTGGTCGACCAGCGAGCGCCCGAGTTCGGCGTGCCACATCAGCGCGGGCAGGTCATCGATCACGACGGACATCCCGACGTGGTTGACCGGGCTGTTGGTCATCCCGCGGATCGCGCGGTCGGCCGCCGAGCTGCCGCGAAACACCCAGATGTCGCCGGTCCGCGTCGCGTCTGCGGCGCGGTCGAGGCTGATCGAGGTCCCCGGCATGGCCCTAGGTTAGAACGGTGGCAGGCTGGGGTGATGAAGTGGTGGAAGCTGCTGGGCCTGGCCGGGATCGCGGGTGTGGCAAGTACCGGGGTGCTGATCGCCCGTGCGCAGCGAACCCGGCACGCTTACACCCCCGAGGAGATCCGCTCGCGGCTGCACGCCCGCGCGGCGCAGGCGCAGGCGCACGGCGGCCTACCCGATCTCGGACAAGCGGATCTACCGGGCGCTTGACGCCCTGGCCGACGAGACCGCGCGGCGAACCTCAATTCGAGCGGTAGAGTCACTGCCATGAGCTGCGATCTCGTCTGCCGGCTCCGCCAGGCGGCGAGTGTCGCACTGAGTGCGTATCGGGGTCGACGACCTGTCAGGGTTCCGCCAGACGCTCGCCGACGCCGTGCGCACCGACGAGGAGTAGCGCGAGGGGCTCAGGCGGAACGGCGCAGCTGGGAAACCGGCTCCCCGTCCCGCGGCGGACGCGGGGTGGCGGGGTGTTCGACCAGCGCGAGCACCCGTCCAGCCATGAACCGCGCGGTACGCACCGGTGTGCCAGCGCGGGTGACCTCGGTGACCTCGACGACGCCACGGCGGTGTGTGATGTCGACCCGCCGGCCCGCCCGGCTCGCCTCGATCTCGTAGCTGCGGGAGGAGCCGCCGGCGTCGATCACGATCTCGACTCGATCGCCCTTCATGGGCTTCGTCCTTCGTGCTGTGGTGCCCGTGGGCACCGGAAGTTGAGTTGCGGGTCCGGGCCGGGCGCCGGTCGCCTCGCGGCGAAAGGGCACACCGCGGTTTCGATCGTCCGCGGCCGCATTTCTCCTGTGGGACCCGGGGACACGGAGCGTCCCGGCCCGGACGGCTGGTACAACCACCGGGCGGGCGTAGGCATTCCCGCGTACCGGCCCGTTACCGTGGCCGGGCAGTCCGTGATCGTGGAGGTGGGCGCAATGGCTGGATCCGTGGTCGTCACAGGGGCGGCCGGTGCGCTGGGCCGCGCGGTGGTCGCAGAGTTCTCGCAGCGTGGCGATCCGGTGGTCGCGCTCGATGTCGCCGGTGCGGCGCTCGACGCCGTGGCCGAACTCGCCAGCGGCGCCGCCGTCCATCCGGTCGCCGCCGACCTCGCCAGCCGCGACGCCGTCGCCGCTGCGTGGAAGCAGGTCGACGAGCTCGGCCCGCCGCGGGCCCTAGTGGCGCTGGCCGGCGGCTTCGCCGGTGCGAAGCTGGTCGACCTCGACGAGGCGACCCTCGAGGACATGATGCAGAGCAACTTCGTCAGCGCGCTGTGGTGCTGTCAGGCCGCGGCGCAGCGGATCACCGCAGCCGGCGGCGGGGCGATCGTGACGGTGGGCTCGCGAACGGCCGTCGCGGGCACGGGGCCGGTGGCGCACGCCACGAGCAAGGCAGCCGTCGTGCGGCTGACCGAGGTGCTCGCCGAGGACCTCAAGCGCTCCGGGGTCCGGGTCAACACGGTGCTGCCGTCAGTGATCGACACCCCGGCGAACCGGTCCTGGATGTCAGCCGACCTCGCCGAACGCGCCGTGGAACCCGAGGCCATCGCCCGGGTGATCGCGTTCCTGTGCAGCGATGACGCGTGGCTGATCAGCGGCGCCAGGATCCCGGTCTACGGTCAGGCCTGACGCGCCGCGAAGGGCACCGTGACTGCGTCCGACGCAGTGAAGGTGCCCTTGACGGCGACTGCGCGAGTCGACGGGATCAGTCCGCGGGCTCGTCGGCGTGACCACCCGGCTCGCCCGCGCCACCGGGCATGTCCTCGACGTCCATGTCCTGGTCGAAGGCCGGCTCGTCCGGATCTGAGTCGTCGATACGGGAGTCCTCCGGCTCGCGGCCGAGCACCTTGCGTTCCAGGTCGTCGACGGTCCGTTCCGGATCAGTTGGGGGTTGCTCGGTCAGCGTGCCCACCTCCTTTGCCATCGACAGTACCGGGGTCAGCTCAGCGCGAGGGTGCGTAGCAGCAGCCGTGCGGCGTCCCCGCCCGCCTCTTCGGCGAGGTCGAGCGCACGCGGCACGTCGAGATCGTCGACGAGGGCGCCGGTGACCGCCTCCACGGCGACCGGCGACGCCGCTGCGGTACCGGCGGCGCCGTAGAGCCGTTCGAGCCGGGCCGCGGCGTTCGCGACGTCGGCATCGTGGAGCTCCCACGGCCGGCGCCAGGACCGGTCGAGCAGCAGCAGCCGGACGGCCGCCGGCTGGTGGTCGCGGAGCAGGTCGGACACGAGCACGAGGTTGCCGGTCGACTTGGCCATCTTCGCGCCCGCCGCCCGCACCGTCCCCACCGGAAGCTGAGCGCGGGCGAACGGGCGCACCCCGGTGGCGGCCTCGACCATGGCGGCCTGGTAGGCGTGGTGGGGAAACGCGAGATCCTCGCCGCCGGCCAGCACGTCGACTGCGGCTCCCAGTACCCCCAACGCCATCGCCGCGCACTCGGCGTGCCACCCGGGCCGGCCCCGGCCCCACGGGCTCGGCCAGCCGGGTTCGGCGTCGCCGGAGGGTCGCCAGACGGGGACGTCGAAGGGGTCGTCGCGGGCCGGGTCGTCGGGCCGGTCACCGAACTCGGCCGACAGCCGCTCGGCGTCGTGTCGCGCCATCCCGGCGCGGTCCGGGACATCGGAACCGCGGAAGTACACGGTGCCGTTGCGCTCATAGGCCCGTCCGGTGGCGAGCAGTGCGGCGGCCAGCTGCACGACCTGGCCGACGTGGTGACGCGCCCGCGGCTCGTGGTTCGGACGGCGAACCCGCAGCGCGGTCATGTCCCGCCCGAACAGGTACTCCTGCTCGAGCGCGAACTCGTCGTAGTGGCGGCCGCGCTCGACGGCGGCGCGGGTCAGCACGTCGTCGACGTCGGTGACGTTGCGGCAGGTCATGGTCTCGGCCCCGGCCAGCCGCAGCACAGCTGCCGCAGCATCGGCCCAGACGAATGTGGCGGCGTGGCCGAGGTGGGTCACGTCGTACGGGGTGATGCCGCAGACGTAGAACCGCACCGGGCTGACGACGGGCAGGGCCGCGCCCGCGAGCCGGATCCGGTCGGTGTGGCCCAGCGGTGCACCCACAACGTCGCCGTTCATCGCGATCAGTTTACGACCCGGCGCTCGCGCGGTCGCGTAGCGCCGGGTGCGGCGGCACACTGCGGTTATGGAACGCACCTACCGCATCACCGAGATCGTCGGAACGAGCCCGGACGGACTGGACGAGGCCATCCGCAACGGCATCTCCCGAGCAAGCAGCACGTTGCGCAACGTCGAGTGGTTCGAGGTCAGCGAGATCCGGGGGCACGTGGTCGACGGCGCGGTCGGCCACTTCCAGGTCGGGATCAAGGTCGGATTCCGGCTCGACGACGAGGGATAGCGCCGTAGGGGTCAGTAGTCGGGACGAGCGGCGTAGTCGGTGACGCTGCCGATCAAACCGATGATGACGGCTCCGGTGACCAGGTACACCACCGCCGTGGCGATCTGGCTGGCGAGCTCGACGTCGGTCAGGAAGGGCTGCAGCGCGAACGCGAGGGTGGCGAGCCCGGCGATCGCGGCGAAGAAGGTCCGTGGCTGTGGCACGGCGAGCAGCAGCAGGTTCATCAGCCCGGTCGCCGCCAGCGCGGCGAGGGCGGCCAGGACGTAGAGCCCGACGGTCGACGCGTCACCGAACATGCCCGCCTCGTCCGGCGCCAGTACCGGCACGCCGACGATCCCGCGCGCGATCAGCAGTGCGATGAATGCGACCAGCGCGGCGACGAGCGCTGTCGCCGCGCCGCCCGCCCACAGCCGGCGGACGTCCACCCTGCCCGACCGCTGCATCCGCTGCGTACGGTCATAATTCCTGCCCTGGCTGTAGTCGTCGTACACCGCAAGCCTCCGAACCTGACGATCATAGCGGGTGTGACGGGCGTAACGGGCCGCCCGCATGCTGAACAGCCGGGCAGCTGGCAGGCTCCCGGGAAGGAGCCTACCGCCGGGGGTCGATCGCGAGGGAGGCGGCATGGTCACGACGACCGTCACCGCAGTCGATGCGGATGCGCTGCGCCGCGTGCTGGACGGCCGGTGGGCGCACGTCCGCGAGCAGGCCCGGACGAAGCCTCCACCGCTCCCCCGAACAGCCCCCACTGCACTCCCGCCTTGACCAGCAGCGACAGGTTGTCCTTCGACGCGGTCCGGGTGCCGCGCGAGGCGCTGCTCAACCGCTTCGGCGATGTTGCCCCGGACGGCACGTACTCGAGCCCGATCGAGGCCGTGTCACGACGCTTCTTCACCATGCTGGGCACGCTGATCCGCGGCCGGGTCAGCGTCGCGGGCGGCGCCGGCAGCGCCACCCAGCTCGCGTTGGCGATCGCGGTCCGCTACGGCGAGTCGCGGCGCCAGTTCGCGGCGCCGGGCTCGACCGACGAGATCCCCGTCCTCGACTACCTCGCCCACCAGCGCAAGCTGCTGCCGGCGCTGGCCACCAGCTACGCCCTGCACTTCGCGCAGCAGGAGCTGGTCGCAGCGCTGCACGATATCCAGACCGGCGGGATCACCGACGAGCGGGCGCAGCGGGAGCTGGAGGCCCGCGCGGCCGGCATCAAGGCGGTGGCGACCTGGAATGCGACGGCCACGATCCAGACGTGCCGGGAGGCGTGCGGCGGCGCCGGGTACCTCACCGTCAACCGGTTGCCGCAGCTCAAGGCCGACACCGATGTGTTCACCACATTCAAGGGCGATAACACCGTGCTGCTGCAGCTGGTGGCCAAGGGCCTGCTGACCAGCTACCGGGACCACTTCGGTGAGCTCGACACCCTCGGGATGGTGCGGTTCGTCGCCGACCAGGTGCTCGAGATTGTCATCGAGCGCACCGCCGCGCGGCCGCTGCTGCAGCGGCTGGTCGACGCCGCCCCGGGTCGCGACGAGGAGGCCGACCTGCTCGACCGGGGCTGGCACGTCGCGCTGTTCGAGGATCGGGAGTCGCACGTGCTCGACACCCTCGCCAACCGGCTGCGCCGTGCCACGGAGCACAACGCCTTCGCCGTGTTCAACGACGCGCAGGACCACGTGCTGCGCGTCGCGCGGGTGCACGTCGACCGGATCGTGCTCGAGGCGTTCGTCGCCGCGATCGACCGCTGCGAGGACGTCGCGGTGCGCGACCTGCTCGACCGGGTGTGCGACCTGCACGTGCTGTCGGTCATCGAGGGAGACCGCGCCTGGTTCATGGAGCACGGCCGGCTGTCGCCGAACCGGGCCAAGGCCGTCGGCCGTGCGGTCAACGAGCAGTGCCAGCAGCTGCGCCCGCACGCCCGCGCCCTGGTCGACGGGTTCGGCATCCCCGAGGCGTGGATCGACGCCCCGATCGCGCGTCAGACGCCGTAGACCCGCTCCGGGCGCAACAGCACGGCGACGCGGCGCTGCTCGGCCATCGCCCGGTCGTAGGCCTGCCAGTCGTCGTGGCCACCCCCGGCCGCGATGAACACCTCGCGCAGCAGCAGTCGCAGCCGCTCGGCGTCGACGTCGGGCATCGGGTCGTCGGGCCCGGCGAGCTCCACCGTGCCCTCCACGGCGGCCCACTCCCACCCCGCACGGAACGTGACGGTGGCGCACGGGCGGTTGCGCAGGTGGCTTAGCTTCACCCGGCCGTAGGTGACGAACCCGACGACCGGCAGCCCGGTGACCGGGTGCTGCAGCACCCCGGCATTGACCACGGAGGACTGCACCGAGCAGTCGGCACGGGAGGTCGCCACCACCGCGAGGTTGTGGTCGCGAGCGGCGATCCGTTCGACGTCATCGAGTTCCATGACGCGGCACCTCCGTTCTCGTCGCGGTACGACTGTGCCCCGCCGCGGTGGAATCCGCACGACACGATTGCCGTCCCCCGTTCGTCCATGAACTCCACGCCGTGCGGCTCGAACTCACCTCGGGCCCCCACGGCGTCGAGCTCACGGACGGGGCTCGCAGGTCGAACATCAGCCGGAGGAACCGCTTGACCGCGGTGAAGTCGGTGTCAGTGATCGATCCGAGTGGGCGCTGTCCCTACAGCCGCCGGTCGCGCGATGAGCACACTTATCGTGGTTTCCGCGTCGGCAGAGCCACGATAAGTCCCTGCTCCCCCTGGTGGGTCTTGTGGGCGCCGTAGTTGTCGCAGACCAGGTGCACGTCCAGATGGCCGGGGACCTCCCTGTCGATCTTGGCCAGGAACTTCTTGAACTCGACGGTGCGGTGGCGGCGGTGCAATGAGCTGATGACGGTCCCGTCGGCGGTGTTGAACGCCGCGACCAGGCTGGTGGTGCCGTGCCGGACGTAGTCGTGGGTGCGTTTCTCCGGCATGCCCGGCATCATCGGGAACGCCGGCTGGGAGCGGGCCAGGGTCTGGCCTTAACGCGTGGTGCGTCGCGAACTGGGTGTCGGTGCTGAACACGCCCAGGTTGTGCTTCGGAGCCTGTACCAAGCCAGCTTGCTCGAGCGAGAGGGCCGGGTGGGCGAGCGTGTCTACATCCGGGCGAGGTGAGGGTCGGACATGATGCCGACTGTGATGCGGTCGAGGTTGGCCTCCGTGCCGCTCCACTCGATGCTGCAGACCGCGGTGCCTGCGGGCTGGGCCGAGAGGTCGATACCTACCGTCCGCATGGTGCGAACCCTACGGGGGCAAAGGCAGCCGTCAGGTGCCGGAGCGCAGCACGATCCGCGCGTCGGCCAGGGCGTTTGCGGCTCCATTATGATCTGCCAACCGCTCGGCGAGGGTGCGACGGGCGAGGCCGTCGGGTATCGCTGCCGAGAACTTGAGACCGCTGAGCGCGGCGTTGTTGACGGGAACGTCGGCAGTGGCGTCAACGGTCTCCAGTGCATCAGCGAGGTCGCGGGTGTCGAGGTCGCCACGCATCCGCAGCCCGCGGTCGCCGAACCGTTGGCGAGGGCCGACAAGACCGGGGAGCGAGGCGTGCAGCGTGCGGTTGGCCGCGGTGCCGGCCCAGGTCCACCAGTGCACGTCGCCGGTTGCCGAGCGCTCGATGACGGTGCGCCCGTCGGCCACCTGGCTGCTGTGGTGGTCCCGCAACTCGCCCAGCGCGCCGGCCGCGCGACGACTGAGGGTCACGCCGGGCGGGTCCTCGCCGAGCAGCACGTCGCGCATCGCGCGGGTGATCTCGAACGACAGCCCGCCACCCGTGCTCGACCAGCGGGCGCGACCGGGCAGGCCGGTCGGTTCGACGAAGCACCGGCGCCGCGTCCAGTCGACGTGGGTCACCAGCCACGCCCGCCCGGCCAGCAGCAGCACCCGCGGGGCGTCCCCGCTGTCGGACACCAGCACGTCGTCGCCGACGGTGCCGATCTCGTCCCGCCCGGCCAGCACGGTGAACTCCGGTGCGGCGGTGAAGACCGAGGTGAGGTCGGAGAAGTGGCGGCGACCGAACCGCCGCTCTGCCTCGGGTCCCACGAACGCGAGGTCGCCGTCGGTCTCCAGGTAGCCCGCCTCCAGCAGGTGGCTGAGCACCGCGGATCCGTCCGACGCCATCGGTCCGAGACCACCCCACCACTCCGGCCAGGTCCGCAGCCCGAGGGTGCGCTCCTGCAGCGCGAGTACGAGCAGCTGCTGCGCGACGATGTGGCGCGGCGACGGTGGCGCCACCACCGGCTCCAGCCACCCCTGTGACCAGCGCAGCAGCAGCCCGGCCGCGTGCAGCACGTCGTCGGGCTCCAGGCACAGGAACAGGCAGTTCCGCGATGCTCCCGCCCGTCGCCCAGTGCGCCCGAGCCGCTGCAGGAACGAGGCGACGGTGCGGGGCGCGTTGAGCTGGATCACCCGATCCAGATCGCCGACGTCGACGCCCAGCTCCAGCGTGGACGTGGCGACGATGACGCAGTCGCGAGCCTCGGCGAAGGCGGCCTCGGACCGCCGCCGCTCGCCCGCCGACAGCGACGAGTGCGACAGGAACGTCTCCACGCCGGCCGCCCGCAGCGCGGCCCCCAGCTCCTCGGCGCGACGGCGGCTGTCGACGAACACCAGCCGCTTCTCGCCGCGGTGCAGCGACGAGATGACGGTCGCGGCGTTGCCGACGGTGCCGACATGGTCGACGGTGACCTCGGTCGAGCCGGTCGGCGGTGCCGGTGGCGCGACGACGCGGCGCGGGCGCTCGGAGCAGGAGCCCTGCAGCCAGCCCAGCAGCTCCTCCGGGTTTCCCACCGTCGCGGACAGCCCGATGCGCTGCAGCGGCCGCCCGGCCAGCCGCGACAGCCGTTCCAGCACGAGCAGCAGGTGCCAGCCCCGGTCGTCCCCGGCGAAGGCGTGCACCTCGTCGACCACCACGGCCCGCAGCTGCCGGAACATCTCGCGCGGGTCGACCTTGACCGAGACCAGCATCGCCTCCAGCGACTCCGGCGTGGTGAGCAGGATGTCGGGCTGCTGGCGCTGGATCCGGCGGCGGTCGGCGGCACCCACGTCGCCGTGCCACAGCGCGGCGCTACGGCCCAGCCATCCCGCATAGCCCGCCAGCCGCGGGTGCAGGTCGTTGAGCAGCGCGCGCAGCGGGCAGACGTAGAGCACCGACGTGCCCGCCAGCCCTCGCGTGCCATCCGCGACAGCAGCGGGAACGCCGCGGCCTCGGTCTTGCCTCCCGCGGTGGGCGCGAGCAGCAGGCAGTCCTCGCCGTCCAGCACCGGCTGCACGGCCGACGCCTGCAGCGGTCGCAGTGACGGCCACTGCAGGGTGTTGACCAGGTGGTGCTCGACCACCGGGTGCAGCGCTTCGGACATACCGAAGTCAGACATACCGAGGTTCAGACATCGATGTCCACGTCGTCGGGCGACCGGGCCGCCTGCCGCTCCACCTCGGTGAGCTCGGTGTCGTCGACCGTCAGCGCGTAGTGCCGCCGGGGGTCGAAGTCGGAGAACTGCTCCACCCGATCCAGCACGTCGGCGACCAGCTTGCGCAGGAACAGCCGGGGCGCGACACCGACCCGACCACCCAACCCACCGGCGACGGCGGAGGCCAGCGTCGACAGGTACGCGTCGTTGACGACGGACCGGATGCGCTCCGGGGCGTCCGCCCCGGAGGCGAACAGGTCGCGGACCCGCGCGCCGAGCTCGACGAGCCGGTCGTGGTCGAATCCCAGCAGCCGGATCTGCGGGGCGCGCGGGTTGTCGAACCGGGCGTCGGCGTTGAAGTCGGTGTGCAGCCGCTGCGCCAGCGGCGGCAGCAGCTGCACGCCCTGCCGGCCGTCGAAGAACGCGGGGGTTCCAGTGACCAGCAGGTACAGCCCCGGGAACCGCCCGCCGTCGACCTCGTCGATGAGCTGGCGCAGCGCGTTCAAGGCCTTGGCCCGGGCGTCGCTGCGCACGCGCTGCAGCGTCTCGCCCTCGTCGAGCACCAGCAGCAGTCCCGGGTGCCCCGCGTCGCGCAGCACGATCAGCAGGCCCTGCAGGAACCCGAGCGCGAGGAAGTGGTCGAGGTCGCCCTTCACGCCGGCTGCCCGGAGCGCAGACGCGGCGACGTGCGGCTGCCCAGCCAGCCACGCCGCCAGCCCGTCGGCCGTGTCGACGTCGCCCCCGGCCACCGCGCGGCGGTACCCGCGCAGCCCGGCGGCATAGGCCGGGGTGGTGCGGGTCAGCGCAGCCAGCCGCCGCTCGAGCAGCGCGTCGACGGCCTCGCCCAACGCCCCGCTGTCCTCACCGGTCACCGCGCCCTCGGCGAGCACGTCCTCCTCCAGCGCGTAGAGCCAGGAATCGAGCACCGGACGCAGCGCGCTCGGTGACGCGGTCGCCGTGGCCAGCCGCTCGCACAGCCGGCGATAGACGGTCTCGAGCCGGTGCAGCGGCGTCTCGGTCTCGGAGATCTGCACCTCCGCGACGGCCATACCGCGGGCTTTCGCGCGTTCACCCAACCAGCGGGCGAGGAACGTCTTGCCGGCGCCGTACTCGCCACGCACAGCGGTGAACGCCGCCGAGCCGGCTACACACCCCGCGAGTTCCGCATCAAACGTCGAGGCGAACCGGTCGAGCCCGACCGCGAGCAGGTCCAGCCCGGCTTCCGGGACGGTGCCGCGGCGCAGCGCCGCGAGCACGACGCGGCGGCGTGCGGGGCTGACGGCGGTCACGGCTGCTCCGGGGGGAATTGCTCGTCGAGCAGCTCCAGGTCGAGTCGCACCGCCCGGCCGTCGTCGACCAGCGAGATGATCTCGAAGCCGTCGCCGTTGAGTACCCGACCGAGCGCGGTGACCAGGCCGCGCGGGTTCCGCCCGGACGCCTGCGCGGCCTGCAGCACCGCGGCGACCGGCAGCCGCCCGCCTGCCGCCGTGAGCGCGTCGACGACCGCGGCGAACACCTCGGCCGTTGGCACCCTGTTGGCGGGCAGCCCGCCGTGCACGCCCCGGAACGTGTCCGAAGCGACGAGCGACCCGCCACGAGCCTGCGACGGCTCGCTCGCGAACAGGTCCGGCTCCGGTGGTGCCTCGACCCGGCGCCGCCGTGACGGCACCGCCACTGGCGCCGGGGCGGGCGTGCTGGCCGCCGACCACCACGGCGGTGCGCCGGCCGAGTGTGGGTACCAGCCGTCGAGCCCGTCGAGGCCCGGCGGGAGCAGCACCAGCAGCGGGATCGCGACCTCCGCGAGCGTCCCCCCACCGTGGTAGCCGTGCGCGCGGGCGCCGTAGCGGAGCGCTTCGGTGGCGGCGAGCACGGCTCGGCCCTCGGGGACGAGCACGCGGCTGCCGGCCACCGCTACCTCGTCGGCGCCGGCCGGCTCACCTCCGGCAGGCCGCCAGCGCGCACCGCCCCCGGCTGCGGGGCGGTGCTGTGACCCGTGCTCCAGCACGTGGCCGTGGTCGCTGACCAGCACCACCACCCGTTCGGTCTCGGCGGCGCGGCCGAGCAGCTGCGGCAGCCCGGGGATGTCGCTGGGTGTCCAGGACGGGTCCATCGACTGCCGGCCCTGCTTGAGGGAGTCGTCGACGGCGTTGAGCACGACGCCCACGACCCGATCACCCCGTGTCAGGGCACCCTCGAGGTCGGCTCCGAGGTCGGCCCCGTCCCGCCCGGCGATCCCGGCCTTGTGCACCAGGGTGGCACCGCCGGACGGCCAGAACCGGTGTCCGGCGAAGGCGCGGCGCTCCTCGTCCTGGGTGCCGGACTGCAGCGACGCGGTGAGCAGGCTGGTGCGGCTGTAGCCGGTCTCGGTCGGCAGCGCGGCGAGCACGGCCTCCCGCCCGCCGTCGGCCGCGCGCACCACCTCGGTCCAGCCGCCCCGCTGATCGGTCAGCGCCTCGCCCAGTTCGGTGGCCACCGCGCCGGACATCCCGTCCACCACGATCAGCAGCACGCGGTGCTTCGCCGCCAGCGGAGCCACCACGTCGGGGAGCAGGGTCTCCACGGCGAGCTGGCCCGAGCCCGGGGCCTCGGCCATGGCGACCAGCCGGGGAGCGAAGCGGCGGTCGAGCTCGGCGCGCAGCCGCTCGGCCGGGCGGCCCGCGCCGTCGAACGTGGCAGCCACCCGCGGGTCGGCGTCCCCGGCGCGGACCTGGGCCAGCGCACGATCCACCCAGGACAGCTCCCTGGCGTGGCGGCGCAGCGCGTCGCCCCCGGAGGCCACCGTGGTGTCGGGGCCCGACGCCGTCCACCGCTGCAGCCGGGCGGCGCAACGTAGCCGCTCGAGCCGGTGGGGCTGCTCGGCGCAACTGCGGTGCTCGGCTACGGCGGCGAGGCGCTCCTCGGTGAGCTGGTCCGCGGCGAGCGCGAGACGTTCGGTGAACCCCCTGGGCAGCACGGCACTGTGCGCCGCGAGCTCTGCGGCCCCCAGCTCTTCCAGCAGCGCGTCAGCACGCCGCAGTTGCTGGGTGGTGCGCGGGGTGTCAGCTAGCCCGACGGCGCTGACGGCGGCATGCCCCGCGTCGCGCAGGTCGGCCCGCACCGGCTGCGCCGTCCCGAACCGCGACTGGGTGAACCGCCCGTAGCGCACCGCGGCGTGCGCATCGGCCTCGGGCGGCGCGGTGAGCACGTCGGCGACGAGCAGTTCCGCGAGCACGTCGTCCCGGTGCAGCGCGAGCTCGGCAACCACCACGGCGGCGCGCCCGTACACGGCGGCGAGATGCTCGCCGAGCCCGCCCCGCTCGTCCGGGCCGGCTGCGCGCCACCGGGTGCGGGTGGCGGGGTCGTCGAGCGCGAGCACCAGCTGCGGCAGGTCGAGCCGGTCGGCATCGAGACCGAGCCGGGCGTCGAGCACGAGATCGGTGGCGCGGCTCATGCTCAGCGTGGTGCCCTGCGTGGAGGGCAGTGCGGCGGCGTGCGCGAGGTCGACCAGGGCGTCGACCAACCAGCCTTGCCGGCGGATTCTGGGATCGAGCCTCCGGGCGCCGAGGAGATCGTCGAGCAGCGTGTGCCGGCTGGCTTCGAACAGCTTCCCGCGGTGCAGCCGCACCAGGACGTCGTTTCCGAGCTCCGGCTCGGGCCGGTCGGTGAGGATCACCAGCGTGCCGGTCGCGGTGTCGTGTCGGGCGAGTGCGTCGAGAACGGCGAGCACCGAGGGGCAGGCCTCGATGCTCACCGTGACGCCATCGAGTTCCTGCTCCGCCGCACCGTGCCATTCAGGTGGCTCGCCGCTGCGGATTCCGATCACGTCGACGGATCGGTCGGCGGTGAGGATCACTCGGACCCGTTCAAGCACCGCCCGCTCGACGGCGGAACTCAGGTCAGCGACCGTCATCGCCCGCGTCCAGCACACGGTAGGACACTTCCACGCGATCATCGGCGGCCAGCACCTGGCGGAGCTGGTCGAGCACCTCGTCGCGCTGCCCGCGCAGCGCCCGCACCGACGGCGGGGGCGGTGGTGGCGTGACAGGCGGCGACCTATCAGGTGGCGTGGGCTCGACGATCAGCGCGAGTGTGCGGTCCCGCGCCTTCGCGAGCGCGTCACGCAGCGAGGCCGCGTTCTCGTCGGCCGCGGCGGCGGCGTGCAGCGTGTGGCGGACCGCGTCGGCCTCGGAACCGTCGAGCGTGGCGAGCCGGTCGAGTACCCGCCAGTCCGCCTGGCGCAGCGCGTCGGCGACCTCCCGCGAGCTGGCGATGGACTTGCCGAGCACCACGGGAGGCGCGTCCAGTTCCGCGCCGGCCAGTGTCGTGACCAGCGCGGTCGGGTCGGGGGCGCGGTGGAGCCGGTCGAGCAGCTCGTTGGCCTCGACGGCCGTGGCGAGCCGGCCGCGGGTGTGCTCGTCGGACAGGTCGAGCTGGTCGCGGTAACTGTGCAGCACCGACACCAGCTCGACCTGTCCGGGGTGCGCAGCCGGTCGACCTGGTCGGCGAGCCGGCCGAACCCGGCGACCGCGCGCGGCGAGACCACCCGGGCGCCGGTGTGGTGCCCGAACAGCGCTCCGGCGCGGTCGACGGCGAGGGCCCAGTCGTCCTCGCTGGGTAGCTGCTGGCGACGCAGCAGCATGTCGTCGGCGACCGCGTCCACCGTGGAGGGTGGTTCGATGACGCGCCCGGCGCGCACCCACGCCCGCTGGGACAGCTCCGCGTAGGTGGCGATGACGAGGTTGGCCACCCGGGTCTCCAGGCCGAGGTGGCTGATCCACGCCCGGACCTGGCGGACGGGGAGGTCGACGTCGGCGCCGTCCTGGGCGGCGAGGCGCTCCAGCTCGGTCTCCCAGTCGCGGGACAGCACGAACGGGCCGCCGTGCTCCTCGCCGAGCTTGAGCGGGTGCGCGACACGCTGCAGCGCGGCTCGCTCGGACCTGTCGGTCTCGACGCGGCCCTCGGGCTCGTCGGCTGCCCGGCGCACCACCGCCAGCACCGCCCGCAGCTCGGCGGCGGTGACCTCCTTGCCGCGGTGCTGCGGGTCGAAGTCCGGGTGCTCGGGGTAGGTGGCCCGGTAGAGCTGGTCGACGAGCTGTTCCAGCGCGGCGGCGAAGGGCCGTCCGACGTCGAGCCGGGGCGTCACGCCCGGCTCGCGGGACACGAGGTGGTCGTGCCAGTCCAGCACGTTGCGTTCCTCGGGCCGGGCCAGCCCGTAGGCCTGGCGCAGCACGTGGCGCAGTTCCGAGCGCAGCGAGTCACTCTGGTTGCGCAGCAGATCGCGGGCGCGGGCGCGGTCGTCGGAGTTGAGGTGGCTGGCGGCCTCGTCGAGCCGGGAGCCCGTCAGCAGGTACTCGATCCGCACCAGGTTGGCGATCTTGCCGGGAATGTCGCCGGTGAAGAACCCGGGCAGCCACGCGACGCAGCGGGCCGGCGCCTTACCCCGCAGCTCGTGCATCCGGGCGCGGTCCTCGGCCGCCGAGTGGGTGGCCGCATCGAACGGGTAGTCGATGACGATCCGCCAGCGGCCGTCCTGGGACGGCTCGAACACCTCGTCGCGCAGGTCGGCGGGGTCGCGCACGTTGCCGTAGACGATCTCCAGGACGCGCCGGCTGCCGCGCCACACCACCGGGTGCTCCAGCTCCAGCTGCCCGGAGTCCTTGACGCCGAGTTCCCCGAGCAGCAGGTCCCGGATCAGCGACCTGCGGGCCGCGGTGCTGTCGACGTGCGCGACCCGGTCCAGGATCGCGCCGAGGTCGACGCCGACCAGCTGCAGCCGGACGCTCGGGTCGTCCTCGGTGCCGATCTTGAGCTCGGCGACTTGGCTGGCCCAGCTGCGCAGCCGCCGGACCACCTCGGCCACCTCCTGGCCGGGGATGGGGCTGCGGATGCTGCCGTGGTTGAGCGCGGCGAGGCGGCGCGCGGTCATCCCCCGCAGCGCGGGCACGCCCGGCGCCAGCGCGGCCAGCAGCAGCGTCTTGACGAGCCGGTCGTCGGTGCGGAACGCGGCGAGCCGCCCGGGATCGGCGTCCTGGTGGCCCGCCGCCTGCTCCTCGGTGAGCTCGCGCTGGTTCAGCAGCATCGGCCGCAACGTGCGCTGGTACAGCGTGCGGGCCTGGTCGAACTCGTGCTTGAGCTTCTCGGTGAACGGTTGGTCGTTGCCGTCGGCGATGGCGTCGAACAGATCGCCGAGCGGGACGAGCTGTCCGAGCGTGAGGTCGTCGCGCCGGTCGACCAGGATCTGTTGCATGAGCTTGAGCGCGGTGCGCTCGCGCTGCAGCGCCGACGATACGTGCACCAGGGTGTCCATGAAGGCGGGGCTGAACGGGTAGGTGCGCCGGAAGGTCTCGGCGTCGGAGTCGGACAGCAGCACGTCGCGGGTGGCGGCGGGCAGCGCGTCGGTGCGCCGGAACGCCTCGACGATCTGTTGCGCGGCGGCGTCGTCGCGTGGCTTGAGGATCCGCTGCTCGGCGATCACCGGCAGGTTGCGGTCCTCGAGGGTGACGGTGGAGAAGCGGCCGTCCCAGTAGGACAGTTGGTCCTGGAACGACAGCGCCTCGGCTCCCGTGCGCTCGGCGCCGACCAGCTCGCGCAGGTCGCGCTGGCGGGCGATGAAGCTGACGACCGGCACCGCGCGGTTCGCGTCGGAGGACTCGACGAGCTTGGCGACCTTCTCGGTCTCGCGCCCGATGAAGGCCTGGTCGGCGATCTTGCCGGCGAGCCAGAGCACCAACTCGTCGAGGAACAGCACCACCCCCTGGTAGCCGAGGCTCTTGGCGTGATTGCTCAGCGCCGCGAGCCCCTGGTCGAGCGGGACGAAGGCACTGGCGGCGCCCACCACCGAGTCCACGTAGCTGGGCATGAACGCGGGCACCACATCGCTGATCAGGCGCTGAGCGAGCTCCGAGTCGGGGTCGGCGGCGAACGCCTCGTCCAGGCCCGCGGCACTCCATCCGGCGTCCATCTCGCCCCAGCCCGGGTCGCCGGACGACGGCAGCTCGGCGAGGAACGCCTCCGTGCCCATCCGGTCCCGGATGGCGCGCGCGTCGGCCAGCAGCCCCTGCGCCCGGTACACGGCGGGCAGCGGGGCATCCGGGTGCGTGCGCCGGATGTGGTCGACGTAGCCGCCGAGGATCGCCGCGTTCAGGCTCTCGGCCCCGGGCAGGTGATACGGCACCAGCAGAAACCGGCTGCTGCCCAACCAGCGATGCCGGTCGACCAGGTCGGCGAGCTCGTCGCGCGACCGCGCGGCGACGTCACCGTCGAGCAACGCGTGCAGCACCGCCATGAAGTGGCTCTTGCCCGAGCCGAACGAGCCGTGCAGGTAGCTGGCCTTGGAGCGCTGCTCGGCCAGCGCGGAGCCGATCAACCCCAGCGCCTCGTCGAACGCCACCCGCAGCTGCGGGGTGATCACGTACGAGTCGAGGGTGGCCTGCCGCCGCGCGACGCCCTCGGTCAGCCGTAGCACGAAGTCGCCCTGGTACACGCGCTCCGGAATCTCGATGAGCTCCCGCAGCAACGGCTGGGCGGTCTGGGTGCTCGTCACTGCGCTGGCTCCCTCGACGGCGGTTCGGCTCCGGACAGTAGTCTCATCGTCGCGGCCAGGGTCACCGTTGCACCAGGGCGCGTGCGGCGTGCAGCGCCTGCCACGTGCCACAAATCCCAACGACCCACCGCTCGGGCACGTTCTGTTGTACTTTAGCCACCCGCTAAATCACAACTGATTGCCGCACCAGGGGGACGCGTTGTCCTTTCAGCCACAAGCCGATCTCGTGACGGCTCGGGCCGCGCTGCGCGACCTCGTGGACTCGGTGCTGGCCAAGCTCCAGAGCGGCGCCGCGGTGAGCGCTGCCGAACGGCAGCGGGTCGACTGCAAGGAGGAAGCGGGCCAGCGCGGTCGGGACGGCTTGCTGCTGCCCGGGCAAGCTCACAACACCGCAGCGGCGACACAGCTCGCCGACGAGGTCGCGTGTCTGGCCAACACTCCCGGCGGTGGTGCCCTTGTCGTCGGCATCGAGGACCGCACCGGGGAGGTGCTGGGTACCTCGCTGGACATGGAATGGCTGCGCCACCGCGTCTACCAGGCAGTGGACGTCGCGCCGGTCGTCGAGGAGCGGTTCATCGGCGGTGTGCGGCTACTCGTACTGCTCGTCGCGGTCTCTCGCGAGCCGGTCGAGGACACCTCCGGCAGGCTGCGTTGGCGCGTGGGTAGCCACTGCACCCCCGTCGACCGGTCGGAGTGGTGGCTGCACCGCCAAGGGCAGGCCGGCTACGACAGCATGGCGGCGTCGACCGGCCTGACGGTAGAGGACACAGCGCCAGGGGCGCTGAGCGCCGCCCGTCGTTACCTCAGTGCTTCGGATTCCGAGGGCGAGGCCGGTGCCGACGGGCCCCTGGACCTGCTCCGTCGTCTCGGCGCGATCCTGCCCGACGAGCGCCTCACCCAAGCGGGAGCCCTGGTCTTCTGCCCGGCGGACCGAAACCACCTGTCGATGAGCGTGTTGGACGTCGAGGGCGGGGACGTGGTCTCGCAGCCACCCGACATGAGCGGCCTGAGCCTGCTGGAGCAGCTGGTGGCCGTCGAGCAACGACTGGACGCGGTGAACGGCACCATCACGATCCGGGACTCGTTCGCCGAGACGGCCATCCGGCGTCTCCCCCCGGCCGCACTCCGCGAGGCGGTCGTCAACGGGCTGGTGCACCGCGACTGGATGCAGCCCGACCCGGTGACGATCACGTGGGTCCAGGCGGACTCGGCAGCACAGATCGTCAGCCCGGGCGGATTCGCCGGTGGTGTCACCGCAGACAACGTCTTGACGCAGCGTTACGCGCGACACCCCGCGTTGGCGGATCTGTTCCAAGCGCTGCGACTGGTCGAGAAGCAGGGGCTGGGAGTGGACCGCATGTACCGGGAGATGGTCGTGCGGGGGCACCGACCCCCTACGATCCTGGAGGAGGGCGGTCCGCGGGTGCGCGTCCGCCTGGTGGGCGGTGAACCGGTGGTACCGGTCATCGTTCTCGCAGGCCGGATCGAGCCGGCCGTTCGCCGCAGGGACGTCCGCGTCACGCTGATCGTCGACACCCTGCTCCGGGAGCCCTTCGTCACCGCCTCCCGGCTGGCGAGCGTCTTGCAACGCACCGAGGTGGAGGCCGCGGAGGCGCTGGAGGTCGCGGCGGAGTGCCGGGTCGACAGCGTCCCGCTGATCGAACGGTTCAAGGACGTGTGGGTGCTGTCCCGGGCCGCCATCGCACTTCTCGAGCAGGGGAAGAGCTCAGCTCGTCGTGTTGCCGGATTGCTTCCCTACCGGCGTCCCGAGACAGCACTGGACATCGCGCGTGCGTGGTTGAGTACGCACGACCGGGTGAGCTCTGGGGATCACGCTGCTCTCACCGGTCTCACCCAGGCCGGTGCGCTCAGGCAGCTGGAGCGCCTCGTGGCCGAGGATCACCTGGTTCGTGGTGAGGGGAGGGGCCGCAACGCGCACTTTCTCCCTGGTCGCCGGCCCTTCGTCGACGCGACGGTTTCCGCTGCCCGCGACGCTGACGGATCAGGGGCCAACAGTTTGCGGTAGCGCCTGGCTCAGCTTGGCTACGCATTCCGGAGGTGGCTGGCCGACGTCGAGCCCCACGATATCGACGGTGCCGAGGTGTCCCGACGGACCTCGAACGGTGATGGTGCGCTGGGTACTCCCGAGGCCCGAAGGGTGCACGATCACGGCGCGCCGCAACCCGTCGGGCGCCTGGTACTCGTGCGCGTATGTCAGCAGCTGGTGGACGTCGGCAGAATCGACCACATGCTCGTCGTAGCGCTTGTACTTGGCGTCCACGGCCAGCAGCGACGGGTCGTCGGCGCGCAGCTGCAGCAGGACGTCAGGGCGCAGAGATCTCGTGCCGCGGTCCTGCTCATGCACCACGATGGCCTGCTCTCCCGTCGCTGACGCGAGCGAGCCGCCGTGACCTTCGACGGCCTGCTCCGAGAGGCGGCGGACCACGGCTTCCCACAGCCGGTTCATGTTGATCAGCAATGACTCGGCCCGCTCCGATCCTTCGGCCAGCAAATCGGAAACCCCGCCACCGCCGAGGAGTAACGCTGCCCATGTGTGGGCGGCGCGGTATCGCTGATTCATGCGGTGGTATCGCGCGGTGGCCAGCCACCGCAGGACGGTGCGCCGGTCTGCTCGGCATGGCGGGAAGCCGGCTGCGACGTCGTGGGCTGCTCGGGCCAGCTCGACTGACTCGGCCACGCGAGCGGCGCGGGTCAACGCAGCGTGGCAGGCCAGGTTCTCCCAGATCGCGACGTCGCGGTCGAAGGTTCGTACGTGCAGCCGGTCGACCTGCCCGAAGCGGCGGCTGATTTGCGCCGCGATGTCGAGGCGCCCGCGCAGCACGGGCTCGACCGAGTCGTGACGCCGATAGTCGCGACGCAGCTGATCCCGTAGTAGCACGCGGCATTCCGCGACCAGCGCGGCGATGACGAGGTCGCGCAGGCCCGACGGTGCGGTCGACCATCCGCGGGGCAGCTCGACGTGGGTGGGCAGGGCGAGTGCATAGCGGATCCAGGCCATCACCTGCTCGCCGCTGACCATGGTCTTCGGCCGGATCTCCAGCACCGTGTGGTCCAGCGTCAGCAGGCCGACCACCGCCTTGGCATGGATCTCCCACGAGCCGCGCAGCCGGCGCAGGGACAGCAGGTCCGACTGGCCGAGAGTCTGCAGCACGTCGAGGTCACGTGCGGTCAGTTCCTCGTCGGCCAACTCTGCCGACTCGTACTCCTGGATCGACGTCCGCCGCCGTGGCGGCTCACGCCGAGTCGACATCGGTATCGATTCCGGCGCCGAACTCCTTGGCAAGCGTGACGGCGAGGTCGTCTGGTTCGAGCGCCGCGATCTGGCCGGAACCCGGGTCGACGAGCTCGGCCCCGAGCAGTCGCGCGAGCAGTTCGACGTCGCCGAGCGCGTAGTCCTCCAGCAGCGGCGCGATGTCGTGGTAGAAGGCGGCGTTGAGCTGGTCCGCCGATTCGACGGGCATGTCCTCCTGGAGCAGGAAGGCCTGCCCGACCTGCCGGTCGCGGTCGAGCTGTTTGCTGATGCGGCCGTTCAGCTCGGCAAGAAACGCCGAGAGGTCCAGGGCACCGACGCTGCCGTCGACCGCGGTCGGGTCTGGCGGCACGAGCACGAATCCGAAGCGGCGTCGCAGCGCTGCGTCGAGATGCGCCACGCTGCGGTCAGCCGTGTTCATCGTGCCGATGATCCACAGGTTGGCCGGTACCCGGAAGGAGCGGCCGCTGACCGGCAACCGGACCGGCAAGCCACGCTTGTCGGGCTCGAGCAGCGTGATCAGCTCGCCGAGCACGCGGGGCAGGTCGGCGCGGTTGATCTCGTCGACGACGAGCAGATACGTGTGCCCCGGATCCGCCTCGGCTGCCGTGCAGAGCACGGTGAACAGCCCGTCGGTCAGCTGCAGCGACAGGCCTGCCTCTCCCGTCTCGTGGGGTTTGTAGCCCTCCACGAAGTCCTCGTAACCCAGTGAGGGATGGAAGGTGGTCATGGTGACCAGTGGCGCGCCGTGGTCCGAGGACGGCACGTCGTCCAGCAGCTCCCGCAGCGCCGCGACTCGCTCGGCAGGCCCGGCGTCGATTGCATCGGCCCGATCGGCGACAGCCAGTGCAGCGCTGAGCGCGAGCCGGGTCTTGCCGGTGCCCGGCGGACCGTGCAGGATCACCTGGCCCTTGCGGTCCAGGGCGGCGAGGACCTGTGACACATCCGCAGGAAGGGCTGCCGGACGCGGTTCCGGCACAGGATTGCCACTGCGTTCGGCGCGACCCTGCTGAATTCTCGTCCAGAGTGTCGGGGAGACCTTCCCGAACGTGGACACCCAGCCTTTCACGGGCGGGTCGAGACGCTGCGCGTAGGAGGTATCCCAGTCGACACCCAGCAGGTTGCAATACTCGGGTAGGTCTGGATCGTGGCGGTAGCCTTCTTCGTTGACGGTGCCGACGCCCAGGATCTCGGACCCTCCGCGGTTGGCGACGATCCGCGTGCCCGGGGCCAAGTCGCGGAACCGGAGGAGCTGGCGGGCGAGCCCCGGAGGTAAGACTCCGACTTCTCCGGGTCGGTACCGCGCAGGCGGGCGAGGAGGCCGTCAGGACCGGTGTACTGGCTCAGGTCGCCGACGGTGTGGAAGCCGATCCTGATCACGCCGTCGCGCAGGCACTCGTCCCACAGCCGCGCCTTGTCTCCCGGCGCGATCTTGATGACCTCGTCGCCGTCGTGCCGGGGGTCCAGGCGGGTGTAGAGGAAGGACAGAACCTCCTCCTGGTCCCAGCTCCCGACGGCGGGGTCACTGTCGATGATGTGCTTGAGCTGCCGGTTCAACTCCCATGAAGGGACATTGGGAAGAGGCTCGCCGCCGAACAACCGGATGAAGCGGCGGATGTGGTCGCCGGAGTAGACCCGCAGGAAGGTGTCGGGCGCGTAGGTGGCGAGGGTCTTGGTGACCAGCGCCGGACCCCACCGCAGCAGTGGCAGCGTGTCGAGGGCGTCCAGGTCACCGTCTTGAACGGCGCGCAGCGCGGCGACGAACTCCCGGTGTAGCCGTACCCAAGCGTCGTGCGGGTCGAGGTGCTCGAGCGGTCCGGCGACCCACCAGGAACCGGTGCTGGTCCGGTAGATGATGTGCTTGCGAGCGCTGCCGCCCTTGATGCTGCCGAGGTACGGAGTCCGGTACTCCATCACCGTGCAGAACGGCGCGTCCGCCACATCGGTGCCCATCGCGTAGCGTTCGAGCGGGAGCTCCGGCCATGACTCGACGGGAAAATCAGCGACGACCCGCTCGCGCTCCTCGATCGCCCGGGCGAGCTGCTCGCCGGCGTCAGGCCGACTGAAGCGCTCCAGCGCCTTGTCCAGCTCCGGGCTCCGCGCGGTCATCGGGTGGCTCCCGTGGGGAGCTGGTAGCGGGCGCCGCGGCGCTGACCGGTCTGGACGAGATCGCCCCGCTCGACCAGATGCCTGAGCAGCTTGCGGGCGCCGGCGGTGTCGAGGTCGGTGAGGGCGCGGACCTGCTCGTTGGACAGCGGCCCGGACGCGGCGGCGTCGAGCACGGCGGTGAGGTGGCCGGGGTCGGGTTCCGCGGAGCTTCGACGCGCGTGTGGCGCCTTCGTCGCGGCGGGGCCGCGGGCGGCACGGCGACGGGGCAGCGGTGCGACGTCGACGCGGCCGGTGGGCCGCCAGGTGGCGAGGTCGTCGCGGGACAGGTGCAGCTCGGCGAGCTGGCCGTCGAGGAAGCCCTCGTACAGCTCGGCCGGCGAGCCGCCGAAGGCCGGGTCGAACTCGCCGTGCCACTGTGCCACCCACCCCAGCAGCTCGGCCAGCCCGGCCAGCAGCGGGGTCAGCCGGTCGCGGTCCCAGCCGTCCTCGGTGCGGCGCTGCGTGGCCAGCACTGCCAGCGCCTGGGCCTGTTCGCGGTGGTCCCAGCCGGCCCAGCCGAGCAGCAGGCTGCCGTCGCCGTCGCGGGTGGCGCCGGGGTAGGACACGAACCGCTCCTTGGGCACGTCGAGCTTGCCGCGGTGGCGCCAATACTCGGTGCGCGCGAAGTCGCCGGAGCCGTACTTGGGCGGAACGGGGATGGTCCCGAGTTCGCGCTCGACGGCGCGGCGCACCTCGGGATGGGTTACGTCGTGGCCCATCCGGTCGGCGACGGCGTCCTCGGCGCGCTGCAGCTCCCAGACGCGCTCCCAGTCGGCGCGCTTGTCGAAGCCTCTGCCCTTGTAGCGGTACGCAGCCAGGAACGGCACGTGCTCGGCGTCGACCAGCTCCCCGACGATCTCGGCGAGGTCGGCATCGCGCGCGCCGAGCGCGTCGGCGGCCCACAGTCCGGCGACGCTGGTGAAGTCCGAGTCGCCGCGCAACGCGTCGGCCAACGAGTGCACGCTGCGCGGGGTGGGCTGCTGCTCACCGTTGACGTCGGTGGCGAACCACAGCTCGCGGGCTTCGAGCCGGTCGAGCAGCCACCCGCGCAGCGCCCGCTCCTGCTGCTTGTCCCACGGTTCGGTGTTCCAGCGCCGCTTGCACTCCGGACGCTCGATCAACGCAAGGTTCCGGCGCCGCTCGATCAGTTCGATGCGCTTGTCGACGGTCCGACGGTAGGTGTCGGGCCAGTGCGCGGGCAACTCGGTGATCGGGGTCGAGCCGTGCCGGGCGAACCACTGCGTCTCTGCCTTGCCCTGTGCCATCCGCCGCGCGAGCACGATCTCGAACGCCCGCTCGCCCAGCGCCAGCTCCGGCGCCTCGGCCGGATCGTCTAACACCACCCCGGCGTGCTCTGCGTCGGTGAGCAGCCCGTAGCGGTGGTAGACGTCCCAGTCCAACTCCTCCTGCTCCGCGATCATCCGCCCCCGCAGCCGCCCCCACTCCGTGCGTGCCTCTGCGAGCACCCCGGACGCGGGCGTGGCCCGCTCGCACAGCTCGGACGGCGACACCTCGGTCAACTGTGTCGCGAGTCGGTCCAGGCGCTGCGCCCGCTCGGTCGGCAACGACCCCGGCAGCGGTAACTGCTCCAGCTGCGTGCCAGTGAACTCGTACCGGTTCTCCCAGCCCTCGTCCTGCACACCGCGCCCGATGCCGCTGCCGCCCTTCGGGTGGCTGACCTGCTTGAGCCAGAAGCACGCTGTGGAGGAGTTGAGCGCCCCGAGCAGCGCGAAATGCTCATCCTCGCTCGCCCCCTCCGGCAGCTTGATCACCGGCGCGGATTGCTTGAACACCTTCCCGCCCCGGTCGAGCACGAAGTGGTTGTGCGTTGCCACAAACGCAAACGCAAGCGACAGCGGCGACCGGTATCGCTCGGTCACCCACCGGTACCAGCTCCACCAAGGTTCACCGCTGCTAAGCCTCGTTTCGCCCCCGAACCCGGTGATGGACTGAAGTACGCGACGATTCGGCCATAGAAACCGCCCCCATGGTTCGGCGAGGTTGATCGAAACGAGCTTCTGTTGGCGGACGTCATATGGCACCACGGCGACTTCACCGAGCCGCTCGTGCCAGTCCCGAACCATGTCGCCGAGCACGAGCGGCCGGACGACAGCCGTGCCGATGCCCTTCCGCTGCGGGGTGGACTGGTCGAGAAAGAAGACATCATCAGCCGCGGGAAAGCTGGCGAACCCGATCTTCATATCCAGGTGGCTGTCGAGTCTGGTCCCGAGGGAGCCGTCGAGCGTCGCGAGCAGTTCGTCCGCACCACCGCCGGAGAGCGACCAGGGGTGCGCAGCGAACCGGGAACGGGGGCCGTCAGTGACGGTGATCCACTCGGACTCGTGGCCGGGCCGGCCTATGTGGTCAGCGATGTCGGTCCACACCAGACCCTTCGCGGGTTCGGCCGGCTGGGAGGGCTCGCCGCGGATGCCGAGCACCGCGCGAACGGGTGCATCGGGTGCGGCGCGGCGGCGTTCGCCGATGAGGATCACGGTGGGTGTGCCGTGGCCGGGGATGTAGGCACCCGAGGTGTCGATCACGTGGGTCAGCGCGACGGTGGGGAAGAACTCGCCGATCAGCTTGGTGCCGAACTCGCGCTTCATGAAGGCGTTCGAGGTGATCTGCCCGACGTGTCCGGCGCTGCGGCCGTCGTCGCCACCGTGGCGGGCGAGGCCGAAGAAGCGTTGCGCGAACGGCACGGTGAGCTGAAACTGCCGGTGACACGCCGAGTACAGCTCCCGGTAGGTGGCGTTGACGTTCGTGTCGCTGACCGTGATGTAGGGCGGGTTGCCCACGACCACGTGGTAGGAGCCGGGGTCGAGCAGGCGCTCCCTTCCGAACTCGTGCACGTCCTCGAACGGGGTCTGATAGTCGAGCTGCTCGTCCAGCTCCGCGATCGACTGCTGGCGCTCGACCGGCAGCAGCGAATCGCCGGTCGCGACCGTCATCCGCCAGCGGTGCTCGGCGGCCCGCGCCACCGTGCCTACCCCGGCCGCCCGCCAGGCGGCGACCAGCAAGCGAAACCGCGAGATCGCCACCGCGAATGGGTTGACATCCACGCCATGTACCGAGTCCAGCGCGCGGCGGGCCAGCTCGTAGGGCTCCAGCGACGGCGCCCGCTCGCGCCAGGCGTCGACGAGGCGGTCGAACGTGCCGAGCAGGAAATGCCCGGAGCCGCACGTGGGGTCGATCACCCGCAACCCGTCGAGCCCGAACTCCTCGATTGCCGGCGTGAGCGTGAGGTCGAGGATGAACTCCTCCACGAACTCCGGTGTCTGCAGCAGCGCGTAGCGGTCGCGCGCCTCGTCGGACAGGTCCTGGTAGAGGTCACCGAGGAAGCGGGTGTCCCACTCACCGTCGCGGAAGTCGTGGACCAGCGACCCGTCGCCGCGGCGGGAGCGCCAGAACCCGATCAGCGCCTTGGCGCCGTCATGCGAGACCGGGATCAGGTAGGCGGGGTTGTGCCGGGCGTCGAACAGCATCGCCCCGGCGTCGCTGGCGGCGAGCACGTCGAACCCGCAGCACAGCCAAGTCGGCGTCGGTGCGATGCGGGTGGGCGCGGAAGTAGGCCAGCTGCGCGTCCTCGGCGACGCCGAGCCGCTCACCGGGCCCGGACAGCATCGCGTCGATCAGCTCGTTGTCCTCGCACCAGCGCACGAACACGGTGCCCAGCACCCAGGCCACCGCTGCCTGGGTGACCTGCTCGTCGCGCCACGAGGTCCAGGTCGCCGAGGTGCGCCGCGCCTTCCTTGCCGCCGCGTGCTCGTCGCGCAGCTGCCGCTCCAGGCCCTCGACCGCGCCCACCTGCTCGCGCAGGTCGCCCTCCAGCCGGACCACCTCGCCGCGCAGGTCGGCCAGTAGCTGCTTGCGATCGATCATGCGGCTCCCACCTCGTCGCCGTGCACAGGTTTCCGGGAACACATCGGCACCGGGACGCCCATCGTTGCAAGGGGTACCCAGACGGTCCAGGGTGAGGCAGCCGATCAGGTCGCGCGGCCGGCGGGCGTGTTCATCGCCAACGGCCGGACGGTGGGAGCCACAGTTCCGATGGCGCACGGCGGCCGAGGCCGGGCGCGCCACGCTGGTAGGGCGCGGGAAGGTTGAGCAGTTCGGCGATGACGTCGGCGGTGGAGCCGGCCCGGTGCCAGACCACGGTCGCGCGCGGTTCGTCGCGGCAGCGTGCGGCCAGCGCGTCGTGTTCGTCGCAGATGAGCACGGTTTCGATGTGGCCGGCGCGGATTCGGGTGGCTTGCAGGGTCAGGATCTCGCCGTGATCATCGCGGTGGGCCAGGAAACCGAATCCGGCGCGTTTGAGGTCGCGGACCCGGTCGAGGGCCTCGCTCATGCTTCGAGCCGATGGGAACGCGGGTGGCGGCGGGCGCCGGGGTGAGCGATTACGCCCGCCACCACCCGCGCGCGGACGGGCTGCGGCGTTCGGGGGTCGCGGCGCAGACCGGCCGGGTCGGGGGTGTGTCTGCGGGTGTTGCGGTCTCGCCAGCGGCCGGTGTGGTCGGTGACCGCGCCGCAGGCGCAGTAGCAGGTGCCGGACAGCACCCCGCCGTCGCGGTACAGCTGCACGGTCTGCGGGCGGCACGGATGCCACCGGTGCGGCAAGCGCGCTGACCACCAGGGGGCCCCGTGCCGGTGCCGGACGGTGCTGTCCGCAGCGTCGGGGAGCCAGTTTCTCCGCTTCATCACGGCTGACCCTCCACCCGCGGCGGCTCCGAACCCACCCCGCGGCGCTACGATCTGTGTCCGCATGATGTCCCCGCAGCACGGGGACGTCTCGTAATGAGGTGGTGGGTGGTGTCAGAGCGGCTACGAAGCGTCCGGCAGGAGCAGCGCCTGCTGGCGGCCTCACTGCGTGAGCAGCAGCGGACGTGGTCTGAGGTCGCGGAGGTGTTCCGCGAGCGTTATGGACTGAACTCTCGGGTGGCGCTGCGTCTCGCGCACGGGTGGAGTCAGCGCGAGGCCGCCGACCGCTGGAACGCCCGCTGGCCCGCCGACCCGAAGACGTTCAAGAGCTTCTCCTACTGGGAGAATTGGCCGAGTTGCACGGGATATGCGCCCTCGTTGGAGGTGCTCGCGCGCCTCGCCGAGCTGTACGAATGCCGGGTCGCGGACCTGCTGGCCGACGGCGCGGATTTTCGGGACCGCGACACCGCTCACCAGGCCCGAAGCAGGCTGGCGGAGCTGCCGGATGCGCCGGTCGCCCTCGCTGCCGATGGCTGGATCGAGCGGCTCGACGCTCTCGACGTTCCGGAGCTGGCTGGCATCGCCTCGGCATGGGCGGCGCAGTTGGCCCCGGAAACCAGGCAGCAGCGGCTGCTGAAGCTCAGTGCTGGGCTCGCGCTCGCCGGCGCGTCGTCGGTCCAAAGCGGCGAGCCGAATGGCTTCGTGGATGAACCGTCACACGGGAGCGAGCGTCTCGCCGGAATCTGGCACAGCCGCTACGTCTACTTCAGCTCGGGGCGCGGTAGCGACTACGAGGGTAGGCACTATGTGGTGCTGCGATGGCAGGGCGGGCGGTTGGTGGGCGAGAGCCTGCCGCACACGACGGAGTCGTCGCTGCGGTTCGATCTGGCGGTTGACCAAGCGGTGGTCACTGGGACGTGGAGCGAGCGGACCTCGCCCACCGGCCACTACCGCGGCGCGACCTATCACGGCTCGCTGCAGCTGATGGTCGATCCGATGGGTCGCTCGATGACCGGCAAATGGCTCGGATTCGGCAAGCGGTTCAAGGTCAACACCGGCGAGTGGGAGCTGACGTGGATCGACGGGCCGCCCTCGCGGCGGACGATGCGCCGCTACGCGCTCAAGGAGTAGCAGGTTCCTCGTTCGGGCCGGTGACGACGGCGATCACGATCGTCCCGGAGGGTATGTCGCCGCGTTCCGCGAGCGCGAAGATCCCGTAGAGCATTTTGGCCACGTAGATCCAGTCGAGGTGCAGGCCGTGTCGACGCTGGAAGTCGGCGATGAAATGATCGAGTTTGGTGGTCCGCTTGACGAACCCGCCGAAATGAAACTCCTGGTTGATCTTCCAGTTGTCTGTCGCGGCACCGAACGCCTGCTGTTGCAGTGCGGCGACGTCGTCATCGAGGAAGTGGCCTCCCTTGAGGACTGCGAAGCCGAGTGCGCGCTGCCCCGGCTTCAGTCCGCTGGCGATACCCGCGAGGGTGCCGCCGGTACCGCATGCGCAGCAGATGACGTCGAACGCGGTGGTGATCTCGGCGGGTAGTTCCGCGCACCCGCGAACCGCCAGGGCGTTGCTGCCGCCTTCGGGCAGCAGGTAGAAGTCGCCGAACCGGTCGCGCAGTTCATCGAGCACCCCGGCCTCGTGCTTGTGCCGGTAGGTCTCCCGGTCCAGGTAGGTCAGCTGCATTCCCTGCGAGGTGGCGTGGGTCAGTGACCAGTTGAGCGGCTCGGTGTGCTCGCCGCGGATCACGCCAATGGTGCGAAAGCCGCACGCCTGTCCGGCAGCGGCAACGGCCCGGACGTGGTTGGAGTACGCGCCGCCGAAGGTCAGCAGCGTCGGGTGCCCCTGCTCTTCGGCTGTCAGGAGGTTGTACTTGAGCTTGCGCCACTTGTTGCCGGGAACCTCCGCGTCGATGAGGTCGTCGCGCTTGAGCAGCAGCCGCACTCCGCGCTCACGGAGCCGCTGGTCGTCGAGCTCCTGCACAGGTGTCGGTAGCTGCTCGGCGATCCGAGCGGACAGGTCCCACGTTGCCGACACGTACCGACTGTAGGCCGCGCGTGCTCGGCGACGGGCGGGTGCGTTCGTCGTCAACGGCCGGGTCGTGGGAGCCACAGTTCCGATGGTGGACGGCGGCCGAGGTTGGGTGCGCCGCGCTGGGAGGTCGAGCAGTTCGGCGATGACCTCGGCGGTGGAACCGGCCTGGTGCCAGACCACGGGTCGCGCGCGGTTCGTCGCGGCAACGGGCGGCCAGTGCGTCGTGTTCGTCGTGGATGAGCACGGTTTCGATGTGGCCGGCGCGGATGCGGGTGGCTTGCAGGGTCAGGATCTCGCCGTGATCATCGCGGTGGGCCAGGAAGCCGAATCCGGCGCGTTTGAGGTCGCGGACCCGGTCGAGGGCCTCGCTCATGATCGTGCTCGGTGGGATGGCGGGTGGTGGCGGGCGCCGGGGTGAGGGGTTGTGCCCGCCACCACCCGTGAACGGACGGGCTGCGGCATCGGGTGCCCGCGGCGCAGACCGGCCGGGTCGAGAAGCCGTGCGCACTGGCAGCAGAGATCATCCTGCGCCAGGAGTAGTGAAGCCGGGAGTACGTCGTGCCCGCAGACTGCGGTGCAACCAGCGGGCCGATGAGCAACGAACTCCCGATCCGGCACGAGGTGGGACGCGCCGTCGCGGGCACACCGCACCCAGATGGCGTCCTTCGGCTGGCGGGATCTCACACCGAGAGCGTGGATCGGTGGGACTGCGGCGCGCGAGCTCGCTTCGATGAGGAGTTCGCATACGCTGGCTCCGGACTATGCGTTCGCCGGATAAGCGCAGTTCAGCGCGCCTTCCAAGCGTCCGTGACAATCGTGGCGAGCTCGGAGCGAGAAGGGGTCCAGCCGAGTTCGGCGCGGATCCGCGAGTTGTCGGCGACGAGTTCGCGGGGCTCCGAGGCCGCCGGACCGTGGGTGACCGGGACGGCCTGGCCGGTGACCTCTGCCGCCGTGGTCAGCAGGGCGCGGATGCTGGCTCCTCGGCCGCTACCGACGTTGTAGGGCGTCCACTGCCCGGGTTTGCAGGCGGCCAGCGCGAGGCACACGGCATCGGTCATGTCATCGACGTGCAGGTAGTCACGGACAGCCGAGCCGTCGCCGTTGACGTGCAGCTCGGGCGCCCGTCCTCGCAGCGTGGCGACGATCTTGGGAATCAGTCTGGTGGTGTCCCGGTCGGCAGTGCCTGCGGCGGAGCCGGCGAGGTTCAGCGCGCGGAGACTGATGGCACCGATTGCCCCGGTCGCGGCGAGCCCGGCTGCCATGTGGTCGGCGGCGAGCTTGCTCGCGCCGTACGGGTTGGCCGGACAGGTCGGTGCGGCTTCGGTGATTGGCTGGCGCTCTGGGGTGCCGTAGACGGCACAGGTCGATGCCAGCACGACTGCTGGAGGTCGCGGTTGCCGGCTAAGTGCTTCGAGCAGTGCGAGCGTGCCGGCGGCGTTGACCCGCCAGTACCGCAGCGGGTCGGCCAGCGAGTCCCGCACCCGGGCCACGGCGGCGAGGTGGCACACGCCGTCCACATCGGGCAGCGCCGAGGCGAGACCGGTGCCATCACCGAGGTCGCCCAGCACCGTGGAATGCGCGCCGGGGACAGTGGCGGCTGGGGCGCGGATCAGCGCGACGACCTCGTGCCCGGCATCGGTCAGCGCGGGAACCACGGCGCGGGCAAGGAACCCGGTGGCGCCGGTGACCAGCACTCTCATCCGTTCAGCCTGCCAGCAGCAGCCAGCGGTGCTGCCACGCGAGGCCGACCAGCGCGCGGGCGACCGGGGACAGCGGCTCGGCCGCCAGCCGCACGAGTGTGTCGGCGCAGAACGGGACACCGGCCAGCAGGTTGCCTGCCTCGGTGCTCACCGCGGTGCCCTCCTCGTTGACGTCGACCATCGGCCCGAAGAGCTCGTCGAAGACCGGCGCCTCGAACACGGCGACGGTCAACAGCTCGACCCACAGCGTCAACGGTTCGAGCACGACCCCGCACACGTGCACCCGCAGATCACCGCAGGCCCGGGCGTCGTCGAGGGAGCGAAACGGCTCGGTGCCGCGGTAGTCGATCGGCTCGGTGGAGTTGCCGTCGTGCTCCGGGCGGCCGAGGAACTCCTCGGAGTACTCCCGCTGGATCGTGCGCCACAGCGAGAAATCGGCGCCCGGGTTCGCCACCGCGAGGCAGGACGGCTGAAAGGCTCCTGCTGGGCTGACGTGCAGCATGCCGCCGGCGGCAGCCACCGACGCCGCGTCGCGCCGGTGGAGGTAGATCCGGTGCCCGTCGACGGGATCCCTGCGGATGGTCAGCGTGTTGATACTGGGCAGCATCGGACGAGCAGCGAGGTCGAAGCCGTCCCCGAGGTATTGACGCCACGGCAGCGCGCTGACCGCTGGCGCTTTGCGGCCGGCGCGGAGCCAGGCCGCCGTGAACTCGTGCGCGACGGCCTCGCAGACGTCGAGCACGTCGAAGTAGCTGGTGTGGTGACACCGCAGCTGACCCCCGTTGGCGCCCCAGGCGACGTCGAGGAGTCGGTAGCTGATGCGGTTGTCGAGCAACGTCGGACGGGCCAGATCGCGCAGCGCGCGGGAGTAGCGGTCGTAGCGCCCACCCTGGGTGCAGTACGGCAGGACATGTGCCACTCGCGGGTCGGTGCCCATCACCGCCGGATGATCGACGCTGTCCAACCACCGCAGCTTCACCCGGTCCAGCTCCACAGGCTCACCCGGCATCCAGCCCGGCCGGGTGAGCACCCCGGTGCTGCCGACCCGGGTGGCATCGGGATACAGCTCGGCCGCGAGGTCCCCGAGTGTCGCGCGGTGGCTGTTGAGCTCGCGTCGCACTCGGCGCCACTCGCGCTGGCTGCGTTCGGCGGCGCCGGTCGTCGCGGTCGCTTCGCTGTCGGGTAGGACGCCGAAGCACTCGGGCGCTACCCCGATTACGGAGGCGATGCGGCGCAGCTCCCCGACGTCGCAGATGACGTGACCCCCCGTCTCGATCCTGGACAGCCGGGATTGGGTGGTGGCCAGCCGCTGCGCCGCCTGCTGCTGCGAGATCCCTGCCCGGTACCGCCACCAGCGCAGCACCTCGCCGACAGTGGAATCACCGGGTGGGCCGCTCGGCACGGCGGACGGATGGAGCCACGGGACGGTCATCGGGTGCCTCGCCTCCTGCCTCACACACTAACCAACGCCATTCTCGCGCATCGTGTTCGAGCTCAGGTGCTGCCACGTCCGACGGCGAGTGTTGCGTGAGCCCCGTCGTTGCCCCACCCGCACGCCCTTGTCGCGTGCCTTCGTGGGGCGATCTGGTGCCTCTCGTCGCCGGTCGTGCGGGTGATGCTCGACCAGACCCGCCGCAAGAACTACGCGGAGGCATCTTGTCCTCCGGCTTCCGGCGAGTGACCGTGTAGGTGGTCGCGGTAACACTGGTCGTGGTGTGTTGATCGAGCTCGGGAGGCCGGTGTGCCGAGGACGTCGTTTCTGTGGCTGGAGATCACGGGCAAGTGTCAGCTCGCGTGCGTGCACTGTTATGCCGACAGTGGCCCGGCCGCCTCGCACGGGTCGATGACGTGTGCGGACTGGCTGCGGGTGCTGGATGAGGCCGCCGAGCTGGACGTGGGGATGGTGCAGTTCATCGGCGGGGAGCCCACGTTGCATCCGGATCTGGCGACGTTGGTCGAGCATGCCGTGGCCCGCGGGCTGGCGGTGGAGGTGTTTTCCAACCTGGTGCACGTGACGCCGCGTTTGTGGGAAACGTTCGGCCAGCCCGGCGTGCGGTTGGCCTGCTCGTACTACTCCGACGACGCCTCCCAGCACGCGGCGGTGACGGGCCGGACCGGCAGCCACCCGCGAACCAGGGCGAACATCGCCGAGGCGGTGCGCCGGTCGATCCCGCTGCGTGTGGGCGTGGTGAACCTCGGCGACGGGCAGCGAGCGGAGCAGGCGATGGCCGAGCTGACCGACCTCGGCGTGGCCGAGGTGGGCTATGACCGGCTGCGGCAGGTTGGCCGTGGCATCCGCACCGAGTGGGCAAGCATGGACCAGGTCTGCGGGCACTGCGCCTCGGGCGTGCCGAAGATGTGCGACCCGCAGTGCGGACCGAATTGCGGCCCGGCGTGTATGCCGCAGGGCACCCGGCATCCCTGCGGCCCGCGAGGCGGGTGCCGCCCCAACTACGAGCACGCCACCGCGTCTACCGGCGCGCTGGACTCGACCTGGTGAGGCCGGCGAGGTGGTGCCGCAGCGGGCCGTCCAGCTCCGGGTAATCGCCGCCGGCGATGCGGCGCAGCATCCTCGCGGCCACCGCCTGTTGAGCGAGCCGGCCGTCGATGGTGTCGAGCACGTCGGCGAAGACCGCCCACACACGCTCGGCGACGTCCGGGACCAGCAGGCTGTGGCAGTACAGGCTGGCCGCGTCGGTCCCGGCGGGTCCGCGGCCCCACAGCTCCCAATCGACGAGCCCGAACGGGTCAACGTGCAGGTTGTTCCAGTGCAGGTCACCGTGCACGGTCTCCCACCGGCGGATCGGCAGATCGTGCCCGAGGGCGGCTTGCGCGCGACCGGTGATGCGGTCCTGATCGGCGTGTACCCGTTGTGTGGGGGTGGCCCGCAGCGTTTCGAGGGTGCGACGCAGCTCGGCCCACCAGCGTTCGGGCAACTCCGCCGCTTGGTGCAGCACGTCCGCACGCGAGATGACCTGGCCGGGCAGCAGGGTCAGGACTTCGGCGCGCTGCCGGCGCCCGTCGTCGTCCCACTCGGCGGTGTCCAACACGCGCGGTGTGGCCAGGCTGGTCAGTGTGTTCGCGTCGAGGTTGCCGGTCCACCCGTCGCCGCAGGCGAATTCGGGGTAATCGGAGACGACTCGCAGCCACCGCGTCCCATCCGGCCCGGTGGCGGAGGTGCCGATACTGCGGAGGCGCCATCCAAACACCGGCTCACCGCGCACGGCCAGGCCGAACAGCTCGGCGGCATGGGCGAGGCTGCCCCGCTGCCACGCGGTGAACGTCGCGTCGGAGGCTTCCATCGCCAGCGTCATGGCGGGTCGTCCTCGTCGAGCAGGTGGCGCAGGAACTTCTCGGGGGCGCTGAGGAAGTCGCGGGTCAGCCGCACCGGCAGCGCGGCGTCGTAGTCGACCTGCTCGACAATGCCGTCCTCGTCGATCTCCACGATCCGCGCACCGGGCAGGGCCAGCAGGATCGGCGAGTGCGTGGCCACGATCAGTTGACTGCCCTGCCCGGCCAACTCGGCCATGCGCGCCAGCAGCGCCAGGCAGCCCCGCACCGACAGCGCGGCCTCGGGCTCGTCCAGCATGTACAGCCCGCCGGGGCCGAACCGGTGCACCACCAGATCCAGGAACGATTCGCCGTGGGAACGCTCGTGTGGCGAGGTGCCGCCGTAGGCGGGCAGCAGCGGTGGCGAACCAGGGTCTCGGTCGAGGTGTTCGATTCTCGGAGGCGACGTTGTAGTACGACTCCGCGCGCGCAGGAAGGACCCGGTGCGCGGCTTGCGTGCCCACCGCAGAATCAGGTGAGCACCCAGGCTGGACTCGCTGGCACGGGTGGCGAACCGGAACGCCTGCGACCCACCCTCGGGGGTTGAACCCGGCCGCCACCGCCATGCCCTCCACCAGCGTGGACTTGCCGGTGCCGTTCTCGCCGACCAGGAACGTCACCGGCGCCGACAGATCCAGCCCGCCGCGGCGGGCGAGGTGGGCCACCACGGGCAGCGTGAACGGATACCGCCCGGTGTCCGCGCCGTCTTCCAGCCGGACATGGCGGATGAACGCGCCGGTGGCGCGCGAGGCTGTGCGGGTCATCGTGGGCTCGCTTTCCGGGCGGCCGGGTCACGGTCAGTGCGCCAAGCCGCTGTGTCCCTCCCCACCCTCGCGGGTCCATCGCACAGACGTGCCGCCTCACCGAACGCCCGGCGGGGGTGTTCGCCCAGGTCATCGACGCCAGCGTCGCACAGAATGGGCCATTCCCCGCGATACCGTCTCGGTGATGAGGGCCCTGCTCAATGGCCGCTCACCCGTAGCAGCGCCCGGCGAGACGAGGACCCCACACCCTGATGCCCGACACCTACGAACTCACCGACCCCGAGCACGCCGCCTGGTGGCGCGACCCGGCTCGCCCGCGTCCGCGCCGAACACGACCGCACCCCCAACGCGGACTCGTCCGACTGAGCCTGGAACGCGGTGGGCACCGTATGGCTTGGCCAGCCGTCGGTGTCAGTGCTCGCGGCTAGCCGGTCGCCATGTCGAGGCGTTGGGCCAGTCACCGCGTCACGGGCGTTTCGACTTTTTCGTTTATGGGATATCCTCGCTACGGAGGTGACAAGCATGACGACTGCGACACACGAGCAGACCGTGCTCCCGCCGGACGACCGGCATGCAGTGATGGATCTCGTCCAGTTGCTGACTGCCGCGACTCAGGAGGGACCGGCGATCTTGCATGGTCCCAGCGGATTGCAGACCGCCTTGCCCGAGCAGGTGTGTCAGGTGTTGCTCCAGGTGGTGCGAGCTATGGCCGAGGGCATGGCGATCACGGTTGCACCGCACAACACCCTGCTCACGACACAGGAAGCTGCCGACCTGCTCAGCATCTCCCGCCCAACCCTCGTCCGGCTCCTGGAGGCCGGCGAGATTCCGTACTCGACGCGTGGTCGTCATCGGCGGGTCCTGCTCGTCGACGTCGTCGAGTACCAGCAGGCGACTCGTGACGACCGGCGAGTGACGCTTGACGAGATGGCGCGCGACGGCGGTGACGCCGGTTTGTACGAAGCCACTCTCGAGCCTCCGCAGTAGGCGGCCGGGTAATGGCCTTCCCCGCGTTCCTCGACACCTGCGTCCTGTTCCCTGCCTACCTCACGGACACAGCGTTACGGCTGGCGGCTGCCCGGACTTACCGACCGCTCTGGTCAGCGGGGGTGTTCGAGGAGCTGCGACGCAACCTCATCGAGGTGGGGATAGAGGTTGCAGCCGTCGATCGGCGAATCGGCAGGATGCGGGAGGCCTTCCCGGACGCCGAAGTCAGTGGGTACGAAGCCTTGGTGCCCGCTATGACGAACGACCCGAAGGACCGGCACGTGCTGGCCGCAGCGGTGCGGGCGCGTGCCGAGGTCATCGTGACGTTCAACCTCAAGGACTTCGCGACTTCGGCTCTCGAGCCGTTTGACCTGGTGGCCGTGCATCCCGATGACTTTCTGTTGGACCAACTCGACCTGTACCCGAAGCTCACGCTGCAATGCCTTGAGGATCAGGCCGCCAGCTACAAGCACGAGCCGACCACGGTTGCGGACCTCATGGCCCGGCTGGCTCGCTCCGGCGTGCCTCGTTTTGCCGGTGAGGTGCTCCGCCATTGATCACGCGCGTCGGTCGCCCGCGCTGCGTCACGCCGCACCGGCGTCGGTGGTGAGCCACGCCGAGGTGGCCACGATCCACTCCTCGGTGGTGACGAGCCCGACGACATGGTCGCCGATGCGCGGATGCTCGCGCTCGTCCTCCGCGGGGCACAGCAGCACCAGCGTGCTCGGGCCGCCCTCTCGGCCGGCCTGCCGCGCCCGGTCGGCGAGCCGCTCCAGCAGCGCCGGACCTCCCGCGTAGCGGCCCAACGGGGTCAGGCCCTCCAGCGCCAGCACCCCGGACCGCGACCAGTCCTGCTCCAGGCGCTCGAACGCCGCCGCGACCACCCGCTGCAGGTTGGTGTGCGCGCGGCTGCCCGGTTCGGCCGCATCAGCGCGGCGCACTACGTCGAAATCGGGGATCTTGCGCTCGGCGGCGACGGCCCGCAGCGCGACGACGAACTCGGCCCCGGCATCGCGCAGCGGCACGTCCAGGGTCGCGGCGAGGCGGGCGCGCCCCTGCAGCCACCGGGAGCGGCGCACGGTGATGACTCGCATGCCGCCGTGCTCGGCGGCGTGCGCCAGCCGGCTGCCGACGTCCGCCGCAGCCGTCCCACTGTGACCGGCTGCGGTACCGACCGAGCTGGACGAGCGCACCGGGCTGTAGGCGGTGGGCTGGCGCTCCGGGGGGAAGAACCGAGCGCCGTCGAAGCGCAGCTCGGCACCCGACTCACCAAGCAGCCGGGCCAGCTCCCGGCCCTCGGGTAGCGGGACGAGCCCGGGGAAGCGGGCGCGCACCCGGGAATCGAACCATCGTGATTCCACCCCGTCGGCCGGTATCCCGGTTCCGGCCTGCGCGAGCCGCAGCGCGCGCACCGGATCGAGATCGTGCGGGTAGAGCTCGAGGCGTGCGTTGGACAGCACCGTTGCCGTCCCGGCCGCCGCGAGCTGTACCAGCCGACGTTCGGAGTAGATCAGCTCGAAGCGATCGGCAACCGTCCGCAACGCCCGCACCACCGCGACCGGGGTCGCCAGCGGATCCAGCGCGGCGAGCCGGACGGCCTCGTCGGCCAGCGCGGCGGCGAAGTCCAGCAGCAGCCCATCGCCAGGCGTCTCCAGCGACTCCTGCTCGCCGACCTGCAGCGCGACCAGCATCCGTCCGCTGTGGCGCCGCGTCGCGAACCGTGGCACGTCGGCGATCGCGTCGGCCTCGACCACCGCCCGCAGCACCGCGTACCCGTAGGCTCGGCGGCGCTCCGCGTCGTCCTCGCGGGCGCATCCCCGCGCCATCAGCAGCTGGTCGGTCAGCTCGGTCGCCGCCGCGACGCGGCTCAAGCCCTCCAACGCAGCGACGATCTCGTCGCGCGCGGCCTTCACCGCGGGGTCGGCCGACCATTCGGGCCGCCGCGCGCTGATCACCTGCGCTACCCGCCCGGGGGTGAGGCCAGCGGCTGCGGCGACCTCCGTACGGGTCGGTCAGCGCTGCTCGGGCAGGTTGCCCTCCTCGTCGGGCAGTCCGAGCGTCCTGCGGGTCAGCGCCGGGCCGGTGCTGTCGCGGCGGGAGGGTTTCGGGATCAGCCGGGCGGTCAGCTGGTCGAGGGTCAGCAGCTCCGCATCGGCCGCCGCCGGCACCTCGTCGCGAGCGGGAGTGGAGTTCGCCAGCGCACGCCGCCACTGCGCGGCGCGCGCCACCAGCTCCGAACGGGTCGTCCTGGGAAGCCCGCGCGCCCGCCACAGCGTGCGGGTGGGGATCACCACCAGATCGCCGACGGTGGCCGCGTCGAGTCGCTCGGCAACCGCCACCGCGCGCATGCTCAGCCCTGACGCGGCCAGCGCGGTATCCCCGGTCGCCCGTTCCGCGATCTCGTCGCGCTGCTCGGCGAGGTCATCGGAGTCCGAGTACGACGTGGTGGCGGGCCGTTCCTCGTCGACCGTGGCGAAGACCCGCTGCCACGCCTCGCGCATGGCGCCGACGGAGTCGTAGCGCTGGTCGGCATCGCGGTGCAGCGCACGCCGGAAGAACTCCGACAGCGGCTCACGCAGGGCACTGTCGAACAGCTCCGCGGACAGCCTCACCTGCTCCACGAACTGCGGGTCGGTGCCGTCCTCCCCACACCGGCAGCTCCAGGCTGGCCATCTCGTGCAGCGTCATCGCCGCGGCGTAGCGCTCGGCCGCGGCGTCGTAGGTGGGGCGGCGGTCGGTACCCAGGAACGGGTCGCGGTAGCCGTGGGTACCGGCAAGCACGTCACTGCTGGGCGCGCCGGCCAGCGAGAAGTCGAACAGCACCAGTGACGAGCCCCGCTTCGGGTGGGTGCGTACCGCGAGGTTGTCCGGCTTGATGTCGCGATGGAAGGTGTCGTGGCGCTGCAGGTAATCGAGCACCTCGAGCAGCTGGTTGCCGAAGCGCTGCAGCTGATCGGCCAGCAGCGCGCCATCCTGGCGCAGCAGCTGCGCCAGCGTGCGCTCGCCGGCGTGGTCGATCTCGATGGCGTGGCGTGGCCCGAGCGGGAACACGCCGCGCTTGAGGACCACCAGGTGGTCGTGGCGCAGCCCCTCCAGCGCGGTGGCCTCGTCGTCGAGCCGCTCCTCGGCAGCCGCATTGCGACTGACCTTGAGCACCGAGTCCAGGCCGTCCCGGCGAACGTGGAACGCGCGCGCCGTCGCGCCCGTGCCCAGCACCCGCAACACCACCGAGCCGTCCGGCAGCTCCGCATTCTCCGTCGCGTCCCACGGGTCGAGGTCATCCGGGACGGGCTCCGGGCGGCGGTCGATCTCGTCGAGATCGTTGAGGAACTCCTCGACGTCGCCGTAGCGATCGTTGACGACCGGAGCGGTCGCCAGCGCGACGAGGGCGTCGATCTCAGGTGGGACGGTGTCGGAGACCGCTGACGGGTGCAGCCCACCGTCGGTGGCCAGCCGGTCCATCAGCTGCGCCCGGCCCTCGGCCGGCGAACGACCGGTGACGAGCAGGTAGGCGATGGCGCCGAGCCCGAACACGTCGATGGCGACGGTGCCGTCGGCCTCGGCGGTGAACTCTGGGGCCAGGTACGGCCCCGCTGCCGCTTCCACGTGCTGGCCCGCGTGGCTCGTCGGCACGACCCGGTGCCGCGTCGTCGACGATGACACGCCGCGCGAGGCCGCCTGCCACTCGCCGACCCGCAACCGCGGATCGTCCGGCCCGCCCTCGACCACCACTGCCCTGGGGGACAGCGCGCGGTGCACCAGCCGCCGCTCGTGCGCGTAGCCGACCGCCTCGGCGAGCTGGCGGACCATGCCGAGCCGCGCCGGCAGGTCCAGCGCGCCACGGTGCTGGGCGAGGAAGTGGTCCAGCCGTTGCGCGTCGCGTTCCTGCTCGATGACCAGCGCCGGCCCCATCTCGTGGTCATGCAGGTCCTGCGGGACGAGCAGGCCGGGATGCTGGATGCCTTGAGCTGCGCTGAACTCGCGCTGCGCGGCGCGCCGGATCGACTCCCGCGCGTCCGGATCGGACTCCCGCTCGTAGAGGTAGATCCGGATTCGCCGGTAGGCGGTATCGACGTCCTCGCGGCCGGCGTCGTGGTCCTGCCAGGTGGGGCCCTGGTCGTAGGGGCGCGGTTCGATCCGCCACGGCCCGACGGTGACGCTGCGGCGGGTGCGGTGGATGCCGACCCGTTCGAGCAGCCGCGGTAATGCGCGTAGGAACTCCGGCTGCGGCGGGGTGTGGGTGACCGGCGCCAGCAGCAGCTCGTCACCGATCCGGTCGAGCTGGCGCCCGTCCTGGGGGCCGAACAGGCCATGGCGCTGGTCGGTGTCGAGCGCGCAGGTCATGCCCGGCTCTGCGAGGAAGATCACTGCTCGGATGAAGGGGGGACGGATGCCCCGGTCCCTGGCCGCTGCACGGGTCAGGAGCCCCTTCAGTTCCTTGGCCTTCTGGTCGGCCAGCGGGAGTGGGTTGTCGAACGTCCGCCGGCTGTGATCGCCCTGCAGCACCCACGTCGCGTTGTGGTTCGTGAGCCGGCCCCGGAAGTTCTTGATCTCGATCAGGTAGAGCCCGGTCGGCGCGGCCACCAGTAGGTCGACCTCGCGGACGTGGCCCTGATCGGACGTGAAGGTGAAGTTCGACCACGCCTGGTACGGGTGGCGGTCAGGCAGCAGATCACGGACGTGCTCCAGCGCAGCACGCTCATGCGGGTGCGGGGACGGGGTGATCTCGTTCCACCGAGAGGAACCGGCCTCCACCGTCTGTCACCCCCGTTCGTCCTTGGAGCCCGTCTGAGGGCACCGTACGCAGGTCGTCGTCGGGCCTTCCAGTGGCGGTTGATGTGGCGGGGAGACGGTGGCCGTCCTCGCCGGTCTGCGACATCAGGCTTATGATCGTCTCGCCGATGAAGTCGGCCTCGTTGAACGTCGGGATCACCACACCGAACCTCATCGCACGCTCTCCTGGTACCGACGCCATGCCGACCACCCCCGGCCCACCAGAGCGTCCGCCAGATCCCAGAACCCGCTGTCAGACCCGGCCTCCGCCAGGTCCCTCATGGTGCGGTTGGGAGCGGGTCAGGCCGTCACGCCGAGCTCGCGGGCGATGAGCATCCGCTGCACCTCGGAGGTGCCCTCGCCGATCTCGAGGATCTTGGCGTCGCGGTAGAAGCGCCCGACCGGGAACTCGTTCATGAACCCGTAGCCGCCGAAGATCTGGGTGGCGTCGCGGGCGTTGTCCATCGCCGCGTTCGAGGAGACCAGTTTCGCGATCGCCGCCTCCTTCTTGAACGGCTCGCCACGCAGCAGCCTGCTGGCGGCGTCGTGGTAGGCCAGCCGCGCGGTGTGCACCCGCGCCGCCATGTCGGCGATCTTGAACTGGATCGCCTGGTAGTGCCCGATCGGGTGGCCGAACGTCTCCCGGTCGCGGGCGTATCGCAGGCACTCGTCGATGCAGCCCTGCGCCAGCCCGACACCGAGCGCGGCGATCGCGATGCGGCCCTCATCGAGGATCTGCAGGAACTGCGCGTAGCCACGGCCCAGCTCACCGAGCAGGTTGGCCTCCGGCACGCGGCAGTCGTGCAACGACAGTTCGCGGGTGTCCGAGGCGTTCCAGCCCACCTTCGAGTACTTCGGAGCGACGGTGAAGCCGGGCGTGCCGACCGGGACGAGGATCGCGGAGATCTCCTTGCGGCCGCTCTCGGCCTGCCCGGTCACCGCGGTGATCGTGACCAGCGAGGTGATGTCGGTGCCCGCGTTGGTGATGAACGCCTTGGACCCGTTGATCACCCAGTCGCCACCGTCGACCTTCGCGGTGGTGCGGGTTGCACCGGCGTCCGAACCCCCACCCGGCTCGGTGAGGCCGAAGGCCGCGAGGCGCTCGCCGCGGCACAGCGACGGCAGCCACTCCCGGCGCTGCTCCTCGGTGCCGAACCGGAACACCGGCATCGCGCCCAGCGACACCCCGGCTTCGAGAGTGATCGCCACCGAGGAGTCGACCCGGGCGAGCTGCTCCAGGGCAAGGCACAGCGCGAAGTGGTCGCCGCCCATCCCGTCGTAGTCCTCCGGGAACGGCAGGCCGAACAGTCCCATCCGTCCCATCTGCGCGACGAGCTCGTAGGGGAACTCCTCCCGCTGGTAGAGGTCGCCGATGACGGGCGCGACCTCCTCGCGGGCGAACTCCTCGACGGTTTTGCGCAGCGCCTCGTACTCCTCGGGCAGCCGGTGGTCGAGCATGGGACTCACTCCTGGGGGTGGACGGACGCGAGGATCTCGTCGACGGCGACCTGCTGCCCGGTCCGGACCTGCAGCTCGACGACACCGTCGGCCGGTGCGGCGATGGTGTGTTCCATCTTCATGGCTTCGACCACCAGCAGCGGCGCACCGGTGAGCACGGTGTCTCCGCTCGCGACGGAGACGGTCAGGACGGTGCCGGGCATCGGGCTGCGCAGCGCGCCGTCGGCGGGGCCGGAGTGATCGGCGCGCGCGGCGGCCAGTGGCTCGGACTCGGTCAGCGCCCAGCTGCGACCGTCGAGCGCGAGCCAGCACACATCGCGCTCCCGCGCGTAGGCGTAGTGACTGGTGCTGCGTCCGTGGATGACCTCGAGGTCGTGCCCGTTGCGCCGGACCGCGGCGGGTACCGGCTCGCCGTCGCCGATCGCCAGCTGTGCCGTGGCGTCGCGGCCGCGGATGCGGACGTCCACGGCGTCGTGGCCTGCCGCCTCGATGCGCCAGGTGGTCCACGCCGGTTCGCCGAGTCGCCAGCCACCGGGGATGTCCCACGGGTCGACGATCGGCCCGGCCGGTTCGAGGGCCAGCAGCCGCTCCAGTGCGGCGGCGGCATAGACCTCGTCGGGTACCACGGTGTCGACGAGCTCGTCGAGGTGGCGCTCGACCAGGCCGGTGTCGAGCCGCCCGGCCACGACATCCGGGTGCCGCAGCAGCGCGCGCAGGAAAGCGGTGTTGGTGACGACGCCGAGCACGGTGGTTCGGGCGAGCGCGCCGTCGAGCCGCCGCAGCGCGGTGGCACGGTCGGGTCCCCACGCGATGACCTTGGCGAGCATCGGGTCGTAGGCGCTGCCGACCTCGGTGCCCTCGGCCAGCCCGGAGTCGACCCGGATCCCGGGGCCCTCGGGCTCGGACAGCGCGAGCACCCGGCCACCTGTGGGCAGGAAACCGCGCGCACCAGGTTTGAGGGATACCGTTTCGGCGTAGATGCGGGCCTCGACGGCGTGGCCGTGCAGCGCCACGTCCTGCTGCCGCAACCCCAGCGCCTCCCCGGCGGCGACCCGTAGCTGCAGCTCGACCAGATCGAGACCGGTGACCAGCTCGGTGACCGGGTGCTCGACCTGCAGCCGGGTGTTGCACTCCATGAAGAAGAACTGCTCCGGCGATGCGGCGGACACGATGAACTCGACGGTCCCGGCGCCGGTGTAGCCGACGGCGCGGACCGCCTCGACCGCAGCGCTGCCCATCCGCTCGCGTACCTCGCGGTCGAGCAGCGCCGACGGCGCCTCCTCGACGATCTTCTGGTGGCGCCGTTGCAGGCTGCACTCGCGCTCGCCGAGGTGCACGACCGCGCCGTGGGTGTCCGCGATGACCTGGATCTCGATGTGGCGTGGATCGGCCACGAACCGTTCGATGAGCAGCGTGTCGTCGCCGAACGCGGCGCGGGCCTCGCGGCGGGCGCCGCTGATCGCGTCGCGCACCGCGCCGGGGATGTCGACTCGCCGCATCCCCTTGCCACCGCCGCCGGCCGACGGCTTGAGCAGCACCGGGAACCCGATCTCGCCGGCGGCCGCGTCAAGGTCGCCGTCGGTCAGCCCGGGTTCGCTGCGACCCGGCACCACGGGGACCCCCGCCGAGGCGACGGTCTGCTTGGCGCGGATCTTGTCGCCCATCGCCTCGATGGCCTCGGGCGGCGGGCCCACGAAGACGAGACCGGCCTCGGCGCAGGCGCGGGCGAACCCGGCGTTCTCGGCGAGGAAACCGTAACCGGGGTGCACGGCCTGCGCCCCGGCGCCGCGTGCCGCGTCGATGGTCCGCTCGATCGACAGGTAGCTCTCCGCCGCAGTGGTGGGTCCGATGTGGACTGCGACGTCGGCCTCGCGCACGTGCCGCGCGCCAGCGTCGGCGTCGCTGTAGACGGCGACCGAGCGGATGCCCAGTAACCGCAGCGTGCGGATGACCCGGACGGCGATCTCGCCGCGGTTGGCGATCAGGACGGTGTCGAACATTCCTACATCCGGAAGATGCCGTAGCGGACGGGGTCGAGCGGCGCGTTGGCTGCTGCGGACAGGCCCAGCCCCAGCACCATGCGGGTGTCGGCGGGGTCGATCACGCCGTCGTCCCACAGCCGCGCGGTGGCGTAGTACGGGTTACCCTGCTCCTCGTACTGCGCGCGGATCGGCCGGGTGTACTCGCCCTCCTCGTCGGCCGACCATTCCTGGCCGCGGGCCTCGAACTGGTCGCGGCGCACCGTGGCGAGCACGGCCGCGGCCTGCTCGCCGCCCATGACCGAGATCCGGGCGTTGGGCCACATCCACAGGAAGCGGGGGGAGTAGGCCCGCCCGCACATCGAGTAGTTGCCGGCGCCGAACGAGCCGCCGATGACGACGGTGAACTTGGGCACCCGCGCGCAGGCCGTCGCGGTGACCATCTTCGCGCCGTGCTTGGCGATCCCGCCGGCCTCGTACTCGCGACCCACCATGAACCCGGAGATGTTCTGTAGGTACACCAGCGGGATCGACCGCTGGTCGCACAGCTCGATGAAGTGCGCGCCCTTCAGTGCCGACTCGGAGAACAGGATCCCGTTGTTGGCGACGATGCCGACCGGGTGGCCGTGGATCCGGGCGAACCCGGTGACCAGCGTCGTGCCGTACTCGCGCTTGAACTCGGCGAAACCGCTGCCGTCGACGATTCGCGCGATCACCTCACGCACGTCGTACTGCGTGCGCGAGTCGGTGGGCACCACCCCGTAGAGCTGCGAAGGGTCGACCGCGGGCTCGACGGTCGGCGCCACTTCCCACGGTCGTGGCGCGCGGGGACCGAGCGTGGAGGCGATGGAGCGAACGAGTTGCAGCGCGTGCGCGTCGTCGTCGGCCAGGTGGTCGGTGACCCCCGAGGTCCGCGAGTGCAGCGCCCCACCGCCGAGTTCCTCGGCGCTGACGTCCTCGCCGGTCGCGGCCTTCACCAGTGGCGGGCCACCGAGGAAGATCGTGCCCTGGTCGCGCACGATGATGGCCTCGTCGCTCATCGCGGGCACGTAGGCACCACCGGCCGTGCAGGAGCCGAGCACCGCCGCGATCTGCGCGATGCCGCGGGCGGACATGGTGGCCTGGTTGTAGAAGATACGCCCGAAATGCTCGCGGTCGGGGAACACCTCGTCCTGCCGGGGCAGGAAGGCGCCGCCGGAGTCGACCAGGTACACGCACGGTAGGTGGTTGTGCAGCGCCACCTCCAGCGCCCGCAGGTGCTTCTTGACCGTAATCGGGTAGTAGGTGCCGCCCTTGACGGTGGCGTCGTTGGCGACGACGACGCACTCCCGCCCGGAGATCCGCCCGATACCGGTGATGATCCCGGCGCCGGGTGCCTCGCCGTCGTAGAGCTCGTGCGCGGCCAGCGGGGACAGCTCGAGGAACGGCGATCCCGGATCGAGCAGCGAGTCGACCCGGTCGCGGGGCAACAGCTTGCCGCGCTCGACGTGCCGGGCGCGTGCCTTCTCGGGCCCACCGATCCGGGCCGCGGCGAGGTGCTTGTGCAGCTGCTCGACCAGCGCCGCATGCCCGTCGGCGTTGCGCCGGTAGGACTCACTACCCGGGTCGCAACTGCTGCCCAATGCTGGTGCGTCCATCGCTGCTCCGGTTAACGCTCACTAACTCCGATACGTCGATGTTAGCGCTCATTAACTACCTCGTCTAGCATGCCTGGCATGGCGGCACCGGTCCGGGCACAGCGCTCGTCGTCACGCCCTGCGGAGATCCTCGACGCCGCCGCCGTGCTGTTCGCCGACCGCAGCTTCCACGGGGTCTCCATCGAGGACATCGGCCGAGCCGTCGGCATCTCCGGGCCGGGGCTCTACCGGCACTTCGCCGGCAAGGACTCGGTGCTCGCCCGGATGCTCATCGGCGTCAGCGAGCGGCTGCTGGCCGGTGGCCGGGAGCGGGTCGAGGCCGCTGCCGACCCCGCTGCCGCACTCGATGCGCTGATCCGCGGCCACATCGAGTTCGCGCTGTCCGAGCCCGCACTGATCACCGTGCACGACCGGGAACTGGGCAACGTGCCCGAGGCCGACCGTCACACCGTCCGCCGGTTGCAGCGCGGCTACGTGGAGCAGTGGGTGGGAGTGCTCGCGCAGCTGTCCCCCGACGTCCCGGCCGCCACGCTGCGTGCCGCCACGCACGCCACCTTCGGGCTGCTCAACTCCACCCCGTACAGCGCCCGCGCGGTCGATCGGGACGCGATGGGCCGGGTGCTGCACGGCATGGCACACGGCGCCCTCGCCGCAGCCCGCTCGCCCGTTGCCCAGGGCGGGCCAGCCTGACCGCGCGGGGTGTGCAGGGCGCGCTGAAGATCCCGGACTGCCGATCGCCGCCGCCGCCGAGCACGCCGGATTCACCGTGTGGCACAACGACGAGGACTTCGACCGAATAGCAGAGATCACCCGCCAGCCACCGATGCGTCGATGACGAGCGACCGACTCACCGAGATCGCTCCCGGTCCTCGCGGACCAGATCCTCGGCGGTAGCGCTGTCAGGCCCGAGTGCCGTGCGGCCTTGGATCGCCCCCAACCGGCCGATGGCGTCGTGCGGTGCGGCCGGGTCGAAGCAGGTCAGCCCTGGGAACCGGGCGAAGCCGCGGTCTGCCGTTGCGATGCGGCAGCCGTGCGCGAGTGCGAGCGCCGCCAGGTGCGCGTCGGGCACGAGGTTGCCTCGGATGCCGCGATCCTGCCGCGTCAGCTGATCCAGCTCATCCCAGGCCGCGCTGCCCGACGGAAGCCACCGCGCTCGCCGCGCGGCACGCACCCGGCCGAGGAAGTCCAGCGTGGCAGACATCGGGGCCGGATCTGCGAAGATCCTCGGGTTGGTGACGATGCGCGCCATGCTGGCGAGCACCACGTCGTGGAGTGCGAGTTCGTCGGCCCCGGCGATGACACCAGCCAGCCACTTCGCGTACCGCGCGTGGTGCTCGGCCTCCCGGCGGAAGGCGTACACCAGGACGTTCACGTCGGGCAGGATCACCGCTGCGGGCCCTCGTCGAGGACCGCCCACACGGCCTCGCGGTCGGCGAGGTCGATCAGCACGCGGCCGGACGGGTCACCGTAGGCCGGCAGCGGCTCCGGCTGGGCGTCCGCCTCGTGGCGCTGTTGCTCGAGTAGGACTCGCAACCCCTCCTCGACCAGGCTCGTGAAGGTGCGGCCGCTCGAGGCGGCGTGCTCCTTCGCGTGCGCCACCAGGCCGTCGGGCAGATTGATGGTTGTCCTCATGCATATCAGCATACCGGTCTGGATGGTGATGTGTCATGAGCCAGCACCCGTCACGGGTTAGTGTCAGGTGCGAGGGATGACCGGACGACGGAGGCGCGCTGCGATGACCGTGCTGGACAGGTTCCGACTCGACGATCGCGTGGCCATCGTGACCGGTGCGTCGTCGGGGATCGGGGTGCACTTCGCCAAGGCGCTGGCCGAGGCCGGAGCCGACGTCACGCTGGCTGCCCGGCGCGAGGACCGGCTGGCCGCCACCCGCGCGGTGGTCGAGCAGGCGGGCCGGCGGGCACTGGGCGTGCGGACCGATGTCAGCCGCCCCGAGGACTGCCAGGCGCTCGTGGACGCGGCGATGGCGGAGTTCGGCCGGGTCGACGTGCTGGTCAACAATGCAGGCATCGGCACGGCCCATCCCGCCACGCGGGAGACGCCCGAGCAGTTCCGCCAGGTCATCGACGTCAACCTCAACGGCTGTTACTGGATGGCTCAGGCGTGCGGGCGGGTGATGCAGCCCGGCAGCTCGATCATCAACGTCAGCAGTGTGCTCGGGCTGACCACCGCCGGCCTGCCGCAGGCGGCGTACGCGGCGAGCAAGGCCGGACTGCTCGGCCTGACCCGTGACCTCGCCGCGCAGTGGACCGGCCGCAAGGGCATCCGGGTCAACGCGCTGGCACCGGGTTTCTTCCATTCCGCGATGACCGCGCAGTACCCGGCGGGCTACCTCGACGAGCAGCTCGGCAGGGTGCTGGTCGGCCGGGTCGGCGACCCGGAGGAGCTCGCCGCCGCCGTCGTCTTCCTCGCCGGTGACGCCGCCGCCTACATCACCGGCACGACGCTGCCCGTCGAGGGCGGGCTGCTCACCAGCTGACCCGGCTCTCGCAGCGGCCGTGAAGGGCACCTTCACTGCGTCCGGCGCCGTGCAGGTGCCCTTCACGGCGGTCGGGCGCCACGGCGTTCGGGCGGTTCACGCGATGGGGCGGTCGGTGGGGGCGATTGGGCGCGGCAGCACGTCGCGGCCGGTGAGGTAGCGGTCGACACCCGAGGCTGCGGCCCTGCCCTCCGAGATCGCCCACACGATCAGCGACTGCCCCCGGCCCATGTCACCGGTGGAGAACACCCCGTCCACGTTGGTCATGTAGGTGGCGTCCCGCGCGACGTTGCTGCGCTCGTCGAGCTCCACGCCGAGCCCGTCGAGCAGCGGGCCGCGCTCCGGCCCGACGAAGCCCATCGACAGCAGCACCAGCTCGCAGGGCAGCTCCTGCTCGGTGCCCTCGACGGGTTCGAACCGGCCCTGCTCGGAGCGCACCTGGACCACCTCGAGGGCGCGCAGTTTGCCGTCGGAGTCGCCGAGGAACCGGGTGGTGCTCACCGAGTACAGCCGCTCGCCACCCTCCTCGTGGGCCGCAGACACCCGGTAGACCATCGGGTAGGTGGGCCACGGCTGGTGGGCGGGGCGGTGCTCGGGCGGGGTCGGCATGATCTCGAGCTGGGTCACCGACTTAGCGCCCTGCCGGTGGGCGGTGCCCAGGCAATCGGCGCCGGTGTCACCGCCGCCGATGATGACGACGTTGTGGCGCTGCGCGTGGATCGGTGAGCGCTCCAGGTCGCCCTCCTGCACCCGGTTGGCCGGGGGCAGGTACTCCATCGCCTGGTAGACGCCTTCGAGCTCGCGGCCGGGGATCTGCAGGTCGCGCGACACCGTGGCGCCGCCGGCCAGCACGACGGCGTCGCAGGACTCGCGCAGCTGCTCGGCGGTGACGTCGGTCCCGACGTCGACGCCGGCCCGGAACTCGGTGCCCTCCGCGCGCATCTGGTCGAGCCGCCGGTCCAGCCGGTGCTTCTCCATCTTGAACGCGGGGATCCCGTAGCGCAGCAGGCCGCCGATCCGGTCGGCTCGCTCGTAGACCACGACGTCGTGCCCGACCCGGGTCAGCTGCTGCGCCGCGGCCAGCCCGGCCGGCCCTGATCCCACCACCGCGACCTTCTGGCCGGTCTTGGTGACCGGGGGCTGGGGAGTCACCCAGCCCTCCTCCCAGGCGCGGTCGATGATCTGCAGCTCGATCTGCTTGATCGTCACGGCGTCGTCGTTGATCGCCAGCACGCACGCGGTCTCGCACGGCGCGGGGCACAGCGTCCCGGTGAACTCGGGGAAGTTGTTCGTGGCGTGCAGCCGCTCGATCGCATCGGCCCAGTCCTGTCGCCAGACCAGGTCGTTCCACTCCGGGATGAGGTTGCCCAGCGGGCAGCCCTGGTGGCAGAACGGGATGCCGCAGTCCATACAGCGACCCGCCTGCTCGGTGATGATCGGCAGCAGGTTTCGGCCGACCGAGTCCCCGGGATAGACCTCGCGCCAGTCGGACAGGCGATCGCTCACCGGCCGCCGACGGGCCATCTCCCGGGGATGAGTGAGAAAGCCCTTCGGGTCAGCCATGCGCGGCCTCCATAATCACCTCGTTCACGTCGCGGCCCTCCGCCTGCGCCCTGGTCGCAGCCTCGAGCACGCGACGGTAGTCCTTCGGCATGATCTTGGTGAACCGCGCCAGTGCCTGGTCAACATCGACTAGGAGCCGCGCCGCCACCACCGACCCCGTCTCCGCGGCGTGCATGCGCAGCAGCGACCGCAGCAGCTCCCGGTCCTCCCCATCGAGCGGCTCGGGGGCAACCATCTCCAGGTTGACCCGTACCGGGTTGAGGTCGAGCACGTACGCGATCCCACCCGACATGCCGGCCGCGAAGTTGCGGCCGGTCGGCCCGAGCACCACCACTCGGCCGCCGGTCATGTACTCGCACCCGTGGTCGCCGACGCCTTCCACCACGGCATGCACCCCGGAATTGCGTACGCAGCATCGCTCCCCCACCTGGCCGCGGATGAACAGGTAGCCACCGGTCGCGCCGTACGCGACGACGTTGCCCGCGATAATGTGCTCCTCGGCCGCGAACCTCGCGGAGCGGTCCGGGCGGACCACGACCCGTCCCCCGGATAACCCCTTGGCCAGGTAGTCGTTGGCGTCGCCCTCGAGCCGGAGTGTGATCCCGGCCGGCACGAACGCCCCGAACGACTGACCGGCCGAGCCGGTGAACGTGAGGTCGATCGTGCCGTCGGGCAGCCCAGCGCCGCCGTACCGCTTGGTCACCTCATGGCCCAGCGTCGTGCCCACCGTGCGGTTGACGTTGCGGATCGCCAGCTGGGCCCGCACCGGCTCCTTCTGGTCCAACGCATCCGCGCAGAGCTGGATGAGCTCGTTGTCGAGTGCCTTCTCCAACCCGTGGTCCTGGACGGTGACACACCGCCGCGGGGCATCGGCTGGCAGCTCCGGCACGTACAGCAGCGGGGAGAGGTCCAGCCCGTCCGCCTTCCAGTGCTCCACCGCCCGGCTGACGTCGAGGAGCTCGGCATGGCCGATCGCCTCGTCCAGACTGCGGAAGCCCAGCGCGGCGAGGTACTCCCGGATCTCGGTCGCCAAGTACTCGAAGAACGTGACGACGAACTCCGGCTTGCCGTTGAACCGCTTGCGCAGCTCCGGGTTCTGCGTGGCCACCCCCACCGGGCAGGTGTCGAGGTGGCAGACCCGCATCATCACGCACCCGGACACGACCAGCGGGGCCGTGGCGAAGCCGTACTCCTCCGCGCCGAGCAGCGCCGCGATGACCACGTCCCGTCCGGTCTTGAGCTGGCCGTCGGTCTGCACCACGATCCGGTCGCGTAACCCGTTGAGCAGCAGTGTCTGCTGGGTCTCGGCCAACCCCAGCTCCCAGGGCGTGCCCGCATGCTTGAGCGAGGTGAGCGGCGCCGCTCCCGTACCGCCGTCGTGGCCGGAGATGAGTACGACGTCGGCATGGGCCTTCGACACGCCGGCGGCCACCGTGCCCACACCCACCTCGGCGACCAGCTTCACGTGGATCCGCGCCGCCGGGTTGGAGTTCTTCAGGTCGTGGATCAGCTGGGCGAGATCCTCGATCGAGTAGATGTCGTGGTGCGGAGGCGGGGAGATCAACCCGACCCCCGGGGTGGAGTGCCGGGTCTTCGCGATCCAGGGGTAGACCTTGCCGCCGGGCAGCTGCCCGCCCTCGCCTGGCTTCGCGCCCTGCGCCATCTTGATCTGCAGGTCCGTCGACTGGGTGAGGTACTCCGACGTGACGCCGAACCGGCCGCTCGCGACCTGCTTGACCGCGCTGCACCGCTCCGGGTCGTACAGCCGCTCGGGGTCTTCGCCCCCCTCCCCGGTGTTGGAGCGGGCACCGAGCCGGTTCATCGCGATCGCGAGCGTCTCATGGGCCTCGGCCGAGATCGAGCCGTAGCTCATCGCCCCGGTGGAGAAGCGCTTCACGATCGAGGTCACCGGCTCCACCTCCTCGAGCGGCACCGGCTCGCGTACGCCCTCGCGGAAGCGGAACAGCCCGCGCAACGTCATCAGCCGCTCGGCCTGCTCGTCAACGCGCGCGGTGTACTTGCGGAAGATGTCGTAGCGGCGCTCTCGCGTCGAGTGCTGCAGGTGGAACACGGTCTCCGGGTCGAACAGGTGCGGTTCGCCCTCGCGGCGCCACTGGTACTCTCCACCGACCTCGAGCCGGCGATGCGCGGGGACGACGCCATTCCGGGGGTACGCCTGCAGGTGCCGGCGGCGTACCTCCGCGGCGAGCACCTCCAGCCCAACGCCGCCGAGCTGCGAGGTGGTTCCGGTGAAGTAGTGGTCCACCAGCCTTCGGGAGAGGCCGACCGCCTCAAAGATCTGGGCCCCGGTGTAGGAGGCGACCGTAGAGACCCCCATCTTGCTCATCACCTTGAGCAGGCCCTTACCGAGCGCCTTGACGAGGTTCCGGGTCGCCTTGTCGGGACCTACGCCGCCCAAGACAGCGCGCTTTTGTAGCTCGGGGCCGCGGCGGGCGAGATCTTGGACGCTTTCCAGGGCGAGGTAGGGGTTGACCGCCGACGCGCCGTAGCCGATGAGCAACGAGACGTGATGCACCTCGCGGACGTCACCGGCCGAGACGATCAGGCCGACCCGGGTACGCGTCTTCTCCCGGATGAGGTGATGGTGCACCGCCCCGGTGAGCAGCAGCGACGGGATCGGGGCCAGCAACTCGCCGGCACCCCGGTCCGAGCAACAGATGATGCGGGCCCCGCCTTCGATCGCGGCCGTCACCTCCGCGCAGATCTCCTCCAGCCGCCGCTCCAGCGCTTCGGCCTCCCCGTCCACCTCGTACAGCCCGGAGACGACATGGGTCTCCATCGAAGGGTTGCCGTTACCCACGATGGTGGCGAGCTCGTCGTTGTCGAGCACTGGGTAGGGGAGGACGAGCCGGCGACACGACTCCGGCCCCGCCTCGGCCAGGTTTCGCTCCGGCCCGATGGTGGCCTGTAGCGAGGTGACGAGCTCCTCCCGGATGGCATCGAGGGGCGGGTTGGTCACCTGGGCGAACTGCTGGGTGAAGTAGTCGAACAGCAGTCGCGATCGCTGCGACAGCGTTGCCACCGGGGTGTCGGACCCCATCGACCCGATCGGTTCGACACCGGTGAGGGCCATCGGTGCCACGATGATCCGAAGCTCCTCCTCGGTGTAGCCGAACACCTGCTGCCGCCTGGTCAGCTCGCTCTCTCCGTTCGCCTGTGACGGGTCAGCATGCGTGCGCTTCGGAAGATCGGCCAGGTGGACGAGCCCGGCGTCCAGCCACTCTTGATAGGGGTGCTCCGCCGCCAGCCCCGCCTTGATCTCCTCGTCCTCGATGATCCGGTGCTGCGCGACGTCGACGAGGAACATCCGGCCCGGCT
>WHTH01000100.1 GCA_009377865.1 Pseudonocardiaceae bacterium | reverse complement strand
CGGACGCGACCGCGTCGGTGTCCATCACCCGCCGCACGTCGAGGGTGTCGACGGCCAGCGGCAGTGTCGCCGTCCACCCTTGCAAGCTGCGAAACGTCGCTGGTCGCGCGTCCAGCAGTAGTCCGGCGGCGCGTGCCCGTACCCGCGTGCACTCCTTCGCGAGCTCCTGGCGGGTCCGGGCGTGGACGGTGATGTAGAGACCCACGCGGAACAACTTGGTCTCGCCGCGCGCCAGTCGCGCGGCCAGGTCGCTGGCGTCGTCGGCGGCGGCCTCGGCGGTGAAGTCGGTCAACCGCCCCCGCTGCGCGTCGAGTCGCGTGGTCGACTCGAGCCGCGCGAGCTGGCGGCGCAACCGCTCGGCAGCGACCTCAGGCGGGATGGGGTCGACGTGCACCGCGACATCGATGCGGCCCGGGTCGGCCAGCAGTGGCTCCAGCCATCCGAGCCCTACTTCTGCGGGGTATCCGGTGACCGCGAAACAGGCGCAGTACCCGGCGCCGACGCGGAGTGTGCTGGTGCCGACCTCGACGGCATCCGGGCCGATATCGGTGCCCGTGCTCGTGCTGTGGTCGCGCGGCAGGGTGAGGCAGTCGCGAAGTGCAGTCAGCGCGTTCACCCGGTCCTCCTCTTCGTGACGACGGCATCGGTCGTCGACGCCTTGGACGTGGTTGAGGTGTAGGGATCGCAGACGTCGGCGAGCAGTTGCCGTACCGCGGCCCCGTCCAGGACGGTCGCGGTCACCCCCGCGGCACGGAGATCGGTGACCGTCGCCTGGCCGAGGCGTGTGACACGGTCGGCCACGCTTGCCTCGTCTTCTCCGGCGTGGCGGGGTTCGCGGAGGATCAGCAACACTTGCCGGGTGCGCAGGTCTGTCGACGCCGCCATCTGCCGCAGAAACCCGGTATGTTCGCGCGCGGCCTGTTCCAGCGCCAGGTGCGGCAACCCACCCGCCGCAGCCTCCACGCGGCCAATCAGCGGCGTGAGGCTGACCTGTTCGGTACGGACCAGCACCTGTGCCGCGCCGCCGGCGAGGGTGTTCAGCCACACCCCGAACCCGGTGACCAGCGCTTCCTGCTCGGCGTCGGTGGCCAATGCGAGACTCACCGTCGAACAGGCCAGCACCGACGCCATCCCGTCGCCGCCGAGATCGATCGTCCCGTTTGCCGCGATCGCCTGCGCGGGTAACCGCAGCGGCGACGGCAACGCGGTTTCCTTATCCTGGTCGCTGCCGGCCCAGGTGGGTGGCGGCGTGACGCCGTCGGGGGCAGTGACCAGGCGTCGCGGCTGTCTTGCTTGCCGAAACGCCGCCCACGCCAACCGGTCCAGCGTGACGCCATCGCGGCGGCCAAACGCCAACGCCACCGCGAGACCTACCACCGGCGCCGCCGCGCCGAGGAACACCGGCAGCGGCACCACCGGCCGGGTGGCCATGAACACCAGCCACAACACCACCCCGGCCACAGCGAGGATCGCGACCTGCCGCGCTGTCAACCGCGCGAGTATCCGGTCCTCGTATTCGATGTCCGCGGGTAGCCGCACACGCCGTCGTCGTTGCTCAGTCATCGCCGTACTCCACTTCGCTAACCGCGTCGTCGGTGGCCCCGGCCGGCAGCAGCGAGCGCGCCGGTCACCCGGCGGGTGACCACGGCAGCGACGACGACCTGTGCGGTCCGGGTGATCGGGCTGCCGGTGACGCCGCCGCGCCAGATCCACCGGGAGATCCAAGACGGGATGCGGACCAGCACATACAGCAGGCCGAGCGTGATCCACAAATCGGCGACTCCCTTGCTGGAGTGCAGGCCCCACAGCGTGTACCAGTCGGTGTCGAACCAGACCCGCATCGCCGTGATGAACACCAGCGCTTGGGCGACCTGGATCGCCAAGACCCCGGCGAAGCCACGCCACCACAGCCGCGCGATCTCGGCAGTCTGCGGCAGGCAGTGACACATCAACGCCAGCGGCGCGACCGCGATCAAGAACACCGTGACGATCAACCGCAGCAGGTAGATCAGGCCGAGGACCGCGGCGAGGAACACCGCGATGAGGACCACCCACACCACGAACGCGCCGACACTGCCCGTCACGGTGAGCTCGAGCAGGTCTTTGAGCGTGTCAGTGGCCCGCTGCGGATCCACCCCCGGGCCAAGCAGCGCCGCCGACAGGGCGTTCGCGGCGGCGATCGCCTTACCGACCAGCAGCAGGCTCACGTTCGCCAACACCACCCCGGCGACCAGCCGGGGCGCGATGTCCTTGACCGTGTACGCGGCCTGCACCGTCGGGTTACCCATCAACGTCAGGCCGCCGACCACGACCAACAGCACCAGACAGGTGTTCGCTATCACCAACGACCCCGTCCACAAGCCCCTCACTCGCGCGGTCTGGTCCAGCCGCGGGGTGGCCAACAACGAATCGCCGAGCAGGTCGAAGATCGGGTTGATCGCCTGCCGCACGAACTCCTGCAGCATCTGCGTCATCGCCTGACTCAACTGGCAACCCATCTCGAACGCGCCACAATCCCGGCCCGGCGTCGGGCCACGGCTCGGATGCGCGGTCGGCTGCGACGGCAACGGACTCGCCGACAACGACGGTGATGGTGATGGTGAAGACGACGGTGAGGAGGCCGGTGGCGGTTGCGGTGTCGGTGACGGCTGCGGGTCCGCGAACGCGGTCGTCACGATGCTGCCCACCGCCAACGCCACGAGTACCGCCACGCCCGCGACACGCGCCACCAACCAGACACGCGCCGACCGACTCCGCGGCCACTGCAACTGCGGCCAACACAACTGCCGACGCCTGGGCATGGTCAGGCCCCGACAATCTGCTTCAGGATCGACGTCAACAGCGGCGCCAACGCCGCGACCCCGTATCCGAGCGCGGCGTACTTCAACGTGTCCTTCGCCTTCGACACCTCTGCTGCGTCACTGCCGGCGAGCAGGTACCGGATCCCGCCGACGGTCAGCAGCAACGTCGCCAGAGCCACCAGCAACCCGACTAGCCAGTTGCGGATGTTGTTGATAACCGCGTTCAACGAGGCGGGCGCCGCGGACATCAGTTCACCTGCGGCATGAGCCGGCGTGGCATCCAAGAACACCACGACGACGGCACCGACGAGCACGGTTGTTCCGAATATGAACGCCCGTCTCACTGGAATTCACCCCTTCTGTATTCACGGCAGGAAATGCGTCAATGCGTAGTCGCCTGCTCATGTGTCATAGGGAAAGACAGACGTGTGGAGTTTCCCGGCGAGAATTGCCTGGGCGAGGCGATGCTCTGCCCGGAATCGCCGCAGCATCAGCGCGCCATGCGAGATATGAAGCTTCCGAGCAACCGTCTCCACCGGCACCTCATCGAGCCGGGTACTGGCGATCAGCTGCGCCTCGCTGGAGGTGATGACCTGCTCGGCCACCGCGCGCTCGATCACCAGCTCCGGATGTCCCCACGGACGCGAGGCCGGCATCGTCGTCGCCACCCGTACGCCGTCGGTGTAGTCAACGCTGGCGTCCCGGAACCGCGCACCAGCCCGGTAGGCGGACCAGCACAGCCGACGAACGATGCGCCGCCGCGTCGTATCGATCGTCGGCAACGCACCCAGGAACCCGGCCAACACCTCCCCATCGACGTCCGCGGCATCACCGTCATAGCCACGAGCGACCCGATCCGCGGCCCGCCGCAGCCCCGGCCACGCCACCCCGACCGCCGCGACCGTCCACGCCGGATCACACAACCGCGCCCGCTGGACCAACTCCCGCCACACCGCATCGCGGACCTGCCAGCTCAGCGACCGATCCAGCAGCCGTCGCCGGAGCTCCAGCAGTGGGATCGGCCGCTGCGGCAACCGGTCACTGATCTCCGCGCCCTGAACGGCCAGCGGTGCCGGTCCACGACACAGCGCGACGAACGCGGTCTCCGCGGTGTTCAACGAGGACCGGGAACGCTTTCTCCGTGCGGTCATGAGCTCGCCCTTCACATCGGCAACAGGCACGACGCTCATGAGCGCATGGCGCTCCGACAGATCTCCGACACTCGCCTCTCTGACAGCCGACCCGGCCCGACTGTCAGTTCCGACACCCGGGCCGTCGATGCCCGGCCTGTCGATGCGGACGGGCACGACCTGGCACCGGCCCGAGCCACGTCGACCGGCCGTGTCCTGATCGACTGCCCAACCGACCGGCAGTCCTTGCCCGGGCTTGCGACCTGCACCGTCATAGCGCCGAGGCTCGTGACGTAGGGCAGCTCCGACTGCGTCGGCGTGCCTGTCAGAGCGCCGGTCACGCCCGCTGACGACGCGTCGCCGGGGGCATGTCACCTCTGACACATGCACTCGGGCGCCGAGCTTCCCCGCGGTGATGACAACTCGTCCCGAAGAAAATTCTCGGCCCGCTCGGTGACGGATGTGTCAGCGTGATGTCGCATGTCATCCCGGCCGTGACCAGCGCAAACGCGGCCCGTGTCCAGTCCTTTCGGCCGCCTGTTCGACGCCTGTGTCAGAGCTCGTGCACCACGTGCCACACCACATCGCCAAACCGGGCGTGCGAACGCGGAGTCCCGAGTCGCCCCGTCCACCCAGACGCCGCGGAACGAGACCAAACCGAAATCTGACACTCGCGAAAGCAAACCCCCGTTTCGCCGGACTTACCAAGTAGCGGCACATCACCGGCCCACCGGCTGGGTGGTGCGCCGCCGTCACTTGTTCTCGTTGCCCAGCTGCTGCTCGCGGAGATGACCCATGCCCACCACGCACCCGCACGCCGAAGTCCTCCACGCAGACGCCCTCACGGCTCTACCCACCCTCACCCCGGAATCGGTCGACTGCGTGCTCACCGACCCGCCGTACAACTCCGGCGGCCGAACACCGACCGAACGCGCCCGCCAGTCCACCCGCGGCAAGTACGTCAGCGGCAGCGCCCGCCACACCCTCGCCGACTTCGCCGGCGACAACCGCGACCAACGCTCCTACAGCTACTGGCTGGCCCTCGTCCTCGCCGAATGCCTCCGCGCCTGCGTCCCCGGCGGGTCGTGTCTGGTGTTCAGCGACTGGCGGCAGCTCCCGGCCACCTCCGACGCGCTACAAGCCGCCGGGTGGACCTGGCGCGGCATCATCGTCTGGCGAAAACCCCTCAACCGTCCCCTGCGCAACGGGTTCCGCCGCGAGTGCGAGTACGTGCTCTGGGGATCCTCCGGGCCACTGGCTGACCGTGACCAGCCGGTCTACCTGCCCGGCCTGCTCACCGGCTCCCAACCCCGGGCCGGTCGTCGCCACGTCACCGAGAAGCCCGTCAACGTGATGGCCGAGCTGGTCGAGATCTGCCCGCCCGGCGGGACCATCCTCGACCCGTTCACCGGGTCGGGCACGACTGGCGTCGCCGCGGTCCACGCCGGACGGTCGTTCCTCGGCATCGAGGTCACCGACCACTACGCCGAGATTGCCAACGCCCGGGTATTGCATGCGATGCAGCAGGCACCCGCCGGGAACACCGCATGAACCCGCGGGGCCACTCCGACGGCCGGGGGTTGTGGACTCCGCGTCAGCTGGCCGAGTTCCTCGGCCCGCCGATTTCGGTCAAGACGATCTACGACTGGAACTACCGCGGCGTTGGTCCGAAGTACTGCCGGATCGGCCGCCATATCCGGTTCCGTCCCGCAGACGTCGAAGCCTGGCTCCAGCAGCACGAGATCGACAACGGATAAGCACTGTCCGACGCACTGGCGGGAAGCCCGACAGAACGCCCGCGGAGAGCCCACCGACGACGCCAGTGAAGCTCAAGGGCCGCGCTGCCACCCACCGATGTCGACGAGATACCACAGGACGTTCTGTTCGAAGACCTCCACGCCGCACTTGACTCGGTGAATGAACCGAGCGTCCATGGAGCCATGACACAGAACACGAAACGCGCCAATAAACGCGCACCAAAGAACACCGCAAAACCAGCACCACCGGCGGTCACCGATACCGAATTCCGGCTCTGGAAAACACTTGAGCACCACCCAGGTAACACGACCAAGCGCCTCGCCGAGATCGCCGGTATCGGGCGGTCCACTGCAACCAAGACGCTCAGCCGGTGGGCCGACTCCGGCCACGCAACCCGCGTAACCGATGCCGACGGCATCACGTCCGGATCCCGTCCACCGAGCACCTGGGCGCTCGCCACACCCACGGAACACACCGACGTGGCCGCCGAACAGTCGCGGTTGCGTCCGGGAGAACTCCGTGCCGCGGTAGCCGCCTACCTCGCCGCGCCGCAACGCCACGGCCAGTCCTACACCCCCGGACAGGTCGCGCGCACGCTCGGACGCAGCGCCGGTGCCATCACCAACGCCCTGCACCGCCTGGCCATCGACGGCACGGTCACCCAGACCAGCGACCGCCCCCGCCGATTCACCCACGTACCAGCCGCCACGGCCACGGCGGCGACCAAGTCAGGGCTGGGCAGGAAGACCAGCCCGAAGAGCAGGAGGCGCACCAAGTGAGCACCGACACGACCAGAGCCCGCGGCACGCCTCTCAAAGCCCGGCTTCTGGCCGGCCCGACCAACATCCTCTGACAAGCGGCCCCGGCCGGTGTTGAGAGCACCGAGCCGGGGCCTAAGCACACACCCTTACTCAGGAAGGGGCATGCCATGCCCAACACTCTGCCACCCCTGCCGTCCTCGGACGAGACCTGGCCGCCACGACGACTGCACCCGCAGACCATCCAGAGCCTGCGGACGATTCTCCGCGACTACGACACCAGCGCCTACGACCTGGCCACCGCGGTCCAGAAGATCACCCAAACCGTCAAACGCGACGCAACCCGGTGGGCGCGCGACCGCCATCGGGACAACCCGCACGCCGACCAAGCAACGACGACGCAGCGGACCACGCCGGGGAAGGGGTGATCACCATGACCGTCAACGACCGTTGGCACAAGACCCGCCCCACCAAGCCCGCAGAGACCACGTGTGCAGAGCACGGTAAGTACCCCAGCGACCGGCACGGTGTCGGGAAGCGGTGGCTGGTGCGGTGGCGCGACGCCACCGGCGTCCAGCAGAAGGCAAGCTTCGACAAGAAGACCCACGCCGACGCGCTCGACACCCAGATCCGCGCCGAAGCACACCAAGGCGTCTACCGCGACCCCCACGCCGGCAAGGAACTCTTCCGCCCCTACGCGCAGCGGTGGCTAGCCAGCCGGCGGCTGGACCGGGCCAGCCGCAACCTGATGAAGCGTCGCCTCGAAACCCACGTGTACCCGACGTTCGGTGATGTCCAGCTGCGCAGGATCCGCCCGTCGATGGTCAGCGCCTGGCTCGCTGGACTGCCCGGCGCGCAGAGCAGCAGGCGCGCCGTCTGCGACTACCTCCGGGCGGTCCTCGACGCCGCCGTTGACGACGACATCCTCGGCAGCAACCCGGCGCGCAAGAGCAGCGTGGTCCCGCCGAAGATGACCACCGCCGAAGCGGTCGCCTGGACCGGGGAGCAGGTCCGTGCCGTCCGCGCCGAACTGTCCCCGCGATACGCGATCCTAGCCGACCTCATGGCCGGGCTCGGACTACGCATCGGCGAAGCGCTCGCACTGGCCAAGGACGATGTCGACTTCCTCCGCGGCAGCGTGCACGTCCGTCGGCAGGTCAAACGCGACGACGAGACCGGCATGCACTACTTCGCACTCCCCAAGGGTGGACACACCCGGACAGTCCGCCTCCGACCAGGAGTCCGGGACCGGCTCGCCGCCTACCTCGCCACCCACCCGGCGAAAACCGTCGCCCTGCCCTGGGAAGACCCCGACGCCAAGCCGACAGCCGTCGAGCTAATCGTCACCAACGCCCACGGCCGGCACATCGCCGCGAACACATTCATGAAACTGGAGTGGTGGCCCGCTGTGGCCGGGCGACCAGCCACCCGGTCCAAGGCCGCAACGGCCGGCGTCGGGCTGCCGCATGAGAAGGCATACGGGTGCCACGGGCTACGACACACGTTCGCCTCCACCCTGCTGTCCCACGGCATCCCCATCAACGAAGTCCAACGCCAACTCGGGCACTCCAGCCCGATCGTCACCTGGCGCACCTACGCCCACTTCGTGCCCCAAACCGACACCGCCGACGGCGAACGCGTCGTCCGCGGCTGGGCCGCCATCGAAGACCTGCTCACCGAGCCCACGTCATGCGCCCCCAGTGCGCCCCCACAGGCCGCTCGCTAGGCTCCACCCCAGGTCAGGGCATTGCATCCCCTAAACGTGATCGTTTGCTGGTGACGCCGGTGGTCCAGTTGGTCCAGATGCCGGAGGTGAGGGCGAGGAGTCGCTGGGCGATGCGGGTGAAGACTCCGGTGGGTGTGCGTCCACCGTGGTGTTCGAGGCCGAGTTGGCCTTTGAGG
>WHTH01000046.1 GCA_009377865.1 Pseudonocardiaceae bacterium | reverse complement strand
ATCGGGTAGAAGACCTCGCGGCCGCGCATGCGCTGGTACCGGGCGAGCGTGTCGGTGTGGGTGTAAGAGAACACGTGCCCGACATGCAGCGAGCCGCTCACTGTCGGGGGTGGGGTGTCGATCGAATAGATCTGCTCGCGGTGCTTCGTCCGATCGAACTGGTAGACCCCGTCCCGCTCCCATACGGGTACCCACTTGTCCTCCAGCCCGTCGACAGAGACGCGGTCGGGCAGGTGGACACCGTCAGCGGTCGAGGTCATGTCAACCATCATATTTGCCGCGGTTCTTCCGTTCACCGGCTGGTGGGAGCTGCGACGGTCGGACCAAGGGACACCCGGCTGCCGCGTGCCCCTACCATCAGAGCGTGACCGAGACGAGCCGGCTCTCGCGCCGCGGTTGCCTTCTCCCCAACGTGCGGGAGGCATGACCGTGGCAGCGGACGCCGAGGAGATCGCGCAGCTGCAGGCCGTCGAGGCAGAGCTGGACAAGCGCCAACCGGAGACGGTGATCGAGCCCTCGCTGGTCCGGATCGCCGCGCTGGTCGACCTGCTCGGTTCGCCGCAGGCCACCTACCCGGTGCTGGGTATCTCCGGCACCAACGGCAAGACCTCCACGGCGCGGATGCTCGACGCGCTGCTGACCCGGATCGGGCTGCGGGTGGGCCGCTACACCAGCCCGCACCTGCAGCGCGTCACCGAGCGCATCAGCATCGACTCCGGCCCCATCAGCCCGGCGTCCTATGTGGACGCCTACACCGAGATCGCCCCGTATGTGTCCCTCGTCGACGACGGCGCGGACGTGGCGATGAGCAAGTTCGAGGTGCTCACCGGGATGGCCTTCGCCGCCTTCGCCGACGCACCCGTCGAAGCCGCCGTGCTCGAGGTGGGACTCGGCGGTCGGTGGGACGCCACCAACATCGCGGACGCGCAGGTGGCGCTGGTCGGTCCGGTCAGTGTCGACCATATCGAGCACCTCGGTTCCGACGTCGCCACGATCGCGTCGGAGAAGGCCGGGATCATCAAGCCCGGGTCGGTGGCGGTGCTGGCCGAGCAGCAGCCCGAGGTGGCGCGGGCGATCGCCGAACGCTGCCTGGAGGTCGACGCCACCGTGGCCCGCGAGGGCATGGAGTTCGGCGTGCTCGACCGTGACATCGCCGTCGGCGGGCAGCAGCTGCGGCTGCAGGGGCTCGGCGGCGTCTACGAGGATGTCTTCCTGCCGCTGCACGGCTCGCATCAGGCGCGCAACGCGGCAGCCGCACTCGCCGGAGCGGAGGCGTTCTTCGGAGCGGGCCCGGACCACCGGCTCGACGTTGAGGCGGTGCGGGAGGCCTTCGCCGGCGTGACCGCGCCGGGCCGGCTCGAGCGGGTCCGCACTGCGCCGAGCGTATTCCTCGACGCTGCCCACAACCCGCACGGCGCGCGGGCGCTGGCGACTGCGCTGCGCGAGGAGTTCACCTTCCGGCGGGTCGTGGTCGTGCTGTCGGCGATGCGGGACAAGGACGTGCGCGGCATCCTGGCCGAGCTCGAACCCGTCGCCGACGAGATCGTGGTGACCCGGAACTCCTCGCTGCGAGCGATGGACCTCGACGAGCTGGCCGGCCACGCCCGGCAGATCTTCGGCGAGGAGCGGTTGCGGGCCGAGCCGCGACTCGACGACGCGGTCGAGGTCGCGGTGGCGGCCGCCGAGGAGGTCGCGACCGGCGACGAGCCGATGTCCGGCGGCGGCGTGCTGATCACCGGTTCGGTGGTGACGGCCGGGGAGGCCCGGACGTTGTTCGGCCGGGACCCCGCGTGACGCTGCCGGCGGGGGCACCCGATCCCTTCAAAGGTCTGCGCGGGGTGTTCGCGGGCACGCTCGCGATGGAAGCGATCGTCGTCGCGCTGGCGCTGCTCGTCGTGGGGCGCTTCGGGGACACCGGCGCGGTCGGCGCCTGGTACACGGGCGGTCTCGCGGTGGCGATGGTCGTCGCCGCCGCGGTACAACGCCGTCGCTGGGGGCTCGGGCTGGGGCTGGCGCTGCAGATCGCGATGGTGCTCGGCGGCTTCGCGCACTACGCGCTCGGCGTCGCGGGGGTGCTGTTCTGCTTGGTGTGGGCCTACCTGCTCTACCTGCGGCGGATCGTCGCGCGGCGGATGGCCGAGGGCAGCCTGCCCGTCCAGCAGTGGGACTGACAGCCGGCGCTGTCTCGACACGCCGGTAAGAACGGTAATACTCTTACCGGGTGAGGATCACCAGCAAGGGACAGATCACCATCCCGCAGCAGGTGCGGCGCGAGCTCGGGTTGCACCCTGGCGACGAGGTCGAGATCCGGGTCGACGACGACGGCGCACGGATCATCGCCGCGCCCGGTGCGCCCAGCCGTGGCCAGCGGCTGGTCGATCGGTTGCGTGGTAGCGCCACAGCCCATCTCGACATGAGCACCGACGAGCTGATGGCGCTGCTGCGTGACGACGGCTGAGATCGCGACGCTGGTGGATTCGAACGTCGTGCTCGACGTGGTCCGTGCGGACCCGGTCTGGTCGGTCTGGTCGGAGCGTGCGCTGGCGCGTGCCGTGGACGAGGGCCCGGTGGTGATCAACCCGGTGGTCTACGCGGAGGTGGCCGCCAGCTACGAGACTGCGGAACAGGTCGACACGGCGCTGGACGCGGCGGTGCTGGTGCGGTCGGAGTTGCCCTGGCCGGCGGCGTTCCTTGCGGGACGGTGTCATGTCGAGTACCGGCGGCGAGGTGGTGCCCGAACCAGGACACTGCCCGACTTCCTGATCGGGGCGCACGCCGCCGTACTCGGCCTACGGCTGCTCACCCGTGACGCGAGCCGCTACCGCAGCTACTTCCCCAAGCTCGAGATCATCGCCCCGCAGTGAGTGGTGCGTCGCACCTCGATAGGCTTTCCGCCGTCGCACCCTTCGTGAGGAGAACGAGCAACAGTGAGTGAGCGCACCCTGGTCCTGGTCAAGCCCGACGGCGTCGGTCGCGGCCTGGTCGGCGAGGTGATCTCCCGGATCGAGCGCAAGGGGCTGACGCTCGTCGCGCTGGAGCTGCGCGCCGTCGGTCGCGAGCTGGCCGAGGAGCACTACTCCGAGCACACCGAGAAGCCGTTCTTCGGCTCGCTGCTCGAGTTCATCACGTCGGCCCCGGTGGTCGCCGCGGTGGTCGAGGGACCGCGGGCGGTGGCCGCGTTCCGCCAGATCGCCGGCGGTACCGATCCGGTCGACAAGGCCGTCCCCGGATCCATCCGCGGTGACTACGCGCTCGAGACCCAGTCGAACCTGGTGCACGGCTCGGACTCGCCCGAGTCGGCCGAACGGGAGATCAAGCTCTGGTTCCCTGACCTGTGAGGAGGTGCCGACGAAGTGCCGCCGCGACGAGTTGAGCTGCGGGTGGGCCGCTAGCCTGGGGCCCATGCCCGTCGAGTCGGTGTTCCCGCGGCTGGAACCGTCGCTGCCGCAGGTGTCCAAGCCCGTGCAGTACGTCGGCGGCGAACTCAACGCCACCGTCAAGGACTGGGACGACGCGGCGGTGCGCTGGGTGCTGATGTACCCCGACGCGTACGAGGTCGGGCTGCCCGGGCGGGCGTGACGAGCTGCTCGGGCGGCTCGCGGAGACCGGCGGCGTCTACGTCCCGAGGTTCTACGACGTCGACTACCTGTCCGACGGGCGGATCGAGCGGGTCGTGCCGAACACCGAGCGGGCGCCGGAGCGGGTGTTCAAGCGCACCACGACCGACCTCGACGACTGGCCCTACCCCAAGCAGCCGCTGGTGCCGCTGGCCGAGAGCGTGCACGAGCGGATGAGCGTCGAGATCTTCCGTGGCTGCACCCGTGGTTGTCGGTTCTGCCAGGCCGGGATGATCACCCGGCCGGTCCGCGAGCGGTCCCCCGAGGGGATCGGCGACATGGTGCAGCGCGGGCTGGAGGCGAGCGGCTTCAGCGAGGTGGGGTTGCTGAGCCTGTCGAGCGCTGACCATTCCGAGATCGGCGATCTGACCAAGGGGCTCGCCGACCGTTACGAGGGCAGCGGCACGAGCCTGTCACTACCCTCGACCCGCGTCGATGCGTTCAACGTCGACCTCGCTAACGAGCTGTCCCGCAGCGGGCGCCGATCGGGGCTGACGTTCGCCCCGGAGGGCGCGTCGGAGCGGCTCCGGCGAGTGATCAACAAGATGGTGTCGGAGGAGGACCTCATCCCACCGAGACCGACGACGACGTGCTGCAGATCGCCCACATGTCCCATGATGTGATCCGGGCCGGCCGGGAGGCGTCGGGTCGCAAGGACATCCGCGCCACGATCTCGATCGGCGCCTTCGTGCCCAAGCTGCACACCCCGTTCCAGTGGGCGGCGCAGGAGCATCCCGATGTGGTCGACGAGCGGCTGCGCAAGCTGCGCGCCGAGGTGCACTCCGATCGCAGGATCGGTCGCAATGTCGGGATGCGCTACCACGACGGCAAGCCCTCGCTGATCGAAGGGCTGCTGTCCCGCGGTGATCGCCGGGTCGGCCGGGTGATCGAGCGGGTCTGGCGGGCAGGCGGCCGGTTCGACGGCTGGAGCGAGCACTTCTGCTATGACCGCTGGGTCGATGCCTGCGCCGCCGAACTGGAGCCGCTCGGGGTCTCGCTCGAGTGGTTCACGACCCGGGAGCGGGAGCACCCCGAGGTGCTGCCTTGGGACCACCTCGACTCCGGGCTGGACAAGCAGTGGCTCTGGGATGACTGGGCGGACGCGCTGGACGGCCGTGAGCAGGACGACTGCCGCTGGGTGCCGTGCTTCGACTGCGGGGTGTGCCCGTCGATGGGGACCGACATCCAGGTCGGCCCGAGCGGGCGGCAGCTGCTCCCGATCGATCCGGTCGGGCAGGGCACGCCGGTGCACAATCCCGCGTTCAGCGGGTGACGGCCGCCATCGCGTCGACCAGGCCTTGGCCGTAGAAGCTGTCGGCCGCGTCGCCGTCGCACCCGGCGTCCGGCGTCGAGCCGCCGGCCGCCGGGCACGCGAGCGGATCGGCCTGGGAGGCGAGCAGCTCGGCGAGTTCGGCCGGACCGCTGCCAGGGTGCCGGGACGCCAGCAGCGCGGCCACGCCCGCGGCATGTGGCGAGGCCATCGACGTCCCGCAGGCGTAGCCGTACCCGCCCGGGATCGTGGAGAGCACACAACCGCTGGACGATGCCCCCGTCGGTTGTGACCTGTCACCACCCGGACCCGCGACGTCGACCACGTCGGCCCCGTAGGAGCTGTAACCCGCCCGCACGCCCTTCGCTCCGACGGCCGACACCGTCGTCACCCCCGGTAGCTCGGCGGGCAGCACATCGCACTCGTCGTCCACCGCGCGTGCCGCGGGTCGGGCGACGTTGTCGGGGCTGCGCCGGTCCGTCACCGGATCGGCCAGGTTGAGTCCCGCGTTGCCGGTCGCGGCCACCGACAGCACCGCGCTGCCGGTGGCGTGCGCGACAGCCCGCCGGACCGCCTCGTGGGCCACTTGCTGCCCGGGTTGGTCGGCGCAGGTGAGCAGCCACGGATCCACGAAGTAGCTGTTGTTGGTGATATCGATGCCTTGCCGGGCGGCCCACATGAAGCCGCACACCGCGTTCTCGGGATAGATGAAACCCTCGTCGTCGACCACCTTCACCGATGCGAGCCGCACGCCGGGCGCCACTCCCGTGATACCGCGGCCGTCGTCGGCGGCGGCGATCGTGCCCGCGACATGGGTGCCGTGCGTCGACGCTGTGGGCATCCAGGCCTGCGGAGAGCGATCGGGCGCACCGTTGAGGCAGCCGGCCGAGCGGCTCCGGTCCAGCGCGTGCACCAGGTCGGGGTGCGCGGGGTCGATGCCGGAGTCCAGGACGCCGACGGTGACGTCCCGGCTGCCGGGCTCGACGGCGTTGGCCCGAGCAGCTCCGGTCATCGCCATGTCCCACTGCTCGGCCGACCGGTCGGCGGTGTCGACGTCACGGGAAGCCGACGTGTCCGGCGCGGCGACCCCCGTCTCGGCGTCGACCGGCCCCGCTTCGGCCGCCGCGCTGTAGATGCGGTCGCGTCCGAGCCGCTCGAGCAGCACGGGGGCGGGACTGGTGACCACGCCGACCGCGATCTCCCGATAGTAGGCGGTGACCGAGCCGCAGGCAGCGGTGACCTCATCGGTGGCCGTCGATGCGGCGGTACCGGGCTCGAAGAGCACCACGTAGCGCAGCGCCGGGCCGGTCGCCGGGCAGCTGTCCTGGACCGGTGGCGAGACCGGCGGGACCCACATCACCGGAGCGGCGCCGGCGGGCACACCGGACAGCGTCCCCGTCGTGACGAGCACCGCGCACATCGCCACGCGGGTCCGCAGCCGGGGACGCAAGGTCACGCGGACCTCCACTCGGTCCTCTTCGCTGAGCCGGGACGCCGAAAAGCGCCCACGAAACCGGTCGCCGTGACCGTAGTGAGGCTTCGCCCGCGGAACAACCGGGGTAGCGTCGGAGAGCGAGACTGACCGTCGAACTCGGGAGCGATGCTGGACCAGCACGCCGCCACGCAGCACCGTCCCAACCCGTCCGCAGCTGCAGTGAGCACCCTGTGGCTGCGCTATGGGAAACGGGGAAGGCTGCGCTTCACCTCCCATCGCGACGTCGCCAGGGCAGTCGAGCGCGGCGTACGGCGAGCCGGGCTGCCGATGGCCTACCCGCAAGGCTTCAGCCCGCACCCCAAGATCTCCTGGGTGGGGGCTGCGCCCACGGGCGCGGCCAGCGAGGCCGAGTACGTCGAGATCCAACTCGTCCGGGTGATAGAGCTGGAGCTTGTCCGTGCCGAGCTCGACGCCGCGCTGCCCGACGAGCTGGTAGTGCTCGACGCGGTGGTCGCCGGTCCGGGCTCGCTGGCCGACCGGATGGAGGCCAGCCGGTGGCGCATCGAGCTGCCCGGGGTGCCCGTTGCGCAGCTGCGGGACGCGGTACGCGCGCTGCTCGCGACACCCGAGGTGCAGGTCGAACGGATGACGAGGAACGGCAAGCGGTCGGTCGACGCGCGGGCCCGCTGGTCTCGCTGGAGGCATCCAGTCAGCCGGGCGTGTCGGCGGTGACCGCTGGCGTCACCGAGTGTGGGATACTTACTGCGGTCGTGCAGCAGGCCAGCCCTGCGGTTCGACCCGACGACGTCCTGAGCGCGCTCGACGTCGTCGCCGGACTCCGGCCGCAGGTGCCCGCTACGGCGACCCGGATGGCGCAGGGACGGCTCGATGACGACGGGGGTCTCGTCGACCCGTTCTGGAGCGGACCAGTCGTCGATCGGCCCGTGTCGGCCCGGTCCGGTGGCGATGTGCAGCGGTCGGGTCGGGCCGGCGTCGCGGGCCACGCCGGCTGATCACCCGGGACCCGGGTGACCGACCGGTCGACAGGATTGGCAAGGATTGACGCTGCCGGAATCGGCGGCGAAAGACGTCAAGGCCCCTGAGCGGCCGCGTCCCACGGGACGCGCCCGGGGGCCGGAGGAGCTACATGACGAGCATGGACTTACCCGCCGGCGGCGCCGGCGGGGGCACTGATGTACCCAACGGCGCCGATATCGCGGCGGGACTGCCGACGAAGCTGCGGGTGCACGCGCTGGCCAAGCTGCTCTCGGTGAGCAGCAAGGAGGTCCTGTCGACACTGAGCGATCTGGGCGTCGCAGCCCGGAGCGCGCACTCGAGCATCGACCGTGAGACGGCGGTGCGCGCCGTCCAGATGCTGCTGCCCGAGCCCCGCGGCGAGCAGCAGCCGCAGCGTGATGAGGGGCGCGACGTGGCCGGGTCCGGCGAGGTCGAGGACCCGGGAGCCCCTGCCGTACCGCTGGCGCCGGCGTTCACCCCCCCCGCACCGGTCTTCCGAGCGCCGGAGCCGAGGGCCGGCGGCAAGGCCGAGGGCGGCAAGGCCGACGGTGGTGCGGACGACGCCACGGGCGAGCGCAGCCAGGATGATGCCGCCGAAACCGACGACGCCGAGACCGACGACGCGGAAGCCGACGACGTCGAGACCGACGCCGCTCGCCGTCGCCGTCGCCGCGGCCGCCGCGGCCGCGGCCGGGGCAAGGGCGGCGAGGCCGCCGAAGAGACGTCCGAGGACCAGCAGTCCGACGGCGACCGTGCTGGGTCGAGCGGCAAGGGCGGTGAGCCCGCCGGGGCCGGTTCGCCTTCTGACGGGAAACAGTCCGACGACACGGACACCGCACCCGACAGTGGCTCCGAGGGCGGCGACGGGGACGAAGGCGCTGCCAAACGGCGGCGCAGGCGTCGGCGCCGCAAGACCGGCGTCGACGAGGACGACCCGCGTGAGGACGACCCGCCGAACACTGTGGTGCACGTCCGCGAGACCCAGGAGCGTTCGGCCGAGGACGAGGTCACGGCAGTCCGCGGCTCCACCCGGCTGGAGGCCAAGCGGCAGCGACGGCGAGACGGGCGGGAGGCCGGTCGCCGGCGTGCGCCGATCCTGTCGGAGTCGGAGTTCCTGACCCGCCGCGAGTCCGTGGAACGCACCATGGTTGTGCGTGAGCACGGCGACCGCACGCAGATCGGCGTGCTGGAGGACGGGGTGCTCGTGGAGCACTTCGTCACATCGACAGGATCCGGGTCGATGGTGGGCAACGTCTACCTCGGGCGGGTGCAGAACGTGCTGCCCTCGATGGAGGCCGCGTTCGTGGACATCGGACGCGGACGCAACGCGGTGCTCTACGCCGGCGAGGTGGACTGGGACGCCGCCGGCCTCGAAGGCAAGTCCCGGCGCATCGAGCAGGCGCTGTCCAGCGGTGACAGCGTCCTGGTGCAGGTCACGAAGGACCCCGCCGGGCACAAGGGGGCCCGGCTGACCACGCAGATCAGCCTGCCGGGACGGTTCCTGGTCTACGTGCCGGGCGGGCGGGCCACCGGTATCAGCCGCAAGCTGCCCGATAACGAGCGCAAGCGGCTCAAGGACACCCTCAAGCGGATCGTGCCGGAGGACGCGGGCGTGATTATCCGGACGGCGTCGGAGGGGATCAGCGAGGACGAACTCGCCCGCGATGTGCGGCGGCTGCAGGCGCAATGGGAGGTCATCCAGAGCAAGGGCGAAATCTCCGGCGCGAGCCTGGCTGAGGGCAAGAACTCGACTGGCAAGAACTCGGGCAGTAAGAACTCGGCGCCGGAACTGCTCTATGAGGAGCCCGATCTGCTGGTCAAGGTCGTGCGGGACTTGTTCACCGAAGACTTCGGCGAGCTCGTGGTACAGGGTGACCAAGCGTGGACGACCGTCGAGGGCTACGTCTCGCATGTCGCGCCCGAACTGATGTCCCGGGTCCGCAGGCAGCCGCCGAACGGGGACGCGTTCGCCGAGTTCCGTATCGACGAGCAGATCACCAAGGCGCTGGACCGCAAGGTGTGGTTGCCCTCGGGCGGATACCTGATCCTCGATCGCACTGAGGCGATGACGGTCATCGACGTCAACACCGGTAAGTACACCGGCTCCGGGGGTAACCTGGAGGAGACGGTGACCCGGAACAACCTCGAGGCCGCCGAGGAGGTCATCCGCCAGCTCCGGCTGCGCGACATCGGCGGCATCATCGTGATCGATTTCATCGACATGGTGCTCGAGTCGAACCGCGACCTCGTGCTGCGGCGGCTCACCGAATGCCTCGGTCGTGACCGGACCCGTCACCAGGTGGCCGAGGTCACCTCGCTGGGACTGGTGCAGATGACCCGCAAGCGGGTCGGTACCGGACTGCTGGAGGCGTTCTCGACGCAGTGCGAGCACTGCAAGGGCCGCGGCGTGCACGTGTCCAGTGAGTTGGTGGAAGCGAGCCGCGGCAATGGCGAGGGCAGTAGCGCCACCTCGGCCCCGTCGGCCAGGCGATCCCGTTCGCGTGGCCGCGGGTCCGGCACTGCTCCCGAGCCCGCATCCGTCGGCGACGATCAGAGCTCCTCGAAGCCTTCGCAGTCGGCTGACCAGGAGCGCTCCGGAGGCCGTTCCCCGGAGCCGGCACCGGAGCCGGCACCGCAACAGGAACCGGCAGCCGAGCAAGCCCAACCTCCGGCGCGTCGCACTCGCCGTCGTCGGGCGGCCTCCCGTCCCGCCGGTCCCCCGGCAGCGGAGAACCAGGACGGCGATGCCGCGGGTGGCCGGGACTCCTCGACGGTGCCGCAAGCGGGTTGAGCCCTGCAGGGACGCCGACCCCTCGGATACCGACCCCTGGTTTGCCCCCACCGGTCGGCGGGTCGTATCCTCGGTTACGGCCCGCCGGTCGGCGGGCTGCGGTCTGTGCGGCACTCGCGGGCACGCAGCCCCCGCCCTGATCATCTTCGAGCACCAGGAGAACCCCGCCCGATGTATGCGATCGTGAAAACCGGCGGCAAGCAGTACAAGGTAACTGTCGGAGACGTCGTCGAGGTGGAGAAGCTCGAAGGCGATCCCGGCACCGAGATCCGCCTCCCAGCAGTGCTCGTCGTCGACGGTACCGACGTCACGGCTGACGCCGCCACGCTCGGCTCGGTCGCGGTGACCGGCAAGGTCGTCGAGCAGACCAAGGGCCCCAAGATCCGCATTCACAAGTTCAAGAACAAGACCGGCTACCAGAAGCGGCAGGGTCACCGGCAGCGGCTGACGCGCGTCGAGGTCACCGACATCAGCAATCGGCACTGAGACCTGCTTGCAGGGTCGAAGCATCGGCACTGACGCCGCTGATCCGCAGTCACAGGAGGACCGAGGAAAGCCATGGCACACAAGAAGGGCGCGTCGAGCTCCCGGAACGGCCGCGACTCCAATGCCCAGCGGCTCGGTGTGAAGCGCTTCGGCGGCCAGGCCGTCAGCGCCGGCGAGATCCTCGTCCGGCAGCGCGGGACCAAGTTCCACCCGGGCGTCAACGTCGGCCGTGGTGGTGACGATACGCTGTTCGCCCTCGAGGCGGGCGCGGTGGCATTCGGCACCAAGCGCGGCCGCAAGACCGTCAACATCGTGCCGGCCGAGGCCTGAACCGGCCCGAGCACGACGAAACCCCGACGAGGGGCGGGACCGGTGACGACCGGCCCGCCCCTCGTTTCGTTTCACCGACCGATAGGAGGCGACGTGTCGCGCTTCGTGGACCGCGTGGTGCTGCACGTCTCCGCAGGTGACGGCGGGAACGGCTGCATGTCGGTGCACCGGGAGAAGTTCAAGCCGCTCGGCGGCCCCGATGGGGGAAACGGTGGCCGCGGCGGCAGTGTTGTGCTCGTCGTCGACCCGGGGGTGCATACCCTGCTCGACTTCCACTACCGGCCGCACGCCCGGGCCGCCGGTGGCCGCCAGGGCCAGGGTGGGCACCGCAACGGCGCTACCGGCGACGACCTCGAACTGCGGGTACCGGACGGCACCGTCGTGCTCGGCACCGATGGCGAGGTCCTCGCCGACCTGGCCGGCGCCGGCACCCGCTTCGTCGTGGCCGCGGGTGGCCGCGGCGGGTTGGGTAACGCGGCGCTGGCATCGAAGGCGCGCAAGGCGCCCGGTTTCGCGCTGCTCGGCGAGCCAGGCGAGGCTCACGATGTCGTGCTCGAACTGAAGTCGATGGCAGACGTGGGTCTGGTCGGGTTCCCGTCGGCCGGCAAGTCCTCGCTCGTGTCGGTGCTGTCGGCGGCCCGTCCCGAGATCGCCGACTACCCGTTCACGACGCTGGTACCCCACCTCGGCGTGGTCACCGCAGGCGAGACCGTCTTCACGGTCGCTGATGTCCCCGGCCTCATCCCTGGGGCCAGCCAGGGCAAGGGGTTGGGGCTCGAATTCCTCCGGCACGTCGAGCGTTGCGCGGTGCTGGTGCACGTGGTGGATTGCGCGACCTTCGAGCCCGCCCGTGACCCACTGTCCGACATCGACGCGATCGAGCGCGAGCTGGCCGCCTACACGCCGTCGCTCGGAGCGAACCTGGCGGCGCGGCCGCGGCTCGTGGTTCTCAACAAGATCGACGTGCCGGACGCGAGGGAGCTCGCAGACATGGTGTATCCGGAGCTGACGGCGCGGGGGCTGGCCGTGCACAGCGTCTCCACTGCGAGCACCGAGGGGCTGCGGGAGCTGCGGTTCGCGCTGGCCGCACTCGTCGACGAGCACCGGGCCGCCGCGCCGCCACCGGAGCCGACCCGGGTCGTGATGCGACCGGCGGCGGTCGACGATTCCGGTTTCACCGTCGACGCCGACCCGGAACTGCCCGGTGGGTTCGTGGTCCGCGGCAGCCGCCCCGAGCGGTGGGTCAAGCAGACCGACTTCGACAACGCCGAGGCCGTCGGCTATCTCGGCGACAGGTTGGCCAGGCTCGGTGTCGAGGACGCACTCGCGGATGCCGGGGCGCAGCCGGGCTCGCCGGTGACGATCGGGACGGCGACGTTCGACTGGGAACCCTCGACTCCTGCCGGGATGGCCACCGTGGCGCTCGCAGGGCGCGGTAGCGACCCGCGCCTCGACCCCGACGCCAGGACCGGAGCTGCGCAACGCAAGGCGGCCCGGCGCGACCGCCGCGAGGGCGGGAACGACCCGGAGTCCGGCGACGACCCGGAGCAGGGGTGAGTCCCGCACGCGATGCGATCGCTGCCGCGCGCCATCTCGTCGTCAAGGTGGGCTCCACTGCGCTGACCTCACCCGGTGGCGGGCTCGACCAGGTCGGGCTCGACGGCCTGGTCGATTCGCTCGCCGCCCGGGTCCGCGCGGGCACCCATGTCGTACTGGTCTCCTCCGGCGCGATCGCGGCCGGCTTGGCACCGCTCGGGCTGCAACGCCGTCCGCTGGACCTGGCCACGCAGCAGGCAGCGGCCAGCGTCGGGCAGCTCACCCTAGGACACGCCTATACCCTCTCGTTCACCCGCTACGGCCTGAGCGTGGGGCAGGTGCTGCTGACGTCGGATGACGTGGTGCGCCGGGCGCACTACCGCAATGCGCAGCGCACCTTCGCCCGGCTTCGCGGGCTGGGAGTGGTGCCCGTGGTCAACGAGAACGACACCGTCGCGACCGACGAGATCCGATTCGGCGACAACGACCGGCTCGCGGCCATGGTTGCGCACCTGGTCGGGGCCGACGGGCTCGTGCTGCTGTCCGATGTGAACGGGCTCTACGACGGGGACCCCAGGCACGGTGACGCGCGGCTGGTGTCCGAGGTGCGTGGACCGTCCGACATCGACGGTGTGCGTGCGGGGACGGGCAGCACGCTGGGGACCGGGGGGATGGCCTCGAAGCTCGCGGCCGCGACGCTCGCGGCCGAGGCCGGCGTGCCCGTACTGCTCGCGGCGGCAGCCCAGGTCGATCGGGCGCTCGGCGCGGCCGATGTCGGCACGGCGTTCGCCGCCCGCGGCAGCCGGCTGTCGTCGCGCCGGTTCTGGCTGCGGCACGCGGCGGGCACCGCCGGGCGGCTGCTGCTCGACGACGGGGCGGTGGCGGCGGTGGTCGGGCGACGCCGGTCGCTGCTCGCCGCCGGGATCACCAGCGTGGAGGGCGACTTCGGGGCGGGCGACGTCGTCGACCTCGTCGACCCACGCGGTCGGGTCGTCGCGCGGGGCATGGTCGGCTACGACGCCGTCGAGCTACCCGACGTGATCGGGCGCTCCTCCCGTGACCTGCCCCCGGAGCTGCGCCGCGAGGTCGTCCACGCCGATGACCTCGTCCCCCTCTGAGTCCGGGACGTCAGGTGGTGGCGGCCAGCGTCAGCGGCAGCACGGCGGGGGCACCGGCGAGGCGCAGCGAGCGGGCGGCCACCGCGAGGGTCCAGCCCGTGTCGGTGCGGTCGTCGACGAGCAGCACCGGCCCCTCCAGCTGGGGGAGCTGCGGTGGGCTCAACGACCGCACCAGGGCGGCAGCGCGATGCGCGGAGTTCGCCGCCGACGGCGCGGGTCCGCCGGCGGTGACCGCACCGAGCAGCGGCAACCGGCCCAGCGCCGAGAGCCGCTCGCCGAGCGATGCCACCAGTTGCGGTCGCGACCGCGACACGATGGTCACCACACCGACCGGGCGGGCGGGCCAGTCCCAGCTCGCGAGCACCGCCACGCACGCGTCGAGCAGATCGTCGGGCACGGGGCCGTCAGCCGCGTCGGCCGCGAGCAGCGAACGCAGCCGCCCGCCCCAGCCGACGTCGGTGAGGCGCCCCACCGCGCGCCCGGGATCGGCGAGCTCGGTCGTGGGGAGCTTCCCGGACAGCTCGACGCCCAGCGCGGCCAACCCGGTGGGCCACTGCCGCCGGGGCGCGATCTCCACCCCGGGTCGGCGCAGCCGCTGCACGGCCGCCTGCTGCGCGGGCTCGGAAACGTCGGGCGACCAGTGCCGGCCGGTGCAGTTGTCGCAGCGCCCGCATGGCGCCGCATCCGGGTCGTCGAGCGCACGACGCAGAAACTCCATCCGGCAGTCGCCGGTCGCCACGTAGTCGCGCATCGCGTCCTGCTCGTCGCGGCGGGCCTGCGCGATCCGCTCGTAGCGCTGCTCGTCGTAGTGCCAGGGTGTGCCGGTGGCCGTCCACCCGCCGCGCACCCGGCGCACCGCGCCGTCGACGTCGAGCACCTTGAGGACCATCTCGAGCCGGGTGCGGTTGAGCTCGACCTGCGCCTCCAGCGCCGGCGTCGACAGTGGGCGGTCCGCCGCGGCCAGCACGTCGAGGATGCGGCGCACCACCGGCTCGGCGGGGAAGGCAAGCGACGCGAAGTACGCCCAGATGTCGCGGTCCTCGGGCCCCGGCAGCAGCAGCACGTCGGCACGGGAGACGCCACGGCCTGCCCGGCCGACCTGCTGGTAGTAGGCGATCGGGGAGGCGGGGGCGCCGAGGTGCACGACGAATCCGAGGTCGGGCTTGTCGAAGCCCATTCCCAGCGCGGAGGTGGCGATGACCGCCTTGACCTGGTTGGCCAGCAGGTCGGCTTCGGTCGCCTCGCGCTCGGCCGCCTCGGTGCGCCCGGTGTAGGCGGCAACCTCGTAGCCCGCGCCGCGCAGGAAGGCGGCGACGTCGTCGGCGGCGGCGACGGTGAGCACGTAGACGATACCCGACCCGGGCAGCGCATCGAGGTGCGCCGTCAGCCAGGCCAGCCGCTGCGCGGCGGTGAGCAACGAGAGCACGCCCAGGTGCAGCGAGTCGCGGTCCAGCGATCCGCGCAGCACCAGCGCGTCCGCGCCGGCGCTGGAGCCGTCGGAGATAGCGAGCTGTTCGGCGACGTCGCGCACCACCCGGTCGTTGGCGGTTGCCGTGGTGGCCAGCACCGGCACGCCGTCGGGCAGCTGCGCGAGCAGCGTGCGCAGCCGCCGGTAGTCCGGCCTGAAGTCGTGGCCCCAGTCGGAGATGCAATGCGCCTCGTCGACCACCAGCATTCCGGCCGAGGCCGTCAGCGCGGGCAGCACCGCGTCGCGGAAGTCGGGGTTGTTGAGCCGCTCCGGGCTCACCAGCAGCACGTCGATCTCGCCGGCGGTGACCTGATGCTGCACCTGTGCCCACTCGTCGGGATTGGCCGAGTTGATGGTCGCGGCACGCACCCCCGCATGGGCGGCAGCCTCGATCTGGTTGCGCATCAGCGCGAGCAGCGGGGAGACGATCACCGTGGGGCCGCTGCCCGCGGCACGCAGCAGCGCGGTGGCCACGAAGTACACCGCGGACTTCCCCCACCCGGTGCGCTGCACGACCAGCGCGCGGCGGCGTTGCTCGACCAGCGCGCGGATCGCCGTCCACTGGTCGTCGCGCAGCCGGGCACCGGGTCCGGCCAGCGCGGCGAGCACCTCCCCGGCTCTGTCGCGAAGGTCTGCGGAGGTGGTCACACGCAACTGCCTACCGCACGGCTCCGACGATTGCCGAAGCCGGGTCGCGACACGGATGCCGCGAAGGTGGCCTTCGCAGCACCCCCTGCGCCACGAAGGGCACCTTCGCCTCACCGCACGAGGCGTAGGCCCCCTTCGCGGCGCGCTGGGAGCGTGGAGCAGGCCGCAAGTAGGCTGGCGCACGCCGTGTCGAACCACTCCTGAGGACGCGCCGTGCATCGACCGACCCCCGAGGCACCCACCGAGACCGCGGCCGATATCGTCGTCGGCTGCGGCCGCAGCGCAGCGCAGGCGGCGCCCGCGCTGGCCGCCGGGTCCGACGCGGTGATCAACACCGCGCTCGACGCGATGGCCGACCGGTTGACGGCTGCCCGCGCCGAGGTTCTCGCGGCCAACGCCGACGACGTCGCGGCCGCCGAACTGGCCGGGATCACGGCAGCGCTGGTCGATCGGCTGCGGCTCGACGAGACCCGGCTGGTGGAGATGGCCGACCAGCTCGCATTGCTGGCCAAGGTGCCGTTCCCGGCCAGGGACCGGACGCTCGAGGACCGCCCGGACGGGCTGCGGCTGATCGAGCGCCGCCGCCCGGTCGGTGTGATCGGAGCGACGTTCGAGGCACGGCCCAACGTCACCGTCGACGTGGCGTCGCAGCTGGTGAAGTCGCGCAACGCGGGGGTGCTGCGCACCGGTTCGGCGGCGCTGCGCTCGGCGCTGGCGCTGCGCGATCGCGTCATCGCGCCGGCGCTGGCCGACGCGGGGCTCGACCCGGATGCCGTGCAGCTGGTGGCCGATCCCCGCCGGGACAGCGCCATCGCGCTGGTGGGCCAGCCCGACCTCATCCCGCTGGTCATCGTGCGCGGCAGCGGCGAGACGACGCGGACGCTGGCCGCCGAGGCGGCCCGCCACGGGGTCCGGGTACTGGCCCATGCCGACGGCGGTGGCGTGCTCTACGTCGACACCGCGGCAGACCCGGCGCTGGCCACCGAGCTGCTCGTCACGGGGCTGGACCGGCTGGGCGTATGCAACCGGGTGAACCTGTTGCTGGTGGCCCACGACGTTTCCGAGGCGCTCTACGACGAGCTGCTGCGGGCCGTCGAGCAGCGGGGCATCACGATCTCGCTGCCGCCCCACGACCACCCGCTCGGCCACGAGTGGGCGCTGGACGACGGGCGGGAAGCGACCGTGACGGTCAGCCGAGCGGCCGGCCCGGCCGACGCTGCCCGGGTGGCCAGCCACGAGACGCCCGGGCTGGCCGCCACCATCGTCACGGCCGACGCGGCTGCCGCGACCGAGTTCCTCGACGCCTACACGGGCACCGGCGGGTTCTGGAACGCGAGCACCCGGTTGCTCGACGGGTTCAAGCTGCGGCGGGTGCCAGAGACCGGCATCAACGTCGACCACGTGCCGGGGCCACGCGGTCCTGTCACATTCGAGGACCTCTACCTGCGCCAATATGTCGTCGTTCCGGTGGACAAGTTGTGAGTTGCTGCGTTCGTCACGTGCTGCGCCGCCACGGTGGGCCTCTGATGCAGCCGTAACCGGATCGGTATCTCGTGACCGCTCGCAGTGCTTGCGTAGCAGGACCCGCCGACGTACCAAGTGTCACTGGCGCCGCCCGTTCGGGTGAGCGTGGCCGATACGACACATGGGAGTGAGACCGGGCCGATGGCCGCACCGACGGAAGCACCGCGCAAGGTGGAAGTTCAGCTGGACACCGGGCTGCGGCGAGACGTGGGCAGGACCAGCCTGCTGTTCACCGGCGTGGGCGCGATCATCGGCTCGGGCTGGCTGTTCGGCGCGCTCTACGCCGCCCAGATCGCCGGGCCGGCCGCGATCTTCTCCTGGATCATCGGCGGCATCATGGTGATGATCATCGGGCTGGTCTACGCCGAGCTCGGGGTGATGTTCCCGGTTTCGGGCGGCATCATCCGCTTCCCGCACTACGCCTTCGGCTCGTTCGCCAGCTACAGCGCGGGGTGGACCAGCTGGATCGCGGCGGCGGCGGTGACGCCGATCGAGGTGCTCGCGACGACCCAGTACGCCGACCCGTACATCCCCTGGCTGATGAACGAGGTGGACGGTCTCTACATCCTCACCGGGCCTGGCTTACTGGTGTCCATCGGGCTGATGGCCGTCTACAGCCTCATCAACGTGCTGGGCGTCAAGCTGTTCGCACAGCTCAACAACGTCCTGGTGTGGTGGAAGCTGGCGGTCATCGCGCTGGTCGTGGTCGCCTTCTTCGCGCTGGCCTTCAACCCGGGCAACCTCGGCGCGGTCGCCGGCTTCGCCCCGGAAGGATACGGCGCCGTCTTCACCGCCATTCCGGCCGCCGGCGTTGCGTTCGCCTATCTCGGCTTCCGGAACGCCGTCGAGTTCGCTGGGGAGACCGACAACCCGCAGCGCAACGTCCCCTTCGCGATCATCGGCGCCATCCTCATCACCGGCGTGATCTACGTGCTGCTGCAGCTCGCGTTCATCACCGCACTGCCCCCCGACCAGATCGCCGGCGGCTGGTCGGCGTTCCAGTTCGAGGAAGGCGGTGCGGGTCCGCTGGCGGCCCTGGCGGCAGTGCTGGGTGCCGTGTGGCTCGCTGTGCTGCTCCGCGTCGACGCCGTGATCTCGCCGGCCGACACCGGGCTGATCTACGCGGGGGTGACCACCCGGCTGGCCTACGCCAACGCCCGCAACGGCAACGCCCCGCAGGCGCTGACCAGGCTCAACAATCGCGGGATCCCGTGGATCTCGGTGCTGCTGATGTTCGTCGTCGGCTGTTTCATGTTCCTGCCCTTCCCCGGCTGGCAGCAGTTCATCGGCTTCATCACCTCGGCGTTCGCGATCTCGTTCGGCGCCGGCCCACTGGTCGTCGGCGCTTTGCGCCGGCAACTGCCCGACCAGGACCGTCCGTTCAAGCTCCCGGGCCGGGATGTGCTGCCGTACCTGGCCTTCCTGGCCTCGAGCATGCTGGTGTTCTGGGCCGGCTGGGCGATCAACGAGAAGATGCTCATTGCTGTGCTGGTCGGTTACGTGGTCTTCGCGATCTACCAGACCGCCAACCGCGCCGCGATGCCACCACTGGACTTCAGGGCCGGCTCGTGGTTCCCGATCTGGCTGATCGGGCTGGCCGTGGTCAGCTACTTCGGCGACTCCGACCCCAGCTCCGAAGCCGACCCGAGCTACCTGGGTGGCGGTGACGGACCGATCTCACTGTTGTGGGGATTCATCATCCTCGCGGTGTTCAGCGCTGCCGTCTACGCCTACGCGGTCGCGGTGCGGCTTCCCGCCCACCGGGCAGCCGGCTACATCAGGCAGACGCCGGCCGATGCCCCGCCTGGGGCCTGACGACCTCGCCTACGCTGTTCCCCCATGTCCGGCAGGCGACTGGGGGTCATGGGCGGGACCTTCGACCCGATCCATCACGGTCACCTCGTCGCCGCCAGCGAGGTGCAGGCGCGCTTCGGGCTCGACGAGGTCGTGTTCGTGCCCACCGGGGTGCCGTGGCAGAAGGGTGCCGGCGAGGTCAGCCCGGCCGAGGATCGCTACCTGATGACCGTCATCGCCACCGCCTCGAATCCGCGGTTCTCGGTCAGCCGGGTCGACATCGAGCGTGGCACGCCCACCTACACCGCGGACACGCTCACCGACCTGCACGCCCAGCTGCCCGACGACCAGCTGTACTTCATCACCGGCGCCGATGCGCTGGCGCAGATCCTGTCGTGGAAGCGTGTGGAGGAGCTCTTCGCGCTCGCGCACCTGGTCGGTGTGACCCGTCCCGGGTTTGCGCTCGACGACGAGCACCTCCCGGACCGTGCGGTCAGCCTGGTGGAGGTGCCTGCGATGGCGATCTCGTCGACGTCGTGCCGGCAGCGGGTGGCCGAGGGCATGCCGGTCTGGTACCTCGTGCCGGACGGGGTGGTGCAGTACATCTCCAAGCGTGGGCTGTACCGCGGGTAGTCGGCTGCGCGGTAGCGTGCCGCACACAGCGGCTGATGAGGAGGGACGTGGCAGCGACAGCGCAGGCGCGCGAGCTGGCGTTGACCGCCGCGCACGCCGCGGCAGGCAAGAAGGCGCACGACATCGTGTTGCTCGACGTGTCCGACCAGCTCATCATCACCGACTGCTTCGTGATCGCATCAGCACCCAACGAGCGCCAGGTGCAGGCAATCGTGGAGTCGGTCGAGGAGAAGATGCAGGGCGTCGGCACGAAACCGGTGCGCCGCGAGGGCGCCCGGGAGGGGCGCTGGGTGCTGCTCGACTACGTCGACATCGTCGTGCACGTCCAGCATGCAGAGGAGCGCTCCTTCTACGGCCTGGAGCGGTTGTGGAAGGATTGCCCTGCGATCCCGTTCGACCCCGGTCCGGCTCCGTCCGAGGACGACGGCTCGCCGTGAGCTTGCGGAGCCTGGTGCTCTGGCGCCATGGCGAGACCGACTACAACGTCGCGCTACGAATGCAGGGCCAGCTCGACTCCCACCTCACGCCCACTGGGATCGGGCAGGCCCATCGGGCTGCGCCGATACTGGCCGGGCTTCGCCCCGATGTCCTGCTGACCTCGGATCTGGTCCGGGCCTCCGAGACGGCGGCGGTGCTCGGTGAGCACGCCGGCCTGGCGGTCGGCGTCGACAAGCGGCTCCGGGAGACCCACCTCGGCGCCTGGCAGGGCCTCAGCCACGCCGAGGTGGAGGACGGCTGGCCCGGCGGCATGAGCACCTGGCGCATCAGCCCCGACATGGCGCCCCCCGAGGGTGAGACCCGGGTCGAGGTCGCCACCCGGGGGGCGCAGCTGGTGACCGAGCTGGATGAGACCGGGCAGGACAGCGCGGTGCTGTGCACGCACGGCGGACTCATCGCCGGTCTGACACCACTGCTGCTCGGCCTTCCGGTCTCGCATTGGTCGGTGTTCGGCGGCATCAGCAACTGCCACTGGACGGTGCTGCGCCGCCGCGACGACAGCTGGCGGCTCGACGCCTACAACACCGCGGCCACGGTGTGAACCGACCGCAACGAGGTCGCGATCCGGCAGTGGCGCGGCGCCGGGCATCGCACTCGGCCCGTGCGGCTGACGTGATGTGCGGGCTTACGCTGGCGACCGTGCCCGTCGCCGTCGTCACCGACTCCACTGCCTACCTGCCCGCCGGACTGGCCGATCGCAGCGGTATCCGGGTGATCCCGATTCACGTGACCGTCGACGGCCGCTCCAGCCTCGACGGCGTGGATCTCGGGGCGACGGATCTCGTGGCCGCGCTGGGACGCCGGGCAGCGGTGCACACGGCCGGGCCGACACCTGGGGAGCTGGCCGCCGCCTACCGCGAGGTGCTCGCCACCGGCGTCGACGCGGTGGTCTCGGTGCACCTGTCGCGAGCATTGTCGAGTACCTGGGAGGCGGCACGGCTGGCAGCCGAGCAGGTCGATCCCGGCCGGATCCGCGTCGTCGACTCGCGATCGGCCGGCATGGGCCTCGGATTCGCTGCGCTCGCCGCCTGCGCCGCTGCCGCCGAGGGGGCTGCACCCACCGCCGTCTACCGGGCCGCCGAGTGCGTCGCCGCCCGCACCCGCACCTTCTTCTCCGTCGACACGCTCGAACACCTGCGACGCGGCGGCCGGATCAGCTCTGCGACGGCGCTGCTCGGCACCGCGCTGGCCGTCAAGCCGTTGCTGCATGTCGCCGACGGCCGCATCGTTGCGCTGGAGAAGGTCCGTACGGCGTCGCGTGCCCGGGCACGACTGGTCGAGCTGGTCGCCGAGGCTGCGGGGTCTGATCAGGTCGACATCGCGGTGCACCACCTCGGTGCCGCTGATCGGGCGGCCGAGCTCGTCGAGCTGCTGCACGACCGGCTGCCCGCGCTCGGCGAGTGCCACGTCTCGGAGGTCGGCGCGGCGATCGGCGCGCACTGCGGGCCGGGAACGCTCGGTGCCGTCGTGCTGCCCGGCGGGCTCAGGTCCCGGGCAACGTCCTGACGAGGGCTGCGACGCAGGGCGAACCCACCAGAATTGCACTGGTCGCCGACATCGGGCGGCGGGCGACGCGCAGGTGGTCGAGTTGTCCCCAACCGGCCCGTTGTCCACAGGCTCGATCACGGTCGGCTGCTCGGGAAGGTCTGCTGGTCATAGCGTCACCGGGTGCCCAACCTGTTGCCAGCAACCCATATCGCCTCCAGTGATGATCGGGGCCGGGCGCGCGACAGGCTGATCTCGCTGAGCGCCTCGGGGCCACCGCGAGGACGCACCGACTGGAACTGCCGTCCGCAACTGCCCGCGCCGGACGACGTGATGGTGTCGGACGACCCAATGCCGGACGACCCAATGCCGGACGACCCAATGCCGGACGACCCAATGCCGGACGAGCCAGTGATCGCAGCGGACGGGGCCGGTGGCTCCGACGGCACGGCGACACCGGCACATCAGCCGGTTGAAGGCGTCGCACGGCAACGGCTCGGACCGCTGGTCCATCGCTGGGTGCCCGCCTCGCTGTCCGAGGCACGCTGGGATCCCGGCCGGCCCGGCGCGCTACTGCTGTCCATGGTGACGGCGCTGGCCGCGGTGCTCGCGGCGATCGGGGTGTGGGCGGACCGGCCGGTGCCCGAACCGGCGCCGACGCTGCCGATGCTGCCCGCGGTGGCGACTGCGGGACCGTCGGCCGGGCCCGCTGCACCATCCGGTGAGCTCGTGGTCAGCGTGGTCGGCAAGGTGGCCGAACCAGGTCTGGTCACCGTGACCGACGGTGACAGGGTCGCCGACGCCATCGATGCGGCCGGCGGCCCGCTCCCAGATACCGATCTGACCGCGTTGAACCTGGCCCGGCGTCTCGCCGACGGTGAGCAACTGCTGGTGGGCATCGAACCGCCACCGGAGCAGCCGGATTCGGGCGGCACCGCGGGCACGTCAGCGCCGGGCGCGCCGGCCACGCAGGTCAACCTCAACACGGCGACCCTCGATGAGCTGGACACGCTGCCCGGGGTCGGTCCGGTCACCGCGCAGAACATCGTCGACTGGCGCACCACCAACGGGCCGTTCACGTCGGTCGACCAGCTCCTGGAGGTCACCGGCATCGGCGATGCCAAGCTGGCACAGCTCGAGGGGCTGGTGCGGGTGTGACCACCGCGGCGGCGCGGGATGACGCGCCCTGCGACGGTGCTGTCACTGCACTGCCGGACCTTCGGCTGGCACCGGCGGCGCTGACGGGCTGGCTCGTCGTGCTGGTTGGCCTGCACCTGGGTTGGGCCGCAGCGGCCGTCCTCGGTGTGGTGAGCCTGCTGGCTGTGCTGGCCGGCGTGCGGGCGGGCTGCCGGGGGTGGTCGGCCGGGCTACTGGCCGCGGGGGGCGTGGGCGTCGCGCTGGCCTTGTTGATCGGCACGCAGGCGTGGCAGGTCGAGCATCACCCCGTGCACCGTGCGGCCGACCGCGGCTCGGCCGCGACGCTGACGATGGAGCTGACCGACGACCCGCACCCGATCGACACACCGGGCTACGCGGGGCGCCCCGGTGACGCGCGGCAGGTCGTGGTGCGGACGCAGCTGCATGCCGCCGAGATCGCCGGACGCAGCTGGCGATCCGGTGGTCGGGTGGTGTTGCTGGCGCCGTCGCAGGAATGGGCGGGCTTGCTGCCCGGGCAGCCGGTGCGTGCCCGGGGTCTGCTGGCACCACCGGGACGGTCGGATCTCACGGTGGCGCTGCTGCGGGTCAGCGGCGCACCGGAGGTGCTGTCGGCCCCCACTGTCGTGCAGCGCGCCGCGGCGCGGGTGCGGTCGGGGCTCCGGGAAGCCTCGACGGTGCTGGAACCGAGGCCCGCCGGGCTGCTGCCCGCATTGGTCGTGGGCGACACCGCAGCGCTGCCCAGTGCCGTCGAGGAGGAGTTCCAGGAGGCGGGCCTGACGCACCTCACCGCGGTGAGCGGCATGAACGTGGCAATCATCTGCGGGGCCGTGCTGGGCGCGGCCAGGCTGGCCGGGGCAGGCCCCCGGAGTGCGGCGGTGCTGGCGGGTGTGGTGCTGGTCGGCTACGTGGTGGTCTGCCGCCCGTCGCCGAGCGTGCTGCGGGCCGCGGTGATGGGTGGGGTGACGCTGCTCGCCCTGGTACTCGGGCGTCGGCGCTCGGCGCTGCCGGCGCTGTCGGCGGCGGTGATCGGCCTGCTGCTCGTCGATCCGGAGCTGGGGGGTGATCCCGGGTTCGCGCTGTCCGTGCTGGCCACCGGTGCGCTGGTGCTCATCGCGCCCAGTTGGGCCGACGCGCTGCGTCGCCGACGTGTCCCGATCGGCGTCGCCGAGGCGCTGGCCGTCCCCGCAGCGGCGCATGTCGTGACCGCACCTGTGATCGCGGGCCTGTCCGGCGAGGTGAGCCTGGTGGCGGTGGTGGCCAACCTGCTCGCTGCCCCGGCCGTGGCTCCCGCGACCGTCCTCGGCGGACTCGCGGCACTGGTCGCACCGTTGCACCACGGCACCGCGGTCGTCATCGTGCACCTGGCCGGGCCGTCGGTCGGGTGGCTTGTTGCGGTCGGCCGGCATGCCGCCGCCGTGCCCGACGGCGTGCTCGAATGGCCCGACGGCGTTCGCGGTGGGCTACTGCTGGCCGCGGTCGCCGCAGCGGTGCTGATCGCGCTGCGGGCGCCCCGGCTGCGGGTGCTCGTGGCGGCCATGGTGCTCGGGGCGCTGCTGGTGCTCGTCCCCACGCGTTACGCCACGCCGGGATGGCCCGCGACCGGGTGGGCGTTCGTCGCCTGCGACGTCGGTCAGGGCGACGCGCTCGTGCTGGCCACCGCGCAGCCCGGACGTGCCGTGCTGGTCGACGCCGGAGCAGAGCCCGGCCCGGTCTCGGCCTGCCTCGACCGGTTGGGTGTCCGGCAACTGGCCTTGGTGGTCCTGAGCCACCTGCACGCCGACCACGTCGGCGGCCTCGCCGGTGCGTTGCGGGGCCGGGAGGTAGCGGCGGTGGCACTCGGATCGGGGCGCAGCCCGTACTGGGCGTTCGCCGACGTCCGCCGGGTCGCCGCCGAGGCCGGCGCACCGCTGGTGGCACTGTCGTCCGGGCAGCGGCTGTCCTGGCCCGGCCTCGCCATTGACGTCCTGGGGCCGCCCGGACCGCCGGATCCGATCATCGACAGCACTGCCGAGGTGGACGGCAGCGAGGTGAACAACGACTCGGTGGTGCTGCGAGCCGTCACACCCGCCGGCTCGGTGCTGCTCACCGGGGACGTGGAACTGGAGGCGCAGGCCGACCTGCTCAGTTCCGGGGCCGACCTGCGGGCCGACGTGCTCAAGGTGCCGCACCACGGCTCTCGCTACACCGCCGAGGAGTTCCTCCGCGCGGTGCGCCCCCGGGTGGCCCTGGTCAGCGTCGGCGCAGACAACACCTACGGCCACCCCAGCCCGGAGGTGCTCGACGCGCTGCGGGGGACGGGAACGCGGGTACTGCGCACCGACATCGGTGGCGACCTCGCGGTCACGCGGGGACTCGGCGGGCTCGCCGCGGTTACCAGGGGCGACCCTCGGCGGCCCTGATGACGGCATCGACGGCAGGCAGCGGCGGTTCAGCGTCCCAGTGCCTCGCGGACCGCCTTCGCCGATGGCGCGACGGTGGCGCTGGGTCCGACCTCGTCTTGCACCGCGTCGAGGGTCTTGAGGCCGTCACCGGTGATCAACAGGACGGTCTCGGCGTCGGGATCCAGCCGGCCGGTCTCGAGCAGCTTCCTGGCCGTCGCGACGGTCACCCCACCGGCGGTCTCGGCGAAGACGCCCTCGGTGCGGGCCAGCAGCCGGATGCCCTCGACGACCTCGGCGTCCGTGACGTCCTCGATGGCCCCTCCGGTCCGCCGCACCGTGTCGAGCACGTACGGGCCGTCGGCGGGGGCTCCGATCGCCAGCGACCGCGCGATGGTGTCCGGCCGCACCGGCGCCACCACGTCCCGGTCGGCCTTGTATGCGGTCGACACCGGCGAGCAGCCGCTGGCCTGTGCCCCGAACACCCGGTATGACGACGGCTCGACCAGGCCGAGGTCACCGAACTCGCGGAAACCCTTGTCGACCTTGGTCAGTTGCGAACCCGAGGCGATCGGCACGACGATCTGCTCGGGCAGCCGCCAGCCGAGCTGCTCGGCCACCTCGAACCCCAGCGTCTTGGACCCTTCGGAGTAGTACGGCCGGACGTTGACGTTGACGAAAGCCCAGTCCTCGTGCTCGCAGGCCAGTTCGGTCGCCAACCGGTTCACGTCGTCGTAGTTGCCGTTCACGGCGATCAGCGCACCGTCGTAGACGGCGGTGGTCAGCACCTTGGCGCGTTCCAGCGACGCGGGGATGAGCACGACCGACTCCCACCCGGCCCGCGCAGCGGCCGCGGCGACGGCATTGGCGAGGTTGCCGGTCGACGGGCAGGCGAGCACCTCGAAGCCGAGCTGGCGGGCCGCGGCCAGCGCCACCGCGACGACCCGGTCCTTGAACGAGTGCGTCGGGTTGCCGGTGTCGTCCTTGACCCACAGCTTGCGCACACCCAGCGCCTCGGCCAACCGGTCGGCCCGCAGCAGGCGCGTCATGCCGGGGTCGGTGTTGGGATGGCTGGCGACATCGGCGGGAACCGGGAGCAGGCTGCGGTAGCGCCAGATGGAACGGGGTCCGTCCTCGATCTCGCGGCGCGTCACCGGGCCGAACTCGTAGTCCACCTCGAGTGGCCCGAAGCACTGCGCGCAGGCGAATTCGGGTGCCAGCGGGATGGTCGCGCCACACTCCCGGCACACCAGTTCGCGCGCAGGCCCGAGGTCGAGCGCCGCCGGCGAGGCGGGCGTGCGGGGTGTGATCGTGCTGGTCATCGCGAGGTCCTCTCCTCATCTGTCCCGCAGGCGGGTCGGAGTTGGCACCGTTGTCGTCGGCGGCCTCGCAGCGGCGAGAAGTCTCCGAGGGCGCGACCCCCACTGCAGGTCACACGCTCGACAGGACGAGTCTCGCGCACGCTTCGGCCGGCGCCGGTTGCCGGGGCTTCATCGGGCCGTTCCCTCTGCCCCTCTGGATGAGCGGTATTCGGTTGTGGCGCCCACGTTACGTGACGTCCCGGCAAGGGACCTACCTGGTCCCACCATCCGGGAGGCCGACATCAGGTCGGAGCGCGGTGCGAGGATGGGTCGCGTGAGCGCCCCGCACCCGAATCCTTCGGTCCGACCGCACCCGCTGTGCCTGGTAGTGGGCGATGAGGAGCTGCTGGTCGAGCGCGCGGTGCAGGCCGCCATCGACGCCGCGCGGCTCGCCGACCCGCAGACCGAGGTCCGAAGGCTCCGCGCGGCCGACCTCGCAGCAGGTGAGCTCGACGAACTGGTCAGCCCCTCGCTGTTCGCCGAGGGCCGAGTCGTGGTGTTGCAGGCAGCGCACGAGGCAGGCAAGGAGACGACGCAGGCCATCCTGGACTACGCCCGCGCGCCGGCCGAGGCCATCGTGCTCGTCGTCGTGCACGCGGGCGGCAACCGCGGCAGGGCGCTGCTCGACGGGCTGCGCAAGGCGGGCGCGACGGTCACCGAGTGCCCGCGGATCACCCGCTTCGACGACCGGGCCCGGTTCGTGCGCGACGAGGTGCGCGGTGCCGGGCGCCGGATCACCGACGATGCGGTGACCGCGCTGCTCGACGCGGTCGGCTCGGATCTTCGGGAACTCGCCGCGGCGGCGGGGCAACTCGCCACCGATACCGCGGGCACCATCGACCAGCCGTCGGTACGCCGCTACCACCGGGGCCGCGCCGAGGTGACCGGGTTCTCGGTTGCGGAGAAGGTGATGACCGGGGACCGCACCGCGGCACTGCAGACGCTGCGGTGGGCGCTGCAGCTTGGGGTGGCACACGTGCTGATCGCCGACGCGCTGGCCGACGCCGTGCGAACCGTCGCCCGGGTGAGCGCATCGGGTCGCGGTGATCCGTACCAGCTGGCGAGCCAGCTCGGGATGCCGCCGTGGAAAGTGAAGAAGGCGATGGCACAGTCGCGCGGCTGGGAGGCTGACGGCCTGGCGGAAGCCATGCAGCTCGTCGCGGCGGTGAATGCCGATGTCAAGGGCGTGGCCGCCGACGCCGACTACGCGCTCGAGCGCGCTGTGCTGGCGCTGTGCTCCGCACGCCAGCGCTGACTACAGCTGGTTGGCTCGCTGCGCCAGCGCCGACTTGCGGTTCGCTGCCTGGTTTCGGTGGATCACGCCCTTGCTGGCGGCCTTGTCGAGCTTGCGGCTGGCCACCTGCAGCTCGGTCATCGCCCTGTCCGTGTCCCCGGCGTCGGCCGCCGTACGGAACCGCCGGACGGCCGTCTTCAGTGCCGACTTGACGGACTTGTTGCGCAGCCGCGCCTGCTCGTTGGTCCTGATTCGCTTGAGCTTGGACCTGATGTTGGCCAAGAGAACGCCCTCGATTCCGAAATGGGAGTGTCGTGCCGCGCTCGTGCTCGGCTCTGCGCCGACGATGGTCGGGCAGCTTTCCTCCCTGGCGGAACGCCGCACGGCACGAGCTTCCACGGTAGCAGCGACCCGCTGGACGGCGCCTGCAGGGAGGCCGCAGCTCACCACACGCGATAGGGCAGGAACTTACCGTCGAGCGTGAGCTTGACCCGGTCGCCCTTGGGGTCCTCCTGGCGTTCGAACGACAGCTCGAAGTCGATCGCGCTCATGATGCCGTCGCCGAACTCCTCGCGGATCAGCTCGGCCAGCGCCGCACCGTAGACCTGCACGACCTCCTGCAGCCGGTAGGTGGCCGGCTCGGTGGTGTCGACGGCCTCGGCGCCGCGCACCGGGGGCAGCGTCAGCGCGTGCGCGGTCTCGTCGTCGAGGTCGAGCAGCCGGCCGAGCGTCTTGGCCTGGTCGGCGTCGAGTGGCTGCTGGCCGAGCACCGCCGAGGTCGTCCACACCAATGAGCAGCCCACCGTCTCGGCGAGCTGCTCCCACCGCAGATCCTTGCGCCGCTTCGCGGCCAGCGCCGCGGCGGCGGCCTCACGACGTCCCATTGATGGCAGCGGTATGACGGCCACGGTTTCTCCTCCTCGCCCGGCGCGATTCGCCGATCGTGACCCCGGCCCGAGGGCGGAGGCAAGACGCTCTGAGCGAACGCCGCTCATGGGTGTCCGTAACGAAAGCCCGGCCGACACCTGTCACTGGTGACCGCATGGGCAGCTGGAAGGGGTCGGTACCGCAGCACCGCCGGTGTGGACATGGCGCTGAGCCTCGGAGTGCCCGAACACACCCCGCTGTTCGTCTACGACCGGCTGCTGGCCCCCCGCCCCGACCACGGCGGGACACCGCACGGCGGTGAGCGGCGGATGGCCACCGGTTGTATGTGCCAGTCAGCGTCTGCGCGGACATTCCCGCGCTGGCCGACGATCCGTTCCGCACCCCCGATGACCTCTACACTCTGCTCACCGAGGCCGGGTGGGAACTTGGTGGGAACTGGCCTGGGTCGAACATGTCCGCGCCACCATCCCCACCCCCGACGACACCACCACCTTGAACCTGCCCACCGGCGCGACCGTGCTGGTCACCCGCCGCGTGAGCACCGACGAGCACGACCGCCCCGCCACCATGGGAAGACGGGCAGGTGCCGCCGGACAAGCCGCTTCCTAAGCAGCCGAAAGATGATGGTGGCAAGCGCGACAAGGACAAGAAATGATCGACTCCGAGTCACTGTCTCGGCAACTGCTCGACCAGTTGACCGACAGCAATGAGCTGACCCCGGCCTGGCGCGACGCCTTCGCTTCGGTGCCCCGGCAGGTGTTCATTCCTGACACGATATGGCGCAACGACGGCGACGGGCTCGTGCCGCTGCACCGTACCGAGGACCCGCAGGCGTGGATGCAGCGCGCCTGGGGCGACCGTGCGGTCGTGACCCAGGTCGACGACGGCCATCCCGCCGGTCCGGGGCAGCTCGGCCGCTACGTCACCAGCTCAGCCAGCCAACCTAACGTCGTCGCGCTCATGCTCGACGCGCTGGACGCTGAGCACGGCATGACTGTGTGCGAGATCGGCACCGGCACCGGTTACAACGCCGCGCTGCTCGCCCACCGCCTCGGCGCCGAAAACGTGACCAGCATCGAGATCGACCCGCAGCTCGCCGGACAGGCGCGCCAGGCTCTGGCCACGGCGGGCTACCCGGTCACCGTGGTCACTGCGGACGGGACAGACGCCTAGTCACCCCGGGCGCCGTATGACAGGCTCATCGCCACCGCCTCCGTGCAGCGTGTGCCCTACTCCTGGGTGGCCCAGACCCGGCCCGGCGGCAAGATCCTCACCCCATGGGGCACCGCCTACCACAACGGCGCCCTGATCTCGTTCACCGTCGCCGAGAACGGCACCGCCGAAGGCCGAATCGTCGGCAACGTCGCCTTCATGTTCCTGCGCGACCAGCGCATTTACGCCAGCGTGGACGACGAGGAATGCGATGAGACCACCGCCCGGAAAAGTCACACCGACGTGGCGCCCCACGACGTGGCCGGCGACTACGACGCGAGCCTGGCGATCGGCATGAAAGTCCCCAGCTGCTCAGTCATCATTGTCCCCGACGGCACGGACCCCGACACGACAGGAACACTGTGGTTCGTCGATCCCGACACCGATTCCTGGGCGAACCTGCGCCTGAGGTTGGCCCCGTACGCCGGACACCTCGGGTGTGGGGTCAGTGGTCGCGGTCTGGGTCCTGGTGGAGGGCCTCGAACGTGACCGGGCTGCGCATTCTGACGCTGGAGTGCCGCCTTTTCGGATTGTACCAGCATTCTAT
>WHTH01000114.1 GCA_009377865.1 Pseudonocardiaceae bacterium | reverse complement strand
CTCCATGTCGGTGAAATGGCGGTAGAACGCGGTGGGCACGATGCCCGCCTCGCGGGCCACCTGCCGCAGGCTCAGGCTGGCGAAGGCGTGCGTGTCGAGCAGGCCGAGAGCGGCGTCGAGCAGCGCCCGGCGGGTGCGCTGTTTGCGCTGCCCCCGCAGGCCGGGGTGTTCGCTGTGCCCCGATTCACTCGGTGCACGGTTGTCCACCTGCATGCTTCGACGGTACCGTCCAGGCATCAGAGTACAAACGTTCACTGAACCGGGAGGATGACGATGCCCGCAGCCACGGTGGGTGCCGGTCGGCCCCGGGGACTGCTCGCGTCGCTGACCACCCCGCTGCTCGACGTCCTGACCTACCCGCACGGCCCCGACCGGTACCTCGAGATGCTCGACCCGGCGTGGAGCACCAGGCAGGTCCGCGCCGAGATCACCGACGTGTGCCACCGCGCACCCGGCACCGTCACGGTGCTCGCCAGGCCGAACCGGGTTTGGCGGGGCTTCTCCGCCGGCCAGCACGTGCAGCTGTCGGTCGACATCGAGGGTGCGCGGCGCAGCCGCTGCTACTCGATCGTCACCTCCGAGCAGGACCGCAGCGGCCGGCTCGAGTTCACCGTGCACGCCGAGCCCGACGGCCTGGTGTCGAACCACCTGCAGCAGCTGCGGCCCGGCACCGTCGTCGGCCTCTCGCAGGCGCAGGGGCCGTTCACGCTGCCTTCGCCCCGTCCCGAGCACGTCGTGCTGATCAGCGGCGGTTCCGGCATCACCCCGGTGATGTCGATCGCGCGCACGCTGCGCGATGAGGACCGAGGCGGGTCGGTGACGTTGCTGCACTACGCCCGCACCGCTGCCGACGTCGCGTACCGCGAGGAGCTCGACGAGCTGGCCGCGTCCGGAGTGCGGGTGCTGCGCAGCTACACCCGCGAGGGCAGTGGCGAGCTGTCCGGGCACTTCTGCGCCGAGCACCTCGCCGGCATCACCGACGCGCCGGCCTGGGTGAGCGGACCCGCGACGTTGGTCGAGGGGGTCCGCGAGCACTGGAGCACCGCAGGACTCGAGGCCGAGCTGACGGTGGAGCATTTCACCCCGCCCGCACCCGCGCCGATCCCCGATGACGGCGCGCCGACCGGTGAGGTGTCGTTCGGCGATCGCGCTGTGTCCAACAGCGGTGCCCCGTTGCTGGAGCAGGCCGAGGTCGCCGGGCTCGAGCTGCCCTACGGCTGCCGGAGGGGCATCTGCTTTTCCTGCACCCAGCGCAAGACCAGCGGGACGGTCCGGTACCGCACCAGCGGCGCGCTGTCGACCGAGCCCGACTCCGACATCCAACTCTGCGTCACGGTGCCCATCGGCGACGTGACCATCGACCTCTGATTACCCCGAGGAGCATTCCCATGCAGTCCCTGTCCCAGAAGGAACCGACGCAGCTCACCGACGAGCAGATCGAGGCGTTCGGCGCCGAGATGGACGCGATCCGCCGCCGGGTCGTGTCCCAGCTCGGCGAGGAGGACGCGGCCTACATTCGCGCCGTCGTCGACGCGCAGCGCAAGCTCGAGATCGCCGGCCGCGCCATGCTGATGGTCGGGGTGTTCCCGCCCGCCTGGCTGGGTGGGGTCGCCGCGCTGGCCCTGTCGAAGATCATCGACAACATGGAGATCGGCCACAACGTCATGCACGGCCAGTACGACTGGATGGGTGACAACGCGTTGAACTCCCGCGACTTCGAGTGGGACATCGTCAGCTCGGCCGAGCTGTGGAAGCGGTCGCACAACTTCCAGCACCACACCTACACCAACATCGTCGGTAAGGACCGCGACATCGGGTACCTGATGCTGCGCATCACGCCCGAGCAGCGCTGGAACCCCTACTACCTGGGCAACCCGGTCTACGCAGTGCTGCTGTCGTTCTTCTTCCAGTGGGGCGTGATGCTGCACGACCTGGAGGCCGACCAGCTCGTGACGGGGGAGAAGAGCTGGGACGAGGTCTCCGACGACGGGAAGAAGATGGCGGGTAAGGCGCTGCGCCAGGTGGCCAAGGACTACGTGCTGTTCCCCGCGCTGTCGGGCCCGTTCTTCCTGTTCACGCTGACCGGCAACGCCTCGGCCAACATGATCCGCAACCTGTGGGCGTTCGCCATCATCTTCTGCGGGCACTTCCCCGAGGAGGTGCAGACCTTCACCGAGGAGGAGGCGGCGAACGAGAGCCGCGGCCAGTGGTACCGCCGGCAGCTGCTCGGTTCGGGCAACATCACCGGCTCGGCGCTGTTCCACCTCATGTCGGGCAACCTGTCGCACCAGATCGAGCACCACCTGTTCCCCGACCTGCCCGCCCGGCGCTACCAGGCGATCGCAGTGGAGGTGCGTGAGGCCTGCGAGCGCTACGGCCTGCCCTACAACACCGGCGGACTGACCAAGCAGCTCGGATCGGTGTTCCGCCAGCTCGTCACACTCGCGATGCCCTGGTCCGCCGGGCCGTCGCAGCCGCGCGAGGAGCGATCGGCACTCGAGTCCGTCAAGGCCGCCTGATCCCCTCCGGAGATCTGCTTTCACGGGAGGCTGGGATCCGCCACGCCAGCCCGAGCCTGTCTCACCAGCATTGACGATGTAAGGAATACTCGACCTATGACCGCCGCCACGACGAAAATCGAGCGTTCCGGCCCGGCGATCCGCGCGGTGCTGGCGGAGGCGTCCCCGGCCGAGTTCGATCTCGCGCCAGCAGAGGCGGTGCTGGACCGTTGGTGGGGGATCGCGGCGATCCGGGCGAACCCGCTGTCCGAGCAGGAGCAGGCGCAGCTCGCCCGCGCGAGCACTACGCCAGCCTCCCAACCGCGGCACGCGAGCAGCTCGACGCCCGGATCGAGCAGCTGCTGGAGAACCCGCGCCAGCATCCCGGCTCGGCCTACGACGACGCCACCGATCAGTGGACGACCACCTACGGCGGCGGGGCCGGACTGATCGTCTACGCGGTGGTCCACGACCCCTGCGGCTGATCATCCTGCGGCCTGCAGTAGGCAACAGACATGACGCGACCGTTGCGGCTTGCTGCGCTGCCGATCGCGGCGAGGATCCGGCGCTGCTAGACGCGGTCGATCGCCTTCGAGCGCGAGGACGGCTACTGGCGAAGCCGGTCGATCGAGGAATGCGGCCAGCCTCCAAGGTCATCCCATCACGCCGCGGTCCAGCTCAACCGACCCCGTGAATGGACACTTGCGGGGGTTTCGGCCTAAGGTCGACGGAGAAACTCGCGGGGCAGCCGGGGAGGATGACGGCATGGAGCGACAACTGCTGCTGCGGCGCGCTCGAACTCGGCTCGGCGAGCTGGCCTGATTGTTCCAGCGTATGAAGCAAGCGGGGGACACAGGATTTGAGATGAGCGAGGAAACCAGCACTGTCACTGACCTCGCGGCCGAGCTTCGCGGCAAGCTGGTCGATGAACTGTGCGAGTGGGAGCCATTCCGCGTCGCTGCGGTCGAGGACGCCATGCGTACCGGTGTGGCCCTCGCCCTCGCAGATCATGGACAGCTACCAGCGCCACCGGTCCCGACCCGATGGGACTCCCTGTTGCTTCTCTCGTGATGCCGGGGGCGGTCCGCAAACCGCCGGCACGCAGCGATGTGGCAACTGAATGCAGCGACGGGATAGCTCTGTGTCAGCATGGGCGCTCGCTGTGAGATCGGTACAGCGCCGGTGCTGTCCTGCGGGTTCGGTACGGCACCTACCCTGGTCCATGTCATATCTGGAGAGGCTCGACATGCCCGAGCATGCACCGCTGGATCCGGCCTTGTTCGCCACCGTAAAGATGCGGCGTGCGCTCGCCGGCCGCGACATCGGGGGCGTGTACCGGTTACTCAAGGCCGCCGGTGTCAGTCAGCGGGAGATCGCGCGCCGGACGGGGCAGAGCCAGAGCGAGGTCAGCGAGATCCTTGCGGGGCGGCAGGTGCGCGACGTGAGGGTGCTCGAGCGCATCGCCGACGGGCTGGACATCCCGCGCGAGCTGGTGGGCCTGGCCGGTGCCGGTTCCCCGTTCGGGGAGGTTGTGAGTGAGGAAGACGTGAAGCGTCGCTATGCCACGCATCTGCTGGCCATGGGTGCGATCGCCGCGTTCGGCGGCCCGGTCCGGGGGATCGGTGAGCTGGCGGTCGGCCTGCCCGTTCCCGCCATGCCCACCGAGCTGCCCTCCCGGGTCGGCACCACCGACGTGGCGACGATCCGGGGCTACACCGATCACCTCCTCACCCAGGCGCGCCGCTACGGCGGCCAGGCCGGGGCCGGCCACGCGCTCGCCGAATGGGCGGATCAGTGGCTTGCGGCGGATGCCACCAACAAGACACACCGCGCGCTGCTGGGTGAGCTGTCCGAGTTGCACACCGTCGCGGGGTACTGCTGCTCGGACTCGGGTGCCGTCGAGGCGGCGTATCACCACTTCGGGCGCGGGGTGGAGCTGGCCACCGACGCGGGTGATGGCTACCGGGCCGCGAACGCGCTGCGACACGCCGCGATGATGATCGACCGGTACGAGCCGAACAACGCGCTCAAGCTGATCCAGCTCGGGCAGCTGCGGTTGGGCGACGCGCCGCGCGACGACCCTCGGGTGCGCGAGTTGACGGCGTGGCTGCACGTCGGGTCCGCGTTCGCTTTGGCCAACCTGGACCGAGCCGACCTGTCCTCCGTCAAGGACCAAGCCCGCTCCGATCTGGCACGGTCGCGGGACGGCTGGGAACCACCGGATGCGCACGCGCAAGCGGACATGGACCTGATCACGGCGATGACGCTCATCCATATGGGTCAGCTCGACACCGCCGAGGCAGCGGCCGTCACCGCGGCCCGGGTGTTTCGCCAGGGCACCGACCGCCGCGAGGGCGTGATCGCGGACACCACGGTGGCGCAGTTGCATGTGCAGACCGGCGAGCCGGACGGGCTGCGGCTCGCCGCCACCGCGATCGACGGTGTGGCGGAGCTGCGCTCGGCGCACGCGCGGCAGCTCGTCGTGCCGCTGGCCGCCGCACTCGAAGCGCGCCCCGGCGGCGAGGCCCGCGAGCTGGCCGGTCACGCCCGGCGGGTGGCAGCCGCGTAGGGCCTCCCTGCTCGTTTACGTGACCGTCGCCGGATGGTCCACGGTCATCTGCCGCACCACCTCACCGGAGGTGAGCTCGTCGCACACGGCGACCCATTTCGGGTGCTTGGCGACCAGGGTGTACCCCCGGGGCGGGTGGAAATGGGCTGCCGGGATCTCCGACACGCTGGCGCTCGGCCTGCTGACCGAGGGCATCGGGCTTGCATCGGGCTCGGGCTGCCACTTGTGGTGCTGCCGTTCCTCAACGCCGCGCAGGCGGCACACCCGGCCTTCGCGCGCAGTGTCAGGGAGCTGCGCGATGCAGGCGTGACGGTACTGCTCGGGCCGGACGGATACGAGCCGCATGCACCGCACACAGGCTCAAAGAACTTGCCGCGCTACCCCTGGAAGCGGGTGCTCGACGCGCTGTCCGAACCGCGCTGAACCCCACGAAGGAACGGAACCGAAGGGACCCTCGTGAGCAGGGCCGATTCGTGGGCCGCCGACACCGAGCAGACGCGCGAGCTTCGCGCGCGGCTGGTTGCCGCGCTCGTCGAGGCCGGGGACATCAGCGATGAGCGGTGGCGGTACGTGTTCGCGACGGTGCCCCGCCACGCGCTGGTCCCTCGTTACTACCGGTCGGACAACTATCAGGAAATCGACGGCACCACCGAAGACGATCATTCGACATGGCTGCG
>WHTH01000018.1 GCA_009377865.1 Pseudonocardiaceae bacterium | reverse complement strand
GACCGCACCAGCCCACGAGCCACGAAGAAGGCCGGCGACTTCCCCGCCCGCAAAGATCAACCCAGCGTCGTCCGCGTCACCCGACGCATCCAGATCCACTGCCTCCAGCGGAAGCGACCACCTTAACGCAAGGCCATTGGGTCGCACCGCCGGCCACAACACCCGCGGCCGGGCGATCGTCTTTGTCGGCAACTACGAGGACAACGAGCCCACCGAGGCGATGCTCGACGCCGCGGCGTGGCTGCTGCGCCACGGTTTCGAGCAGGGCTGGTGGGTCGAGCCGGCGCTGACCGGTGGGCACCGCGACGTGAAGGCGACCGCCTGCCCCGGGATCAACGCGTACCGACTTATCGACGAGATCAACCGCCGCGCCGCGGCACCCCCCGAGGAGGACATCGTGGCAACACTCGACGAGCTGCGCGCCGTGCTGCGCGAGGAGCGCGCGCCGCAGTCGAAGGTGAACTGGAACTGGACCATGTCCGGCGAGGCGCCGTACCTGTTCGAGGATCGGGCATGGGTGATGCAGCGCGAAACCCGCGACGGCATCCGCAAGCTGCTCGAGGCCCAAGGCATCGACCCCGCCGAGGTTGCCCGCCAGGTCGCCGAGCTCGCCGCGCCGCAGCTGGTCGAGGAGGTCGCCGACGCAGTGACGGCGCTGTCCGACGAGGACCTGCAGCGGATCGCGACCGCCGTAGCCGACGAGCACGCCCGGCGCGTCGCCGGCTGATGCAGCGGCGGGACTGGATCTGACGTCACCCCGCCCGCGCTGGTCGCCTTCTGGTTATTTGACCGCCCACCTGGCGCGGCGCGTCTCCGACGCTGCCGACCCCAACCCCTGACCGAAGGGACCCACGATGGACCTCGACCGGTTCCCCATCCGCCGCGCCGCCGCGCTGTGGTCGAAGATCGCCGGAGGTGTCGGCGGTGTGCTCGCCGCGCTGGTCACCGCCGGGTGGGTCACCGCCGGGCAGGGTGACGCCATCGGCTCCGCATTCACCGCCCTCGACGGGCTCGGTGTCGCCGTCTCCGCTGTCGTCACCGCCGGCACCGCGGTGTGGGCCTCGTTCCAGACCGCCAAGGACGGCGAGCGCGACGCTACCCCGCTGTCGGATCCGCGTGACCGGTCGGGGGCGCCGCTGCGGGTCGAGCACCAGTGACCGTGGAGCACGTCGTCGACCTCACCGGCCACGAGCACACCTCCCGGCGCGCCGCGGTGCTCGCCGCTGCCGACGACTACGACCCGGCCGCCGCGCTCGACGCCGAGCAGCAGCAGGCCACCGCCATGCTCTACTCGGGGCTTGACGAGCAGCAGCAGGCCATCTACGACGAGCTGGTCGACGCGGGTGTGCTGGCTGGACCCCGCGGCTGACATCTGCCGCAAGGCGTGGGTGGCCTGCTGCGCCGAATGGTGCTACCTGCTCGCCGCCGAGGGGCCGTGGCTGCAATGCGGCGACTGCGGCCACCGCTGGTGGCACGACTCCGGGTTCGGCGTCGGCCCGACCCACTGACCGTCCCGGATCTCTCCTGTAGCGCATCCCCCCGGGACAACGAAGCGCCCCGCTCCACCATGACGGTGGGCGGGGCGCTTTCGTGCGTCTCGGGTCAGATCTGGCCGACGTAGTAGACAGCCGTGGAAGCAAACATGTTCGGCTGCGCAGACACTGTGATCTCGCCCGGCTCGGTGCCGATGTCGTAGACCAGCGTGATCGTGGTCTGCCCGCCGGGGGGGATCTGCACGTCGGGCAGCGTGTCGCTGTCCATCCAGTTCTCCTGAGCGGGCCGCCCGTTGTGCTGCACAGTGAAGTCGGCCTCCATCCCCTGGTAAGAGCCGTCGCCGTTGTTGACGATGGTGACGTCCATGCTCACGTACCGGCCATCAGGTTCGTTGAACATGTTGTCGGCGGTGAACGACTCGGGGGCGGATACGGTGATCTCCTCGCCGCCCGGCCAGGAGTAGCTGTCCCCGAATTCGAGGTTGATGACCTGATCCTGCGCGGTGCCACCGGTGTCGTCGCTGCCGGCAGAACTGCCGACAGCGCTGGTGTCGCCGGCCGGCTGCGTCGGCCCACTCGCAGCGCTGCTCGCGACGCTGACGACGAAACCGACAGCCATGACGATGGACCCGGCCAGCAACACGGGGTGTCGCGCGGGCCAGCTCTTCTCGATGGACAGGCGGTGCTTCTCCGTGCGCTGCGCGGCCAGGATCAACGCTACGAACCAGCCGATTACGGTCCAGGAGGTCAGCGCGGAAAGCCACCACACCAGGGGCTGGTTGTCGGTGTTGCGCCACGTTGCGACGGTGCCGGGGACGAAGTAGCCAGCCGACAAGACTCCGATTGCCACTGCGAGGATCTTGGCGGGGGTGTCTTGCTCGGTGGTGGTGCGGAATCCTGGGTCGGGATGTTGCGCGGGGGTGGTTGACTCTGTCATGGGTCCACTCCTTACTAGTGGATCAAGGCCCTCGGGTTCGGGTACCTGCCGACCCGGGGGCCGCTTTCATGTGTATCGCCCGGTTCGTCCGGGCAGTTACTCACTCATTCGGTGGGCAGTTCGAGCAGCTCGGCGAGCACATCCTCGGCGCGGCCGTCGCGGCGCCACACCGCCGTCGACTCGCCCGGCAGCTCCGACGGCACGACGAACTCGGTGTCGTCGTGGGTGCGGTGGCGCATGGCGATGCAGCGGTCCTCACCCTCGATCGCCACGCTGTCGGTCCAGCGGTGTCCGACCCGCACCGCCACGATCGCCTCGGGCTGGCCGTGCCGATCGAAAATCAGCTCCCGGTGCCACCCGTTGGCCTGCGTCAGCCGGGCCGCGTACTTGTCGGACGGATAGGTCACGCCTGCCCCGTTCCGGTGGCCCCGGTGAGGTACCCGGCGACCTCACTCGCCTCATCGTCCGTGAGTTCGGCGCCGGTACTGAGCACCCCGTGGTGGAGTAGCTGCACCCGATCGTTGACGCGGCGCACGATCAGGGTGCACATGCCGCCGCCGGTCTCGGCGGGCCGCCGGGCCTCCAGGTCGGCCCGGTAGATCTCGCCCGGATGCTGGGGGGCGGTCACCGGGTGCCGCCCTGCCGGTCGCACGGCTGGCCGGGCGCCTTCCAGCGCGGGTCCGCGCTGCCGTCGGCGTGCGCGCACAGGATGGGGTTCTGCGCCGCGGCCGGCGGCTCGATCCCGGCGGCGCGTATCAGCTCGGTGACGTCCTCGCCGATCATCTTGCCGACCACATCCGTCCCGCCGTCGCTGTAGTGGCCTGTGCTGGCTGCCAGCGATGCGACCTTGAGCACGAAGTCCTCGAGCGCCCAGCGCTGGGCCTTGGTCAGCGGCTCGTCGCCCCGCAGGTGGGCGCGCAGCGGCCTGGTCTGGCGTGTCAGGTTGTCGGTGGTAGACAGTGGCATCGGGTCCTCGCCCTCCATGCAGGGTTGGGGATCAAGGGCCGTCGGTGGTGTATCCGCACCCCCGGCGGCCCGCCTTTTTGTGGTGGGCCGGTCCCGCCCCCCGGGAAAAGGTGACCGGAGCCACCCGGGGACGGGCCGGTCCGCCCGATAGTGCCCCTTCCGGGGCGATCGTGCAAGACGTGCAACACATCTCAGTCGTGCAGAGAGTGCTGATCGTGCAGGCCCCCGCTGCTTACGGTGCCCTGCGTGAGACTGGTGCCGACGGGTGACGTAGCCAAAGCGTTCGGCGTCTCCCGCGGCACCATCCACAACTGGGTGCGGGCCGGGCTGCTCAAGCCCGACGTCGTCACACCGAGCGGGCACCTGCGGTGGGACATCGACCGGCTACGCCGTGAGGGTCGGCTGCCGCCCGAGGAGTCCGATCCTGGCACGGACCTGTGACGGACTCAGGCGCCGTCCGCGATCTTCGCGCAACCCGTTCGTGCTGGTCACAACGGTGCCCCCGGCAGGACTCGAACCTGCGACCAGGAGATTAGAAGTCTCCTGCTCTATCCGCTGAGCTACGGGGGCCGGACCCGGGCAGGATCCAGGTCGGCGCCCTCCTGGCGAACTCCTGGACCGCGGCCCGCAGGATCTGAGGGTACTGCGCACCGGGGCAGGCGGGCTGCAATGGTCCCCGCGACTCGTGAGGGTGGTGATCGTTGCTCGTCGCCAGCGGAGCGGGCCACGATGACACGACCTACGGAAGGAATGGGGATGCCGGACGCACAGCCACCGCGCGGGCCGACGCGGGACGAGCCGCCGAAGCTCGACCACGATCAGCTGGTCGCCGCCCAGCGGCAAACCCTGTCCGAGTCCCGCCGTCGCTACAGCGTGCCCGCTCGCGCGCTGTTCCGTGCGCTCGACGTGGTGTACGGGCGGGACCGCACGATGAGCAAGTTCAAGGTCCTCGAGCTGGTGGCCCGGGTGCCGTACCAGACCTGGGAGCAGGTCGCCTACATCGCGGTCACCCACGTGCACGAGCGGCTCGGTATGGCTCGACGAATCCAGCAGCGCGTGGCCGAGGCGCGTGCTCAGCAGGACAACGAGCAGTTCCACCTGCTCATCCTCGAGGAGCTGATCTCCAAGTCGGGCATCAACGAGGGCAAGATCAAGTTCTACTGGATCCCGCAGCTGCTCGCCTTCAGCTATTACCAGCTGTCCTGGCTGCTGTACGTGGTCCGCCCGGGCTGGTCGTACCTGCTCAACGCGGACTTCGAGGACCACGCCGAGCACGAGTACATGTCCTTCGCAAGCGAGCATCCCGAGTGGGAGAACACTCCGTTCGAGTCCGAGATCGCCCCCGATTACGGGGACTTCGCCTCGTTGGCCGACCTGTTCCGCCAGATAGGCCACGACGAGCGCGTGCACAAGGAGGAAAGCCTGGACCTGGCCGCTCGCCCCCGCTTCCGCTGACGCCGTCCCGGTCGAGCCGCCCTCTTGTCCATGAGCTCGACACCCTCTGTGCGCGGTCGACCCCCTGCTGTCGAGTTCACGGTCAGCGTCGCGAAGTGTCGGAGGCGCGGGCCTGACGGGGTAGCGCCGGCCGCTGAGAACGTTCACGACCGGTCAGCACGTGGGGGGCGCCACGGCACCGTCGGCGGGTCTGAACTCGAGGCGCAGCGTATCGGTGCGTGGCAGCACGATCGCCACACCATCCGATGTGGACCACGTCGCGGGCACGAACAGGTACTGGTCGCCGGACTGCAGCATCAGCTTGAGGCCGTCGTAGCGGAACCGGTATGCGGCGTCGGGATCCTGGCAGCGCACCTCCCGCACGCCCGGCGCGGCCAGGCTCAGGCTCCGCTCGCTGTAGAGCAGCGCTTGCGGGTCGGTAGGCAGGTCCGCCGCGACCTGGTTGGCCCGGCCGCGGCCCACGGCGGCGGAGTAGTCGCTCACGGCCCAGAACAGGCTCAGACCCACCAGCACGAAGACACCCGCCCACTCGGCGACCGCCATCCATTCCGGCCTGCGGGCGAGGTCGGCCCCGTGCTCGGCGGCGGTCAGCGAGCCTCGTAGGTGTACCGCATACACCAGCAGCAACACCCCTGTGGCGAGGCACAGTGGCGCCACCGCAAGGTACTCACCGATCGCCGTCCTGACGAAGACGCTGGACAAGCCGGCGACGGCCAGCACAAACCCCACCAACGCCAGCACGGGCACGAGCACCCGCAGCGCGCGGGGCGTGTACCCGGCGGCCAGCCGGGCGCGCAGCATGGCGTGGGCCCACAGCACGAGTAAACCGGCGCACGCGATCGCCGCCAGCGGGACGAACAGCCCGTCGATGCTGAATATCAGGTAGTCCTGGGTGGTCAGGCCGAGTAGCGACGTGTCGACCCCGAAGTGATCGAAGTACACCGTGGCGTACGAGGCGCCGAAGAACAGCAGCAACGACGTCAGCAAGGTCGTCGGTGCCACGACCCCGCCGAACAGCTTTGCCAGCTGCAGCACACCGGACGCGGGTGACGCGGATGGCTCAGCGGCAGGTCCGGCCGCGGGTGCCGGCGGCCCAGGCGACGGTTGCGGAGCATGCTCGGCGGGTGGCTCCGGTGGCGGTGCCGCCGGTTGTTCGGGCGCCGCGGGTTCCGGCTCGGTCCTGGTCATGAGCTGTGGCCCGGTCAGGGGGTGCCCGCCGGTTGCGACGGGTCGTCGGCGGGTTCCCCGTCACCGTTGGCTGGTTCGCCGTCATCGCCGTCGGACTGCTCCTCATCGCCGTCGGGCTCCTCATCGCCGTCGACCTCGCCGGATGGCTCCGAGTCGTCGTCCGGCCCGTCGCACGGTTGGGCACCGGCCACGATCACGACTGTCGTGCCCTGATCCACCCACGTCCTCGGCGCGGGATCGGTCGTCACGAACTGGCAGGACGTGAAGTCACTGACGTCCCGCTCCTCGACTCGCAGCGTCACGCACAGCTCGCCGCCGCACTGGTCGGTGATGTGAGCCTTGATGCGCCCCAGCACCTCGTCGAGCGGCTGGCCCTGCGCTGCTGTGATCGCCGGAACCCGGATCGGCGACCCGACCGCTACCTGGTCCGGCTGGCCGAACGGCGCGCCTGGCGCGCGGCCGGACCGCTCGCTGTCCTGCCCGTTCCCGCCGTCCTGCGTAACCCCGCCGTCTCCGTTGCCGCCACAGCCGGCGATCGACAGCACCACGACAAACGCGAGCGCCATGCCGTAGCGATCCCGCAGTGTCGGCATGGCGGCCTCCCACGGGTCGTACCCCGCGGTCGCCTGACGACCTCGTGTCGATCCCCGCTACCGGAATGATGCGCTGATCACCATCCGTCCGGCAACCATTCCTCGTGAGCGGTTTCTGCGGGTCAGAGCACCGAATACCGCTCACGAGCGGCAGAGCCGCGGCCAGCCGCGGCGGGCGCGGATGGCCAGCCGTACCACCACCCAGCACGACCAGCCGCGCCGGCATCGACTCGAGGCCTCACACCGTGTCGGAGGTGACGACGCCCGCCCCGTCCAGCCCGGGAATCGGCGGGACGGCGGGTTCGGACCCGATGGCGATGACCGCCGCCCGAAAACGCAGCACCTCGCCGTCGACTGCGACCGCGGACGGCGAGACGAACTCCGCGGCCGCGATCCGAACGTCGACGCCGGCGGCGAGCAGCGCCTTCGACGGCACGCAACCCGCGGCGGTGCGTGCCGCGGTGATCCCGCCGCTGCCCGCGCCGACGACTACCAGGTCGTAGGGCTTGGCCACAGTCTGCTCCCGTCGATTGCGCTGCTCCCTATGTCCCGGATCCTGTCAGCCGCACCTACTCTGGTCGGCGTGACCGCCGAGGCGACCGAACCGACCGCCGCCACCCCGGCGCGGCCGCCAGCCCGATCGGGGTTGGGGGTGTTGATCGGCATCGGGGTGCTGCTGGCGATGGCGATCGGCACCGGCCTGACGGTCACGCTGGCCGGCGACGTGCTCGCCGCGCTGGGCCTGCCCGACCCCGGGCTGCTCACCCGCGCCGGGCTCCCCGCCACCCGGGTGCTGGCCGAGTGCGCCGCGGTCGTCACGATCGGATCCTTGCTGCTGGGTGCCTTCTTGGTGCCGCCGCAGTCCTCCGGCTACCTCGCCGCCGGCGGCTACGCCGCACTGCGGACGGCGCTCGTGTCCGCGGTGGTATGGCTGCTGGCGGCATTGGCTCTGGTGCCGCTGAGCGTCGCCGACGCGGTCGGCCGGCCCGTCACCGAGGTGCTCACACCGGCCGCGCTCACCGGGCTGGTTCCGCAGCTGGCCCAGCCCAGTGCGTGGATGCTGACCGCCGGGATCGCGCTGCTGTTGGTCGCCGGCTGCGCGGCGGCACTGTCCTGGGGTGCGACGGTGGGCCTGTTCGGGCTCTCACTGTTCGGGCTGCTGCCGGTGGCACTGTCCGGGCACTCCTCGTCCGGCGGCGCGCACGACGTCGCGACCAACAGCCTCATCTACCACCTGCTGGCCGCGTCGCTGTGGGTCGGCGGGCTGATCGCCCTCCTGGCCCACCTGGCCCGACGAGGTGAGTACGCGGGGCTGGTGGCGTCGAGGTTCTCCCGGCTGGCGCTGGTCTGCTGGATCGTGATGGCCGCCTCCGGGGTTGCCAACGCGCTGGTGCGCATCGAGCCGGACCAGTTGCTGTCGACGTCCTACGGTGCGCTGCTGCTCGCCAAGCTGTCGGCGCTGGTGCTGCTCGGCATCTTCGGCTACCTGCACCGCCGCGGCGCGGTCGACGCGGTCGCCCGCCGTGGTGACCGTTCGGCGATGCTGCGGCTGGGCGGCGGCGAGATCCTGCTCATGCTCGCGACGATCGGGCTGGCCGTGGGGCTGTCGCGTACCCCATCGCCCGTGCCCGACACGCTTCCCGGCCGCACCGAGGTGCTGCTGGGATACGACCTCGCCGGACCGCCCACGCTGCTGCGGCTGCTGTTCGACTGGCGCTTCGACCTCGCCTTCGGAGTGCTCGCGATCGTGCTGGCCTGGCTCTACCTCGCCGGGGTCCGCCGGCTGCGGCACCGTGGCGACCCCTGGCCGGTCGGGCGCACGATCGCCTGGCTCGCCGGCTGCGCGACGATCCTGGTCGCCACGTCGTCGGGGATCGGCAAGTACTCGATGGCGATGTTCAGCGTGCACATGGGCCTGCACATGGCGCTGTCGATGCTCGCGCCGATCCTGCTCGTGCTGGGCGGTCCGGTGCTGCTCGCGCTACGGGCGCTGCCCCCGGCGGGAGCCGGGAACCCGCCGGGAGCCCGGGAATGGCTGCTCAGCGCGGTGCAGTCCAGTCCCGTCCGCATGATGACTCACCCCCTGGTGGTGCTGCCGCTGTATGTCGGCTCCTACTACGCGATGTACTTCACCGGGCTCTACGACGCCACGGTCGCCTCGCACGGGGCGCATCTGGCGATGAACGCGCACTTCCTGCTCATGGGCTATGCCTTCTACTGGCCGATCGTCGGGATCGACCCCGCGCCGCGCCGGCTGCCCTACCTCGGCAAGCTGGGCCTGCTGCTCGCCTCGACGCCGTTCCACGCCTTCTTCGGGATCTCGCTGATGAACTCCTCGGAGGTCATCGGCGGGGACTTCTACCGGGCGCTGGCGTTGCCGTTCGTGCCCGACCTGCTCGCCGACCAGCAGGTCGCCGGCTCGCTGGCGTGGACCACCGGGGAGATACCGCTGGTGATCCTGCTGCTGGCGCTGCTCGTGCAGTGGGCGCGCAGTGACGAGCGGGAGGCCCGCCGCTCCGACCGCAAGGCCAGCGCAGACGGCGATGCGGACCTCGCCGCCTACAACGCGATGCTGGCGCAGCTGTCCGAGCGCTCCACCCCGCGGCGCTGACGTGCTCGTGCTCAGGATTGCGCCCGGCCATCCAGGGTCTGAGTGATCCGTTCGAGCCGCTCGCGGGCGGTCCGCACCCGGGCCGACAGCGCGTCGGCGTCGCGACGGCGAACCGGATCGCGCTCGACGGCGTGGCTGAGCTCGCGGTACTCGATGGCGATCTTGTCGAAGTCGGAGGTGAGCGTGCTGTCGTCTTGCAGCGGCATCCGGCGGTCCGCGGCGAGCAGCTCGTCGGCCATGGCCGCGACCTCGGAGCGCAACCGCTTGCCCTCCTCGGCCAGCGCCGCGGCGTGCTTGCGCCTGCGTGTGCGCCGCTCCCACCACCGGCCCCCGACGGCGACAGCGACCAGCAGTACGGCCCCGGCGACCAGCAGCCATCCCCAGGGCGGGCCCGGATCGGTCAGCTCGTCGACGAACACGCCCGTCGCCGCGGCGTTGTCCCCGCCGGGCACGCTGTTGGCGGCCTCGGTGACGGTGTCGCCCTCGAACGTCGCGCTCGCGGCGCCCGTGTTCTCGGGACTGAGTACCAGCGCGGTACCACCGCGCTCGGCCACGACCTGGCGTGCGAGCGCCTGCAGTTGCGCCCCCTCGGCCGGTTCGGGGACAACCACCACCGACAGCTGCAGGTCGTGCTCGGCGGCGGCCTGCTCGACCTCGGCGGCCAGCGGCCCCTGGTCCCCCGGCGCAGCCACCCCGTTGTCGGCGAGGTCGGCATTCACCGCCTCGACGTCGACCCCGGGAGGCTGCGCGGCCTGGATGGTGGGGGGCAACGACCGATCGGGCACGATGGGCCTTTCACCGGTATCGGGCATTGGAGGCGGCGGTGCGGGAACGGTACGTCACGGACCCCGAGGGGATGCAGTGGGTCGTCGGACGCAAGTTCCTGTTCGGCCGCCCCCGCTACCGCGGTTTCCGCTTCGGTCTGCGCCGCGACGAGGACTTCGAACCGGCAGCCCTCGAACCGGGCCTCGAACCGGGCCTCGAACCGGCCCACGAACCGGCACCGCATGCCGAGCACGCGACGCCACGGGTGGCCCGCAGCAGGCCCGCCCCCGCCGACACCGTGCGGCGCGAACGCCCGGTGCGCTACCGCGACGTGGACGATCACTGGCGCCGCCACCACCGGGCCCGTCGCCCGGGGTTCATGTGGTTGCCCATCGGCCTGGGCGGCGGCGGGCATTCCGGGGGTGGCTTCGGTGGTGGCGGGGGAGACGGTGGGGGAATCGCCAGCGGTTCCGGCTCCCGGATGGGCAGCGGATCGGGATCCCGGATCGGTGGCGGGTCGGGCGAGCGCGGCGGGGGTGGCGGTGCCGGGATCGGGGCCGCCGGGGGCCTGGGAGCGTTGCTGCTCAAGATCGGGATGTGGGTGCTCATCGCGATCGCGGTCGCCGTCACGCTGTTCCTCACGATCTTCGTCGTGATCCCGGCGCTGATCCTGCTCCTCGAGTTGCTGCTGGTCGCACTGCTGGTCGGGTGGCGGGCGATGACCGGCCGCCCGTGGGTGATCGAGGCGCGGCAGAACCGGGCCGCCCCGCTGGTCAAGGCGTGGGCAGTGGAGGGCTGGAAGGCCAGCGGCGAGACCGTCGACGAGGTGGCCGAGGCACTGCGCCGGGGTGCCGAGCCCCGCCCCGCCGACGCTGAGCCCGTCGACGTCGAGGGCATGTAAGGCCGTCCAGCGGCGAGTAGCACAGCGCGCCGACAAGCCGGCGTCTCGGTACTGGCACGCGTCCCGGTTGTCCACATCGGGGCAGTGGTCCACACCCTTGATCATTCGCGCTGGCGCGACGGTGACCGGCTGGCAGAGGCTTCTCCCACACCGGCCGCAGGAGCCGGGGTCGAGAGCAACAGTGGGAGGAGCGCAGCGATGAGGAACGAGACCCCGTTGACCATGGTGGGCACGCTGGTCAAGACCGGCGAGACCCGCCGGGTGGGCGAGGACCAGGCGGTGGTGCTCAAACTCCGGGTCGCCAGCAACGAGCGTCGATTCGACAAGGTCAGCCAGCGTTGGGTCGACGGCGAGAGCCTGTACCTGGCGGTCAGCTGCTGGCGGCAGCTGGCGGAGAACGTGTCGTCGCTCGCCAAGGGGGATCCGGTGATCGTCAGTGGCAAGCTGCGCACCCGCGAGTGGACCACCGAGCAGGGCGAGCGGCGCTCGGTGGTGGAGCTCGAAGCCAGCGCCATCGGGCCCGACCTCGCCCGCTGCACGGTCAGCGCCGTCCGCAGGCTACGGCGCGAGGAGCTGGGGCGCGAGGAGCTGGGGCGCGAGGAGCCGGCCGCATCCGGACCGGATGGCCACGATGTCGAACCCGAGGAACACGGCGTCGAACCCGAGGAACAGGGCGCAGCGCCGGACGGTCGGCCCGGTGAGCTGGCGGACGCGGCGCGGCCGCTGGTCGGGGCAACGGCCTGAAATGGCCTGACACCGCAGCCGATCCGGTACCGGGCAGCGACCGATCCCGCTGCCCGGTGTCGGCACCAACTACCATCGCCGCCGTGGCTGAGTTCATCTACACCATGAAGAAGGTGCGCAAGGCGCACGGCGACAAGGTGATCCTCGACGATGTGACCCTGGCGTTCTACCCCGGCGCCAAGATCGGCGTGGTGGGACCCAACGGCGCCGGGAAGTCCAGCGTGCTCAGGATCATGGCTGGGCTCGACACGCCCAACAACGGCGAGGCGTTCCTCATGCCTGGGGCCTCGGTCGGCATCCTGCAGCAGGAACCGCCGCTCAACGAGGACAAGACGGTGCTGGGCAACGTCGAGGAGGGCGTCGGCGAGATCAAGGTCAAGCTCGACCGGTTCAACGAGATCGCCGAGCAGATGGCCACCGACTACTCCGACGAGCTGATGGAGGAGATGGGCAAGCTCCAGGAGGCGCTTGAGCATGCTGACGCCTGGGAGCTCGACTCCCAGCTCGAGCAGGCGATGGACGCGCTGCGCTGCCCGCCCGGCGACGCCGAAGTGGCATACCTGTCGGGTGGTGAGCGGCGACGCGTGGCACTGTGCAAGTTGCTGTTGTCGCGGCCCGATCTGCTCTTGCTCGACGAGCCGACCAACCATCTCGACGCGGAGAGCGTGCAGTGGCTGGAGCAGTTCCTGGCGAGCTACCACGGCGCCGTACTGGCCGTCACGCACGACCGGTACTTCCTCGACAACGTCGCCGAGTGGATTCTCGAGCTCGACCGCGGCCACGCCTACCCTTACGAGGGCAACTACTCCACCTACCTGGAGAAGAAGGCCGAGCGCGTGGCCGTGCAGGGCCGCAAGGACGTGAAGTTGCAGAAGCGGCTGCGCGACGAGCTGGCCTGGGTGCGCTCGGGGGCCAAGGCACGCCAGGCCAAGAGCCGGGCCCGGTTGCAGCGATACGAGGAGATGGCCACCGAGGCCGAGAAACAGCGCAAGCTGGACTTCGAGGAGATCCAGATCCCGGCGGGCCCGCGGCTGGGCAACCTGGTCGTCGAAGCAGAGCATCTGGACAAGGGATTCGACGGCCGGATGCTCATCAAGGACCTGTCCTTCACGTTGCCCCGCAACGGCATCGTGGGCGTGATCGGCCCCAACGGCGTCGGAAAGACCACGCTGTTCAACACGATCGTCGGGCGCGAGGAGCCCGACTCCGGCAAGGTCAGGGTCGGCGAGACGGTGAAGCTGGCCTACGTCGACCAGAACCGGGCAGGGATCGACCCCAAGAAGACGGTGTTCGAGGTCGTCTCGGAGGGGCTCGACCACATCCGCGTGGGCAACGCCGAGATGCCGTCGCGCGCTTACGTCAGTGCTTTCGGGTTCAAGGGCCCGGACCAGCAGAAACCGGCAGGCATCCTGTCCGGCGGGGAGCGCAACCGGCTGAACCTGGCGCTGACCCTCAAGCAGGGGGGTAACCTGCTCCTTCTCGATGAGCCGACCAACGACCTCGACGTCGAGACGTTGGGTTCGCTCGAGAATGCACTCGAGCAGTTCCCGGGCTGCGCTGTGGTGATCTCGCACGACCGGTGGTTCCTGGACCGGGTGTGCACCCACATCCTGGCCTGGGAGGGCACCGACGAGAACCCTGCCGCCTGGTTCTGGTTCGAGGGCAACTTCGAGGCCTACGAGCAGAACAAGGTCGAGAGGATGGGCGCCGAAGCAGCCAGGCCGCACCGGCTGACGCACCGCAAGCTGACGCGGGACTGAACCACCGGCGTATCGCGATGGGGCGACGAGACCGCTAGGGAGGTGGATGGCACGGGGCGCGAGGACCACCGAAACAACAGCGCAGCGGGCGGCGATGCCGCGGCTACGCTTGTCGAGTCCGCGCTGCAGCTGCGCTGGAGTGCTCCCGAGCTCGCGTTGCTGCTGGCCGACCGCGCCGCCGCCATCGGGCTCGGCGGTACGGCAGGCGGGCGTGCAGCGCTGATCGCTGCCACCAGCCTGAACCGGTTGGGCCGCGAGGTCGAGGCCGGGACGCGGGCGCTGGCCGGGCTGCAGCATGTCGGCCATGTCGATCCTGGCGGGGCCGAGGGCGACCTGGATCGGCAGCTGCAGATCGAACTCGCTACCGCTGCAGTCGCGGTGGGTGCGGCGAACGCTGCACTGAGCGTGCTGCAACCCGTGCTGGCAGCGGACACGGGGGGTACCGTCGTGCGGGCCTCGGCGCTGGTGGCGCTCGCGGCTGCGCTGGCCGGGCTCGATCGTGCGGATGAAGCGGCCAGGGCACTGCGCGAAGCCGATGACCTGTACCAGCGCTATGTCGAGGTTGGGGCCGAGATCGGGGCCGAGGTCGGGCCGGACACCGCAGTGCTGCTGCGAGGGATGGCCCGGGCCGCGCGGTCGGCCCAGCACCGCCGCCAGGGCGACCCGGCGGCAGCGGAAGCCGTGGCGCGCGATGGGTTGGCGCTGCTGTCCGAGCTGTCCGACCCGGCGCAGGACGGTGGCGCTGTCAGCGGGCGGTTGGTGCTGGAGCTGGTGCTGTCCCTGCTGGACCGCGGTGAGCACGAAGCCGCGGTCCGGGCGGCGGCGTTCGTGTTCGACGGCTCGCTACGGGCGGCGGCAGCGCCATCGAGAAGCTGGCTGCAGCTCGCGCTGGCGATCCGGGTGCACCTGCCGGAGGGGTCGCACCGCGAGGCGCTGGATTTGCTGGGCGATGCGGCCGACTGCGCCGAACGGCACTCGCTCGAACCGGTCCTCGCCGAGTGTCTGGACGGCTTGTGCCGGATTCACGAACAGCGGGGCGAGTATGCCGAGGCGCTGCATTGCCTGCGGTCAGCGCATGCTGCCGGGTATCGTCACCGGCAAGCGGCCGACGCACTGCGGCTCGAATTGATCGAGGAGTATGGCAGCGGCCGCCGTGACGTCGCAGACCTCGCCGAGCAGGTGGTCGGCCTGGTCGCGATCGCGCGTGCCCGGGGGGACGGTACCGAGCCGGCACGCCAGGCTCTCGAATCCACGGCGGGAGGCAGGCGGGCCCGTCATCGTCAAGACGATGGCCAGCAGCGCCCGGTTGCCGAGCTACTGTCGGCTGCTGGCCGCGCCACCGTAGACAGCCCGGGGCGGCGCCGAGTCGAAGACCGCCCGGATACGCTCGAGGACGACGCGGATACTCCCGGGCCGGCCGCGCCGGCAACGCTGGTCTCGGAGCCGTCGTTGGGTTCCCGGGAGGTCGCCGACGATCTCGCGCCCCCACCGGCCGTCACCCGCTCGCTGGATTCACCCATCCTGACGGATCTGATCGGTGAGGAGGACCGCGAGGTCGGACTGGGCGATCTGCTCGCCGGGGCGTTGGCAGCATTCGAGGAGGGTCGCCGCTCGAGCGGCAACGGTGCCGGGCGGTCATACGACCAGCCCGCGGATCCTGCGACTCCCGCTGCAGACATCGGACGTGACTCCGAGCCGCCGGTGCTGCCGACTCTCGGTAACGAGCAGGTCTGGCGGCTGCCTGACATGGGACGGCGCTCCGCAGCCGGCGACTAGCCTCGGGGCCACCGGTGGTGTCGCCGCCGTCGCGCGCGAGTTCTCGCCACGCGCGCGTAGTTTCGCGCGCGACGCGTACAGGATGCGCGCGGCAGTCGGCGTTCGGGCAATCTCGGGTGCCACCGGCACGACGGAACGGGCACCGCAACTTCGCAGACTAGGGTGGGCCGCGGTGCCGGCGCAGCAGGAGCGCCGCCGAGCGTGGAGCAGCAAGAATGATCGCCGACGCACTCTTCGCCGCCGAGGCGGCGTGACCGCCCGTGGCCGCACCCCCTACGCGCAGCGACCGCCAGTGGGCGCTGCGGGACCGATGCTGCGACGCGACCCGGAGCTCGTGCGCGACGAGCTGCTCACCGAGGCGGAGCGGGTCGCGCCGGAACTCACCGGACTGATCCAGACGTACTTCCGCCACGCGCCCCCGGATGAGCTGTCCGCCGAGGAGCCGGCAGACCTCGCCGCAGTGGTCGCCGCCCACCGCCGGCTCGCCGACGACCGGACCTCCGGGCGGCCCGCGATCCGGGTGCTCGGTCCCGACGAGGACGGCGCGACGGCTGGGTCGACGGCGGGGTCGACCGCCGTGCAGATCGTCACCGACGACATGCCCTACCTCGTCGACTCCGTGGTCGCCGAGCTCGACCGCATGGAGGTCCCGGTGCACCGGGTGCTCCATCCCATCGTCGTGGTCCGCCGCGATGTCGCCGGCGCGTTGCGGGAGGTGCTGGCCGGCACCGATCCCGATCAGGCGCCGGAAGACACCCTCGCCGAGTCCTGGATGCATGTGGATATCGACCGCGTCACCGACGACGAGCGCGGCGGCGAGATCGAGCAGCGGCTGCACACCGTGCTGACCGACGTCCGCGAGGTCGTCGAGGACAGCGACCGGATGTCGTCCACCGTGCTGGCGCTGGCCGACGAACTCGAGCAGGCCACGCTGCCACTGCCTGAGCACGAGGTCGCCGACGGGGCCGCGTTGCTGCGCTGGCTGGCCGACGGCCACTTCACGTTCCTCGGCTACCGGTACTACGAACTGGTCCGCGGTGAGAGCGCCGGTGACAGCCAGGCGCTGCGTGCGCAGCTGGCTTCCGGGCTCGGCGTGCTGCGCCGTGACAGCCTCGCCGCCCGCAGCTTCACCTCCGGGCCGGATGTGGCCAACGCGCTGTCCCCGGAGTTGCTGGTGCTCACCCAGGCCAGCGCACCGTCCACCGTCTACCGCCCGGTCTATCCCTACTACGTCGGCGTCAAGACCTTCGACGCCTACGGCGCGGTCACCGGCGAGCACCGCTTCCTCGGCATGCTCACCACCACTGCGCTGCACGAGGACGTGCTCGACATCCCGGTGATCCGGCGCCGGGTCCTCGACGTGATCCGCCGTGCCGGCTTCCCGCTGACGTCCTACTCCGGGCAGCGGATGCTCGAGGTGGTTCAGACCTACCCGCGGACGGAGCTGTTCTCCACCGATCCCGACTCGCTGTACACGACGGTCACCGGGGTGCTGGCGCTGGCCGATCGCCGCACGCTGCGGCTGTTCCGCCGCCGAGACGCCTACGGCCGGTTCTACTCCTGCCTGGTCTACCTGCCGCGCGACCGCTACACCACCCGGACCCGGCTGGCGATGCAGGAGGTGCTGCTGCGCGATCTGGGTGGCACGTCGATCGAGTACAGCGCGCAGGTCGGGGAGTCTCAGCTGGCCAGGGTGCACTTCACCGTGCACACGCATCCCGGTGAGACGCCCCAGCCGCCCGGCACCGCCACCATCACCGAGCACCTCGTGACCGCAACCCGCACCTGGGACGATCTGGTGCTCGAGCAGGCCCACGCCGAAGACCGAACCGGGGAGCTCACCGAGCTCGTCACCCGCTACTCCGAGGCCTTCCCGCAGGCCTACAAGGAGGACTTCGGGGCAGCGACCGCGCTGCGCGACGCGCGCAACCTGGAGGCGCTGGCCGCTGCCGACGGGCTGGATCTCCAGTTCTACGAACCGGAGTGGGCCGATCCGGGCGAACGGCGCTTCAAGCTCTACCTGGCCGGGCAGCGCATCACGCTCTCGCAGGTCATGCCGGTGCTGCAGGCGATGGATGTCGAGGTCGTCGACGAGCGACCCTACGAGGTGATGCGCAGCGACGGCGCGGACTGCTGGATCTACGACTTCGGCCTGCGGCTGGAACCCGAGCTGCTCGAGCTGCTCGGAGACCAGGACGTCGAGGCGGTTCAGCAACGTTTCGAGGACGCCTTCGTGGCCGCCTGGCGCGGCGCGGCCGAGGTGGACCGCTTCAACGCGCTGGTGCTGCACGCCGGCCTGGACTGGCGGCAGGCGGCGCTGCTGCGCGGCTATGTGCGCTACCAGCGGCAGGCGGGCAGCCCCTACAGCCAGGAGTACGTCGAGGACGTGCTGCTGGCACACACCGCGATCGCCGTTGCGTTGGTGCGGCTGTTCGAGGTTCGCTTCGACCCACAGTTCGACGCCCGTGACGCGCAGCATGACCGGCTCACCGACGAGCTCACCGCGATGATCGACGAGGTGGCCGGGCTCGACACCGACCGGATCCTGCGCAGCCTGCTGCGGCTGGTGCTGGCCACGGTGCGGACCAACCACTTCGTGCGCGACGCCGAGGGCAAGCCGCGGCCGTACCTGGCGCTGAAACTCGAACCCCACGCGGTGCCGGAGCTGCCCGAGCCGCGGCCGGCGTTCGAGATCTTCGTGTGCTCGCCGCGCGTAGAGGGGGTGCACCTGCGCTTCGGGCCGGTGGCACGCGGGGGGCTGCGCTGGTCGGACCGGCGGGAGGATTTCCGCACCGAGGTGCTCGGCCTGGTCAAGGCGCAGGCCGTCAAGAACGCCGTCATCGTGCCGGTCGGCGCCAAGGGTGGCTTCGTCGTCAAGCGACCGCCCGCGCCGACCGGAGACCCGGGCACCGATCGCGAGGCGACGCAGCGCGAGGGGATCGTCTGCTACCGCGCGTTCATCTGCGGCCTGCTCGACGTCACCGACAACCTCGTTGCGGGACGGGTCGAACCGCCGCGCGACGTGGTGCGCCACGACGTCGACGACAGCTACCTGGTGGTGGCCGCGGACAAGGGCACGGCGAGCTTTTCTGACATCGCCAACGAGGTCGCCGCGTCCTACGACTTCTGGCTCGGCGATGCCTTCGCCTCCGGTGGTTCGGCCGGCTATGACCACAAGCAGATGGGCATCACGGCCCGTGGTGCGTGGGAGAGCGTCAAACGCCACTTCCGCGAGCTCGGCGTCGACACCCAGCGGCAGGGATTCACGGTCGTGGGCGTCGGCGACATGTCCGGCGACGTGTTCGGCAACGGGATGCTGCTGTCCGAGCACATCCGGCTGCTCGCCGCCTTCGACCACCGGCACGTGTTCGTCGACCCCGATCCGGACCCGGCGCGCTCCTTCGCCGAGCGGTCCCGGTTGTTCTCGCTGCCACGGTCGAGCTGGGACGACTACGACCGCTCGGTGATCAGCGCCGGTGGCGGTGTGTGGTCGCGCACCACCAAGCGCATCCCGGTGGATGACGCGATGCGCGCGGCGCTGGGGATCGCCGAGGGCGTCACCCGGCTCTCCCCGCCCGAGCTGATCCGGGCGATCCTGTCGGCCCCCGCCGATCTGCTGTTCAACGGCGGCATCGGCACCTACGTCAAGTCGTCGGCCGAGAGCCATGCCGATGTCGGCGACAAGGCCAACGACGTCGTGCGGGTGGACGGCGCGCAGCTGCGGGTCAAGGTGATCGGGGAGGGCGGCAACCTCGGGCTGACCCAGCGCGGCCGCATCGAGTTCGCCCGGGCCGGCGGCAAGGTCAACACCGACGCCATCGACAACTCCGCCGGGGTGGACTGCTCCGACCACGAGGTGAACATCAAGATCCTGCTCGACGGGCTGGTGGCCGACGGGGCGCTGCCCGCCGCGGCGCGCAACCCGCTGCTCGAACAGATGACCGGCGAGGTGGCCGACCTGGTGCTCGCCGACAACATCTCGCAGAACATCCTGCTGGGGGTCAGCCGCGCACACGGGGAGCCGATGCTGTCGGTGCATCGCAGGCTCGTCGAGCACTTCGAGGAGCAGCTCGGCCTGGACCGGGCGCTGGAGGCGCTGCCGACGGCGCAGCAGTTCGCCGCACTGGAGTCGGCGACCGAGTCGCGCGCGGCGCTGACCTCACCCGAGCTGGCCAGCCTGACCGCGCACGTGAAGCTCGCGCTGACCGACGAGGTGCTGGCCAGCGATCTGCCCGACGCCGAGGTGTTCCGCGCCCGGCTGCCGGATTATTTCCCCGCGCCGCTGCGTGACCGGTTCGGCCAGGCCATCCGGGTGCACCCGTTGCGCCGCGAGATCACCACCACGTTGCTGGTCAACGAGGTGGTCGACGGCGGCGGCATGACCTATGCCTTCCGGCTGGCCGAGGAGATGTCGGCGACCGCGACCGACTCGGTGCGCGCGTTCGCCGTCGCGACGGCGGTGTTCGATCTGCACGCGATCTGGCGTTCGATCGAGGAGCTCGGCACGGCGGTGCCGGTCGACGTCGCCGACGCGATGCGGCTCGAGCTTCGCCGGCTGCTCGACCGGACCAGCCGCTGGCTGCTGATCCACCGGCCGCAGCCGCTGGCAGTCGGCGCCGAGATCGCGCGGTTCCGGGGCGTCGTGGCTGCGCTGGCGCCCCGGGTGCCCGAGTGGCTCCGGGACCGGGAGGCCGATGACCTCGCTGCCGCGACGTACGGGCTCATCGAGCGGGGGGTACCCGACGACCTCGCCCACCGGGTGGGGGCGGCGCTGCCGGCGTTCGGGTTGCTCGACGTCGCCGAGGTCGCCGAGCTGGGGGAACGCGATGCCAGTGGCGCCGAGGTCGCCGAATGGAACCCGGCACACGTCGCGGAGCTGTATTACGCACTGTCGGCGCACCTCGACATCGACCGGATGCTGCGCTCGGTCAGCGAGCTCGAACGAGGCGACCGCTGGCATGCGCTGGCCCGGCTGGCGCTGCGCGACGACCTGTTCGCCTCGTTGCGCGAGATCACGCTGGACGTGCTCCGCGGCAGCGATCCCGGGGTGGGCATCGACGAGACGATCGGGCGCTGGGAGCGGGAGAACGCGTCGCGGCTCGAGCGTGCCCGCGCCACCCTCGCCGAGATCGCCGGCTCCGCACCGCTCGACCTGCCCACGCTGTCGGTGGCCACCCGCCGCATCCGTGGCATGGTGCGCTGACGCACAGACCTGTCCACAGCTGCTTTGGAGGCACGGTGACGGCATACCGCACCGACGTTGGGGTGCGCTGGTCCGACATGGATGCGTTCGGGCATGTCAACAACGCTTGCGTCGTGACGCTGATCGAGGACGCGCGCACCGAGCTGCTCTTCAGCCGGGCCGCCCTCGACGCCCGCGGCGGTGGGCTCGACCAAGGCTTGCTGGTGGCGCGACTGTCGGTGCACTACCAGCGGCCGTTGTGCTACACGAGCGTCCCCGCGCGGGTGACGTTGTGGGTGGCCACGGTGCGGGCTGCCTGGTTCGACATGGATTACGAGGTCGTCGACGGGAGTTCCGGGCAGCGGGTCGCCACCGCGCGGACCCAGTTGGTGCCCTTCGACCTGTCAGCCGAGCGGCCGCGCCGGCTCACCGACGCCGAGCGCGCCTTCCTCGCCGACTACCGTGTCGACAGCGCGGGCGGCGGGTGAACTGTGCGCGAAAGCCGGCACGTCCGATGTGGTCGACGCGCTCGTCGTGCTGCTGGCCCACGACGGGAACGCCGTGATGATCGTCACGAGCGACCCCGGCGACTTGACATTGCTGGTTGCCGTGCTTGGTGCGCGGCTCACCCTTCACACCGTGTGAACGCCGCGCCGCAGGTGCTCTGGCAGCGGGTCACGCCGATGCCGGGGAGAGCCAGGCGGCGGTTTCCGGCGGGAGTACCCGCTCATCGTCGGGCAGCGGTCCACTGGCGAGCAGCACGTCGCCGGGCGGCAGCGGGACCGCCACCGGGGAGGTGTTCAGCGCGCACACGAGGCTGCCCGCATCGCGATGGAAGGCGAGACAGCCTTCCGGTGCGCCGTGCCACTCCAGCGCTGCATCATCGGGAGCGGCGTGCTCCCGGCGCAGCTCCAGCGCGCGCCGGTACAGCGACAGCATGGAGTCTGGGTCCTCGAGCTGCGCCGCCACCGTCAGGTCCGCCCAGTCGGATGGCATCGGCAGCCACGTCGCGGCCGTCATGCTGAATCCGTAGGGCGGTTCGGCGCCCTCCCATGGCACGGGTACCCGGGCGCCATCGCGGCCACGCTCGGTGTGCCCGGAGCGCTCCCAGACTGGGTCCTGCAACGCGTCGTCGGGCAATTCGACCTGGGGCAATCCCAGCTCGGCGCCGTTGTAGACGTAGACGGAGCCCGGCAACGCCAGTGCGACCAGCGTCATCGCCCGCGCCCGCCGCACGCCGAGCTCGCCACCGCCGTAACGGGTCACCTCGCGCACCACGTCGTGGTTCGACAGCGTCCACGTCGGCGACGCGCCCGTGTCGCCGACCGCGGCCAGCGAGTGGTCGATTGCGCGGCGCAGGTCGGCTGCGTCGAAGTCGGCGGCGGCCAGCCGGAAATTGAACCCCTGGTGTAGCTCGTCGGGGCGAACGTAACGTCCGAAAGCGACGTCGCTGGTCACCCAGATCTCACCGACCGCCAACCTCCCGACGTACTCGTCGAGCACCTTGCGGATCATGCGGTGGATGTCGTGCACACCTTCGGCGTCGAATCGCCGATCCTCGACATCGTCTGGCAGCAGGCCGTGCTGCGGTTCGATCGGCTCGACCATGTCGGGCAGGCCGGGCGGTTTGGCCATGCCGTGCGCCACATCGATACGGAAGCCGTCGACCCCGCGATCGAGCCAGCAGCGCAGCGTGCGCTCCAGGTCGGCCCACACCTCCGGGTTCTCCCAGTTGAGGTCGGGCTGCTCGGGAGAGAACAGGTGCAGATACCACTGGCCGTCATCGAGCCGGGTCCAGGCGTTCCCGCCGAAGATGCTGGTCCAGTTGTTCGGGGGTGCAGCGCCGTCCGGTCCGGTGCCGTCGCGAAGGATGTATCGGTCCCGCTCGGGTGAGCCGGGTGCGGCGTTGCGTGCCGCGACGAACCACTCATGGGCGTCGGACGTGTGGTTGGGCACCAGGTCGACGACGACCCGCATCCCCCGCTCGTGCGCCTCGGCGACCAGCCCGTCGAACGCGTTCAGGTCACCGAAGAGCGGATCGACATCGCGCGGGTCGGCGACGTCGTAGCCGTGGTCGGCCATCGGCGAGCGGAAGAAGGGGGTTAGCCAGATCGCGTCCACTCCGAGCAGTTCGAGGTAGCCAAGCCGGCCGCGGATACCGTCGAGATCGCCGACCCCGTCGCCGCTGGAGTCGGCGAAGGAGCGGACGTAGATCTGGTAGACGACCGCGTCGCGCCACCAGTCATGGTCGCCGTTGTCACCGCCCGTGGTGCCTGCTGCTCGTCGCACGGGGCTCCCTCCTGCCATCAGCGTCGTGACGCTTCAGCACAGTCATGGCTGCAGCACGGTCAGGACGGGCTGTTGACCATGCTGTTCGCGGCCCACTCCAGGTAGTTCCACAGCACCGCGTGGTACGCCTCGCCGAGGTCGGCCTCCTCGACCGCGACACGCATGCAGCGCAGCCACGCGTCACGCTCGGTGGGCCCGATGCTGAACGGGGCGTGGCGCATCCGCAGCCGCGGGTGGCCGCGCTGCTCAGAGTAGGTACGCGGGCCACCCCAGTACTGCACGAGGAACATCCGCAGTCGTTCCTCGGCGGCGCTGAGGTCCTCGTCGGGGTAGATCGGGCGCAGTACCTCGTCCTTCGCGACCAGCTCGTAGAAGCGGCCGACGATCTTGCGGAACGTCGGTTCGCCGCCGACGGCGTCGTAAAAGTTCTCCGGTGCAGCCACGCCCCCCATGGTGCCTCAGTTGCATGTCGAACTTCGGTGCAGGTCGGAATTCAGTGCAGGGCCAGACCGGTGTGGTGGGCCAGGAACGCAAGCTGGTCGACGGCCAGCGACACCGTGCGCGACACCGAGCGCACGGCGTGCCCGACGTCGACCTCGCGGCGGATCAGCACGGGCGCGGTCGCGGGATCGGCGGTCGTCGCGTGCTGCAGTGACGCGCACATCTTGCGGGCGTGCATCGGATCGACCCTGGCATCGGATTCGAACACCGCGAACAGCACCGCCGGGTATGCCGTGTCCGCTCGCACGTGGTGATAGGGGGAATACGACAGCAGCCAGCCCAGCTCGGTCGGGTCCCCGGCGGTGCCGTACTCGTCATTCCAGGTGCGGCCCAGCGAGAACAGCTCGTAGCGCACCATGTCCAGCAGTGGCGCCGAGCAGAACACCGCCCGGTAGCGTGACGGTTGCTGGGTCAGCGCCGCGCCGACCAGCAACCCGCCGTTGGACCCGCCGGTGATGGCGAGCTGCTCGTCGGTCGTCCAGCCCTGGGCGACCAGCGACTCGGCCGCGGCGTGGAAGTCGTCGAAGACATTGCCCTTGCGCTCGCGCATGCCGGCGCGGTGCCACTCCTCACCCTCCTCGCTCCCGCCGCGTAGCGAGGCCAGCGCCCACACCCCACCGGCGGAGACCCATGCCAGCGCCGCCGCGCTGTACGCCGGCTCCCGCGAGAGGCCGAACCCGCCGTAGCCCGTCAACATCGCAGGCCGGGGCCGGTCGGGTGTCGCCGTTGGCGCGACGACGAACATCCGCACGGTCTCGCCGTCGGCGGAGCGGAACTGCACCTGCTGGGTGTGCAGCGGCGGGAGCTCGGCGGCACCGGGCGCGGCCTCGAGCAGGTCGGTGGTCGCGGAGCCGGCGTCGTATCGGTAGACGCAGGGTGGGGTCAGGAAGTCGGTCCAGCCGATCCAGACCTGCCCGGCGCCGGTCGGTGTCAGCTCGTCGACGGTGGACAGCCCGGCGAGTGAGCCGGTACCGGGCAGCGGGATCGTCCCTTGGTGGCTGCCATCGGACACGGCGTGGCGGTGCAGCTCGGCCACGGCGTGCCGGGTCCGCTCGAGCACCAGCGACGGTCCGCCACCGTTCGGATCCTCCAGCCAGCGCACCCCACCGAGCACCGAGTCGGGATCCTCGGCCACCAGCTCCTCCCAGTGCTCGGGAGTCGGCCTCGCCGGATCGGCGACACACAGCCGCCACCGTGGCGCGTCGAGCGTGGTGAGCAGGTAGAGCCGGCCGTCTCGGGCGACCCACGCGGTGGCGCGAACGGCGTCGGAGTCGGTGAGCACCGCGACCAGCTCGCCCGAGCCGTGCAGGTCGGCGATCCAGATCGAATCGCGGGGTGCGGTGCCGGCCGAGGCGTCGACCAGCAGCCACCGGCCGTCGACCGAGCAGTGCACGCCGTAGTCGTTGGTGGGGTCGAGCCCCTCACCGTGCACCAGCACGTCCTCGCCGGGGTCGGCGCCGACACGGTGTCCGTAGACCCGCCGGTGGAAGTGCTGCTCGCCCTCGGGAACCTCGTCGGCGGGCAGCCTGCGGACGTAGCAGAACGCCTGGCCACCGGGCAGCCATGCGATGGGGGAGTAGCGGCAGCGGTCGATCGGCCCGTCGAGCACCTCACCGGTGCGCACGTCCATCACGTGCAGCAGCGACTCCTCGTCCCCACCGACCGAGAGCTGGTAGGCGAGCCGGTCACCTTCGGTGCTGGGCACCCAGGAGTCCAGCGTCGTCAGGCCCGACGGGTCCAGCGCCATCACGTCGATCAGCTCGCGCTCGGTGACGGAGCCGTCGGCCGCGCTCTCCCGGACGAGCAGGACGGCGTGCTCGCCATCCGGTACGCGCCGAATGAAGAACGCCCGACCTGCGCGCCAGACCGGCACCGACACTGAGCCGGTGGACAGTAGCCGCGTCAGCTCCGCGGCGAGCTGGTCGCGGCCGGGCAGGTCGTCGAGCCGGGCGCGGCCCAGCTTGTCCTGCGCCTGCGACCAGCGCTCGGTGCGGTCGTCGGACGGATCCTCGAGCCAGCGGTAGGGATCGGCGAGGGAGTGGCCGTGCAGGGTCTCGACGACGTCGAGTCGCTGGGCCGACGGGTAACGGGCGAGCGAGGTCTCGGTCACCCGCAGACCATATCCGCGGCCGGGCGTCGCACTCGATCGTCGGTCGGGCAGTCGCCGATCGGAACCGGTATCGCTACGCTGCTGGCACGTCGACGACAGGTCGAAGATCAGGCGTGCGAAACCGGGCTGATCCGTGGTGGACTGGGCGCGCGTCTACGGTGGAGGTGGTCGCGTGCCGGACCGACAACCCAGCCCGGAGGGTGCCCCGACAGGGGCGGCCCGGCGGTTCACGCCGCCCTCCGGGCGTCCGCGTGACATCTCTGCACCGCGAGCAGGTTGCGGTGTCGTCGCCGACAAGGCCACCTCGACCGGAGCGCCCGCCTGGGGTCGGCGCCGGGTACTGCTGCTCAACGCCACGTTCGAGCCGTTGACAGCGCTTCCGCTTCGGCGCGCGATCGTGCTGATCGTGTGCGGCAAGGCCGAGGTCGTGCACGGCGACGCCGCCGGGCTGGTGCTGCACTCCGCGACCAGCAGCGTGGTGGTTCCATCGGTGATCAAGCTGCGGAGGTTCGTCCGGGTGCCCTACCGGGCCAGGGTGCCGATGACCAGGGCCGCGCTGATGCACCGCGACCGCTATCGCTGCGGCTACTGCGGGGGACGGGCCGAGACGATCGACCACGTGGTGCCGCGCAGTCGCGGCGGCCAGCACTGCTGGGAGAACTGCGTCGCCTGCTGCTCGCGGTGCAACCATCGCAAGGCCGATCGGCTGATCGTCGAGCTCGGCTGGCGGCTGCGGGTGGTGCCGCGGCCCCCGCGCGGGCGGCACTGGAGGCTGCTCGCAGCCGAGCCGGAGGCCGACCCGCTATGGCTGCCCTACCTGGGCGAGCAGGTAGCCTGAGTACCCGCCGACGGGGCTGACCTGGTGTCCTACGGTCAGCGGGAGTCGGTTACCGTACGGTTGTGGAGACGCTGCTCGTCCTCGTGCTCGGCCCGCTCACGATTCTGGGCGTGCTGACGGTGCTGACGTTGTGGCCCAAGTTCGCCCGGGCACCGCGGTACCGGCCGGGCCAGCAATGGCACCACCCGCCGGTGTGGTGGACGGCCGATACGGACGTTGCCGGTGCCTCCCGGTCGCCCGCCGGCCTCGATACCACGACCCGTACGGCCCAGGGAGGCGCGCGTGGCACATGGTGAGCCGGCCGGGCAGCACCCAGGTGGGCTCGATCGGTCCTCCGACAGCGACGGGGAGGTGTCGCTGGGAGCAGTGACGACGAATTCGGGACGTATCTCCGCGGCCCGGCGGGTATTGCCCGAGCAGCGGACACTGCCGTTCTCGACTTCGCAACTCACGAGCCTGGACGAGGCTCTCACGGTGGTCACCCGGACCACCGGGCTGCACTTCAGCGTCTACCTCGGCGATCTCGGCGAGCACAGCCGATCGAACGCCGAGGGGTTGCACACCGCTATCGGCCGTCGCGCCCCCAAAGCGGTGCTGATCGCCGTGTCACCGGGGCAGCGCGTGGTGGAGGTCGTCACGGGAGCGGAGTCGGGGGTTTCCGATCAAGACTGCGAGCGCGCGGTGACGAGCATGGTCGCCGCGTTCAAGGAGGGCGACCTCGCCGGTGGACTGACGGCCGGGCTGCGGATGCTCGCCGATCAGGCCGAGCCGCACCGCTGTCCCTGAGCGCCTCGCGGCGCTGCAACGGCCCGGCTCAGCTGCGATCGAACGTCCGGGCTGCGAGCGCTCGGACGACCCCTGCGCGACCTTCGGACACCAGCCGTCGCAGTGCCGGTTGGTGATCCTCGCCGGCCAGCCATGCATCGGCCGCATCGACACAGGACTGCTCGACCGCCCAGGCGGGGAACAGCCCGAGTACGCAGGCCTGCGCCCGCTCCGAGGTCCGCCGGGACCACACCTCGGCGATCTCCTCGAAATACCGGGTCATGTACGGCGCCAGCAACGGCTGCTGCGCCGGGTGGGCGAAGCCGCTGATGATCGCCTCGCTGATTGCGTTGGGCAGTTCGTCGTCGTGCATGGCGCGCTGCCACGCGCGTTCCTTGGCTTCCGGGGTCGGGACCAGGGCACGGGCGCGCTCGGCGTGGCGCTGCCCGGTCGCGGTCGCGTCCCGCTCGGCTTCGGCGGTGATCTCGGACTCGCCCGCGCGGTCGTGCGCCACCAGCGCGTGCAGCACCCGCCAGCGCAGGTCGGTGTCGAGGGTCAGCCCCTCGGGGATCGAGTTGCCTTCGAGCCAACCGGCCAGCGCGTCGAGCTCCGGCTTGCCCAGTATCGAGCTGGTCAGCGCGTTGACCAGCGCGAGCTGGTGGTCGGATCCCGGCGGCACCGTCGCCGCCAGCTCCAACAGACCCGCCGACCACCGCGGCCAGCCGTGCTCGGCGGACCAGTCCGGGTCCGCGTAGGACGACAGTGCGGTCTGGGCCTGCAGCATCAGCCGCTGCACGACCGAGAGCTCGGTTTCGGCGGGCAGCCCACCCTGCACCAGCGAGACGAAGTCGCGCGCCTTGAGCTCCGCCTCACGGGTCATCTCCCACACCGCCGACCAGCACAGCGTGCGCGGCAGCGAGTCACGGATGTCGCCGATGCGGTCGATCAGCGTCGTCAGCGATCCGGTGTCCAGCCGCATCATGCAGTAGGTCAGGTCCCCGTCGTTGACCAGGACCAGCGCACCGGCCGGCACGCCCACCAGCTCGGGCACCTCGGTGCGCTCCCCGCTGACGTCGAGCTCGACGCGGTGGGTGCGAACCAGCGTCGGGTCGGGGTCGTCAGCCGGGGAGTCGTAGACACCGACGGCGAGCCGGTGGGTACGCAGCTCACCGGCGCCCGGCCTGGCGCCCTCCTGGCGCACCGCGAACGAGGTGAAGGTCCCGTCGCCGGCTACCGCGAATTCCGGACGCAGCGTGTTGAGCCCGGTGGTCTCGAGCCACTGCGCGCTCCAGCCGGACAGGTCGCGGCCGGAGGCCTCCTCGAGAGCGGCGAGCAGGTCGGCCAGCGTCGCGTTGCCCCAGGCGTGGCGCTCGAAGTACACCCGCAGCCCCGCGAGGAACTCGTCGAGCCCGACGTAGGCCACCAGCTGCCGCAGCACGGCGGCGCCCTTGGCGTAGGTGATTCCGTCGAAGTTCACCTCGACGGCCTGCAGGTCGGGGATGTCCGAGGCGATCGGGTGCGTCGACGGCAGCTGGTCCTGCCGGTAGGCCCAGGACTTCTCCACCGAGGCGAACGTCGTCCATGCACCGGTGTACTCGGTGGCCTCGGCCTGGCACAGCACCGAGGCCCACGTCGCGAACGACTCGTTGAGCCACAGGTCGTCCCACCAGCGCATGGTGACGAGATCGCCGAACCACATGTGCGCCATCTCGTGGAGCACGGTCTCGGCGCGCCGTTCGTAGAGGAATCGGGTGACACGGCTGCGAAAGACGTAGTCCTCCAGGAACGTCACGCAGCCCGCGTTCTCCATGGCCCCGGCGTTGAACTCGGGCACGAAGCACTGGTCGTACTTGCCGAAGGGGTACCGCACGCCGAACGCGCGGTGGTAGAAGTCGAAGCCCTGCGTGGTCTCGTGTAGCAGCCGCTCGGCGTCCATGTGCTGGGCCAGCGACGCGCGGCAGTACAGCCCCAGGCCGATCCCGTCATGCTCGTCGGTCCATTTCGCATACGGACCGGCGACCAGCGCCACCAGGTACGTGCTGATTCGCTCGCTGGTTGCGAAGACGTGCCGGACGGCGCCCCCACCGACCTGCTCGGTGCGCTCACATGCCGCGTTGGAGACCACCTCCCAGCTCGCCGACGCGACCGCGGTGATCGAGAAGGCGGCCTTGAGGTCGGGCTGGTCGAAGCAGGCGAACATCCGCTTGGCGTCGGCCGTCTCGAACTGGCTGTAGAGGTAGACGCCGCCGTCGACCGGGTCGGTGAAGCGGTGCAACCCCTCGCCCGTATGCATGTAGCGGCAGTCGGCGTCGACGACGAGCTCGTTGTCGGCGGCGAGTGCCGGTAGCGCGATGCCGTCGGCCTCGTCGTAGCCGGAGACGTCGAGCGGATCGCCGTTCAGCGTGGCCGAGTGCACCGTGGCGGCGACGAGATCGATCCAGCTCGGCTCGCCGGGCCGGCGCGACGAGAACCGGACAGTGGTGATGCTGCGGAAGGTGTCGGTGCCCGGCGCGCCGGAGCCATCAGTGAGATCGAGCTCGACCGTGTAGGAGGCGACGTCCAGCAACCCCGCGCGCTCCGCGGCCTGCTCGCGAGTGAGGTTCGGGACTGCCACTCACAACACCTCTGTCGGGACGGGGACGACGACCCCCGCATCCAATCACGGGTTTGGGTGTGGCTGCCCGTGCGATGCGGACAGGAAGTCGCCGCCGGGCCAGGCCGACGTCGCGGTGCCGGGAGGCGAGCGGGCATGACTGCTCAGTCCGTGCACACCATAGATCTCTTAGCCCAAGACCGAGTCATCCCAGCCTCTGGGCGAAGTTCGACACGGCGGCCGCGAGGGTGTTGTCCAACAGGTCCCGCACTTCTGGCCACCGAGTGCCGGGATCGTCGCTGAACACGAGGGTGACGCTCTCCGTCGGAGTCGAGCGAAAAAGCGGTGTCGGAAGCGGTCGATCCTCCTCGTCCGGTTCCCGCGGTGGAAGCATCTCGGCGAATACGGTTACCGCTAGTACTCCAGTCTCTCCTGGGCCGACTTTCTGAACGAGTCCGACGAATCGTAACGTTTGACCCAACACTGTGAGATGGAGCCGTGTCCACCAGCTCCCGTTAATTCGGTTCGTGAAGAAGTCGACCTCCCGCGCCGTGCGGATAATCTGCGCCGTCCAGTACTTCGCTCGGTCGTCCGGTGGCGCCGCATTATCGATAGAATGCCGTGCATCGAGGCCTACCTCGCGGAACTGATCGCGAACTCCACTCCCTAGGTCGTCAAGGTATGAGACGATTCTATCGTGAAATTCACTTGCGAGCCCATCGGCCTTCTCGGTTCGCTCGGTGACTCCGGCCTGCTGAATATCTTTCAACCTGTTCGCGTATGCACGTGCAACCCCGAGTGCCCCTCCTTCGGTGATATCCAGCTGGGTGCGAAGCTCCAACTCCGAGCGCAGGGCGACGATTTCTAGACGGGCGAACAGTCTGATGAGGTCTCGTAGCTCTCCGCGGTTGGCTTGATCGAGCGCGTCGATGTATGCACTCCTCGTCGTTCGGTCGACGACCAGCGGCGCATAATGTGCGCGCAAGAGTACGAGAAGCGTCAAGGCGCGGGCTACTCGACCGTTGCCGTCTTCGAACGGATGTATACGAATAAATCGATGGTGCAACCATGAGGCGCGGGTGATCGGATGTTCCGCACTCATCTCGGAGAACAGCTGGAGCATACGTTCCATGTGAGACTGTACGTGCTCGGGTGGAACGTACTCGACCAATACGCCGTCTGATCGCCTGACATGATTCGGCTGCGTCTTCCAGGTTCCGTGGTTCAAGGAGACCTGGAGTACCTGTCCTAGATCGTTTCGTGCTTCGTATGTGGACTGGGCACCGCAGACGGCCTGATGCAGCTCGCGAATGAAGTGGACGGTTAGTTCTCTCCCATCGCGCGCTGCGCCGGCGAGAAACTCGAGCGCATCGTACTGAGATCGAATGATGGTGAGCGCATCCTCATCTACGCCTCCCTCGCGTGCCGCGACCTCGGCGGTGATGCCCTCGGCGACAAGGGCCTCGGTGACGCCCCAATCGACATCGTAGAGACGCTCGATGATCCCTGTCTCGATAGCGTGCCGGCGAAGGCTGCGTCTACGCGCCTCGGTGAACTCTGCATTCGTAGCCGAGTTCAGAAAGTCAGCCCAAGCTCTTCGTAGCGTGTCGACCGAGGCAAGGATATGCGCGAGCTCTCCGTTCAGGCTGACGAACTTCTCCACCTCGCCCCATGGCACGCGCTGCTCGCTGTTCATGAGAGGTAGCTTAACGTGGCAACGGTCGGGAGTTCGGCGGTTATGGTCTCGAGGAGCTCTGCGAGCTCGGGTCGCTGCAGCTGTCGAGCTCAGCCACCGGGCAGCGGCCTGACCGGCCCCGGTGCCTCGTCGACGACGACCGCTCCCGCGGAGTCCACCAGGATCTCCTGCAGCGCGGCTGGCACCGGTTTCTCGGCCAGCACGTCGACCACCACAGCGTTGCGCCGCAGCTCGACGCCCCAGCTGGTCACCGCTGCGGGCGGCTGCTCTCCCAGCGCGGCGGCGACCTGCTCCTGCCAATCGGACAGGGTGGCCTTGCTGAACTGCACGACCTCCGGCTGGGCGCCCAGTTCCCGCAACGTGCCGGTGGTCCCGGGGTCGGTGGTGAGCACGATCACCTGTCCCGAGTCGGACAGGTAACCGCCCCCGTAGTCCTCGCCGAGGCGACGCTCGGCGGCGGCGAGCAGGTCGGTGGCCTGCGCGGTGGCGCGCTCGTCCTCCGCTTGCTGCGAGGCACCGCCCCCCTCCGAGGCCGCGGGATCGCCTGCCTGGTCGCTGCCACATCCGGCGGCGAGTATCGCCGCACCCGCGACGGCCGAACCGATCGCCCTGCGCTTGATCATCCTGCGCCCGATCGCCTGGGGCATCCGGTTCTCCTCCTCGGCTCATCCGGTCTCGTCAGCAGGACGTAACCGGCACGGTGTGGGGTTGCCTGCCGTCGCCCGGTGCAGCGCGGTGCGGGTCGTCGCGGCATCGAACGGAGAGCGACGCAGCAGGCCCGCGATGTCGAGCCGACCGGCCACGACAGCCTGGCAGCCGGCGGCGAGGTCGGCCAGCTCATCACGCTGTGTCGTGACGAAACGCCGGTCGACCGGATGCCCGTGCCCGGGCACGACCGTGGGGCCTTTGCTGTGAGTCGGCCAGCGGGTCAGCACGTCGAGCGCCAGCATCGCGGAGACGGTGCCCGGCCAGTGCAGCGGGAAGGCATCCTCGAAGGCGGGTGGCGCTGCCTGCTCGACGAGATCGCCCGCGAAGACCACGCCGGCGTCGGGTACCGCGACGATCAGGTCGTGGTCGGTGTGACCTGGGCCGAGGTGGGCCAGCACCACCTGCCGGCCACCCAGGTCCAGCTCTGAGCGCTGTGCGACGACCCGGTCGGGGACCACCGGCCGGACCTGCTCGGCAGCACCGAAACCGTGTTGCCGTGCCTCCGCGTGCTGCCGCGCCCCGCCGGCGGCCAGGTCGTCGCGGCAGCCCAGGTGGGCCCACACCGTCGCGGGCAGCAGCGCTGCGGTGCCGAGGCAGTGGTCGAAGTGCGCGTGGGTGATCACCACCTGCCAGGGCAGCGAGGTCAGCGCGCGCACCGCCTCGGCCAGCTCGGCGCCCTGCCCGAGGTCACATCGGGTGTCAATGACCAGGCAACCACGGTCACCGATCACCAGCCCCGTCGACAGGTCCAGCTCGTCGTGCCGGCGCACCAGCACACCCTGGCCGACCTCGACCCAGCGATCGGTCATGGCTGCAGCACTCCGTCGCGCAGCCGCGGCGCCACGTCGCTGGCATCCACTGCGGCGGCGAGGCCGACGTCGGCGGCGAAGCCGTCGGTCACCAGCTCGCGCCCCGATACGCTGGCGGCGAGTACCCCGTGCAGACCCCGGGAGCGCCCTGCCGCGAAGCTCTGCGCGGCGAGTTCGGCCTCGGGGGAGAACGCGCCGGGCAGCACGGCCGCGATGGCGCCGGCACCCAGCGCATCCTCGAGGGCGGGTCGCATCGGCTCGCCGGGCAGCTCCCAGCGCTCACCGGCCGGGATCAGACCGATCGGGCCGCCCGCGGCCAGGTACTGCGCAGTGCGGGCGACCGCCGCGACGTTTCGCAGGCAACCTGCCAGCACGTGCGCGCCGCTGCCGGATGCCAGCGCGCACAGCGCGGCGCCGTTCGGGGATGGCAGCGCCAGCCGGGTACCGGCGGGCAACGTGGCCAGCGACGAGGGGGACAGCGTCGGGCCCGGGTCGTGGCGTGACCCGGCCAGCACGGCGCCGGCGTCGGCTGCGGCCCGCTCGTCGCGCCAGGGCAGTGGCAGCACGGCGGCGCCGCGACCCACCGCTACGTCCACTGCCGTCGAGAAGGACAGCACGTCGACGACCACCACCACCGCGCAGCGCCCGCTGAGCAGCGCCACCCCTTCGCGGCCCCACTCACAGCGCACGTCGTAGCCATCCTGCGCGTGCTCGCGCCGCACCCGGTCAACTGTCATGTCCTGTCCTATCCCCCGATCGTGCGATGCAGTGCCCCGTCCAACCCAGTGCCGTGCCGGGTATGGCACTGTTGCGCGCCGTGCGCGTGTACGTCGGTTCCGATCATGCCGGGTTCGAGCTCAAGGCCTACCTGGTCTACCACCTCATCAGTCTGGGATACGACGTCGTCGACGTCGGTGCGCAGACCTACGACCCCGAGGACGACTACCCACCGTTCTGCATCGAGACGGGCCGGCGGGTGGTGGCCAACAGCGGTAGCCTCGGCGTGGTCCTCGGCGGGTCCGGCAACGGGGAGCAGATCGCGGCGAACAAGGTGCCCGGTTGCCGCGCCGCGCTGGGCTGGAGTGTCGAGACGGCGGTGCTCGCGCGGGAGCACAACGGCGCCCAGGTGATCGGCGTCGGCGCCCGGATGCACACGCCGGAGGAGGCTGCGGAGATCGTCGAGGCGTTCCTGTCCACGCCGTTCTCGGAAATCGAGCGCCACCAGCACCGCCTCGACATGCTCGACGCCTACGAAGCCACTCACGAGCCGCCCGCGCTGCCCCGGTGATCTGTGCCCGAGGGGCATGCGCTGCACCGGCTGGCCCGTCATCAGCAGCGTCGCTACGCCGGCTCGCCGGTCGCGGTAAGCAGCCCGCAGGGACGGTTCGCAGCTGCCGCGTCGCTCGTCGACGGCCAGGTGCTGCTGCGGGCTGAGGCGCTGGGCAAGCACCTGTTGCACGTCTACGGTCCCGATCTCGTCGTGCACGTGCACCTCGGGCTCTACGGCACGTTCACCGAGAATGTGCTTCCGGTCGAACCGCCGCGCGGGCAGGTACGAATGCGGATGGTGGGGCCGACGTACTGGTCAGACCTGCGCGGCCCCGCCTCCTGCCAACTGTTCACCGATGGCGAGGTCGACGCGCTGCGCGGCCGGCTGGGACCCGATCCGCTGCGGCGCGACGCCGATCCGGAGCGGGCCTGGGCCAGGATCTCGCGCTCCCGCGCACCGCTGGCGACGCTGCTCGTCGACCAGTCCGTGCTCGCGGGTGTGGGCAACGTCTACCGCGCCGAACTGCTGTTCCGGCACCGGCTGGACCCGCTGCTGCCGGGACGGGAGCTGCGACGCGAGCAGTGGTACGAGCTGTGGGCCGACCTGGTCGCGCTGATGCGCACCGGTGTACGGCGAGGCCGGATCGACACGGTCCGCCCGGAGCACGACCCGGTGCAGACCGGGCGGTCGCCCCGGCGCGACCGCCACGGCGGCGAGGTCTACGTCTACCGCCGCGGCGGGCAGCCCTGCCTGGTCTGTGGCACCGAGGTCGCGACGACCGGGCATGGTGGCCGCAACCTCTACTGGTGCCCGCACTGCCAGCTGGCGGCGTGACCGCCCGACCCCCGGTATCGTGCGGCAACGGGGGCAGGTGAGTCAGAAGTCGAAGCCGCCGCCGAAATCCATGCCGCCGCCGTCCATGCCCCCACCCATATCGCCACCCATGTCGCCGCCACCCATGTCGTCGCCCCCGCCCCCGTCGCCCCCGCCCCCGTCGCCACCACCGCCGTCACCGTCACCACCACCGTCGCCACCACCGGCGTCGCCACCCTGCTCCCAGGATTCCCCCGAAGGCATGCCGGCCATGCCGCCGAACATCGTGGAGAACAGCAGCATCGAGCCCATCCCCCAGGCCCCGCCGATCAGCGCGGGCTTCCACCAGGGTTCGCTGTACCAGCCACGGGGCACCGACCGGCCGGCGACCCGGCCGCCGGGGTGGTAGTGCGGGGTGCGCTCGCCCGGCTCGGGTGAGGCGGCGTAGTCGTGGCCCTCGACCTGCACCTCCCGGTGCTCGGTGACCTCGCCTGCGTTGGCCTGCCCGGGCACCTGCGGCAGCTCGGGACCGGGATCGAGGCCCATCGCGCTGCGGGCGGCGCGCACGTAGTAGAGGCCTTCGAGCGCGGTCTGCGTCACCAGCCGGCACTGCGACGCACTGCTTGCCGAGTCCATCTGGGATCCCGCCGCGGTGTAGCGCTCGGAGGCATCGGCCAGCGCCTGCTTCGACGGCTCGTCGTTGCCCACCAGGTTCATCACCTGGCCGCCGAGCCGTTCGACCCAGCGACGCGCCTCCGCTTGGGCGTCCTCGAGCTCGCGCTGCTGGGCGGCCTTGCGGTGCTGCAGGTACCAGGCGGTGCCGCCACCGATGATCAGTACGAGCAGCAGGACGGCGATGAGCTCGCCCATGTCGACCTCCCTTGCCGGCGCGGCCCGGCGTCCGATCCTGACCGGCGCCGCCGTGCGCCAATTCCGACGTGGCCGACCCTACCCGCGCGGCTCAGAACACCTCGGGACAGTGCGGTGCGGTGTCGCCCGCGAAGGCGCGCGACGCCGCCAGCGCGGTCTCAGGGGCGCGCGCGGTGACCCGGCCGGCAGCGGCCAGCGAGGTCCAGCGGGTGTCGCCCAGGTAGGTCGCAGCGAGATCGGTGGTGTCGCAGCACAGGTCGGGCGCGGCATCGCTGCGATGCACGGCAGCCGCGCCGTCGGCGTCGGTCTGCAGCCGCCAGCGGCCGGCGTTCCAGGGGCACAGTGAGTCGGTGACCTCCAGCACGAGGTCGCACGGTGCGGCGTAGCGCCGCGCGGTCAGTGCCCGGTCGAGGTCGACCAGCCGCACCCATAGCGAGTCCGAGACCGTGCGTACGGCGGTGCACGACCTCGGCGCCGAGGTCGAGGTCGAGCAGGAAGCGCCACAGCGCGGCATGGGCCGCCGGGGTCTCGGCGGCGAGCTCGCGGATCCGGATCTCGAAGCGCGGCCCCCGGTCGTCGCCGCCCTCCCTGGCACGGAAGATCGCGTAACCCTGCTCGCCGGCCAGTGCGAAGCGCAACGCCGTGGCACCGTCCCGGTGGTGCTCGGGGTCGTGCAGCCAGTCGGCCCACGCGAGCTCCGGCCGGGAGATCCAGCCGACCCGCTGTGGCGCCATCCGGGCACGCCGTGCCGCGACGTCGTACCCGAAGCGCCCGTAGATGCCGGCCTCGGACGCCCACAACGCGGCGACCGGCTCGGCGCCGGACTCGTGCAGCCCGTGCAGCTGGGTTCGCATCAGGGTGCGCAGCCCGCCGCGGCGGCGTTGGTCGGCGGCGACGCCCACGGCGGTGACGGCGGCGACCGGCACCGGTCCGGCGCCAGGCAGTGTGATGTCCCTGGTCAGAATCCCACCGCCGCCGATGATCGTGTCGCCGTCGAGCAGCGCATGGAAACCGCTGGGGCTCGACGAGCGCTCGGTAGAGGTCGATCTCGTCTTGCCTCGGATCGGAGGAACGCGGCCTGGACCACCCGGAGGAGCTCGTCGGTCTCTGCCGGGGCCAGCGGTCGGATGCGTAACGGTGCTCGGTCCACGGTTGCCGTTCCTACCGGTTACCGGGCATCGCCACGAGTCATTTGTCGCCGCTGCCGGTGTCACTGACCGCGGCCGTTCGACCACGTTGTGAAGACGGCGCGATCGCCTCTTGACGGCCCCGGTCGGCGGCTCTACTGTTGCGTCTAGCGCACAGTGTCGCGCAATACGCAACAACAATCCGGCACTGGTTGCTACAGCCAGTAATGGGTGCGCGGGGCGCAGGCCAGTAGTTGGGTCGGGTAAGGGGTGCCATGGACGCCAGTGCGCACGTCCTCGTCATCGGGGCGGGGATCGTCGGGACGAGCACCGCCTACCACCTCGCGTTGCGGGGGTGTACCGACGTCCTCGTCGTCGATCAAGGACCACTACCTGCTACCGGTGGTTCGAGCTCGCACGCCCCTGGGCTGGTGTTCCAGACCAACGCGTCACAGACCATGACGCAGCTCGCCGCCTCGACCGTCGAGCAGCTGCGGTCCGACGAGCTGACCGGTGAGGTGGGCGCGCCGTGCTTCTACCCGGTGGGCGGCATCGAGGTCGCGACCACCGGCGCTCGCTGGGACGACCTGCACCGCAAGCACGGCCTGGCGACCGCGTGGGGAGTGGCGGCGCAACTGCTGACCCCCGCCGAGGTCGCGGCCCGCATCCCGCAGCTCGACGTCGGCCGGATCCACGGCGGGCTGCACGTCGCGTCGGACGGCATCGCCAAGCCGGTGCGCGCGGTGGAGGCGATGGCGCGGCGCGCCCGGCGCCTCGGCGTCCGCTTCCACGGCTACACCGAGGTCACCGGGTTCGACGTCGTCGGCGGCCGGGTCCGCTCGGTACGCACCTCCCGCGGCGTCATCGCGGTCGACACCGTGTTGTGCTGCGCCGGGATCTGGGGCCCCCGGCTGGGCCGGCTGGCAGGAGTGTCGATCCCGGTGCAGCCGCTGGCCCACCAGTACGTGGTCACGACCTCCGTCCCCGGGTTCGCGGAACCCACCGATGAGGTGGCTGAGCCGATCCTGCGCCACCAGGACCGCTCGATGTACCTGCGCCAGATCCACGACCGGTACGGCATCGGCTCCTACCAGCACCACCCGATGCCGGTGGCGGCCGACGACCTGGCGGCCACCGCCGCGCCGGGCGGTGGGCTCGAGGCGCCGTCGGGTGGGGGTGGCTGGGCCGGCATGGCCTCGGTGCACCCGTTCACCCCCGACGATTTCAAGCAGGCCTGGGCGGATGCCTGCGACCTGGTGCCCGCGCTGCATCACGCCGAGCTCGCCGAGGGGATGAACGGGCTGTTCCTGTTCACCGCCGACGGGATGCCGGTGCTCGGCCCGTCGGCCGAGGTCGGCAACTTCTGGACCGCCGAGGCCGTGTGGATCACCCACGGGCCCGGCGTCGGGAAGGCCATGGCCGAGTGGCTCGTCGACGGCAGGCCGGGCATCGACCTGCGGGCCGCCGACGGGCGCCGCTTCGAGCGGTTCGCGCACAGTCCCGCCTACGTGTCCGCCCGCTCGCAGCAGAGCTTCCGCGAGGTCTACGACATCATCCACCCGCAGCAGCCACCCGAGCAGCCGCGACCGCTGCGGGCCAGCCCGTTCTACGCCCGGCAGCAGCAACTCGGCGCGGTCTTCCTGGAGGCCAACGGCTGGGAGCGGCCGCACTGGTACGAGGCCAACGCCCACCTCGCCGACGGGCGCGAGCTGCCCGCCCCGGGGCAGTGGGCCGGTCGCTATGTCCCACCGGTGGTGGGCGCCGAGCACCAGATCACCAGGGAGCGGGTGGCCTGCTTCGACATGACACCGCTGCCGCGAGCCGAGGTCACCGGGCCGGGGGCGCTGGGGTTGCTGCAGCGGCTGACCACTGGCGAGCTCGACCGCCCGTCCGGCTATGTCAGCTACACCCTGATGCTCGACACCACCGGCCGGATCCGCAGCGACATCACCGTCGCGCGGCTGGCCGCCGACCGCTTCCAGGTCGGGCTCAACGGCCCGCGCGATCTCGCCTGGCTGCGGGAGCACGCCGATGACCGGGTGGCCGTCCGGGACGCGACGGGTGGCAGCTGCTGCATCGGGCTCTGGGGGCCGCGCGCCCGCGACGTGCTGGCGCCACTGGCCAGTGCCGACGTGTCGCACGAGGCGTTGCGGCCGTTCCGTGCCGCCGACTTCATGGTCGGTGAGGTGCCGGTCACCGCGCTGCGGCTGTCCTATGTCGGCGAGCTCGGCTGGGAACTCTACACGTCGGCGGAGTTCGGGTTGCGGCTGTGGGACCTGCTGATGACCGCCGGGGCCGAGCACGGTGCGATCGCCGCTGGCCGTGGCGCATTCACCGGGATGCGGATCGAGAAGGGCTACCGGGCCTGGGGTACGGACATGTGGAGCGAGCACACCCCGGACGAGGCCGGGCTCGGCTTCGCCGTCAAGCCCAGCAAGGGTGACTTCCTCGGCCGCAGTGCGCTGCTGCGCCGTCGCGAGCGCCCACCGACCCGGCGGTTGCGCTGCCTGACCGTCGACGACGGCACGGTCGTGCTCGGCTCGGAGCCGGTGTTCGACCCGGACGGTGCCGGCCGTGGCGCGATCGGGTTCGTCACCAGCGCCGCCTACGGCTACACGGTCGGACGCAGCCTCGCGCTCGCGTGGCTGCCCGCCGAGCTCGCCGAGGAAGGCACCGCAATCGAGATCGGCTACTTCGGCCGCCGTCACCGCGCCACCGTCTCGTCCGACCCGGCATTCGACCCGTCGATGCTGCGGATGCGGTGCTGAGGGGGCTGCTGTGACCACGATGATCACTCGCCACGCCGCTGTGCTCGACGGCATCGGCGCCACGCCGATCGTCGAACTCGAAGGGGTCTGGGCCAAGCTCGAGTTCCGCAACCCCTCGGGGTCGGTGAAGGCCCGGGTCGCGAAGTACCTCGTGGAACGTGCCGAGGCGGCGGGCCTGCTGTCGCCGGGTGACGTCATCGTCGAGGCGTCGAGCGGCAACACCGGCAACGCGCTGGCGATGGTCGCCGCGGCCAAGGGTTACCGGATGCGTGTGATCATGCCGTGGAACCTGAGCTCGGAGCGGCTGGTGATCTCGCGGGCCTTCGGCGCCGAGATCGAGCTGGTCGGCGACTTCCACGTGACGGCGGCGCTCGCCCGCGCCGAGGTGCTGGGACGGCTACCGGGTTTCTTCGCGACGCGGCAGTTCTCGTCGGAGGTCAACGTCGAGGAGAACCGTGAGTGGCTCGGTCCCGAAATCCTGGCCGGTCTGCCGTGCCCACCCGACGCCTTCGTGATGGGAGTCGGCACCGGCGGCACGCTGATCGGCGTCGGGCAGGCGTTCCGGGCCGTGAATCCGCGCTGCCGGGTCGTCGCCGTAGAGCCGGCGGAGTCACGCACGCTGGCCCACGGCGAGGTCGGCCCGCACCTGCTGGAGGGCATCTCCGACGGTTTCGTGCCGGCCATCATCGAACGCCACGGCGACCTCATCGACGAGATCGTCGCCGTGCGCAGCGACGAGGCCGTGGCCCAAGCCCGCCGCATCGCGCGCGAGCACGGCATGTTCGTCGGCCCCACCTCCGGCGCGAACCTGCTCGCGGCACAGCGGTTACGCGTCGAACACCCCGAGCTCGGCTGCATCGTCACGGTGCTCGCCGACGAGGGCGAGAAGTACCTCAGTAGCCACTTCGCTGCGGAGCGCGACACCGAACAGGTCCCCACCACACCGATCAGGAGTGCGTCATGACCGTCAACCCGAACCCAGGAGTGCTGCAGTACCCCCGGATCCGGAAGTCCCCTTTCTACTACGCCTCGCGCGAGCACGGCGTGGGGCTCTACAGCGTCTACAACCACACCTACCACCCGCGGCACTACGGCGACCCGGTCGGCGAGTACTGGCACCTGCTGGAGGCCGTCACGCTCTGGGACGTCGGCGTCGAGCGCCAGGTCGAGATCACCGGCCCGGACGCGTTCGAGTTCACCAACCTGCTCGTTCCCCGTGACCTGACCAAGTGCAAGGTCGGCCAGTGCAAGTACGTGTTCATCACGGCCGAGGACGGCGGCATCATCAACGACCCGGTGCTGCTGCGGCTCGGTGAGAACCACTTCTGGCTGTCGCTGGCCGACTCGGACGTGCTGTTGTGGGCCAAGGGCCTGGCCTACAGCCTCGGGATGAACGTGGCGATCACCGAGCCGGACGTCGGCCCGGTGCAGATCCAGGGGCCCCGGTCGGCGGCGGTGATGGCCGACCTGTTCGGTGACTCGATCCTCGACGTGCCCTACTACTACGCCGTCGAGCGCGAGCTCGACGGGATGGACGTGGTCGTCTCCCGGACCGGCTACAGCGGCGAGCTCGGCTACGAGATCTACCTGCGCAACGCCAGCCGGGACGGGGTGCGGCTGTGGAACCACGTATGGGAGGCCGGCACGCCGCACGACATGCGGGTCATCGGGCCCTGCCACATCCGTCGCATCGAGGGCGGGATCCTGTCCTGGGGAAACGACATCTCCTATGCCACCAACCCGTTCGAGGTCGGTTACGGGTTCGAGTCGACCTGGATGGTCGACCTGAACCAGCAGGCCGACTTCATCGGCAAGGCCGCGCTGCAGCGCATCAAGTCCGAGGGCATCTCCCGCAAGCTCGTCGGCGTCGAGATCGGCGGGCCCGGGGTCGGGTCGTTCAACGACGGCTCGATGATCGACAACTTCGACGTGCACGCCCCGATGGGGCTGCGGATCGGCGAGGTCACCTCGGCCTGCTACTCGCCGCGGCTCGAGCGCAACATCGGCTTCGCCATGGTGCCGATCGCCTACCAGGGCCTGGGCACCGAGCTGGTGGTGCACACCCAGCACGGGCCGCAGGACGCCGTGGTGGTCGACAAGCCGTTCCTGGACCCCACCAAGGACATCCCCAAGCGGCTCGAGCGTCAGGCGGTGGCTGCCTGACCCCAGCCGGACCGCAACGACACGAAGGACCCATCATGATCGAACGCAGGATGGCGCTGCACGACGTGCATCTGCGCGCGGGTGCGCAGCTGGTCGCCGGCGGTGGCGACTACCTCTTCCCCGTCAGCTACACATCCCCGGTCGCCGAACACGTCAACACCCGCACGAACGTCGGGATGCAGGACCTCTCGTCGATGGGCGAGATCGACGTCAAGGGGCCGGGTGCGGAGCGGCTGCTCAACCAGCTGCTCGTCAACGACATCCGCGACATGGACCCCGGGCGGGTGCGCTACTCGACGATCTGTGACGACGACGGCGGAATCATCGACGACATCACGATCTCCAAGTTCCACGACGAGCACTTCCTGATCGTCACGAGCTCGGCGCCGCGGCGTCAGACCTTTGAGTGGATCTCCGAGCACGCCGCCGGCGCCACCGCCTACGTGACCGACATCTCCGCGACCATCGCCTTCCTCGCGGTGCAGGGGCCGCGGTCGCGGGAGTTCCTGCAATCGGTGATCGACGACGTCGACCTCGCGGCGTTGCGGTTCTTCCGGTTCACATCGGCGCGCATCGATCAGACCCGCATCCTGGTGTCGCGTTCCGGCTACACCGGCGAGCTCGGCTACGAACTGCTGATCCCCGCCGAGGAGGCGGTCGGAGTGTGGGAGCGGCTGCGCAGCAAGGGCGCCGGTTTCGACCTCAAGCCCTACGGCGTGGCCGCCATGCACACGCTGCGGCTGGAGAAGGCGCTGCCGCTCTACGGGCCCGACATCAGCCGCGCCGAGACCCCGTTCCACGTCGGGCTGGACCGCTGGATCCGGTTCGACAAGCGCAGCTTCGTCGGACGCGACGCGCTGCTCAAGGTGCAGGAGCGCGGCCCCGACCGGCGCTGGGTGGGGCTGCGGCTCGACGCCGACGCCCCGGCGGCGCCGAAGACGCAGGTGCATGCCATCTCCGACATCGACGCGATCCGCGAGGAGATGCTGTCCGGGCCGCGGGCTGGCGAGCCGGAGGACCGGGTGCGGTCGGGCGCCGCGGTGGGCTGGGTGACCGTGAGCCACTGGTGCCCGACGGTGGGGCGTCATCTCGCCATGGCCTACCTCGACGCCGCGCACTGCTGGCCCGGTAGCCGGGTGGTGCTGACGATCGGCGGCAAGCCGGTGACGGCGACGGTCGTGCACACGCCCTTCTTCGATCCCGACGGCGCCCGCATGAAGGCCTGACGATGCGCGAGACACTGCCCGACCTGCGGTTGGGCCGAGCCGGCCAGCACTTCGACGTCATCGTGCTCGGCGTCGGGGCGATGGGCAGCGCCACCGCCTATCAGCTCGCCCGGCGGGGCAAGCGGGTGCTGGGGCTGGAACGGTTCGACATCCCCAACACCCGGGGCTCCTCGCACGGCGAGAGCCGGATCATCCGGCTGCCCTACTACGAGGACCCGTCCTACGTCGTGCTCGTGACACGTGCCTACGAGCTGTGGCGCTCGATCGAGAGCCGCGCCGGTGAGCAGCTGCTGCACGTCACCGGTTCGATCGACGCCGGACCGGTCGACAGCTGGGTGTTCACCGGGGCGCTGCGCAGCGCCGTCGAGTACGACCTGCCGCACGAGGTGCTGTCCGGGACCGAGCTGGGGCAGCGCTTCCCCGGCTACCGGCTGCCCCGAGAGACGATGGCGCTCTACCAGCCCGACGGCGGGTTCCTGCGCCCCGAGCGGTGCATCGTCGGCTACGTGGAGGCGGCGATCTCCCATGGCGCGGAGTTCCACGCCCGGGAGCGCGTACACGACTGGCAGCCCACGGCCGACGGGGTACGGGTCATCACCGACAAGGACGTCTACACCGCCGAGCGGCTGGTGGTCACCGCCGGTGCCTGGAACCGCGAGGTGCTGCCGTTCCTGTCGTCGCTCGCGGTCCCTGAGCGGCAGGTGGTGGCGTGGTTGCAGCCGCGACGGCCGGAGCTGTTCACCCCGTCGCGCTTCCCGGTCTTCAACGCGCTGGTGGACGAGGGGCGCTTCTACGGCTTCCCGATCCACGGCGTGCCGGGGTTCAAGTTCGGCAAGTACCACCACCGCGAGCAGCACGGTGATCCAGCCATGCTGGACACCGAGCCCGATGCGGTCGACGAGGACCTGCTCGGCCGCTTCGCCGCCCGCTACTTCCCGGAGGGCTTCGGCCCCACCATGGCGTTGCAGAGCTGCATGTTCACCAACTCCCCGGATCACCACTTCGTGGTCGACCTGCACCCGGAGTACCCGCAGGTGTCGTTCGCCTCGCCGTGCTCCGGGCACGGTTTCAAGTTCGCCAGCGTGCTCGGCGAGATCATGGCCGACCTCGCCGAACGAGGTACCACGCGGCACAACATCTCGCTGTTCTCGCTGCGCCGATTCGGCATCGCGGGCCGTCACGCCGCTACGCCGGATGGCGGTGAGCGCACGCCGCATGCCCTCCGGCCGGGCACCGAGCCCGACCTGCTGGCGCACGGTCAGGGGGAGCCGGTCAGGTCCACGGCGGTGGTGTATGACAACGCCGCGGTACACCCGTTCTGGTGAGTGAGGAGGATGCGGGTGTCTTTGTCCAGCACGCAGTGGAGTCACGAGCCCGGTCTGTCCCTTATCGTCATCGCCGTGGACAGCGAGGACGACCAGCGGCCGTACGTTCAGTCGGTCGACCGCGCGGTAGAGATGATGGAGGTACTGGGCCGCGACGGCTCGGGCGGCGTCACGGAGCTGTCGAAGGAACTGGCGATCCACAAGTCGACGGCCTACCGACTGCTGTCGACCCTCGAGCGCCGGGGCATGGTGGAGCGCGACGCCGACACCCAGAAGTACCGGCTCGGGTTCGGTGTGATCCGGCTGGCCGGTGCGGTCCGGGCGACGCTGGAACTGACGCGGGTGGCCCACCCGGTGTGCGAGCGGCTGTCCCGCGCGGCCGACGAGGCGGTCAACCTCGCCGTGCTGGAGGGACACAGCGTCGTCAACATCGACCAGTCCGACCTGTCCTCCTCGGTGATCGGTGTCAACTGGGTGGGCCAGTACACGTCGCTGCACGGCACGTCCTCGGGCAAGGTTTTTCTGGCCCACCTGCCCCACCGCGAGCGGGAATCCGTGCTGGCCGGGGCGCTGGAGCGGTTCACCGATCGCACTTTCGTCGGTGCCGAGGAGTTGCGCGCCGAGCTGGCCCAGATCCGTCGCGCCGGCTTCGCGGTCGCGCTGGAGGAGCTGGAGGAGGGCCTGCACGCGGTGGCCGCGCCGATAAGGACCGCCGACGGTTCGGTCCGTGCCGCGATATCGGTCTCCGGGCCCGCGTACCGGCTCACACTGCAGCGGATCGAGCGGGAGGTTGCGCTGCTCGTCCGGCAGGCCGCCGACACCATTTCCCGACGGGTCGGCTACCTCGGTCAACCGGGGGTGAGCGGCGAGTCACCCAGCGTCCTCGATGTGCCCTGATATGTGCGGTCCGTCTGCTCCGTTCGGCCGTACGGCTGTCAAGGGGTGATTCCCGGCGTTCGACCGGGCACGATGAGTTGATGTGAGCCATACACTCGATGGTGCGATGTTGCCGTTGAAGCCGGGGTCGGTGGAGGCGATCGGCGGTGGCTGTCGGTGCCCGGTGTTGCCCAACTCGTCGCGTGTGCTGTTGGCGCGCCGGCTCGGGCCGCTCATCGCGCCGGACTGCCCGATGCACGAGCTGGTCGACTCGGCCGCGGTTGCCGCCGCGCCGGCGCGCGAGGGCCCGACCGGATAGGCTGTCAGCGGCAACTCCAGGGCCCGGTGGCGCCGCCACCCGGAAGGAGAGGAGGACGGGGCCGGTTCGGCGGTTGATGCGCTGTTGCGCAGGTAAACATTGAGTGACTCGTGTCAATCAGCGTTGCCACAGGGGTACGGTCAAAGGAGTCCGGCTCGCGCCTCTCCCGAGGAGTGGCGCGATAGCGACACGACGATCACGCATCCCGGCGGAACTGGGCGTCCAGCGCGTTGAGCAGGCAGCGTGCGTTGCGTTCAACTGCTACGGGGCGCGAGAAAGCGACCGCCATGAGCAGCGCTGGCACACCTTGCTATCAGGGTGGGAACGAGCCGGGTCCACTGCTGACCGTGACCTTGAGCCATCCGCTGGCGGGCATCGCGGTGTGTACGGCGGCCGGCGAGGTGGACATGTCCACGGCGCCGCTGCTCGGGCAACAACTGCAGCAGGCGATCAGTAGCCAACCCCGGCGTCTGGTGGTGAACCTGTCAGCCGTCACGTTCTTCTCTGCGGCCGGCGTCGGCGCGCTGGACGAGGCGCGGGCCGCGCAGCGCGACGAGCACGAACTCGTGCTTGTCGGCAAGAGTCGAGTGCTGAAACGCGTGCTCGATGTCTGTGACGTGGGCTACCCGCGGTACTGTGATCTTGACCGCGCGGTCACGGCGTGTAGTGAGGATGCCTCGGCGTGAGCAGGTGCGTCGCCTGCTTCGTCTAGGTCGGCGGCCACAGCGCGGCACCGACAGCAGGGCGTTGAGCGTGACGAGCGGGCGACGGGAATCGAACCCGCATAGCCAGCTTGGAAGGCTGGGGCTCTGCCATTGAGCTACGCCCGCGAGCGGCGCAATCGCACCGACAGGAGTAGCGTACCGAACTCCGGGTGGCAACCGACCGACCCGTCCCCAACGGGTGTGCCGGTCGCGTAGGCTCCTATGGGCACCGCCAGGTGCCGCGGGGTGTGGCGCAGCTTGGTAGCGCACTCGCTTTGGGAGCGAGGGGCCGTGGGTTCGAATCCCGCCACCCCGACCAGGCAAAACAAGTCAGCACATGATCAGCACCACGGCCGGATGTAGCAACGATGTAGCAACGGGGGCTGCACAGGTCGTCCCATTCGCAGCGACGATCGCTGAGCCGTCGCGGCCGGCTACGACCTGATGCTCCTGCCACCCGTCACGATCGGATGCTCGCATGAGCACGCGAACTTCACCGGCCCCGTCAGCATCAGTTCGACCACCCTGCACGCGATCGTCACCGACGTCATCGCTTCGCTTGAACGCTCGGGCGTAACCAGGCTCGTGGTCGTCAACGGACACGGCGGCAACGATGTCCTCGACAACATCATTCAGAGTCGAACGTCGGTGAACGCAGGACGGCTCTGTTCCCCCGGTCCGAGGGCTGGACCGACGCGCGGCGTGCTGCAGGTGTCGTTACGAGCAACCACGAAGACATGCACGGTGGCGAGGCCGAGACGTCGATACAATGGCGCGGCCGTTGACGTTCAGAGGTGCAGACCGGGCGGTGCAGGCCGGGTCCCTGTCCCCGTCGCCTCTCATGATCAGCGGTTGGGCTGCCCGCCTCAAGCCCGCGCTTCGCGCGCCCCGATCGACGGCTGGCCGCTCCGTTCAGGTGACCTTGGGCGAGACCGTCACCGTAGTACGCCAGTCACGTTGCCCGTGGCCGGCGGATCGGGGGTTCCGGCTCGACCCGGCCATCCCGACCGATACAAGCGGCCAGGACGACGGGGATGGGGCCTGCCGGCCTTGCGGACTGCTGATCTCCTGACAATCGGGGGCGGACACGGGACCGGACAGGAATCCGGCGAGAGACTGCTCGGCCCCGTGACCACCTTCACCACCTGACCAACCCCTCCCACCGAAAGAGCCTCTGGGGTTAGTCACGTTCTAGACTACCGACATCACCGCGCGTCGGTCGGCGCAGATCGACACGTTCGAGATCATCCAACGCGCACGCCGAACAGCCCTGGCCGCTGTACATCGCCGCCGGCGCGAGTCGGCTATGCGCTTGAACGCGATCTGCTCACCACGATTGTAGCGGCCTGGGGATGCGGCGACATGACGCGAGACCCTCAGGACGCGCTGTCCTCGGCAGACGTGTCCTTGGGGGGCTCGTCACCCTCACCCTTGGCCTTCTCGGCGGCTGGTCTGGTCTTCTTCTTGACCTTCTCGGCGGCTGGTCCGGCCTTTTCCCTAACTTTCTTGACGACCTCCTTGATGGCTGGTGTGGCCTGCTCCTTGGCCTTCTTGGCGGCTGGTCCGGCCTTCTCCTTGGCCTGGCCCACCAGGCCCTTGACCTTGTCCCCAAGACCCATTGCCTTTGCCCCTTTCCTTCAGTATCTGACCAAGGATACTCTCAGCCACTCGTATGGAGTAGGGGGAAGTTCAACGACCGCTGCGACGGCCGCATTCGTAGCGGAACCGCTCAGGACCTGCCGTCCTGGTCAGAGCTGTCGCTGGTCGGCGGGGCGGGCTCGTCGTCGGTCGTGCTGGTCGGCGCGGCGGGCTCGTCGCCGGTTGCCGGGGCGGGCTCGTCGTCGGTCGTGCTGGTCGGCGCGGCGGGCTCGTCGCTTGGAGGAGCCGCCTCGTCGGCAGCTTCCGTCTTGGGTTGCTGCTCGGTGGGCTCACCGGCTTTCTCCCCGGCCTGACCCACCAGAGCCTTGATCTTATCCACCAGACCCATTTGTGTTCACCCTTCCTTTCGCTTCTTCATCAAGGAGACCCGATTCTTGCACTCGGGCTGGAGTAGCGGGAAGTGATCGGCACCGTAGTGGCCCCACGCGCCGCTCGGTCGGGCAGGACGCACGGCGTCGCCATCTCACAGCGCACGGCGACACCCGCACGGTGCCAGCACCGATGCACCAACCCCCGGCGGTCCAGCAGCGAAGTACAGCCGAGGGAGCCCGAACCGGCTCCAACAGGATCATCGCCCGCGAAGGTTAGCCTAAGTGAGCCATGACAGACACCCCACCACGACGCTCTGCCGAGCGTTCCACATCGAAGTGGTCACGGAGGGGCCCACGTCGTGTAGCAGCCATGTAGCAGCCGACCACCACCGCGGCTCCCGAACCATCCATCCCTCGCAGCATCGTCGCAGGTATAACAGCTACACCACACCCGCTCACACCCCTGCCGAGCTGTGGGAGCGAGGGGCCGTGGGTTCGAATCCCGCCACCCCGACCATCCGAGATCGCCCAGCGACCGAGTGTAACGAAGCAGCGCCTACTCGATGTCAGGCTGCAATGGGGTTGTGGTGCCGAGGTCTGCCCGCAAGCGCACGACGGTGCCGTCGTGGTTGCTGTCGACCGTGACTTCTTGCGCGAGGTGGCGCATCAGCTGCAAACCACGGCCGCGGAAGCGGTCGTCGGTGGGGGCGCGCCAGGTGCCCTCGTCAGCCACGATGATCAGCACGTGGCCGTCGGTGCGATGGGCCTCCAGACGCACAGGTCCGGGTCCGTCAGTGTGGTCGGCGTAGGCGTGCTCGACGGCGTTGGCCACCGCTTCGTACACGACGAGGCCCAGATCGTCGACGATGTCGGCGGCGGTGTCTAAGGCCAGCCAGTGGTGGAACTGGCGGCGCAGCTCGGCGGCGTTGCGGTCAGTGGCCGCCGTTTCGGCTCGTAGCGGAGGTCGCGCGTCACGACAGGACGTGGCCGTCAGTGGCGGGTCTGCACCCCGTGCTGACTGCGGGTCCTGGTCGTCCCCTGGCCCCGTGGCGCCGCCGATGTCCTCCATCGGGGGTCTGAGTACCCGCTATGTGGCTGCGTTGCACGTCGAGGGGCGGAATAAATCAGCCGCACGATCAGATCACTCGCAGCGCGGAACAACGAGCGATGCTTCCCGACCCCTCGAGGCAGGGTGTGCTCAGTGCTCGCCGACCGGTGAGCGTCGTGCGGTGGGAGCCTCGATGAAGTCGTCGAGGGGGATGTCGCCGTCGACGACCTGGCGGGCGAGTTCGCTGAGCCGTTGGTTGCGGCTGCGGGCGTGGTTGCGCAGCCGGTCGAAGGCGCCATCCATGCTCAGCTCCCCACGCTCGGCGAGCACACCCTTAGCCTGCTCGATGATGACACGACTGTTGAGCGCGGTCTGTAGCTGCTCGGCGACGACCTCGCCGCGGCGGATGGCGCGTTCCTGCAGGATGCCGATCGTGGCCACGTCGGCCAGCGCTTGCCCCAGCTTCAGGTCGGCGTCGGGCAGCGCACCCGGTTGACGGTGGAACAGGTTCAGCCCGCCGACCGCCTCACCTCGCAGCCGCATCGGTAACGCGTGCACCGAGCGATAATCCCCGTCGTGCAGGCTGGCCACGAACTGCGGCCATCGCTGACTGGCGTCGGCCAGATCCGACACGCTGACCGGTGCCACCGCGTTGAAGCAATCCACACACGGCCCCTGCTGGGCTTGGAGCTGCAGCAGCTCGACCATCTCGGACTCCTCGTTCGAGGAGGCAAGCACGCGCAGCGTGCCGTGCTGGTCGGCCAGCAAGATCCCGGCCGCCTCGGCCGAGAGGAGCTCGACGCTGTAGCGCACCAGCCGGTCGAGCAGATCGATGATGTCGTAGTCGTCGACCAGCGTGTCTGCCAGCCCGACGAATGCCCCGATCAGCAGTTGCTCGCGGCTGCTGTCCAGCTCGGTCACGCCAGAACCCTCCTTCAAACCGGGATCCGTCACACCAGCTATGCGAGATCGTCGGTGAACCGCAGCCGCCGGGCGACCACGTCGCGGGCGACGTCATCCAGCAGCCGCTCCTGGGAGAAAGCATAGCCCTGTAACCGGGCGAAGGCGTCCTGCGCGCCGATCCCGAGCTGCGCGACGACCATGCCGGTAGCCTGATGGACCTCGGCGTGGCTGACCCACGACTGGTCCCACCACTGCTGGTCGCCCAGGTCGGTGCGTAGCCCCAACAACATCAGCGCGGCCGTATCCGCAGCACGCAACACATCACGCAGCTCCCCATCGCTCATCGGTCCGGGGGCCGCGCGGTAGATATCGAGAGCGCCGAGGTTGATCGCGTCCAGTTGCAACGGCACCGCGAACAACGCCCTGATGCCCGCCTGCTCGGCCACGGCGGCGGCGAACACCGGCCACCGGATCTGCCCGCCGGTTTCCTGGACGTCGCGGATGAGTACCGGGCGACCGCTGGTCGCGGCCTCGATACACGGCCCCTCACCCAGCGTGTACTGCAGCTCCTCCACTCGTGCGGCCATCGCGTCGGTCGCACACAGCGTCTCGCGCGACGGGCTCCCGGTCAGCAACGAGATCGCCGCCCCGTCGACGTCCAGTCCCTCGACGCATGCCCGGCAGAACTGCCCGGCCAGCCCTGCGATATCGGCACCGTCCCTGGGCATCGTCAGCAGCGTCCGGGTCACCGACTCCGGCTCAGCCATCGGGGCCGGCCGGGCCGCGCAGCTGCGTACGTACCTGCCTCATGGTGCTGTCGTCACCCGTCCACGCCACGTCGGGAATCGCGAGGCCAGGCGTGACGGGGACTCGATCAACGCCGCTGCACAGTTGACTGTACCCGTCGCAACGGGAGATCCGGGCCGGCCACACCGCCTGAAATGCTGAGCGCCCCGACGCCCTCCGAAGCCGGCCGCGCGTCCAACGCGTGCTAGCTTGGGTGCGTCCGTGGCTTCCCGCCACATTCGGGTAACGGCAGCACGCGGACGTGAGGACGAACGCAGCGACGTTCGGTGTAGCAGACCGATCAACTGGGTACCCGTCCGACGATCGCCCCGGACCCTGGCGACTGAGCAGTAAGCACGCTCTACTCCAGGGAAAGGTAGCTGGATGACCACCGCACTGAAGCCGCCCCCGTCCGGCAGTGCACCTACACCGATCGTCGAGGGCAAGCAATCGTCCGGTGAGACCGCACTGATCGCGGTCTTCACGATTGTCCCGATGCTTGCCGTGCTGGCTGCCGTGCCATTCGCGTGGGGCTGGGGCCTGGGTTGGACCGACGTCGCCCTGGCAGTGATCTTCTACGGTGCGACCGGCCTCGGGGTGACGGTGGGCTTCCACCGCTACTTCACCCACCGGGCGTTCAAGGCCGCCCGCCCACTGCGCATCGCGTTGGCCGTCGCGGGCAGTTTCGCCGTGCAGGGATCGGTGATCGAGTGGGTCGCCGATCATCGCCGCCACCACGCCTACTCCGACAGGGAAGGCGACCCGCACTCGCCATGGCTGTTCGGCACCGGTCCGATCGCACTGGCCCGCGGGTTCGGCCACGCTCATATGGGCTGGCTGTTCGGACGGGACAAGACCAATGCCATGCGGTTCGCCCCCGACCTGCTGGCCGACCGCGATGTGCACCGCGTGGATCGGCTGTTCCCGCTGTTGACAGTGGCGACACTGTTGCTGCCCGCCGTATTCGGTGGGTTGCTGACCTGGTCGTGGTGGGGTGCGCTCACCGGATTCTTCTGGGCAGGCCTCGTGCGGGTCGCGATGCTGCACCACATCACCTGGTCGATCAACTCCATCTGCCACATGGCCGGCAAGCGCCCCTACGCCTCCCGCGACAGGTCGGCCAACTTCTGGCCGCTGGCGATCGTCTCGTTCGGCGAATCCTGGCACAACTCCCACCACGCCGACCCGACCTGTGCCCGCCACGGCGTCGGGCGTGGCCAGCTCGACATGTCCGCCCGCGTGATCTGGGCCTTCGAGAAGCTCGGCTGGATCCACGACGTCCGCTGGCCCACGCCGCAACGCTTGGCCAAACGCGCCGTGCAGGGATGATCTCGGGTAGCGCGGCGGGTACTCGTGGGCGTCGGGGCCGGATCACCTAGACTTCGCGCCCTGCGGCAGCAGGGGAGCAGCGCCGCACCCGTCCGCCCGGAGCAGAGCACCACCGCACGAGGAGTTCACGTGAAGAGCACCGTCGAGCAGCTCAGCCCGACGCGCGTAAAGATCAATGTCGAGGTGCCGTTCGACGAGCTGAAGCCGAACTTCGACAAGGCGTACAAGAAAATCGCGCAGCAGGTCCGCATCCCGGGCTTCCGGCCCGGCAAGGCCCCGCCCCGTATCCTCGAGCAGCGGCTGGGTCGCGGCGTGGTGCTCGACGAGGTGGTCAACGAGGCCGTACCGGCGAAGTACCGGGAAGCGCTGTCCTCCGGCGAGGTGCAACCGCTCAGCCAACCGGAGATCGAAGTCACCAACATGGACGAAGGCGACCTGCTCATCTTCACCGCAGAGGTCGACGTCCGTCCGGAGATCACGCTGCCGGTGTTCGGTGAGTTGTCGGTATCGGTGGACGACGTCGAGGTCACCGCGGAGGACATCGCCGAGCAGTTGGACGGGCTGCGCTCCCGCTTCGGCACCCTCACCGGCGTCAACCGTCCGGTGGAGCACGGCGACTTCGTGGTCATCGACCTGTCCGCCACCGTCGACGGTGCGGAGGTGCCCGAGGCGGCCACCACCGGCCTGTCCTACGAGGTCGGCTCCGACGAGCTGATCGAGGGCATCGACGACGCGCTCATCGGTGTCAGCGAGGGCGAGGAACGGACGTTCACCACCAAGCTCGTCGCGGGCGAGCACGCCGGGCGCGAGGCGGAGGTGACCGTCAAGCTCGGCTCGGTCAAGGTCCGCGAGTTGCCCGAGCTCGATGACGAGTTCGCTCAGCTGGCCAGTGAGTTCGACACGTTCGAGGAGCTGCGCGGCGACGTGGCCGAGCGGCTGGCCCGGGTGAAGTCGATGCAGCAGGGGATGGAGGCACGCGACAAGGTCCTCGAGTCACTGCTCGCCGCCACCGACGTGCCGCTGCCCGACAAGGTGGTCGAGTCCGAGATCGAGGCCCGCAAGCACGACGCGGTGCACGACTTCGAACATGACGAGAACCGTCTCGGCGAGCACCTGGAGCAGCAGGGCCAGACCCGCGAGGAATTCGACGCGGAGCTGGGCACGGCCGCGGAGGACGCGGTGAAGGCCCAGCTGGTGCTCGACTCGATCGCCGACGCCGAAGAGGTGAACGTCGACGAGTCCGAGCTCACCGAGCGCATCGTCTACCAGGCACAGCGCTACGGCGTGAGCCCCGAGGAGTACGTCAAGCAGGCGCAGCAGGCAGGTCAGCTCGGTGCCATCTACGCCGACGTCCGGCGCGGCAAGGCGCTCGCCTCCGTCGTGCGGCGCGCCGTCGTCACCGACGCGTCGGGCAACACGGTGGACATCGAGGCGCTGTTCGGGCATGACGCTCCGGCCACGCCGGAGGAGGCGGAGACGGACGCACCGGCCGAGGTGGAGGCTCCGGCTGACGTGGAGGCTGACGTGGAGGCTGACGTGGACACGGAGGCCGACCCGGACGCACCGGCCGATGCCAGGAAGGCGGACTGACGCTTTCGATCACGCTGTGAGTGAACGGGAGCGCTGCTGCGACGTACGTGCCCCTGGTCTTCGTTAGGGTCGAACACGTGCCGATCATCGGATGGCACGCGATCAACCCCGCTCCCACGAAACTGTTGTACCGATCTGACAAAGGCAGGCACCCGTGACGTCGGACCACATCGCCCCGGCCGAGCCGATGACGAGCGCGCCCGCCATGCGGGCGACCAGCTCCGGCCTGACCCTGAACGACTCGGTGTTCGAACGGCTGCTGCGCGAGCGCATCATCGTGCTCGGCTCGCAGGTCGAGGACACCTTGGCCAACCAGATCTGCGCGCAGCTGCTGCTGTTGTCCGCGGAGAGCCCCGACCAGGACATCCGGCTCTACATCAACTCGCCGGGCGGGTCGGTGACCGCGGGGATGGCGATCTTCGACACGATGCAGCTCATCGAACCCGATGTCGCGACCTACGCGATGGGCCTCGCGGCCTCGATGGGGCAGTTCCTGCTCTCGGCGGGCGCGCGCGGCAAGCGCTACGCATTGCCGCACGCCCGGATCCTGATGCACCAGCCGTCCGCGGGCGTGCAGGGAACCGCGGCCGATGTCGCGATCCAGGCCGACATGCTCACCAAGCACAAGCGGGAGATGGCCGAGCTGATCGCCGAGCAGACCGGGCAGGACGTGGACCGGATCATCACCGACTCCGACCGCGACCGCTGGTTCACCGCCGAGGAGGCGCGTGAGTACGGCTTCGTCGACTATGTCCTGAACCGCACCAACCAGCTGCCCGACGCGAGCAGCTGACCCGGGTCGAGCAAGGAGTAGCCCCCATGAGCCAGTTCCAGCTCCCCCAAGGCCGTCCCCAGGATTCGATGCCCCAAGATCGGATGCCAGAGGTATCGAGGCCGGAGGTTTCAAGGCCACAGTCCCGGTACGTGCTGCCCTCGTTCACCGAGCGCACCAGCTACGGGATCAAGGAATCGAATCCCTACAACAAGCTCTTCGAGGAGCGGATCATCTTCCTCGGGGTGCAGGTCGACGACGCGTCGGCGAACGACACCATGGCGCAACTGCTGACCCTGGAATCCAACGACCCGGATCGCGACATCATCATCTACATCAACTCGCCGGGCGGGTCGTTCACCGCGATGATGGCGATCTACGACACGATGCAGTTCGTCCGCCCGGAGATCCAGACGGTCTGCCTGGGTCAGGCTGCCTCCGCCGCAGCGGTGCTGCTCGCGGCCGGGACACCCGGCAAGCGGCTGGCGGTGCCCAACGCGCGGATCCTCGTCCACCAGCCTGCCACCGAGGGCGTCTTCGGGCAGGTTTCCGACCTGGAGATCCAGGCCAACGAGATCCAGCGGATGCGCAAGCTGATGGAGTCCACGCTGGCGCACCACACCGGCCAGACCGAGGAGCGGGTGCGCAACGACGTCGACCGCGACAAGATCCTGACGGCTGAGGAGGCCAAGGACTACGGGTTCATCGACGATCTCACCCAGGTCCGCAAGGTCTCGGCACTACGCCCCTGAGGTCTGCCCGACCCGACACGCCGAGCGGGGGCGGGCAGCAGCCCCCGCCCGGCGGTATAGGGGAGGCTGATGCTCCCGTTCGACGGGGTCGGACGGGTACCGTCGAGCACACACACAGCCAGGCGCGCTGGGAGCATCTGCACCACGCGCCGGGAGGGACGAGAGGCCTGCGCCCATGGCACGTATCGGTGACGGTGGCGACCTGTTGAAGTGCTCCTTCTGCGGGAAGAGTCAGAAGCAGGTCAAGAAGCTCATCGCGGGCCCCGGGGTCTACATCTGCGACGAGTGCATCGATCTGTGCAACGAGATCATCGAGGAGGAGCTCGCCGAGGCGGGCGACGTCAAGCTCGATGAACTACCCAAGCCCAGCGAGATCCACGACTTCCTCGAGACCTATGTGATCGGCCAGGACCTGGCCAAGCGCAACCTCTCGGTCGCGGTCTACAACCATTACAAGCGGATCCAGGCCGGCGACAAGAACCGGGAGGACGAGGTCGAGCTGACCAAGTCGAACATCCTCATGCTGGGGCCGACCGGGTGTGGCAAGACCTACCTCGCGCAGACGCTGGCGAAGATGCTCAACGTCCCGTTCGCCATCGCGGACGCGACGGCGCTGACCGAGGCCGGCTACGTCGGCGAGGACGTCGAGAACATCCTGCTCAAGCTGATCCAGGCCGCCGACTACGACGTCAAGCGGGCCGAGACCGGCATCATCTACATCGACGAGGTCGACAAGATCGCCCGCAAGTCCGAGAACCCGTCGATCACACGGGACGTCTCGGGTGAGGGCGTGCAGCAGGCGTTGCTCAAGATCCTGGAGGGCACCACGGCGAGCGTGCCGCCGCAGGGCGGACGCAAGCACCCGCATCAGGAGTTCATCCAGATCGACACGACCAACGTGCTGTTCATCGTGGCGGGCGCGTTCGCCGGCCTCGAGAAGATCATCGATGACCGGATCGGTAAGCAGGGCATGGGCTTCGGTGCCGAGATCCGCTCCCGCAACGACGTCGAGACCAGCGACATATTCTCCGATGTCATGCCCGAGGACCTCCTCAAGTTCGGGCTGATCCCGGAGTTCATCGGCCGGCTGCCGGTGGTGGCATCGGTGACCAACCTCGACAAGGAATCGCTGGTCAAGATCCTCACCGAGCCCCGGAACGCGCTGTCGAAGCAGTATTGCCGGCTTTTCGATCTCGACGGGGTGGAGCTCGAGTTCACCGACACCGCGCTCGAAGCCATTGCCGATCAGGCGATCCTGCGTGGCACCGGCGCCCGGGGGCTGCGGGCGATCATGGAAGAGGTGCTGCTGCCGGTGATGTACGACATCCCGAGCCGCGACGACGTGGCCAAGGTCGTGATCACTGAGCAGACGGTCAAGGAGAACGTCAACCCGACGATCGTGACCAGGGCACCGTCGCGCCGGGAGCGTCGCGAGAAGTCGGCCTGATCTCCCCTCGAGCCCCCAACGGCAGGGGCGTGGGTCGAGCTGCCTAGCATCGGGGTGTGACTGCCGGGATCGTGCTGGCCGGTGGGCGGTCCTCACGGATGGGGACGTCCAAGGCGGCGCTGGAATGGCACGGGTCGACACTGCTACGGCGCACCACCGGCGTGCTCGCCCGCGCCGTCGACGGTTGCGTCCTGGTGGTGCGCGCACCCGGTCAGCCGTTGCCCGAGCTCGATCCCGCGGTCGAGGTGGCCGAGGACCCGGCCGAGGGGCTGGGCCCGTTGCAAGGCCTCGCCGCGGGCCTGGCCGCAGTGGCCGGGCGGGCCGAGGTAGCGTTCGTCTGCTCGACCGACCTGCCGTTCCTGCACCCGGCATTCGTCCGGCGGGTGCTGGCCGCCGTCGACGAGCACACCGACGTGGTGCTGCCCGAGGCTCGCGGCTTCCCGCAGCCGCTCGCGGCCGCCTACCGCACCACGCTGGCACCGCTGGTCGACAAGCTCATCGCTGCCGGCCGGCTGCGCCCGGCGTTTCTGTTCGAGGAGTGCCGGGTGACGCGGCTCGACGACGCGACGCTGCTCGCCGACCCGGTGCTCGCCGCGCACGACCCGCAGCTCGACTCGGTGCTCAACGTCAACGAGCCCACGGATTACGACAGCGCGCGGGGGCGCGCTGCTCCGGAGATCACGGTGCAGCGGTACGGCGCGCTGGCGACCGCCAACGATCAGCGCGGGCCCCGCTCCATACCTGCCGCCACGCTCGCCGCAGCTGCAGCAGCCGCCGGGCTGACGCTGGACCGGCACGTCGTGGCCGTGCTCAACGGCGATCAGATCAGCCGGGACGGCCACCTGCCGCTGGCTCCCGGAGACAGCATCGTTTTCCTCTCGTAGGTCCGCCCGGCGGTGTCCGTGAGCTCGACACGGTGGGGGTCTTGCCGCGGCCTCACCCCCACGGCGTCGACTTCATGGACGCCGTGGGGCGACGCGGTGCTGTCACGCCTACCGTTGTCCGTCGTGCCGGTCGTCCGGGAGCCCTACGACCTCGTGGTGGCCTCGGAGGCACTGGACGACCCGCTGCTCAGGCCGCTGTGGCAGCTGCTGGAGTCCGAGGAGTTCCGCGCGTCGGTCCGGGATCTCGGCGGCTACGGGGTGGCGGAGACCGGTCGCAGGATCCACTGAGGCGCGTTCATCTCCGTATGGCACGCTGGGGTCCGATGCCTGCCACGCCCAGCTGGCGCGCTGAGCATGCACGCCGGGTACTCGCTGGCTGGGTGGATCGGCTGCCGCCACGGATGCGCCGAGTCGTGACCCCGGAGATGGTCGGCTTCGCGCTGCTCGGACTGCTCACCTTCGCCGTCGACCTGGTGCTGCTCGCCGTGCTCGAACGGTGGACGCCGCTGCCGCTACCGATCTCGGTGACGCTGGCCTACGCCGTGGCGTTCGGCCTGAATTACCTGCTCAACCGCACGCTCAACTTCCGCTCCCACGCCCCCGTCGGGCCGCAGCTGGCCCGATTCACGCTGGTGATCGGCTGCGACTTCGGCATCACGCTGGGTGTGACCACCGGCCTGTCCGGGCTCGGTGTGGACTTCCGGATCGCCCGGGTCGTCGCGGGGGCCTGCGTCGCGGTGTTCACCTACTCGGCGTGTCGCTGGTGGGTCTTCCGCGACACCCTGCCCCCGTCTGGGACCGGTGTGCCACCTCAAACGGCGCCGCGAATGCGCTCGGGATGGGTGTAGACGTTCATCGACTCGCCCCGCAGGAAGCCGACGAGGGTCACTCCCTCCTCGTCGGCCAGCTCGACCGCCAACGACGACGGGGCCGACACTGCCGCGAGGATCGGCACCCCCGCCATCACGGCCTTCTGCACGAGCTCGAACGAGGCACGTCCGGACACCATGAGCACCGTCCCGGTCAACGGGACCCGCCCGTCGAGCAGCGCCGCCCCGATCGCCTTGTCCACCGCGTTGTGCCGCCCCACGTCCTCCCGGACGACGACTGAAGTGCCGTCGACGCCGAACAACCCCGCGGCATGCAGCCCGCCGGTGGAGTCGAACACCCGCTGCGCCTCGCGCAGCGTATCGGGCAGGCCGGTCAGCATCGCCGGATCGAGCTCGACGGTGTCGCGGGCAGGAGAGAAGCGGGTGCGCAACCGAACCGCGTCGAGCGCCGCCTTGCCGCAGACACCACACGACGATGTCGTGTAGAAGTTGCGTTCCACCCCGGCATCCGGGGCGGGCACCCCCTCGGCGAGGGTGACGTCGAGGACGTTGTAGGTCTGCCGACCGTCGGGGTCCTCGCCGGCGCAGTACCGGGCGCCCGAGACGTCGGCCGCCGAGCCGATCACGCCCTCGGTGAGCAGGAAGCCGTGGGCGAGCTCCACGTCATGGCCAGGGGTGCGCATGGTGACCGCCAGCGCCCTGCCACCGACCCGCAGCTCGAGGGGCTCCTCGACCGCCAGGGTGTCCGGCCGCCGGAGCACTCCGGTGGGTGAGAGCTTGACGATACGCCGCCGCGCGGTGACACGGCCCATGCTCGTATCCACCTCCTTCGCCCCAGTGCTCGCGATCCCATTGTTCACCTCGGGGCCTGCTACTCGGCCAGACCGCGTATCGTTCGGGGCACATCGGATCGGCGACATCTGTGGAGGGTCGGTCATGCGAGAACCTCGTCACGTGCGTCTGACCGAGCCGCTGGTACGCGACGGCGGGCAGCTTCGCCCCGCCTCCTGGGACGAGGCGCTCGACCGGGCGGCCGCGGGTTTCCGTCGCCACAGTGGTGATGCTTTCGGCATGTTCAGCTGCTCGAAGGCCAGCAACGAGACGAACTACATCGCGCAGAAGTTCGCCCGCGCGGTGCTGGCCAGCAACCACGTGGACTCCTGCAACCGCACTTGACACGCGCCCAGCGTCGTCGGTCTGACGGCGGTCTTCGGCGCCGGTGGCGGCACCAGCTCGTACCAGGAGGTCGAGGACACCGACCTGACCATCCTCTGGGGCTCCAACGCGCGCGAGACGCATCCCATCTACTTCCACCATGTGCTCGCCGGCATCCGCCACGGCGCCAAGCTCTACACCGTCGACCCCCGACGGACCAGTTCCGCGCAATGGGCCGACGGGTGGCTCGGGCTCGATGTCGGCACCGACGTCGCGCTGGCCAACGCGGTCGGGCGGGAGATCATCACGACGGGCCTGCACAACCGCGCCTTCATCGACCGCGCCACCACCGGCTTCGCCGACTACGCTGCTACCGTCGAGCCCTACACCCTCGAGTGGGCCGAGCGGATCACCCAGGTCCCGGCCGGCATGATCCGCGAGCTGGCGCACCGATACGCCACCGCCGACCGGGCACAGCTGTGCTGGACCCTGGGCATCACCGAGCACCACAACGCCGCCGACTGCGTCTTCGCGCTGATCAACCTGGCGTTGCTGACCGGCCACGTCGGCCGTTACGGCTCGGGCGTGTGCCCGCTGCGGGGGCAGAACAATGTGCAGGGCGGCGGCGACATGGGAGCCATCCCCGCCAAGCTGCCGGGCGGTTACGACCTCGAGGATGACACCGAGCGCGCCCGGTTCGAGACGGCGTGGGGTGCGCGCATCCCGCCGAAACCCGGCAGGCATCTGTCGCAGATGTTCGAGGCGATGGAGACCGGCCAGATGCGGACGCTGTACTGCATCGGGGAGAACCCCGCCGAGTCCGAGGCCGACGCCGCACACGCCAGGGCGATGCTGTCCGGGCTGGACCACCTGGTCGTCCAGGACATCTTCCGCACCGCCACTGCCGAACTGGCGGACGTGGTGCTGCCCGCCGCCGCCGACTGGTGCGAGTACGACGGCACCGTGACCAGCAGTGAGCGCCGGGTGCAGCGGCTGCGCAAGGCTCTCGACCCGCCCGGGCAGGCCCGGCCGGACACGCACATCATCTGCGACCTGGCCACCCGCCTCGGGCACGCCTGGGGCCGGCCCAGCGCCGAGCAGGTGTGGGACGAGCTGCGCTCGGTGTCGCTGAAATGGCACGCCGGGATGAGTTACCAACGGCTCGACGAGCTCGGTGGGCTGCAGTGGCCCTGCCCGGCCGAGGACCATCCCGGCAGCACGCTGCTGCACGAGCGGCTCTGGGACACCGATCCGGTCCGGCGCGGGACCCCGGCCCCGTTCACGCCGGTGGAGCACGTGCCGCCGGTCGACGAGCTCACCGAACAGTTCCCGATCCGGCTGACCACCGGGAGGGTGCTGGATTCGTACAACTCCGGGGTGCAGACCGGTGGGTACGCCTCGCCGCTTCGCCGGCGTGAGGCGCTGTGCATCGATGCCCGGGACGGTGCCCGGCTGGGCATCGCCGACGGTGAACGGGTGCTGATCACGTCACGACGAGGATCGGTCGAAGCGCCGGTGCGATACGACCCGACCGTGCGGCCCGGCCTGGCGTTCATCACCCCACACTTCACCGAGCAGGTCGACACGAACCTGCTCACCAACGACGCATGGGATCCCAAGTCGGGTACCGCGGAGTTCAAGGCAACCGCCATCCGCATCGACAAGGTCAGGGCCGAGCAGGCCAGCCGGGCGGGGCGCCTGGCGGTCGCCGGTGAGTAGCGGAAAGGTGCACGATTGGACCTGAAGTTCTTGGAAGCGGTGCCGACGCAGGGCGAACAGGCCGCGGTCGACGGGCTGGTCGGCGCCCCGGGTGAGGGCGACGACCCGCGGTTCGCCGCCGGGGGACAACACGCCAGGGACCTGCGTCATCTGCTGCTACCGGCGCTGCATGCCGTATCCGACACCGCCGGGTGGATCAGCCAAGGGGCGTTGAACTACATCTGCCAGCGGCTGTCGGTCCCTCCGGCGGAGGCCTACGGGGTGGCCACCTTCTACGCGATGTTCTCGCTGTCGCCTCGCGCGCCTCGGGTGGCGCACGTCTGCGATGACATCGTGTGCGCGCGCCTCGGCGGCAGTGACATCGCCGACGAGCTGGCCGCCACGTTGGGTCCGGCGGGTTCAGGGCAGGTGGTGACCTGGCTGCGCAGTCCTTGCCTGGGCTTGTGCGAGCGGGCTCCCGCTGCGATGGTGCAGCTGGCCGGCGACACCGATCAGGCGATCGCACCGGCCACCGCCGACGGGGTGCGCACCGCTGTGGCCGGCACCGGCAACGGCCATGTACCCGCCGGTGGCTCGCAACCGTCGGTCTCGGCGCCGCAGACTCGCCGGGGTGACGGGCAGCGGCTACGGCTGTTGCGCCGAATCGGCGTCGTCGATCCGGACAGCCTCGACTCCTACCGGTCCGTCGGCGGCTACGCGGGCCTGCGCCGCGCGATCGCCGTCGGCCCGGGGCGGGTGATCCAGGAGGTCAGCGACTCCAAGTTGATGGGTCGTGGCGGGGCCGCGTTCCCCACCGGGGTCAAGTGGGACGCCGTGGCCAAGGCCCCGGTGCGGCCGCACTACCTGATCTGCAACGCCGACGAGTCCGAGCCCGGCACCTTCAAGGACCGGGTGCTCATGGAGGACGACCCCTTCGCGCTGATCGAGGCGATGACGATCGCCGGCTACGCCACCGGTTGCGAGCAGGGTTACCTCTACATCCGCGGCGAGTATCCGCTGGCCACTCGTCGGTTACAGGCCGCGATCGAGCAGGCGCGCCACCGCAGCCTGCTCGGCTCGGACGTGATGGGGGCGGGCTTCGGGTTCGACATCGAGTTGCGCCGCGGGGCCGGGGCCTACATCTGCGGCGAGGAGACCGCGCTGATGAACTCCCTGGAGGGCTACCGCGGGGAGCCGCGCAACAAGCCGCCGTTTCCCACCGTCTCCGGGTTGTTCGGCAAGCCCACGGTGATCAACAACGTGGAGACGCTGTTCAACGTGCTCGACATCCTCACCGAGGGCGGGCCCGCGTTCGCGCAGACGGGCACCGAGCGCTCCACCGGAACCAAGTTGTTCTGCCTCTGCGGGGCGGTAGCCGAACCCGGGCTCTATGAGGTGCCCTTCGGTGCCACCCTGCGCGAGCTGCTGGAGCTGGCCGGTGGTAGCACCGGGTCGCTGCGCGCGATCCTGCTCGGCGGCGCCGCCGGCAGCTTCGTCGACCCCGAGGCGCTCGACGTGGCGCTGACCTTCGAGGGCATGCGGGAGATCGGCGCCTCGCTGGGCTCCGGAGTGATCATGCCGGTCGACGACGGCACCGACATGCCCGGCATGCTGCGCCGGATCGCGGCGTTCTTTCGCGACGAGTCCTGTGGACAGTGCGTGCCCTGCCGGGTCGGCACCGTCCGGCAGGAGGAGTCCCTGGCGCGGCTGGCCAACGGCACCGAGATCGGCTCGCGCGCCCGGGAATTCGCCCTGCTCGATGATCTGACCCGGGTGATGAGGGATTCGTCGATCTGCGGGCTGGGCCACACCGCTCCGGCGGCGGTGCAGTCGGCGATCTCGCTCAACCTGCTCGAGCGGGGGGACCCAGAATGACCGCCGGCGCACTCTTCTCCGCGGAGGCGGCGACATGACCGTCGATCTCGGCACCATCCGGCGGCTGGTGGAACTCACCGTGGACGGTGAACAGGTGCGGGTGCCCGAGGGCTCGACCATCCTCGACGCTTGTCGCGCCCAGGACATCGAGACACCGACGCTGTGCTACGCGCCGAACCTCACCCCCGTCAACGCCTGCCGGGTGTGCGTGGTGGAGCTGGAGGGAGCGCGCACCCTGGTGCCGTCCTGCGCCCGGCCGGTCGAGGACGGGATGGTGGTGCACACCGACTCCGAGCGGGTGCGGCACAGCCGCAAGATGGTGCTCGAACTGCTCGACTCCTCGGTCGATCTGTCCCAGTCCGGCGAGGACGTCGACCGTTGGAAGGACCAGTACGGCGTCGATGCCGGGCGCTACGGCCCGCCGGCGGCTCCGGCCGCCGCGGGGGAGCGCGACGCCCGTCACGCCGGGCACCACGAGATCCCGGACGGCTCCACCGCCGCGACCGTCGCGCAGCCCGTCAAGGAGGACAACGACCTGTACGTGCGCGACTACGGGCGCTGCATCATGTGCTACAAGTGCGTCGAGGCCTGCGGTACCGACGCGCAGAACACGTTCGCGATCGCGGTGGCCGGCCGCGGCTTCGACACCCGGATCACCACAGAGTTCGCCGTGGAGCTACCCGACTCGGCCTGCGTGTACTGCGGGAACTGCATCGGTGTCTGCCCGACCGGGGCGCTGAAGTCGGTTTCCGAGCACGAGCTGCGCGAGGCCGGCCAGTGGGATCCCGACGACGAGACCGTCACCACCACGATCTGTTCGTTTTGCGGTGTGGGCTGCAACCTCGAGCTGCACGTGCAGCACAACCAGATCGTGAACGTGACCTCGCCGACCGACCACAGCGTCACTCACGGGCACCTGTGCATCAAGGGCCGCTTCGGTTTCCAGCACGTGCAGAACCTCCCCGAGGGCAGCTGAGGCGTCCGTGTGTCAGCGTCGTCCGCGCGTCATCGGCGGCGCATGCTCTTTACACGTTAGGTCAGATGCTGACCTCGGCGACGAGCTCGTCCTCGGAGGTGGTGACGAGCTCGATGTGGTTGATGCGTCCAGCGGCTCGCACATCGTCACAGGCGTGCCGGAACAACGCGAGGGCTTGATCCGTGCCGTGGAGGGTGAGCTGACTCAGCTCTGCACGCATGGACAACCGTGCTTCCGATTTCGCCTTCCGCGCGGCGCGTGAAGTTCGGGTCGTACGGCAACGGCAGCGACGGCTCGCATCGCACCCCGTAGTAGTTCTGCACCCGGCGCTCGGTCGGTAGGCCGTTGTCGTCCCAGCCCATCGGGTAGAAGACCTCGCGGCCGCGCATGCGCTGGTACCGGGCGAGCGTGTCGGTGTGGGTGTAAGAGAACACGTGCCCGACATGCAGCGAGCCGCTCACTGTCGGGGGTGGGGTGTCGAT
>WHTH01000026.1 GCA_009377865.1 Pseudonocardiaceae bacterium | reverse complement strand
TCAGCGCCTCGCCGAGGGCCGGCCGCGGTGGGAGGTCGTCCAGCTCGGCGGGGCGCTGGGGACCATGGAGTTCTGGGGTGAGGCGGCACTGCCGATGCTCGACGCCTTCGCGTGCCGCCTTGGCCTCGGCGCGCCGGACGTCCCCTGGCTGACCGCACGGGACGGGGTGGCGGAGTTCGCCGGCCTGCTCGCGCTCGTCACCGCGACCCTGGGCAAGGTCGGCAACGAGATCTACCAGCTGCAGCGCCCGGAGATCGGCGAGGTGTCCGAGCCGTTCACCGAGGGTACCGTCGGGAGCATCACGATGCCGCACAAACGCAACCCGGAGCTCTCCGAGCACCTGGTCACGCTCGCCCGGATCGTGCGCGCCGACGCGGGACTCGCCGTCGAGGGGATGGTCTCCGAGCACGAGCGCGACGGCCGGGCCTGGAAGGCGGAGTGGCTGGCGCTCCCTGAAGCGTGCCTGCTCACCGGCGCGTCCCTGCAGCTCGCCGCCCGGTTGCTGGAAGGACTCGTGGTGCACCCCGACCGGATGCGCGCCAACCTCGACGCGGGGGCCGGCTACGTCCTCTCCGAGCCCGTGATGCGCGCGCTGGCCGACCGCATCGGCAAGCACGCCGCGCAGCGCGCCGTCTACGCGGCCACGATGGCCGGGCGGGAACACGGCGTCGACCTGGCCGAGGCGCTCGCCGCGGACGAGCTGATCTCCGCCCAGCTGGACGCGGCCCAGATCTCACGGTGCCTTGACCCGTGGCGCGCACTCGGGGCGACGACCGCGTTCGTCGATCGGGTACTGGCCCGTAGTGGGCGACCGCTGTGACTGGGCTGCTGGGCCAGCCGACGGTCGCGCTCGCCACCGCCCCGACCCCGCTGCAGCCCGCACCGAACCTCTCCGCGGAACTCGGCGTCGAAATCTGGTTCAAGCGCGACGACCTGATCGGGTTCGGGCTCGGCGGCAACAAGGTGCGGTTGCTGGAGTATCTGCTAGGCGACGCGGTCGCCCAGGGATGTGACTGCCTGATCACCGGGGCGGGCGCCCAATCGAACTGGGCGATGCTCGCGGCGCTCGCCGCCCGTCACCAAGGCCTCGCCACGCACCTGGTGTTCTACGGCGACCCGGTGCCCGCTACCGGGAACCTGCTGCTCGCCGAGCTCGCCGGGGCTCGGATCACGTTTACCGGCGATCCCGACCGCGCCTCGGTCGACGGCGCCATCGCGACGCTCGCCGGTCAGCTGCAGCAGGCGGGCCACCGGCCGTGCGCGCTGCCCCGGGGCGGCGCGACACCAGTCGGCGCGCTCGGCTACGTCCGTGCCAGCGTCGAGCTGGCCGAGCAGCTGCTCGTCACCGGGTTGCGCCCCCGCCAGCTCTGGCTGCCGACCGGAGCCTGCGGTACCCAGGCGGGGCTGGTCGCCGGGGCCGGCTGGCTGCGGCTGCCGCACCAGGTCATCGGGGTGACGGCGAGCCGCCCGGTGGACAGCTGTGTCGAGCAGATCACCGCACTAGTGGAAGGGACGCGGTCCCTGCTCGGGAGCACGAGCGACGGAACCGTGGAGGTGACGGTGCTCGACGGCTTCATCGGCCCGGGCTACGGGGTGCGCTCCCCTGAGGGTGAGGCCGCCGCCGAGTTCGTGGCCCGGCGGGAAGGGGTGTTCCTCGACCCGGTGTTCGGCGCGAAGGCGATGGCCGCACTGGTGGACACGGTGCGTGCCACCGACCGCTCGGCCGGACCGGTGGTCTTCCTCGTCACCGGTGGCGCGCCGACGCTGTTCTCGGTGGGCGGTGCGCTGTGACCGGCGGTCCCGCCGACGAGCTCGTCGAGGGCGGCTACGCGCTGGAGATCGCGGACGCGCCGCTGCTGCACCGCGGCCTCACCCTCGCCGACCTCGCGCACGTACTCACCCTGCTCCACGCGGGGGTGATCCCGCCCGAACCGGCGCGCGCGCTGCTCGGGGTGCTGCTGGAGGCCCTCGAGGTGGCGCCGGAGGACTTCCCCTACGACCCGGCGTACGGGGAGGTGTACAGCTCACGGGAGCGGCATTTCGCGGACCGGATCGGCACCGCCGCCGGGTGGCTGCATGCGGGGCGCACCCGCCGGGAGGCGATGCGGATCGCGTTCCGGCTGCAGCTGCGCAGCGTGCTCACCGACCTCATCGCCGCGGCGGCCGGGCTCGTCGCCGACCTGGCCAGACTCGCGGCGTCGCACACCGAGACGTGGATGCCGGACCAGACCTACCTGCAGCACGCGCAGCCCACCACGTTCGGCCACTACGTGCTGTCGTTCGCGCACCCGGTGCTGCGCGACGGACACCGCCTCACCGCCGAGTTGGACGGGGTCGACGCCAGCCCGGGCGGGACGGGCAGCGGAAACGGGACGGCGCTGCTCCCCGACCGCACCCCGGTCGCGGACCGGCTCGGCTTCGACTCGGTCATCGACCACACCCGGGACGCGATGTGGCAGACCGACGGGCTGGTCGCCGCGCTCGCCGCCGGCGCGAGCCTGCTCGTCACGCAGTCCACCCTCGCCGAGGACCTGGAGATCTACGCGAGCCAGGAGTATGGCTGGGTGAGCCTCGGCGACGGGTACAGCCGCTCCAGCGTCCTGCTTCCCCAGAAGCGGAACCCGTACGCGCTGACGATGATCCGCGGGGCGGCGGGCGTGGCGATCGGCCGGCTCACCGGAATGCTCGCGGTGACCAAGACGCCGTCCGCGCGCAGCGACAACCTGATCTTCGCGTACGGCGAGGTGCCACGCGCGCTGGCGGCCGCGGCGCGCACGACCCGCCTCACGGCCGGGGTGGTGCGGACGCTCTCGGTGGACGCGGGGCGGCTCTGGACGGCGCTGGAGGGCGGTGTCGCGCAGGCAGGGGACCTCGCTGAGTACGTGATGCTGCACTGCGGGGTCGACTACCGCAGCGCCCACCGGGTGGTCGGCGTCGCGGTGCGCGCCGCGCTGGATCGCGGGCTGCGCGGGGTCGACCTCGACCCGGACGCGCTCGACGCGGCCGCCGTCGAGGTGCTCGGGCACCCGCTCGGCCTTGATGCCGCGCAGCTGAGGCATGCGTTGGACCCGCGGGAGATCGTCCACTCGCGCACATGCCGCGGAGGCGCCGCGCCCGAAGAGGTCGCAAGGATGGCGGCCGGCTGCGTATCCGAAGGAAGCTCCCTCGCCGACGCCGCGCGAGCACGGGCTCGGCGGCACCGCATCGCCGAGCAGGCGCTGGTCGCCGCCGCCCGAGAAGTGACCTGCTGAGCTCGCCGGCCGCCGATGTCCTGAAAACACGATCACTGCGGAAACGTTCGTCCGGTGGTGACGAATCCGAGCCGCCGTGTCCGCGCCAGGGTGAGCACATGGGTAGCAGCGTTGCCGACGTGGCGTCAATCGTGGGACGGGCCCGAGCTGCGCAGTCCGCAATCAACGGCTACACCCAGGAGCAGGTCGACGAGCTGGTCACGGCCGTCGCCTGGTCGGTCGCCCGCAAGGACCGCGCCGAGGCACTCGCCCAGCTGGCCGTCGACGAGGGTGGCTTCGGCAACTACGCCGACAAGGTCATCAAGATTAACAGGCGGGTGCTGGGCGTGCTGCGCGACATGCGCTCGGTGCGCACCGTCGGCGTCGTCGACGAGGACCCCGAGCGCGGCATCGTGACCATCGCGAAGCCGGTGGGCGTCGTCGCCGCGCTGATCCCCACCACCGGGCCAGACGCCACCCCGCCGGTGAAGGTGCTGTTCGCGCTCAAGGGCCGCAATGCGATCGTCGTCGCGCCCCACCCGCGGACCCGGCGGACCAGCCAGGCCGTCGTCGGGTACATGCGGGAGGCATGCGAGCAGGTCGGCGCACCCGCGAACTTGGTCCAGGTGGTGGATCCGCCGTCGATCGGCGCGACGCAAGAGCTGATGCGCCAGGCCGACCTGGTGGTGGCCACCGGCGGGCACGCCATGGTGCACGCGGCGTACAGCTCGGGCACACCCGCCTACGGGGTCGGTGTCGGCAACGCGGTGCACGTCGTGGACGAGACCGCAGATCTCGACGACGCGGCGGGCGCCATCGTCACCGCCAAGACGTTCGACCACGCCACCAGCTGCCTCGCGGACAACGCCGTGCTGGCGGAGGCGGGGATCCACGACGCGCTGCTCGACAAGCTCGTCGCCGGTGGCGGGCACCTGTGCTCCGACGCGGAGCGCGCCGCGCTGCAGCGCCTGATGTGGCCCGACGGCGGCCCGATCCCGGTGCTGGACGTGATCGCCAAGCCGGCGCCGCACATCGCCGAGCTTGCCGGGTTCACCATCCCGTCCGACCGCACGTTCCTGGTGGTGCGCGAGGATGGCGCGGGCCCTGAACACCCGTTCTCCGGGGAGAAGCTTTGTGTGGTGTTCGCGCTGTACCGCTACACCGGCGGGATCAACGGCGCCGTCGACCTGGTGAACGCGATCACCGACTACCAGGGTGCCGGGCACACCTGCGGCATCCACACCAGCAGCGACGCGGCCGTCGAGGCGCTCGCGCACGGCACCCGGACGGCGCGGGTGCTGGTGAACCAGAACCTGAACGAGGGCGCAGGCAGCCCGCGCAACGGGTTGCCGTTCACGCTCAGCCTCAGCTGCGGCACCTGGGGCGGCAACATCACGACGGAGAACGTCAACGCCCGGCACTTCGTCAACCTCACATGGGTGTCGCGCCCCATCACCGCCAGTCCACCCGACGAGGAGGAGCTCTTCGCCGCGCATTGGGACCGTTACGGCAGGTAGGGCCGCCCCGGCGGCCCGTCTCGAGAGGACAGGAAGAAATGGAGATCCGCGGACAAGAGGTACTGCTGCCGACAACGGCCGTCTCGGCCTTTCCCCGGCCGCACTGGTTGCAGGGCCGGGTCTTCGGCTCGCTGGCAGAGCCGGTGTACCGCAGCCACAACCTGCGCGTCGCCTACGAAGACGCGGTCACGCTCTGCGCGCGGGAACAGGAGGAGGCCGGTCTCGACGTCCTCACCGATGGCGCGCAGTACTACGAGTGGGAGACGCCCGGCTTTCAGCTGGAGCCGATCTTCCACTACATCCCCGAGTGCCTGGAGGGCTGCACACCCTACGGACGGCAGGGTGAGGGCGCGAAGTACGCGCCGTTTTATCGGCCCGCAATCACCGGCCCGATCACCTGGCGCCGTTCGCTCTTCGAGCCGGTCGTCACCGCGATGCAACGAGCAACGCGCAAGCCGTTCAAGGTCGCGTTCCTGGGCCCCGCGCAGCAGAGCATCCTCGTCGATGACCAGCACTACGGCGACCCGGTCGAGGTGGCGCGCGGGTTCGCCAGGGCGTTGAATACCGAGCTGCGCTATCTCGCCGAACTCGGGCTGGAGGCCGTGCAGCTGATCGACGTTCTCGCGCCCTACACCCAGGACATGTGGCAGATCGAGATGCAGCACATCCTGTTCGAGGGCGTCGATGTGCAGAAGTTCTGGCACGTCTGCTACGGCAGCGTCGATGGTCAGCGCGACGTGTTCGAGGACAAGGCGGCGGACATGATGCCGCTGTTCAAGGAGTCGCCCGCCGACGTCATCCACCTCGAGTTCACCAGCCGCGGCTTCTCCGAGCTCGACGCATTCCGGGACTTCCCCACCGACAAGGTGCTCGGGGTGGGTGTGGTGGACACAAAGAACTATCAGGTGGAGACCCCCGAGCAGATGGCAACGCGGATCCGTCGTGCGCTCGACGTCGTCCCTGCGGACCGACTGCTGGTGGCACCCGACTGTGGTCTGGGCTACTTCAGTCGCACCGCGGCGTTCGGCAAGCTCCGTGCCATGGGCCAAGCCGTCGAGACGGTGCGCGGCGAACTGTGAGCTACTGGCTGGGCCCGCCGCGCCCGACTCAACCGTCCCACGGCACGATGCTGTCCACCATCGACACACCTCGCGTACTGTGACAACCATCACCTTGTGCAGCGTGCGCTCCGACAAGTGAGGAGGGCTGTGTGACCACTTCTTGCGAGTTCGGAATCCCCGGCGTGCGGTTGACCGAGCGGGACCACATCTGCGCCTTTTACCGGGGACCCCAGCAGCGAGACGAGATCCTGGTGCCGTACCTGAGCGCCGGGTTGCAGGCTGGCGACATGTGCATCTGTGTCGTCGACGGCACCACACCCCAAGCGGTACTCGCCGCGCTCGGCGACGAGGCCGACGTGAACCGTTGGGTCGAGCGGGAGCAACTCGAGGTGCGGACCTCGGACGACGCCTATTTGAGCACCGGCCGATTCGTGCCCGACGAGATGCTGGCTTTCTGGGAAGGTCTTGTCGGCCGGGCGCTGGGCGTCGGCGGCTTCCACTTCGCGCGCGCGGTGGGTGAGATGACCTGGGCGCTTCGCGAAGCTCCTGGCGTTGAGCACCTGGTGAGCTACGAGTCCGAGCTCAACCGCTATCTGCGGCGCTACCCGCAGGTGCTGTTGTGCCTCTACGACCTCGACCAGTTCACCGGCGATATCGTCATCGACCTGCTCAAGACTCACCCTCGTGTGCTGCTGTCCGGGATGGTGCTGGACAACCCCTACTACCTAGAACCCGACGAGTTCCTCGCGATGCGGTCCCTGGCGGTCTCGGGGCAATGAACGGCGCGGTCCCCTCCCTTCCCATGCAGGACCGCGCTGACCGTGGCCGGACCGGACCAGCCGGGGAGATGCCGGCTGACAACGAGCTCCTGCTGCGCGACCAGCTGTCGAGTCTGCAGGGCCTGCTTGTGCTCTCGATGCTCATGACCGAGTGCGGTGACGGGGACGAGATCCTCTGGCTGGCGGCCACCTCTGTCCCCTCGTTGTCTCGTTGCCACGTCAGCGGGGTGTACCTCAGCGACGGAGGCTGGCACCCGATCGGGTCGCCGCACGACGACCCGGACGTCCGAGTGAGTATCCGTGCTGGGCTCGACCGGGCCGGCGAGGGTGGTGGACCGCTGTCGATCCCCGATGAGGGGTGGGCATGGGCCTTCCCGCTGCGCGGACTCGACGGCCCAGTCGGTCATCTGCTGGTCGCGGCAGCCGAAGAGCCGGCTCCGGCCGAGCAGTTCCTGCTCAAGGTGCTTGCCCAGCAGACCGGGGTCGCGCTGGTCAATGCCCGGCTGCACGCGAAGGAGCGGGCCACCGCCGAGCAGCTCTCGGCGACGAACGCCACGCTCGCCGAGGCGGTGCGGGCTCTGGAGCGGTCCACCGCCATCCACGACCGGCTCACCCAGGTGGCGGTTGGCGGCGAAGGGCAGGAGGGCATCGCCCGTGCCGTGCACAACCTCACCGGCTTGCCGGTGGCCATCGAGGACCGCTACGGGAACCTCCGTGCGTGGGCTGGCCCGGACCGCCCTGACCCGTATCCCAAAGATCCGCCCGCGCGACGCGAACAGCTGCTGCATCGAGCACTGCGGGAGGCCCGGCCGATCCGCGCGGGGGACCGGTTGCTGACCATCGCCCGGCCGCGGCACGACGTGCTCGGCGTGCTGGCCCTGGTCGATCCCGATGCAACGGCCGGCGAGCAGGAGCACGTCGCGCTAGAGCACGGGGCCACGGTGCTGGCGATGGAGCTGGCCCGGCTGCGCAGCCTGGCTGACACCGAGCTACGGGTACGCCGGGACCTAGTCGAGCACCTGCTCTCCGGGGGGGACGAGCAGGTGGCGCTGGCCCGCGCCCAAGCGCTGGACTACGACCTCGAACGGCCGCATCGAGTGCTGGTGATCGAAGGGCGTGCCCGGCGCGGTGACGAGGAGGCGTTCTTCCACGCCGCGCGCCGCGCCGCCCGGGCTACGGGATGCGGCGTGCTGCTGGTCGACCACGGGCGCTCGGTGGTGCTCCTGTCCCCAGCCGAACCACCGTTCGACAGGCTGCGCTGCGCAGTACTCGGGGAGGTGGGCGGTGGCGAGTGTCGCATCGGCGTCGGCGGCGCGGCCGTCGCACCGGCCGATTTCCCCCGCTCCCACCGTCAGGCAAAGTTCGCACTCACCATGCAGCAAGCGGCCAAGTGCGCCGACCAGGTGGTCGAGTTCGACGGGTTGGGCGTATATCGGCTGCTCTCTGAGGTCGAGGACACAGTAGGGGTCGAGCGGTTTGTGCGTTCCTGGCTCGGTCTGCTGCTCGACTACGACACCCGCAAGCACTCCGATCTGGTGGAGACCCTCACGGAATACCTGGAGTGCGGCGGTAGCTACGACGCCGCATCGCAGGCCGTCTCGGTGCATAGAAATACGCTCAAGTACCGGCTGCAGCGCATCCGAGAGATCTCTGGGCACGATCTGACCAGCCCGGACACACGGTTCAACCTGCAACTCGCCACCCGCGCCTGGCGAACGCTGGTCTGCCTACGCCGTTGAGAAATTCGACCTCCACGCTCTCGCCGAGAACAGGTCACTCAGCGGCGGGTGGCCAGGCTCAGCGAGAAGCGCTCGTCCGGGTCGGTCCACCAGCGGGCGAGCGTGAACCCCGCCGCGGCGAGCTCGACGGCAAGCCCCTCGCGCCGGAACTTGCTCGAGATCTCGGTCTGCAGCTCCTCACCAGCCTCGAAACCCACTTGAAGGCCCACCCCGGGCAGCCGCACGGTCATGTCCCGCCCGGCCCGCAGCCGCATCTCGATCCACTCCCGCTCGCCATCCCACAGTGCGACGTGGCGAAATGCGCTGACGTCGAAGTCCGCGTCGAGCTCGCGGTTGAGTACGTGCAGCACGTTGCGGTTGAACTCGGCCGTGACACCCGCAGCGTCGTCATAGGCAGGCACCAGCACGCCCGGATCCGTGACCAGGCCGGCGCCGAGCAGCAGCGTCTCGCCGGGTTGCAGCGCGTCGTGCAGCGCCGTCAGGAACTCGGCACGTTCGTGCGGTAGCAGGTTGCCGATGGTGCCGCCGAGGAAGGCGACCAGCCGCCGCCCGCCTGCGGGAAGCAGCTCCAGGTGCCGGGTGAAGTCACCAACCACCCCGTGCACGGCCAGGCCCGGGTACTCCGCGGCGAGCGCGCCCATCGCGGCCCGTAGCGCGGACTCCGAGACGTCGAGCGGCACGAACCGGCGCAGCTCGCCGCCGGCCCGCAGCGCGTCGAGCAGCAGCCGGGTCTTCTCTGACGACCCCGAGCCGAGCTCGACCAGGGTGCCGGCGCCGGCTGCCCCAGCGATCTCCGGGGCGATCGATCGCAGCAGCTCCCGCTCGGTGCGGAACGGGTAGTACTCCGGCAGCGCGGTGATCTCCTCGAACAGCTCGCTTCCCCGCGCGTCGTAGAGCCACTTGGGCGGCAACCACTTCGGGGCAACGGTCAGGCCGGCACGCACGTCGCGGCGCAACGCCTCGGCAGAGTCGTCGTCGGACAGGTGGATGTCGAGCACGGGTGCGGCAGTCATGGCTCCTCAGCAGCGGTCACAGGGAGGGGACGGATATCGACGGCCGACGTCGATGCGGTCAGCAGGTGCCGGTCTGCAACCGGCTGCCAGCCGGGCTTGCCGTCGGTCGGCTCGGAGGCGACCAGCACGCCGCCGTCGTCGCGACGCACCGACAGCGCGTGGTAGGCGGTCGTGGCAGTGATGGTTCGGCCGTCGGTGAGCAACAGGTTCAGCCGCGACTGCGGCGCAGCGGCGGAGACCTCGGTGGCCACCGCGGCCACCGAGGCCGCGGCATCGAGACCGGTTCGCATCCGGTCGGCCACCAGCGCCGCGAGCAGCGCGGAGTCGGTCGGTGCATCGAGCGTCAGCAAGTCGGTGACCGGCAGCCGGCCTGCCAGCGCGGCGACGCTGTCGGGCCAGCCGCGGACGAACCCGTTGTGGCTGAACAGCCACCGGTCGAAGCGGAACGGCGCGCACGCCGTCTCGACCACCGGCATCCCCGGCGTTGCCGAGCGCACCGCGGCGAGCACCGCACCGCTGCGCACCGTCGGGGCGAGGTCGGCGAACGACGTATCGGTCCACATCGGCGCGGCGCTCCGGTATCGGCGCGGCGTCCCGCCGTCCGGCTCGTACCAGCCGGCGCCGAAGCCGTCCGCATTCACGGTCCCCCCGCCGCGCATGTCCGACGGCGCGAAACTCTGCCGCAGCAGTGAGTGCGGCGCATCGCACAGCAGCGTCGCGAGATCGACCGGGGCTCCCAGGTAGGCCAGGTGGCGGCACACGGGCGCGCGACTCAGCCCGGCTCGGCGGGATCGGCGTCGCGGGCGCAGCGGAACCCGGCGAAGATCTGGCGGCGGACGGGATGGTCCCAGTTGCGGAATGTCCCGCGGCAGGCCGACTGGTCGGTGCCGAAGGATCCACCGCGCAGCATCCGGTAGTCACCGCCGAGGAACACCTCGGAGTACTCCGGGTACGGGAACGCGGCGAATCCCGGGTAACCGGCGAAACCCGAGGAAGTCCACTCCCACACGTCGCCGATGAGCTGATGTACGCCCAGCGGCGACGCGCCGTCGGGATAGCTGCCGGCGACGGCGGGCTGCAGGTGGCGCTGCCCGAGGTTGGCATGTGCCTCCTCCGGGTCCTCGTCACCCCAGGGGTAACGCCGGGAACGTCCGGTCGCCGGATCGAACCGGGCCGCCTTCTCCCACTCGGTCTCGGTGGGCAGCCGCATACCGGCCCAGGCGGCGTAGGCCTGCGCCTCGTAGCAGCAGACATGCACCACCGGCTCGCCACCCGACACCGGCTCGGTGAAGCCGAACCGGGTGCGCCACCATGAGCCGTTCGAGTCGCGCCGCCAGAACTGCGGTGCGGTCAGACCGGCCTCGCAGCGGTACCCCCAGCCGCGCTCGCTCCACCACCGCGGGTCGTCGTACCCGCCCGCCTCGATGAACCGCTGGTAGTCGGCGTTGGTCACGGGCGTGGTGTCGAGCCAATATCCGCCGGTGCGGGCGGTGTGGGCGGGCCGCTCGTTGTCCAGCGCCCACGGCTCGGTGGAGGTGCCCATGGTGAACTCGCCCGAGGGAATCAGCACCTGTGAGGGCAGGTCCAGTGACGGCGCGGAATCGGGTGCCGGAGCGTGCAGCGCCGGCGCGCCGTCACGCAGCTGGTGAGTGGCCAGCATCGTCTCGTCGTGCTGTTGCTCGTGCTGCACGATCATGCCGAAGGCGAAGCCGCCGTCGACCAGCCGCCGACCGGACAGCGCCGTGCGCTCCAGCACGTCGAGCACCTTGTCGCGCACCTGCCCGACATAGTCGCGTGCCTCGGCAGGGTTGAGCAGCGGCAGTGCCGGCCGATCGGCCCGCGGAAACCGGAACGCGTCGTAGAGGTGATCGATGTCCTGGCGCACTGGGTCGCGACCGCCGACGTCGCGGACCAGCCACAGCTCCTCCTGGTTACCGACGTGCGCGAGATCCCACACCAGCGGCGACATCATCGGAGAGTGCTGGCGGACCAGCTCGCCGTCGTCGACGGCCTCGGTGAGCGCTGCGCTGCGGGCTCGGGTGCGTTGCAACTCTGCGGCCAGGTGGGTGCGAAGCGCGTCGTCGCCCAGTGGGTCACCGATGGAGTCGGTGGGAACCGTCACGGCCGTCCTCCTGTCTATCTGATCTCGAGGGGATCGGTCATGTCGTCGGCCGGGCAGCGACCGTGGCCGACCCGGTGCTCTGTGATGCCCTCCACCAGGCGACACAGTGACTCCGGTGCGTCGATGATGGGTAGCCGGCGGCAGGCGAGCTCGAACACCGCAGCCGCCGACGATGCCAGTCGGGCGTCGCGCAGCCCGTCTCGCGCGGCCACCAACCACCGCCCGACCACGGGTGCGCATGCATCGCGGGCCGCTTGCGTGGTGTCGGCGTCGGCCAGCAGCGCGGCGACGACGGCGACCGGTACCGCCCACTGCCCGACGGGCTGGGTGTCGATGTAGCGGACCTCGAGATGGCCGTGCGGGCGCACCGGAGGGAAGATCGTCGTGAGGTGGTAGTCCAGGTCACTGGTGGTGGGCGTGCCGGGCAGCGCACCGATCAGCCAGTCGGCGAAGGTGATGTCGCGCGGTACCTCCCACCGCTGACCGTGCCCCCGCTGACACAACAGCGGCGTGTCGAGCGCCCGGCGAGCCCAGTCGGCGGCCGGGTCGAGAGCTACCGGCCAGGGGTGGGTGCGCACCGGGTCGAGCTCGAACCAGGCGCGCATCCGCGACGACGCCCACCCGGTCGGCCTGCCGTCGAGCCAGGGCGAGTTCGCGAACGCCGCCAGCAGGACGGGGCCGAGATCGTGCAGCGCGGCCCACCGGTCGGGGATCTGCCCGGTCGTCCCGGCGTCGACGCATACCTGCACCGCGGCGGTGGAGCACATCATCACCCGGCCCATCGGGCCCACCCGGTCGAACGTCTCCTCCATGGCGGCGTAGCGGGGGACGTCGAGCAGCCGGCGCGACGGGCGGAGCGGGTCGCAGGCGCGGCCGGACAGGACCAGACCGGCGGTATCGAGCAGGTCGGTCAGTGCGGCGGTGTCGCCGTCCACGGTGGTGATGAGCTCGGTCAGCGAGGGACGTGGCGGGCTGGAGGCCTCGAGCTGTCCACCGGGTTCGACCGTGACGGTGGATCCGTGCGGGAGCGGGAGATGCGGGCTATCGGGGCTAAGCGAGGGCGGGGAGTGCGGTCCGAGGACATCGGCGAGCTGGTGGACCTGCAGCCGCAGGTGCGGGTTGCCGGAGTGCTGTACCACCCACTCGAGCTCGGCGCCGAGCCTGGCCGGCGGACCGTGCTTGAAGCACACGGAGGCGACGTAGGCCTCCGCCTCCGCCCTGTCCCGGAGTTCGGCGGGACTCCCGATGGTGCGGTCTTCACGCGATACCGACAGCGGTGCGGTCACAGCGTAGCCATCCCCTCCCGGGCAAGGAGCGAAACGTCAGGGACGCTACCCGCGGCCCCTGACGGTCGCAGTGCGGCGAAAAGCCGTACGTACGTCCTCCTAGGTCCTATGCTGCGGGCGTGCCCCGGGTCAGCCAGGACCATCTCGACGCCCGTCGCAGGCAGATCCTCGACGCGGCGAGAACCTGCTTCGCACGATACGGCTACGAGGGCGCAACGGTTCGCCGGCTGGAGGCGGCGACCGGGCTGTCCCGCGGCGCGATCTTCCACCACTTCGATGACAAGGAGTCGCTGTTCCTGGCACTGGCCCAGCAGGACGCGCGGCGGATGGCCGAGGTGGTCGCCGACGAGGGGCTGGTGCAGGTGATGCGCGACGTGGTCGGCGGCGCGGGTGGCCCCGGCCCGGCGGAGTGGCTGAGCACCCGGCTCGAGGTGACCCGCCGGATGCGCACCGACCCGGACTTCCGGCAGCGCTGGGCGCAGCATTCGGCCGAGCTCACCGCCGCGACGCGAGCCCGGCTGGATCGCCAGCGCAGCGCAGGCAAGGTGCGCGACGACGTGTCGTTGCAGGTCCTCGGCGGCTACCTGGAGCTGGTGCTCGAGGGCGTGCTGGCCCACCTCGCGACCGGCCTGCCCGCCGACGACCTCATGCCGGTGCTCGACCTCGTCGAGGCCACCGTGCGCCGCGACGGGCAGCGGGACTGATCCGCTGCACCACCCGCAGCGCGCTCAGCCCGAGCCATCGGCCAGCGAGCGCAGCCGGCGGTGCTGCGCCGCCCGCTCCCGGCGCAGCTGCCCGGCGAGTTCGGGCTCCTCGCGGGTGGCCGCGAGCAGCCCGAGCGTCTCCCGGATCGCACCGGCAGGCGGTGCCAGCAGCCGGTCGAGCAGGTCAGCCACGGCGCCGTCGAGCTCATCACGGGTCACCACCGTGCTGGCCAATCCGCGCTGCAACGCCTCGTGCGCGCCCACCGCGCGCCCGCTCAGGCAGATCTCCACTGCGGCCGCGTACCCGACACAGTGCACCAGCGGGGCGGTGCCGCCCAGATCGGGCACGATGCCCAGCGAAGCCGTCCGGGTGCAGCAGCCGGCGATCCAGCCCGGCCGAGAACGAGCTGCCCTCGCCGCGGACGATCACGGCGAGCACTTCGTCGGCAAGGCACGCACCGATCTGGGCGAGCGCCTCCCAGGTGCGCGGCGTCTGGGCGTTTCGGACCTCGGGTCGCCGCAACGTGATCGTGGCGACCGAGCCGTCCACATCCAACGCGACGCCACCCTGCTGCAGCGTCTGCGGTGCTATCCGGTCCAGAACGGCCTACTTCTTCTTGGTTCGCGTAGCGCCACCGCGGCCGCGCAGCGTCACCCCCGATTCCGACAGCACCCGGTGCACGAAGCCGTACGACCGATCGATCGATTCGGCCAGCGAGCGGATGCTGGAGCCCTTCTCGTACTTCTTCTTCAGGTCCGTTGCAAGCTTGTCACGCTGGGCGCCGGTGATCCGGCTGCCCTTCTTCAGGTCGGCCACCTCGACTCGCCTTCCTTCCGAGCACGTCGGGCCGGCTGCGGCCCACAGCACAATGATCGACCACGTTGGCGATCTCCGCCAGTGATCAGCGAAGAGGATCGGCCAGCGGTCGCCTGTCAAGAGCAAAAGCGCAGCTCAGGCGAGTGAGACGAGCTCCAGATAGTCGGCGCTCCAGTGGTCCTCGGTGCCGTCGGGCAGCAGAATCACCCGCTCCGGCTCCAAGGCCGCCACCGCACCCGGGTCGTGGGTCACCAGCACCACGGCTCCGGAGAACTGGCGAAGCGCGTCGAGGACCTGCTCCCGCGATGCCGGGTCGAGGTTGTTGGTGGGCTCGTCGAGCAGCAGCACGTTGGCACCCGAGGACACCAGGCCGGCCAGCGCCAGCCGGGTCTTCTCGCCACCGGACAGCGTGCCCGCGGGCTGGTGCAGCGCCTCGCCGCTGAACAGGAAGCTCCCCAACAGGGTGCGCAGTTGCTGCTCGGCGACATCCGGGGCGGCGTATTGGATGTTGCGCCACACACTGGCCGAGTGGTCGAGCGTCTCGTGTTCCTGGGCGAAGTAGCCGACCCGCAGGCCGTGGCCTGCCACCACGTCACCGGAGTCCGGGGGCTCCCGGCCGCCGAGCAGCCGTAGCAGCGTCGTCTTGCCGGCACCGTTGAGTCCGAGCACGACGACCCGGCTCCCCCGGTCGATGGCCAGGTCCACCCCGCTGAAGACCTCCAGCGAGCCGTAGCCCTTCGCCAGGCCCGTCGCGGTCATCGGCGTCTTGCCGCACGAGACGGGCTCCGGGAACCGGATCTTGGCGACGCGATCGGATCGCTGCTCGGTCTCCAGGTCGGCGACGAGCTTGTCGGCCCGGCGCGCCATGTTCTGCGCGGCGACAGCCTTGGTTGCCTTCGCTCGCATCTTGTCGGCCTGCGCGTGCAGCGCGGACGCCTTCTTCTCCGCATTGGCGCGCTCCCGGCGCCGGCGCTTCTCGTCGGTGGCGCGGGCCTCCTGGTAGCGCCGCCACCCCATGTTGTAGACGTCGGCCTCGCCCCGCACGGCATCGAGGTACCACACCTTGTTGATCACTTCGGCGAGCAGGTCGGTGTCGTGGCTGATCACCACGACGCCACCGTCATGTGCTTTGAGGAACTCCCGCAGCCAACCGATGGAGTCGGTGTCGAGATGGTTCGTGGGCTCGTCGAGCAGCAGTGTCGTGCCGGACCGGCCACCGGCGCCCCCAGTTGCGGCGACCAGGATCCGCGCGAGCTCGACACGGCGCCGCTGGCCGCCCGACAGCGTCCGCAGCGACTGGGCCAGCACCCGGTCCGGCAGGCCGAGATTGGCGCAGATCCGGGCTGCCTCGCTCTCGGCTGCATAACCCCCGAGTGCGGAGAACCGCTCCTCCAGCCGGCTGTACCTGCCCACCGCCTTGCGCTGCTCGTCGCCGTCGACCAGCTCGGCCATCGCGCTCTGGGACTTCTCCATCTCGCGGAGCAGCTCGTCGAGACCCCGTGCCGACAGCACCCGGTCCTTGGCGGTCACCGAGAGATCGCCCTCACGAGGATCCTGGGGCAGGTAGCCCAGCTCGCCGCCGCGACTGATGTCGCCGCCGTGGGGCTGTTCCTCGCCTGCCAGTACGCGCAGCGTCGTGGTCTTGCCCGCGCCGTTGCGGCCCACCAGGCCGATCCGGTCGCCGGGCTGCACCCGCAGGGTGGCTTCCGACAGCAGGATGCGGGACCCGGCGCGGAGCTCAAGGCCGGTGGCGGTGATCACAGGTGACTGCTCCAGAGGTGGTCTCGACAGGACGGGGTACCCCGCGCACCAGCGGCACGCGGGGGTGAGAGCACGTCAGCTCACCGTGACCACGTCGTACAGCCTACCGGCTGCCGACCACCGGATTCGGTGCCCGCATGACCGATCCCACTCTCGGCCTCACTCACGAGCAGCGCAGCTGCACCTCAGCGTTGCGTACCCGGCGCGCCGCGTCATCGAACACCGCGCGGCGGGGCTCGGGCACGTCGAGCACGTGGGACTCGGCGCGGTCGAGCAACCCGGCCAGCCGGTGGTCGTCGGCCAGCACCTGCAGCGCGGAACGATCCCCGCCGAGCACAACGCCGTCGAGCTCGGTGGCGCGCGGTAGCACCACCCTCGCCGCAGCGTCGGCCGCTGCCTGCAGCGCCACCCGCGCCTGGCCCTCCCGGCGGCGCGCGAAGCGCTGCTGCGACTGCCCACCCGCGGCGTTGCGGCCGTGGACCGGCCTGACGCCGGTCTTCGCGGTGAGCACGACGCCGTCGCACACCACGCCGACGCTGTAGCCGCCAAGGCGCACCAGCACCAGACCGACGGTGCGCGGCGCCAGCAGGTGCGCGACGAGCTGCGCGACGTCGAGCCCGGGCTGCTCGGCGGTGGGGCCGTCCCGAAGGTGAAGTGGTGCGAAGGGCACCGGGATGGTCGCCGCCGAGCCGTCGCCGGTGCTGACCCGCACCTCGTCCTGATCGCTGGTCGTGCTCACCGCACCGCCGTGGTTGTCGGCGAAGCGCTGCAGGAACCGGGCCAGCCGCTCCGGTTCGAGCTCCACTGCGCGACCACCGCCGGGTAGCGGTCGGGTCCGGCTCATCCTGGCAAGGGTAAGGGGCACGCTGCGCAGCGCCGGGCCGCCGTGCTGAGATCGACCCCGCCGTGTTGAGATCGACACTGTGACCGACGTCCTGGTGGCCGGGGCCGGTCCGGCCGGATGGGCGATCGCCGGCGCGTGCGCCCACCTCGGCCTGGACACCGTGCTCGTCGACCCCACCCCCGACCGCCCGTGGCGCTCGACCTACGGAGCGTGGCAGGGCGAGCTGCCCGCCGGGCTGGTCGGGACGGTTGCCACAGGCGGTCACGGCAGCGCCATCGGGACCGTCGCCCACGAGCTCGGCTGGTACTACACCGTGCTCGACAACGGCGCGCTGCGTGCGGCGCTGGTCTCGCCGGGAGTACGAGTCCGCACCGGCCAGGTCCGGCCGGGCGACAGCGACGGAGCAGCGGTGGTGGTGGACGCCACCGGGCAGCGGCGCGCCCTGCTGGGTGGTGCCCGCCGACAACCGGCCGCCGAGCAGACGGCAGTCGGGGTCGTGGTCGATGCAGCGGTTGCTGCGCCGCTGGTCGAACCGGGCCGCGTGCTGTTCATGGACTGGCGACCCCGGCACGGCGAGCGCGGCTGGCCGAGCTTCCTCTACGGCGTGCCGGTGGCCGCCGGTCGGGTGTTGCTGGAGGAGACCTCGCTGGCACGCCGCCCGGGGCTGGGCCTGGCAGTGCTGCGGCGGCGGCTGCGGACCCGGCTGGCCAGGCACGGGATCGAGGCCGGCGACCGTGCCGAGGAGCGGGTGCGCTTCGTCGTGGACACTCCGCTGCCGCCGCGGCGCGTCCGTAACGGTCCGGTCGTCCCCTTCGGCGCGGCGGCGCCACTGATCCACCCGGCGACCGGGTTCAGCGTTGCCGCCGCGCTGCGGCTGGCTCCCCGACTGGCCGCAGCGGTGCGCGACGGCCTGGATACCAGCGGTCCGGACAGCCACCGCGGCGATTCTCCCGCGCGCGCCGCGGCAGCCGCATGGCGAACCGTGTGGAGCCGCCGCGCGCTAGCGGTACACGGGCTGCGCCGCACCGGCCTGGAGGCGCTGCTGGCGATGCCCCCGCAGCAGGTCCCCGAATTCTTCGACGTGTTCTTCGGGCTGCCCGAGCGCCACCGGTGGGCATACCTCACCGCACGCGAGGACCTCGTCGGTTTGGCGGGTGCGATGCGCGCCCTGTTCGCGGCTGCGCCATGGCCGCTGCGCAGGCACCTGGTGCTGCGCGGCCTGGACTTCCGGGACGGACCCAGCGAACCCGACGCGGTGAAGCAAGCACAATGAAACCGTGATCAAGGACAGCGACGGCAGCCGCCTTCCGTGAGCTCACTTGCCAGCGGCGCTTGGGGTCAGACGGTGAAGCCCAGTGCGCGCAGCTGCTCACGGCCGTCATCGGTGATCTTGTCGGGACCCCACGCCGGCATCCAGACCCAGTTGATCCGGTAGTCGTCCACGACGCCACCGCCGGCGCCACCGAGCAGCGCAGAGCGGGTCTGGTCCTCGATCACGTCCTGCAACGGGCAGGCCGCCGAGGTCAGGGTCATGTCGAGAGTGGCGACGTTGCCCTGCTCGACCCGGATGTCGTAGACGAGACCCAGGTCGACCACGTTGATTCCGAGCTCGGGGTCGACCACGTCGCGCATGGCCTCCTCGACCTCGTCGACCGCCACAAGTTCGCCGTCGGTCTGCTCCGCAGGCGGCTCCGGCATCCCCGCAGCGCCGCGTTGCACGTCAGTGCTGTCGTCAGTGATATTGTCCGAGCTCATCGTGCCTCCACTGGTGGTTGCTCGGCATCGGAACCGTTCTCGCCGACCCGGCCGACGGCGTCCTTGAACGCCATCCAACCGAGCAGCGCGCATTTGACCCTGGCCGGGTACTTGGCCACCCCCGCGAACGCCACCGCGTCCGACAGCGCATCCTCGTCCGGCTCGACCTGACCGCGGCCCTGGATCATCTCGACGAAGGAGTCCATCGTCGACATCGAATCGCCGACGGTGCGCCCGACCACCAGATCCGTCAGCACAGACGTCGCCGCCTGGCTGATCGAGCAACCCATCGCGTCGTAGGACACGTCGGTCACGGTGTCGCCGTCCAGCGCGACCCGCAACGTCACCTCGTCGCCACAGGTCGGGTTCACCTGGAAGGACTCGCCGTGGAACGGCTCGCGCAGGCCCTGGCGGTGGGGGTTGCGGTAGTGATCGAGAATGATCTCCTGGTACATCTGCTGCAGCTGCATCAGCTCACCCCGAAAAACCGCTTCGACTCGTGCACCCCGGCCACCAGCGCGTCCACCTCGGACTCGGTGTTGTAGAGCGCGAACGATGCCCGGACGGTGGCAGCGATACCGAACCGCCGGTGCAGCGGCCAGGCGCAGTGGTGCCCCACCCGCACCGCCAGTCCGAGCGAGTCCAGTACCTGCCCGGCGTCGTGCGCGTGCACACCGTCGACGACGAACGACACCGCGCCACCGCGGTGCTCGGTGTCGGTCGGTCCGATGATGTGCACCCCGCCGACCTCGGCCAGGCCGGCCAGTGCGCGCTCGGTCAGCGACCGCTCGTGTGCCGCGATGCGGTCCATCCCGACCGCGTTGAGGTAGTCGACGGCCACGCCGAGCCCGACGGCTTGTGACGTCATCGGCACGCCCGCCTCGAAGCGCTGCGGCGGCGGGGCGTAGCTCGAGCCCTCCATCCGCACCATCTCGATCATGGAGCCGCCGGTCAGGAACGGGGGCATCGCCTCGAGCAGCTCGCGCCGCCCGTAGAGCACGCCGATCCCGGACGGGCCCAGCATCTTGTGGCCGGAGAACACCGCGAAGTCGACACCGAGATCGGGCAGGTTCACCGGGCCGTGCGGCACCGACTGGCAGGCGTCGAGCAGGGTCAGCGCGCCGACTTCGCGCGCCCGCCGCACCAGCTCGTCGACCGGCGGGACGGTGCCCATGACATTGGACTGGTGGGTGAAGGCCACCAGCTTCGTCGCCTCGGACAGCCGCAGCGAGTCGAGGTCGAGCCGGCCCTGGTCGGTCACGCCGTACCAGCGCAGCGTCGCGCCGGTGCGCCGGCACAGCTCCTGCCAGGGAACCAGGTTCGCGTGGTGCTCCATCTCGGTCACCACGACCTCGTCGCCGGGCCCGAGCGTGAAGCGCGCGAACTCCGGGCCTGCGGTCGCGGAGTTGCTCATCGCGTAGGTGACCAGGTTGATGCCCTCGGTGGCGTTCTTGGTGAACACCAGGTCGTCGGACGTCGCGCCGACCAGCTCGGCGATCCGCGACCGCGCCGCCTCGTAGGCGTCGGTGGCCTCCTCGGCGAGCTGGTGGGCACCGCGGTGCACCGCCGCATTGTGGTGTTCGAGGAATGCCCGCTCGGCGTCGAGCACCTGCCGCGGCCGCTGGGAGGTGGCCCCCGAGTCGAGGTAGACCAGCGGTCGCTGCTCGCGCACCGTGCGCGACAGGATGGCGAAGTCCGCGCGGATCTTCTCGGTATCGAGGCCGGTCGGCTCGGCGCCGGTACTGGCGAGCATGCGCCCGGCCTCCGGGGCAACAGTCACGAAGCGGCCACCTCCTGCTTCGGCGTGAACCGGTCATAGCCGTGCTCTTCGAGTTCGTGCGCAAGCTCGGCACCACCGGATTCCACGATTCGCCCACCCGCGAACACGTGCACGACGTCCGGCGTGATGTGGCGCAGGATCCGGGTGTAGTGGGTGATCAGCAGGACACCGGCGTCGGTGTGCTGCTCCTGGAATCGGTTGACGCCCCGCGAGACGACCCGCAGCGCGTCGATGTCGAGCCCGGAGTCGGTCTCGTCCAGCACGGCGATCTTGGGCGCCAGCAGCGACAGCTGCAGGATCTCGTGGCGCTTCTTCTCCCCACCGGAGAAGCCCTCGTTGACGCTGCGGTCGGCGAACGACGGATCGATGTCCAGCTCGGACATCGCCTGCTTGACCTCCTTGACCCAGGTCCGCAGCTTCGGCGCCTCGCCGCGCACCGCGGTGGCCGCGCTGCGCAGGAAGTTCGACATCGACACCCCTGGCACCTCGACCGGGTACTGCATCGCCAGGAACAGCCCCGCGCGGGCGCGCTGATCGACCGGCATCGACAGCACATCCTCGCCGTCGAGCAGCACCTCGCCGGAGGTCACCTCGTAGCGGGGGTGCCCGGCGATGGAGTAGGCCAGGGTGGACTTGCCGGATCCGTTCGGGCCCATCATCGCTTGCGTCTCCCCCGGCCGAACCGTGAGGTCGACGCCGTGCAGGATCTGCTTCGGCGCCTCGTCGGTGAGGACCGAGACGTGTAGGTCCTTGATCTGCAGGGTGGACATCAGCTCTCGTGTCTTCCGTTCTGCGGTTTCGTGGGGCGACGGTTTCGTGGGTCAGTGGTCTCGTGGGTCAGCGGTTCTTGGCGACCGTGGCGTCGACGTACACGTCGTCGCCCTCGACGGACACCGGGTAGACGTCGACCGGCACGCTCGCCGGCGGTGAGGTCGGCTCCCCGGTGGTCAGCTTGAAGCACGAGCCGTGCAGCCAGCACTCCAGGCCCTCCCCGGTCACCTCACCCTCGGACAGCGCGATCTCGGCGTGCGAGCAGACATCGGCCAGCGCGTGCACAGTCTCGCCCTGGCGTACCAGCACGACGGGCACGTCCTCGATCTCGAAGCCGGCAGGCTCGTCCTCCTTGAGGTCGGTCAGCGAGCAGACCCGCGTCAGGCTCACGCTCCCACCGCCTCGAGCTCGGCCTCGATCGCAGCCGTGAGGCGCTCGCGGACCTCCGGCACGGTGATCCGCTGCAGGATCTCGCCGAAGAAGCCACGGACGACCAGCCGCCGGGCCTGGTCCTCGGGGATACCCCGGGAGGTCAGGTAGAACAGCTGATCGTCGTCGAAGCGGCCGGTGGCGCTGGCGTGCCCGGCACCGGCGATCTCGCCGGTCTCGATCTCGAGGTTGGGCACCGAATCGGCTCGCGCGCCGTCGGTGAGCAGCAGGTTGCGGTTGAGCTCGAAGGTCTCGGTACCTTCCGCCTCGGCCTGGATCAGCACGTCACCGATCCACACGGTATGCGCCGCTTCGCCCTGCAGCGCAGCCTTGTAGACCACGTTCGACTTGCAGTGCGGTACCGCGTGGTCGATCAGCAGCCGATGCTCGAGGTGCTGACCGTCGTCGGCGAAGCAGAGCCCGAGCAGTTCGGCGTCGGCGCCCGGCTGGCTGAATGTCACCGTCGGCGCCTGCCGGACCAGGCTGCCGCCCAGGCTGACCGCGGTCGCCCGCAGCACGGCGTCGCGGCCGAGGCTGGCGTGCTGCGCGGCCACGTGCACCGCATCGTCGGCCCAGTCCTGCACGCCGACGACGGTCAGCCTGGCGCCGTCGGCGAGCACGAACTCGACGTTCTCGGCATAGGCACCCGAGCCGCGGTGATCGATCACGACGACCGCCTCGGCGAAGGCCTCGATCCGCAGCTGCAGGTGCCCGTAGGCCACCTTGTCGACACCGGGACCGGTCACGGTCACAGTGATCGGGTCGGCCACCCGCTGCTCGGTCGGCACGGTGACCACGGTGGCCGCCGTGAACGACGACCACGCCTGGGCCGCGACCCGGTCGGCCGGCACACCGCCGTCACCGAGCCGCGGGTCGTCGCGGCCGACGGTCGCCACGGACACCTCACGCGGCGCGTCGACCGACACCGTCGCGGTGCCGGTGGACGCGGCGCCCTTGTGGAGATTGCGCAGCCGCCGCAGTGGTGTGAAGCGCCAGTCCTCCTCCCGGCCGCCGGGCACCTCGAAAGCGTCGACGTCGTAGGAAGTGAATCGCAGTCCGCGCGAGGCCGTCGGGACGTTCCCGCCGTGCGAACGGGTGACGAGCCCGTCCGGGGCCGTCGGAGTCGATGCTGCCGTCATCTCAGCCGACGGCTCCTTCCATCTGCATCTCGATCAGGCGGTTGAGCTCGAGGGCGTACTCCATCGGCAGCTCACGGGCGATCGGCTCGATGAACCCGCGGACCACCATGGCCATCGCCTCGTCCTCGGACAGCCCCCGGCTCATCAGGTAGAAGAGCTGGTTGTCGCTGACCTTGGACACGGTGGCCTCGTGCCCCATCGACACGTCGTCCTCACGGATGTCGACGTAGGGGTAGGTGTCGGACCGGCTGATCTGGTCGACCAGCAGCGCGTCGCACTTCACCGTCGAGCGCGAGTGATGGCTGCCCTCGTTGACCTGCACGAGGCCCCGGTAGGAGGTGCGGCCACCACCGCGGGCGACCGACTTCGACACGATCGTGCTCGACGTGTGGGGCGCGGCGTGCACCATCTTCGCCCCGGCGTCCTGGTGCTGTCCCTCGCCGGCGAAGGCGACCGAGAGCACCTCGCCCTTGGCGTGCTCGCCGGTCATCCAGACCGAGGGGTACTTCATCGTGACCTTGGACCCCAGGTTGCCGTCGATCCACTCCATGGTCGCGCCCTGCTCGGCCAGCGCGCGCTTGGTGACCAGGTTGTAGACGTTGTTCGACCAGTTCTGGATCGTGGTGTAACGGCAGCGGGCGCCCTTCTTCACCACGATCTCCACGACCGCCGAGTGCAGCGAGTCCGAGTCGTAGATCGGCGCGGTGCAGCCCTCGACGTAGTGCACCCAGGCATCCTCGTCGACGACGATCAGCGTCCGCTCGAACTGGCCCATGTTCTCGGTGTTGATCCGGAAGTAGGCCTGCAGCGGGATGTCGACGCTCACGCCCGGCGGGACGTAGATGAACGAGCCACCGGACCACACCGCCGTGTTCAGCGCGGCGAACTTATTGTCACCGGCGGGGATGACCGAGCCGAAGTACTCCCGGAACGTCTCCGGGTGCTCACGCAGCGCGGTGTCGGTGTCCAGGAACTGGACGCCCTGCTCCTCGAGGTCTTCACGGATCTTGTGGTAGACGACCTCGGACTCGTACTGCGCGGCGACGCCGGACACGAGCCGCTGCTTCTCCGCCTCCGGGATGCCGAGCCTGTCGTAGGTGCTCCTGATGTCCTCGGGGAGCTCGTCCCAGCTCGCCGCCTGCTTCTCGGTCGAGCGGACGAAGTACTTGATGTTCTCGAAGTCGATGCCCGACAGGTCGGCGCCCCAGTGCGGCATCGGCTTCTTGCGGAACAGCCGCAGCGCCTTGAGCCGGTTCTCCAGCATCCACTCGGGCTCGTTCTTCTTGTCCGAGATGTCGCGCACGACAGCCTCGGACAGGCCGCGATGCGCGCCGGCACCCGCGACGTCGGAGTCGGCCCAGCCGTACTCGTAGCGGCCGAACGAGGAAAGCGTCTCCTCCTGCGTCAGGGGCGGGCTCGTCGGTGCGGTCGGGGCGTGCTGCTCGGGAGCAGTGGTCATGCCGAGACGCCTCCATCCGGTTCGGTGGTGGGATCAGTCGATCTGCTGTCGTGCTTGTCGGTCCGGGCTTCGCCCGGAACGTGTGTGGTGCATACCGCGTCGCCGCGGGCGATGGTCGCCAGCCGCTGCACGTGAGTGCCGAGCACGTCGGCGAACGCCGCCGTCTCCGCCTCGCACAGCTGCGGATACTCCGCCGCGACGTGCGCGACCGGGCAGTGGTGCTGGCACAGCTGTGCGCCGGCGCCCATATGTTCGGCCGATGCAGCGTAGCCCTGCGAACTCAATGCGGCCGCGAGGGCTTCGGCGCGCCCCGCGGTGTCCGGTTGCTCGGTGACCGCCGCGCGGTGCCGGTCGATCATTTCCGTGACCCGCTGCTCGGCGAAGGACCGCACGGCCTGTTCACCGCCGGACTCGGCGATGAACCGCAGCGCTGCCACTGCCAGGTCGTCGTAGGCATGGCCGAATCCGGCCCGACCCGCCGCGGTGAGCAGGAACAACTTCGCGGGACGGCCGCGACCGCGGGGGCCGCGGCGCGGCGCCGACCTGGTGCTGGCCTGGCCGGCGGCGAGCAGCGCATCGAGGTGGCGACGCACGGCGGCGGCAGACAGACCCAGCCCGTCGGCCACCTCCGCGGCGGAGATCGGCCCGTGCTCGAGCACCATCCGCGCCACCGACTCCCGGGTGCGCCCGTCACCACCCGGCGGCGGCCCATATGGGGGCGCTGCCTCCGCGTGGCTGGTGGACCCGAGGTTTTTCACAACGCCAATGTTACGTATTTCGTCCAGGCCTGGCCAGCCCCCGGCGACCACGACTGCGATCACACCCCCGGTCGGGTTACAGCGGCACCGTTACCCTGCCTGCTGTGGCGACGGCTTCCGCGGCCCGGGCGGCCCCGCCGGGTGGCTCGCTGCCCGGCGAGAGGTCGACACTCGACGGGACCGAGTTGCGGCAACTGGATCTGGTCCGTCGCTTCGGCACCGTCGGCGCGTTGCTGATGAGCATCGGAGCGCTCGGTGCGGGCACCGCACCCGTGTTGGACAACCCGGTCGTCGGCAAGCCGGTCGTAGGGCTGTTCACCCGGATGCCGACCGCCTCGATGGCCATCGTCTACACCGGCATCTTCATGGTGCTGCTGGCATGGCTGTGGCTCGGCGCGCTGGCGGCACCGGGCCGCAGCCGGCTGCCGAGCAGAGCGCAACTGGACCGCACGCTCGTGATGTGGGTGGTGCCACTACTGGTCGCACCACCGATGTTCAGCCGGGACGTCTACAGCTACCTGGCGCAGTCCGCGCAGGCCGCCCGCGGCCTGGATCCATACACCCTCGGGCCCGCCGATGTTTTCGGTGTCGACAACCCACTGGTCCGCGGGATCCCGACGATCTGGCGCAACACCGCGGCGCCCTACGGGCCGCTGTTCCTCACGCTGGGGCGACCGATCTACTGGATCGCGGGTGACGACGTGGTGCTCGGCGCGCTGCTGCACCGGGTACTGGCGCTGGCAGGCGTCGCGATGATCGTCTGGGCGCTGCCGCGGCTGGCTCGCCGGGTGGGGGTCTCGCCGGTGTTCGCGCTGTGGCTGGGCGCGGCTAACCCGCTGGTGCTCTTCCACCTCATCAGCGGAACGCACAACGAATCACTGATGATCGGCCTGATGCTGGTCGGAATGGAGCTGGCGCTGCGAAAGCCGGCCGTCGGGCCTCCATTGCTGGCGGGCATCGTGTTCCTCGGGGCGGCCGCGATGGTCAAGCTGCCCGCAGCACTCGCGCTGGGTTTCGTCGGGCTGTGGCTGGCCCGGCAGGCGGGCGGCAGACTCCGTGACCTCGTTCGCTTCGCGACGCTGCTCGGCGTGATATCCGGTGCCACGGTGGTGGCGATCAGCCTGGGCAGCGGGTTGGGTTTCGGCTGGACCGGCACGCTGGGCATCCCGAGCCTGATCCGCAGCTGGATGTCGCTTTCGACCGACTTGGGGTTGCTGGGAGCGCGGATCGGAATGTGGCTGGGGCTCGGCGACCACACCGCGGCGGTGCTGTCGCTGACCCGAGGCGTCGGCCTCGCGGCGGCGGTGCTGGTGTGCGGGCTGATGCTGTGGCGGTGCTGGCGGGGCCGGATCGAGCCGCTCGCCGGCCTCGGCGTCAGCCTGGGCGCGATCGTGCTGCTCGGGCCGGTCGTGCACCCCTGGTACCTGCTGTGGGCGGCGATCCCGCTGGCCGCTGCGGCCGGCGCACCGGCATACCGGACCAGCGCCACGATCGCGTCGGCGTTCCTTGCAGTGGTCGTCGCGCCGACCGGTGCGGGCTTCGAGTTCCGTGGCTGGGTGATCTTCACGGCGGTCGCCGCCGCCCTGGTCGTGCTGCTGGTGCCGCTGCTGCTGGTCCGTAACCGGGTACCGTCGGCGACCGCGGTCCTCGGGCTGCAGCCGGGGATGCGGCTGCAGCCACATTGGATGCGCTGGTCGCGCCGATCTTCGAGCACCCCGGCCCGAAGCGACCACACCGGCCCGACATAGGCTGCTCTGACGTGACTGTGCCCCCAGTGGACGGCCTAGTGGACGGCCCATCGGACGCGACCGCCGACACCGCTGTGCAGGTCCGCGGTTTGATCCGCAGCTTCGGCACGACCAGGGCGGTCGACGGGCTCGACCTCGACGTGCACTGTCGCGAGGTGCTGGCGCTGCTCGGCCCCAACGGAGCGGGGAAGACCACCACGGTCGAGGTGTGCGAGGGGTTTCTGCGCCCCGACGCCGGCACGGTGCGGGTGCTCGGCCGTGACCCGGCGACCGAATCCCGTGCGCTACGCCCCCGGGTCGGCGTGATGCCGCAGGGCGGCGGGGCTTATCCGGGAGTCCGCGCCGCCGAGATGCTCGGCCTGGTCGCGGCGTGCGCGGCCCGGCCGCTGCCGGTGGACTGGTTGCTTGACGTGTTGGGGCTGACCGCCGTGTCGCGGGTGCCCTACAAGCGATTGTCCGGCGGCCAACAGCAGCGACTCGCGCTGGCTTGCGCGCTCGTGGGGCGTCCCGAGCTGGTGTTCCTCGACGAGCCCACCGCGGGAATGGATCCGCAGGCCCGCCGGCTGGTCTGGGATCTGGTCAGGGCGCTGCGGGCCGACGGGGTCAGCGTGCTCTTCACCACGCATCTGATGGACGAAGCGGAGGCCCTGGCCGACCAGGTCGTGATCATCGACCGCGGTCGCGTGCTCGCTGCGGGCAGTCCCGCGGAGCTGACCACCGGCGGCGCCGAGCAGCAGTTGCGATTCGGGGCGAGGCCGGGTCTGGACCTGTCGCGGCTCGTCGCGGCGCTACCGGAGAACTGCCTGGTCAGCGAGCCGCAACCCGGTAGCTATCTCGTCGAGGGCGGGGTGGATCCGCAGCTCGTGGCGACGGTGACCGCGTGGTGTGCCCAGCAGGGCGTGCTCGCCGAGGATCTCCGGATCGCCCGCCGCAGCCTCGAGGATGTCTTCCTCGACCTCACCGGCCGGGAGCTGCGCTCGTGACATCGAGGTTCGCGCCCGGGACCTTCTCCCCCGCACCGGGCCGGGGCCGGCTGCCGCGGATGCTGCTCATGCAGGCACGGACCGAGTTCACGCTCACGCTGCGCAACGGCGAGCAGTTGCTGCTGACGATGCTCATACCGCTGGGGTTGCTGGTCGGGCTGACGCTGCTCGACGTGGTGCCCGTCGGGCAGCCCAGGATCGACCATGTCACGCCCCGCATCCTCGCGCTCGCGGTGATGTCCACGGCCTTCACCGGCCAGGCGATCGCGCTCGGTTTCGACCGCCGCTACGGGGTCCTCAAGCGACTCGCCGCGACGGCGCTGCCCCGCTGGTCCCTGGTGGCAGCGCGGATGCTGTCGGTGCTCGGTGTCGTCATCGTGCAGCTCATGGTGCTCGGCGCGGTGGCAGCAGCCCTCGGGTGGCGCCCCGATCCCGCGGGGCTGGCGCCGGCGGGACTGTTGCTGCTGGCGGGTACCGCCGCGTTCGGCGCACTGGGCGTGCTGCTCGGCGGGACGCTGCGGGCCGAGGTGGTGCTGGCACTGGCCAACACCGTCTGGCTGCTGCTGCTGGTGGCCGGCGGCATCGTGCTCTCGGTCGAGACACTGCCGGGGCCGCTGGCCGTGCTCGCGGCGGCGCTGCCCTCCGGAGCGCTGGCCGAGGGGCTGACGGCCGCGCTGGTCAACGGGGCGGGATCGTGGGGCGCGCTGGCCGTGCTGCTGGCGTGGGCGACCGCCGCTGGCCTGCTGGCCGCCCGCACGCTGCGCCTGTCCTGAGACTGTCCCGAGGCTGTCCCGAAAACCACCGCTCTACGATGGGCGGGTGCAGTCCCACCTTCCCGCCCCGCGACCAGGGATGCTGCGAGCGGCCGCGCTGGCCGCGGTCGTCACCCAGGCCGGCATCATCGTCACAGGCTCGGTGGTGCGGGTCACCGGTTCCGGGCTCGGCTGCCCAACCTGGCCACAGTGCTTCCCCGGCAGCCTGACCCCGGTCCCGGATCCGGAGATCGCGGCCGTCACCCAGTGGGTGGAGTTCGGCAACCGGTTGCTCACCCCGCTCGTGGGCCTCGTGGCGCTGGCCTGCCTCGCCCTCGCGCTGCTGACCCGAAGGCGCCGGCTGGTGGCGCTCGCGGCCGCGATGACGATCGGGACGGCGCTGCAAGCCGTCATCGGCGGCATCACGGTGCGCGCCAGCCTGGCCTGGTGGACCGTCGCGCCGCACTTCCTGATCTCGATGGTGCTGGTGTGGCTCGCGGTGCTGCTCGTCGCAGGGTTCGGTGAGGGTGATGCTGCGCCGCGCTGGCACGTGACGACGCCGCTGCGCGGGCTGCTGGCCACCGCGACGGCGGTGCTGGCCGCACTGCTCGTCGCGGGCACCCTGGTCACCGCCGCCGGGCCGCATGCCGGCGATGCCGCCACACCCCGGCTCGATGCCGACATACCGACCCTGGTGGCACTGCACTCCGACCTGCTGATCGGCTATCTCGGCTTGCTTGCCGGGCTCGGCTTCGCGCTGCGCGCCGTCGCCGCGCCCAGGGTCACCTCGCGCCGGTACATCGTGCTGCTCGCGGCGGTACTCGCGCAGGGGTCACTGGGCACGGTGCAGTACGCCACCGGCGTGCCCGAGGTGCTGGTGTCGCTGCACGTGCTGGGTGCGGCGCTGGTCGTCGTCGCGATGGCGGCATTGTGGACGGGCTGCCGCGACCGCGGCCCGTTACCGCCTCACCCCCTCGACGAGACGAGCGTGGCGCGCACCGCGGACGCGAACCGCAGCGGCGCGCCGGCGGCTGCGTGAGCGAACCCGAGACTGGGCTCGGTGAGATCGCACTCCAGCAGCCCGCCCGCCGCTCGGACTCACCCGCAGCGCCGTGCTGCCGTCGTGATAGCAATCACCGACTACAACGGAGGGTGACAGTGATGCGCGCGATTCAGATCACCGAACACGGCGGTCCCGAGGTGCTTCGGTCGGCCGATGTCGACGTGCCGGACGAACCCGGCGACGGGCAGCTGCTCATCGACGTCGCCGCCGCCGGCGTGAACTACATCGACACCTACCAGCGCGCCGGCATCTACCCGATGCAGCTGCCTTTCGTTCCCGGGGTGGAGGGTGCCGGCACCGTCGCCCGGATCGGCCCCGGTGTCGAGAACGTCCGCGTGGGCGACCGCGTCGTCTGGGCCGCGAGTCCCGGCAGCTACGCCGAGCGCGCAATCATCCCGGCAATGGATGCCGTTCCCATCCCGGAAGGTGTCAACATCGAGACCGCGGCCGCCACCCTGCTGCAGGGCTTGACGGCGCACTACCTCACGGTGACGACCTACCCGCTGCAGCCCGGTGACACGGTGCTCGTGCACGCCGCCGCCGGCGGGGTGGGGCTGCTGCTCACCCAGCTCGTCACGCTGCGCGGTGCCCGGGCGATCGGCACCGTGTCCACCGACGAGAAGGAGGAGGTGGCTCGCAAGGCCGGCGCCGCCGAGGTGATCCGCTACGCAGCGGTCGATGATCTGGCCGCCCGGGTCCGTGAGCTCACCGATGGGGAGGGCGTCGCGGCGGTCTACGACGGTGTGGGCGCATCGACGTTCGACGCCAGCCTGGCCTCGCTGCGCCGTCGCGGCACCCTCGTGCTCTACGGCGCCGCCAGCGGTCCGGTTGCCCCGGTGGACCCACAGCGGCTCAACACGGCGGGCTCGGTGTTCCTCACCCGCCCCAAGCTGGGAGACCACATCACCACACGTGAGGAGCTGCGCTGGCGGGCCGGCGAGGTGTTCGACGTGGTGCGCAACAAGCGGCTGCGGATCACGATCAGCGGGCGGTACCCGCTCGACGAGGCACGCAGCGCTCACGAGGACCTGCAGGGTCGCCGCACCACCGGCAAGCTCCTGCTGCTCACCAGCGGCTAGAACGGCCAGCCGAGCGGGGTCGCGCCGAGCACGGAGTCCACGGCGATCGCCACGAACACCAGCGCGAGGTAGGAGTTCGACAGGTGGAACAGCCGCATCGGTTTGGTCGGCTCGCCGCAGCACACCGCCATATGCAGGCGGTGCGCCATGGCGATGAACCACATCCCGGCCAGCGAGGCCGCGGCCGCATACACCCAGCTCGTCGCGGGCACGAGGAGCAGGCTCGCGGCCACCATCAGCCAGGTGAAGATCACGATCTGGCGCGACACGTAAACCGGTGAAGCCACCGCAGGCAGCATCGGGACCCCGACCCGCCGGTAGTCGTCACGGAAGTTCATCGCGAGCGACCAGGTGTGCGGCGGCGTCCAGAAGAACACCACTGCGAACATCACCAGCGCCGGCCAGTCCACCGACCCGGTCACCGCAGACCAGCCGATCACGACCGGCATGCAGCCGGCCGCGCCTCCCCAGATGATGTTCTGCGCCGTGCGTCGCTTGAGCAGCAGAGTGTAGACGAAGAGATAGAACAGGATCGTCGCGACGGCGAGCACCGCGGACAGCAGGTTGGCGGTGACCCACAACCACCCGAACGACGCGACGCCGAGCGCGATCCCGAAGACCAGGGCGTTGCGGGCGGGTATGTCATGGGTGACCAGCGGCCGCGAGCTGGTCCGTTTCATCACGGCGTCGATATCGGCGTCGGCGACACAGTTCAGCGCGTTGGCGCTGCCGGCAGCCATGCTGCCGCCGATCAATGTCGCCAGCACCAGCCACGGCGCCGGCACTCCCCGCTCGGCCAGTAGCATCGCGGGGATGGTGGTCACCAGCAGTAGCTCGATGACCCGCGGTTTGGTGAGGGCCAGGTAGGACGACACGGTCCGCAGGACCGCCTCGTGGCGGCGGGTTCGGGACGCTTCCTGGTCGCGCAGCGTGCTCACCGCGCTCCCGAGGGCGCTGCGGTCACCGTGACTCCTTCGAGGATCGCTGTGGTCGATCTCCGTCGTGATGTGATCACCTGTGCGGTTCGATCAATGCCATGGCAGGGCACCGGAGGGCCACGATGAGGACCGTCCCGGCCGGGGGTACTGGTACGGGATGGTAGCCGCGAGCGGTTTGAGGCATCCGCAGGGGGCAGTTCGGCGGCCGAGATCACACCACCCAGGCGACCACACTAGGGTGGGATTCCGACCAGGGATTCCAGCGGACAATCGACACCGTCACGCAGCCATCCGGCGCTCCTCGCCGCGGAACCTCGACATGACCGAGATCAGGAGCACGAGTCCGTGTCTGTCACCGATGACCTCAGCCAGCTCACCACCCGCCAGTTGCCCGACCACTGGACCGACCTCGACACCACGGTGGTCGATACCATCCGCGTGCTCGCCGCCGACGCGGTGCAGCGCTGCGGCAGCGGCCACCCCGGTACCGCGATGTCCCTCGCCCCGCTGGCTCACACGCTGTTCCAACGGGTAATGCGGCACGACCCGACCGACCCCGACTGGATCGGGCGGGACCGCTTCGTGCTCTCGGTCGGCCATTCCAGCCTCACCCTCTACCTGCAACTGTTCCTCACCGGGTACGGCCTCGAGCTCTCCGAGATCGAGCGGCTCCGGAGCTGGGGATCCAAGACCCCGGGTCACCCCGAGCACGGTCACACCGCGGGGGTGGAGATCACCACCGGTCCGCTGGGTCAGGGCCTGGGCTCGGCGGTCGGGATGGCGATGGCGTCGCGCCGGGAGCGGGGCATGTTCGATCCCGACGCCGATCTGGGAACCAGCCCGTTCGACCACCACATCTACGTCATCGCCTCAGACGGCGACATTCAGGAGGGCGTCACGTCGGAGGCGTGCTCGCTGGCCGGTACGCAGCGGCTGGGCAACCTCGTGGTGTTCTACGACGCCAACGAGATCTCCATCGAGGACGACACCGCGATCGCACTGTCCGAGGACACCGCCGCGCGCTACGACGCATACGGCTGGCACGTGCAGACCGTCGACGGTGGCGAGAACGTGATCGCGATCGAGGAGGCCATCGAGGCGGCCCGCGCCGAGACCGGTCGCCCCTCGCTCATCGTGCTGCGCACCGTGATCGGCTACCCGGCACCGAACAAGATGAACACCGGTGCGGCGCACGGCGCCGCGCTGGGCACCGACGAGGTCGCAGCGGTGAAGAAGGCGCTCGGGTTCGACCCGGAGCGCTCGTTTTTCGTGGACCCGGCCGCGCTCGAGTACGCCCGCGAGGCGGTGGCCCGCGGCAAGGCCGCGCACGCCGAGTGGCAGCAGCAGTTCGACGCCTGGGCACAGGCAGATCCCGAGCGCAAGGCGCTGTTCGACCGGCTGTCACGCCGCGAATTGCCCGCCGGGTGGGCGGAGAAGCTGCCGACCTGGGAACCGGATCCCAAGGGCACCGCGACCCGCAAGGCATCCGGTGCGGTACTGGCCGCGATCGGCGAGGTACTACCCGAGCTGTGGGGTGGTTCGGCCGATCTCGGCGAGAGCAACAACACCACGATCAAGGGGACCGACTCGTTCGGCCCGAAAACGATCTCGACGAAGATGTGGCCCGCGCAGCCCTACGGCCGCACGCTGCACTTCGGCGTCCGTGAGCACGCGATGGGGGCCATCCTCAACGGGATCGTGCTGCACGGCCCCACCCGCCCCTACGGCGGCACCTTCCTCATATTCAGCGACTACATGCGCCCGTCGGTGCGTCTCGCGGCGCTGCAGCAGCTGCCCACGATCTACGTCTGGACACACGACTCGATCGGACTCGGCGAGGACGGTCCAACCCACCAGCCGGTGGAGCACCTCGCCGCGCTGCGGGCGATCCCGGGCCTCGACATCGTGCGTCCTGCCGATGCCAACGAGACGGCGGCCGCGTGGAAGGCTGTGCTCGAGAAGCCAGCCGGCCCGGCGGGGCTGGCGCTGACCCGCCAGAACGTCCCGGTACTCGAGGGCACCGACCCCGCCGGCGTGGCCCGTGGCGGATACGTGCTGGCCGACGCAGCGGACGGGCTGCCACAGGTCGTGCTCATCGCGACCGGGTCCGAGGTGCAGTTCGCCGTCGGCGCCCGGGAGGCGCTGGCCGCCGAGGGCATCGGCGCCCGGGTGGTGTCGATGCCATGTGTGGAATGGTTCGATGCGCAGGACCGGTCCTACCGCGATCAGGTGATTCCGCCCCACATCCCGGCCAGGGTGGCCGTGGAGGCCGGTATCGCGCAGTCGTGGCATCGCTTCGTCGGCGACGGCGGCGAGGTCGTCTCGCTCGAACACTTCGGCGCATCCGCCGATTACGAGACGCTGTTCCGCGAGTTCGGCTTCACCATCGAGTCCGTGACCGATGCGGCCCGGCGAACGCTGGCGCGCAACGTCGATTGAGAACCCGGTCGACCCAGGACCCGTCGACACAGCACCGGTCGATCCGGCAGCCGGAGGGAGACACCCACCGTGAATGACACCGATCCACTGTTGGCGCTGTCGGAGGCAGGGGTGTCGATCTGGCTCGACGACCTGTCGCGGCAGCGGCTGACCTCGGGCAACCTTGCAGGGCTGACGTCCGAGCGTCACATCGTCGGCCTGACCAGTAACCCGACCACCTTCGCCGCGGCGGTGGCCGACGCCGATGAGTACCAGGCTCAGATCCGCGAACTCGCTGCTCGCGGCGCGACGGTGGATGATGCCGTTCGCGAGATCACCGTTGCCGACGTCCAGCAGGCCTGCGACCTGTTCAGCGGCACCTGGGAGTCCACCGCCGCGGTCGACGGACGGGTCTCGCTCGAGGTCGATCCCCTGCTGGCGCACGACACCGAGGCCACGGTCGAGCAGGCGGCCGACCTGTGGAAGATCGTCGACCGGCCCAACCTCATGATCAAGATCCCGGGCACGGCCGAGGGGCTTCCCGCGATCACCCGCAGCCTGGCCGACGGGATCAGCGTCAACGTCACGCTGATCTTCTCCGTCGAGCGTTACCGCGACGTCATGGACGCCTTCTTCGACGGGCTCGAGCAGGCCAGGTCCAACGGGCACGACCTGTCCATGCTCGGCTCGGTGGCCTCGTTCTTCGTGTCCCGGGTGGACGCCGAGGTCGATCACCGGCTCACCGAGATCGGCACCGACGCCGCACTCGCACTGCGCGGACAGGCGGCCTTGGCCAACGCCCGGCTCGCCTACGCGGCACATCGGCAGGCTTTCGATTCGGTGCGGTGGGCCACCCTGGAGGATGCCGGCGCGCTGCGGCAACGCCCGCTGTGGGCGTCCACCGGGGTGAAGAACCCCGACTATCCCGACACGCTCTACATCACCGAACTGGTCGCGCCCGACGTGGTCAACACCATGCCGGAGCAGACCCTGCACGCCTTCGCCGACCACGGTGAGGTGCTCGGCGATCGGGTCTCGGGCCGGGGCGACGAGGCCCGCGGTGTCTTCGATGCGCTGGCGGCGGCGGGTATCGACCTCGCCGACGTGTTCGCCGTGCTCGAGCGCGACGGCGTCGAGAACTTCGCGAAGTCCTGGCAAGAACTGCTCGAGACGGCCGCCGAGCAGCTGAGCAAGGCTGCGGGCTGACGCCGATGGCGCAGCCGACCGTCGACATCCGAACCGCCGAGCTGGCCGCCGACGCCGAGCAGCAGGTCGAAAGGCTCGTCGAGCAGCGAGTCGCGTCAGCGCTGGCTGCGCGTGACCCTGCACTGTGGGGCGAGCAGGCGCAGCAGGAGGCCGCCGCACGGTTGGGCTGGGTGACCCTGCCGGAGACGTCGCGCCCACTGCTGTACACCGTCGATGCACTGCGCGCCGAACTGCGCGCCGACGGTATCGACCGGGTGGTGCTGTCCGGGATGGGTGGCTCCTCGCTGGCGCCGGAGGTGATCGCCGCGACGGGCAACGCCGAGGCGGGTTCGGGACGGTTGACCGTGCTCGACAGCACCGATCCGGGTGAGGTCGGTGATGCGCTGGCGGGTGATCTCGACCGCACCGTGCTGGTGGTGTCGTCGAAATCGGGCTCGACCGTCGAGACGGACAGCCACCGCCGGGTCTTCGCCGAGGCGTTCGCCGACGCCGGCCTCGATCCCGCGCGCCACCTGGTCGCCATCACCGATCCGGGCTCACCGCTGCAGCAGCAGGCACAGCAGGCCGGCTACCGCGCGGTGTTCGAGGCGGATCCAACGGTCGGCGGGCGATACTCCGCGCTGTCCGCGTTCGGGCTGGTTCCGGCGGGACTGGCGGGCGCAGATATCGGACGGCTGCTCGACGACGCCGGTGACGTGTCCGCCGCGCTGTCGGTAGACGACCCCGCCAATCCCGCACTGCGGCTCGCCGCCGCGCTCGCCGCAGCGCACCAACGTGGCGCCGAAAAGATCGTGCTCGCCGACACCGGGTCGGGGATCGTGGGGTTCGCCGACTGGGCCGAGCAGCTGATCGCGGAGTCGACCGGCAAGCAGGGAGTCGGGCTACTGCCGATCGTCGTCGAGTCCCCGGCGGCCGCGGGCTTCGCTGATGCCGGCGCCGACGCCGTGCCGGTCGGACTCGGTCCCGGCGGGGCGGCCACCGCCGTGGCGGTCACGGGCACCCTCGGCGGGCAGTTCCTGCTCTGGGAGCACGCCGTCGCGATCGCCGGTCGGCTGCTGGGCGTCAACCCGTTTGACCAGCCCGACGTCGAGGCCGCGAAATCCGCTTCCCGCGCGCTGCTCGAGACAGCGGAGGTCGATGCGGGCCGACCTGAGTTCATCGAGGGTGACATCGTGGTGTACGCGGCTGGTGACTGGTTACCGCCGGGCACCGGCACCGTCGGAGAGGCGGTGGCAGCGCTGCTGCGTGCCGCTCCGGACGGCGGTTATCTGGCGGTACAGGCGTTCCTGAACCGGCTCGACGACGCCTCGGCAACGGTGCTCCGGTCCGAGCTGGCCCGCCGCAGCGCGGCGGTCCGTTCCGGGTCGCTGCAGACCACGTTCGGCTGGGGTCCACGATTCCTGCACTCCACCGGGCAGTATCACAAGGGCGGGCGCCAGAACGGGGTGTTCCTGCAGCTGTCCGGTGATCCGGTCGAAGACTTGGAGGTGCCCGGTAGGCCGTTCACCTTCGGCATGCTGCAACGGGCCCAGGCGCTGGGCGACGCCCAGGTGCTGGCGCAGCGGGGACGCCCGGTGCTGCGACTGCATTTCACGGATCGAGCCGCGGGCCTGGTGACGCTGGTGCGCGCCGTGCAGCAGCTCGAGGGGGAGGTTCGGGTATGACGGGGTCAGGCTGGCACCGGCCGCGAGCCGCCGAAACGTGGCGCAACCCGCTGCGCGACCCGCGTGACAAGCGGTTGCCGCACATCGCCGGGCCGTGCGGCGTGACCATTTTCGGCGTCACCGGGGACCTGTCCCGCAAGAAGCTCATGCCGGCGATCTACGATCTGGCCAATCGCGGGCTGCTGCCGCCAGGCTTCGCCGTGACCGGCTTCGCCCGCCGTGACTGGAGCGACCAGGACTTCGCCGAAGTGGTACTGCAATCGGTCCGGGACTACGCGCGGACCCCGTTCCGCCAGGACGTGTGGGACCGGCTCGCGGAGGGCGTGCGCTTCGTGTCAGGCTCGTTCGACGATGACGCAGCTTTCGACCGCCTGACCGACACGATCGCTGCGCTCGACCGGATGCATGGCACCAGCGGTAACCATGCCTTCTACCTCGCCATCCCGCCTGAAGCCTTCCCGGTGGTCTGCAAGCAGCTGGCCCGCACCGGGCTTGCCGAGCACGGCGACGCGCACTGGCGGCGGGTGGTGATCGAGAAGCCGTTCGGTCACGACCTGCACAGCGCCAGGGAACTCAACGAGGTCGTCAACGAGGTCTTCCCCGAGGACTCGGTGTTCCGCATCGACCACTACCTCGGCAAGGAGACCGTGCAGAACATCCTCGCGCTTCGCTTCGCCAACCAGCTGTTCGACCCGATCTGGAACAGCCACTACGTCGACCACGTGCAGATCACCATGGCCGAGGACATCGGACTGGGCGGCCGGGCCGGCTACTACGAGGGCATCGGCGCGGTCCGTGACGTGATCCAGAACCACCTGCTGCAGCTGCTGGCGCTGACCGGCATGGAGGAGCCGGTCTCGTTCTCCCCCGACGCGCTGCGTGGCGAGAAGGTCAAGGTGCTGTCGGCGACCAAGCTCGTCGGCCCGCTCGACGAGACGACCGCACGTGGGCAGTACAGCGCCGGCTGGCAGGGCAGCCAGCAGGTCGCGGGACTGCATCAGGAGCAGGGGTTCGACCCGGAGTCGCGCACCGAGACCTTCGCCGCGATCACCCTGCAGGTCGATACCCGGCGCTGGGGCGGGGTGCCGTTCTTCCTGCGCACCGGCAAGCGGCTCGGCCGCCGGGTCACCGAGATCGCGGTGGTGTTCAAGCGCGCCCCTCACCTGCCCTTCGACGACACCATGACCGAGGAGCTCGGGGAGAACGCGCTGGTCATCCGGGTGCAGCCGGACGAGGGTGTGACCATGCGGTTCGGTTCCAAGGTTCCCGGCACCGCGATGGAGGTCCGCGACGTCACGATGGACTTCAGCTACGGCACATCGTTCACGGAGACCTCGCCGGATGCTTACGAACGCCTGCTGCTCGACGTACTGCTCGGCGAGCCCTCGCTGTTCCCGGTCAACGAAGAGGTGGAGCTGTCGTGGCAGATCCTCGATCCGGTGCTCGAGCACTGGGCCGCCACCGGCACGCCGGAGCCATACCCCGCGGGAACCTGGGGGCCGCCTGCCGCGGACGCGATGATCGGCCGGACCGGGCGAAGCTGGCGGCGGCCGTGACCGGGCCCAGCTGCGGCCGCGCCGGCGGAGTCACCGGAGTTCGGACATGATCGTCGATCTGCCTTCCACGACGACGGCGGCGGTGAACCGCGAGCTGATCGAGCTGCGCGAGCGTGGCGGCGCGGTGGCGCTTGGCCGGGTGCTCACCCTGGTGATCGTCACCGACGACGGGGCGCAGGCCGAAGAGGCCATCGAAGCGGCGAACGCCGCCAGCCGCGAGCACCCGTGCCGCGTGTTGGTGCTTGCCCGGGGAGCCCGGCGAGCAGCGCCCCGGCTGGACGCGCAGATCCGGGTCGGGGGCGACGCCGGCGCATCCGAGGTGGTGGTGATGCGGATGTACGGGCAGCTCGTCGACCATGGCGCCAGCGTGGTGGTACCGCTGCTGCTGCCCGATGCGCCGGTGGTGACGTGGTGGCCTGGCCCGCGCCCGAAGGTGCCTGCCGAGGACCCCGTCGGCCGGTTGGCGCAGCGCCGCATCACCGACGCCGCCGCCCAGCGCAGCCCGAGTCGGGGACTTGCTGCCGCCCGCTCCTCCTACACCGAGGGCGACACCGATCTCGCGTGGTCGCGATTGACGCTGTGGCGGGGCCTGCTGACCGCAGCGCTGGACCAGCCGCCGCACGAGGATGTCGACAGCGCCGCTGTCACGGGAGCCACCGACTCGCCGTCCACCGATCTGCTCGCCGGGTGGTTGCGGTCCCGGCTCGACGTCCCGGTGCGACGGATCCGGTCCGGTCCCGGCGGTGGCATCACCTCGGTGGTGCTCGAGCGCCACTCCGGCCCGATCGAACTCGTTCGCCCGGACGGGAAGGTGGGCACACTGACTCAGCCCGGCCAGCCGGACCGCAAGGTGGCGCTGCAGCGCCGCCACGTCCGCGACTGCCTCACCGAGGAGCTGCGCCGGCTCGACGCCGACGAGATCTACCAGGCGGCGCTACAGGCGCTGCCCGCGGTGCGTGCCAGCGGGGCCAACCACCGAAAGGTCACCGACTCAGCGCAAGGAGCACGCTCATGACGCCGCCCGGGGTGGTCGTCCACACCACAGCTGATCTGCTGGCCGCGGCCGTGGCGGCACGCCTGGTGACCCGAGTCGTGGATACCCAGGCCGCTCGCGGACGGGCCTCGGTCGTACTGACCGGCGGCGGCGTCGGGATCGCGGTGCTGCGGCAGCTGGCAGCGGCTCCGGCGGCCGGCGCGATCGACTGGTCACGGGTCGACCTGTACTGGGGCGATGAGCGGTTCCTGCCGGCCGGGCACCCGGACCGCAATGAGACCCAGGCGCGAGAGGCGCTGCTCGATCGTGTCCCGGCCGATCCGGACCGGGTGCATCCTATGGCCGCCTCGGACGGACCGCTGGGCGACGATCCCGACGTCGCGGCACGCGACTACGCGAAGCTGCTCGCCCGCCACGCCCGGCCGGAGGACCATTGGGATGTCCCCTCGTTCGACATCTGCCTGCTCGGCGTCGGCGAGGAGGGCCACGTCGCGTCGATCTTCCCCGGCTCACCAGCGGTCTACGAGACCGAGCGCACGGTGGTCGGGGTCCGCGGCTGCCCGAAGCCGCCACCGCGACGGGTGTCACTGACCCTGCCCGCGATCCGGGCCGCCTCCGAAGTGTGGGTGGTCGCCGCCGGCGCCGCCAAGGCCGCTGCGGTGTCGATGGCGCTCGCCGGTACTGGCGAGGTACAGCTGCCCGCCGCCGGTGTCACCGGCCGCCGTCGCACGTTGTGGCTGCTCGACCGAGCGGCTGCAGCGAAGCTACCCAAGGAGTTCACCCCGCCGCGGGTCTGACCCCGGCTGTCACTCGTACCGCCGGTGAATCAGGTAGAGGTCGTGAAGGGCACCTTCACGGCGCCCGACGCCGTGAAGGTGCCCTTCACGACCTCACGCCTTGACAACGCTCACGGGGTGGTGCGGTGGGACTCGAGCCTGGCCAGTGCCTCGGCGAGGATCGCCTCGCCGTCGGCCTCGGATCGACGTTCCTTCACGTAGGCGAGGTGCGTCTTGTACGGCTCGTTACGCGGCGCGTCCGGTGGCTGCTGCGAGTCCTTGCCGGCCGGGAAGCCGCAGCGCGGGCAGTCCCACGTCTCGGGCTCGGCGGCGTCCACGGCGAACGACACGTTCGACTCGTGCCCGCGAGCACACCAGTAGGACACTCTGCGGCGCGGGGCGGACTCCCCCCGCTCGGACTCACCGATCGGACCTGCTCCGACCCGCGTGCCGCGGATCGCGTTTCCACTCGCCATGGATCCTCACACCCTTGCGCAGGCTGCCCAGTGCTCCGGGCGCTCAGCCGATTTTGATCAGAAGCCCGATCCCCACGATGGAGATCACCCAGACGGATCCGACGAACAGCGTGATGCGATCGAGGTTCTTCTCCGCGACGCTCGATCCGGCCAGGCTCGACTGCATACCACCGCCGAACAACGAGGACAGCCCGCCACCCCGGCCCCGATGCAGCAGGATCAGCAGGATCAGCACCGCGCTGGTGGTCAGCAGCACGATCTGCAGGAAGAGTCTCATCACACCCTCGTCATCGACGTCAGATGCCAGAGGCTACCCGCTGCTGAGGGCCGGTCAGGGCAGCGGCCCCCCGGCTGCGAGCGCACACAGCTTGGCGAACTCGTCGGCCTCGAGGCTGGCACCGCCGACCAGCGCACCGTCGACATCGGGCTGGGCCACCAGATCCAAGATGTTGTTGGACTTGACCGAACCGCCGTAGAGCACCCGGACCGCCTCAGCCGTCTCGTCGCCGTAGTGGCCGGCCAGCGCCGCCCGCAACGCGCCGCACACCTCCTGCGCGTCGGCGGGTGTGGCGACCCGACCGGTGCCGATCGCCCAGATCGGCTCGTAGGCCAACACCAGGGTAGCTGCCTGCACAGCGGGCAGGCCTTCCAGCGCGGCGAGCAGCTGAGCGTTGCAGTGCTCGATGTGCCCACCACTCTCGCGGATCTCGAGCCCCTCCCCCACACACAGGATCGGCACCAGATCGTGACGCAACGCCGCGCGCACCTTGCTCGCCACCGCGGCGTCATCCTCACCGTGGTGCTCGCGCCGCTCGGAGTGGCCGACCACGACATAGCTGGCGCCGAGGCTGGCCAGCATCGTCCCGGAGACGTCGCCGGTGTAGGCACCGGAGTCCTGGGCGGACAGGTCCTGCGCGCCGTAGCGCACCAGCAGCTTGTCGCCGGCCACGAGGGTCTGCACGCTGCGCAGGTCGGTGAACGGTGGCAGCACGGCAACCTCGACCGCGTCGAAATACTTCGCGGGCAACGCGAAGGCGAGCTTCTGCACCAGGGCGATGGCCTCGAGGTGGTTGAGGTTCATCTTCCAGTTGCCCGCGATCAGCGGCCGGCGTGCCATCTACTCCCCCAGCACGGCGAGTCCGGGCAGCGGCTTGCCCTCGAGGAACTCGAGCGAGGCGCCGCCGCCGGTGGAGATGTGCGAGAAGCAGGACTCGTCGATGCCCAGTGCGCGCACCGCCGCCGCGGAGTCACCACCCCCGACGACCGTGAACGCCGTCGAGTCAGCGATGGCCTGTGCCACCCCGCGGGTGCCCGCGGCGAACGGGGACATCTCGAATACCCCCATCGGGCCGTTCCAGAACGTGGTGGCTGCTGCAGTCACGCTGCTCGCGAAGCGCTGCACCGTGTCCGGGCCGATGTCGAGACCCGTCCAGCCGTCCGGGACATCGTCGGCGGGCACCGTGCGGGTATCGGCATCCGCAGCGAACTCCGAGGCGATCACCACGTCGCTGGGCAGCGCGATCTTGCCACCGGGCGCTTCCAACAGGCCCTTGCAGGTCTCGATCATGCCCCGCTCCAGCAGCGAGCTGCCGACTGCGTGGCCCTGCGCGGCGAGGAACGTGAAGCACATCCCACCGCCGATCAACAGGGTGTCCACCCGGGGCAGCAGCGACTCGATGACAGCGAGCTTGTCGGAAACCTTCGAGCCGCCCAGCACCACAACGTAGGGCCGGTCGGGATCACCGGTGAGGGTGCGAAGCGCCTCGACCTCGCGCCGCACCAGCCGCCCGGCGTGTGCGGGCAACCGGACAGCCACGTCGACGACCGAGGCCTGTTCGCGGTGCACGACGCCGAAGCCGTCGGAGACGAACGCCGCGTCGGTGCCGACCAGCTCGACCAGCTCGTCGGCGAGCGCGGCCCGCTCGGCCTGGTCCTTGCTCGTCTCCCGAGGATCGAACCGGACGTTCTCCAGCATCGCGATGTCGCCGTCACCGAGGCCGCGGACCGTACTGCGGGCAGAGTCACCGACGACATCGGTGGCGGCGGCGACCTCGGCGCCGAGCAGCTCGCCGAGCCGGGTGGCCACCGGGGCCAGCGAGCTGGCCGGGTCCGGGAGCCCCTCGGGCCGGCCAAGGTGCGCGGTCACCACGACACGGGCACCGGCATCCTGCAGCGCCTGCAACGTCGGGAGTGCAGCACGGATCCGGCCGTCGTCGGTGATCGTGCCGCTGTCGGAGCCGTCACCGAGCGGCACGTTGAGGTCGGCCCGCAACAACACGGTCCGGCCGGCCACCCCCGAATCGAGCAGATCGTCGACCGTTCTCACGACCTCGACCTCACAGCAGCGAGCCGACGCGGGCGGTGAGGTCAGCCAGCCGGCACGAGAAGCCCCACTCGTTGTCGTACCAGCCGAGGATCTTCACCTGGGTGCCGATGACCCTGGTCATCGGGGCATCGAGGATGCAGGACGAGGGGTCGGTGATGATGTCGGAGGAGACGATCGGGTCCTCGGTGTAGCGCACGATCCCGGCCAGCGAGCCCTCGGCGGCGGCCCGGAACGCGGCGTTCACCTCGTCCACGCTGGTCTCGCGGCTCACCGTGGCGGTGAGGTCGGTGGTCGAGCCGACCGGCACCGGCACCCGCATCGCGATGCCGTCCAGCTTGCCGTTCAGCTCCGGCAGCACCAGGCCGATCGCCTTCGCCGCGCCGGTGGAGGTCGGCACGACGTTCAGTGCCGCGGCACGGGCGCGCCGGAGATCCTTGTGCGGGCCGTCCTGCAGGTTCTGGTCGGCCGTGTAGGCGTGGATGGTGTTCATCAGGCCCTGCTCGATGCCCAACCCGTCGTTGAGCACCTTGGCCATCGGCGCGATGCAGTTAGTGGTGCACGACGCCATGGACAACACCGTCTGGGAGCCGTCGTAGGAATCGCCGTTGACGCCGAGCACGACCGTGAGGTCCTCACCCTTGGCGGGTGCCGAGATGATCACCTTCTTGGCCCCGCCCTCGTCGACGTGGCGGCGGGCGTCGGAGGCGTTGGTGAAGAACCCGGTGGACTCGATGACGACGTCGACACCGAGGTCCTTCCAGGGCAGCTTGCCGGGGTCGCGCTCGGCGAGCGCCTTGATCGTCTTACCGCCCACCTCGATGCCCTCGTCGGTGGCCCGGACCTCCTCGGACAGCCGGCCCAGCACGCTGTCGTACTTGAGGAGATGGGCCATGGTCGCCACATCGCCCAGGTCATTGAACGCCACGACCTCGATGTCGTGGCCGCTGGCCTGCACTGCGCGCCAGAAGTTACGACCGATCCGGCCGAAACCGTTCACCCCTACTCGAACCGTCACGTCGCGTCTCCCTCGTGGGCCGACCATGCCCGGACGCGGCCGGGTGCCGCCGTCCGTCTCTGCTGACCGTGCACCCTAATGCCGCGCGATGCCTGGGTCGAGCGCGCCGACGCTAGTGCTCGAGCATATCGGCGGTGACCGCGGAGTCGGTGTCGGGCAACCCGAGGTCCTTGGCACGCTTGTCGGCCATCGCGAGCAGCCGCCGGATCCGGCCCGCGACCGCGTCCTTGGTCAGCTGCGGGTCGGCGAGCTGGCCCAGCTCCTCCAGCGACACCTGCCGGTTCTCCAGCCGCAGCCGCCCGGCGACGAGCAGGTGCTCCGGGATGTCGTCGCCCAGCAGCTCCATGGCGCGCTGCACCCGCGCGGCGGAGGCCACCGCGGCACGGGCCGAGCGGCGCAGGTTCGCGTCGTCGAAGTTGGCCAGCCGGTTGGCGGTCGCCCGGACCTCGCGGCGCATCCGCCGCTCCTCCCAGGCCATCACCGAATCGTGTGCGCCGAGCCGGGTCAGCAACGCCCCGATGGCGTCACCGTCTCGGACCACGACCCGGTCGGCGCCGCGCACCTCGCGCGCCTTGGCCTGGATCCCGAGCCGCCGCGCCGCGCCCACCAGCGCGAGCGCGGCCTCCGGACCGGGGCAGGTGACCTCCATCGCGGCGGAACGCCCGGGCTCGGTGAGCGAGCCGTGCGCCAGGAAAGCACCGCGCCATGCGGCCTCGGCGTCGCACGGACCGCCCGAGACGACCTGCGGTGGCAGGCCCCGCACCGGCCGTCCCCGTAGGTCCAGCAAGCCGGTCTGGCGGGCGAGGGCCTCACCGTCGCGCACCACCCGCACCACGTAGCGGCTTCCTTTGCGCAACCCCCCGGCAGTGATCAGATGAACATCGGAGGTGTGCCCGTAGAGTTCGTGGATCTCCTTGCGAAGCCGGCGAGCGGCCGAGCCGGTGTCCAGCTCAGCCTCGACGATCACCCGGCCCGCGATGATGTGCAGCCCGCCGGCGAACCGGAGCAGCGCGGAGATCTCGGCGCGTCGGCAGCAGGTCTTGGTCACCAGGAGGCGACTCAGTTCGTCCTTGACCGAGGCGGTCATGGCCACCGGTGCTCCTCCTCTCCCACACGCGGCGCGGGTGCAGCGCCGGGCCCACGTTCCCCAGCGTCGGCGCGCCTCGGCGGGTCGGGTGCCGGGTCATCGGGTGCCGGGTCCATGATCCGGCGCAGCGCCGCGGCCAGCGCCCCCGGATCATGGTGATCCGACGCCGGTCCCGATGCGACCCGGTCAAGGTACGCGCGCCCGCCGAGTTCTGCTGCGCTGCGATGCAGTCCCTGCGGTGCGGTCACCGCATCGATGTCAGCGAGCACCGCGTCCACGGTGAAGCCGTCCGGTGCATGCCCGGCCAGCACGTGCAGGTGCTGCTGCGGGGAGAAGTCCGCGGTCTCCCCAGGTTGCGGCGCCAGGTTGAGCACGACGACGGTGCGGGCCGCGGTGCCGACCAGCGCGCTAGCCAGCTCCGGCACCAGCAGGTGCGGGATCACACTGGTGAACCACGATCCCGGTCCCAGCACGACGAGGTCGGCCCCCCGGACGGCCGCCACCGCCTCATGGCAGGGGCGGGGCCGCTCGGGCAGCAGCCGCACCCGGTGTACCCGCCCAGGTGTGCTGGCGACGGCGACCTGGCCCCGGATCCGGTGCAGCGAGTGCGCGTCATTGTCCAGTCCGGAGACCTCCGCCTCGATATCGAGCGCCTCGGCCGCCATCGGCAGCACCCGCCCGCGCACCCCCAGCAACCGGCAGGCCTCGTCGAGCACCGGCACCGGATCTCGCAGTACTTCGAGCAACCCGGCCAGCACGAGGTTGCCGACGGCATGACCGGCCAGCGCACCGTTGCCCTGGAACCGGTGCTGGAACACCTCGCGCCAGCGCACCCCGCCGTCGTCGGCTGCGGCCAGCGCGGCCAGTGCCATCCGGAGATCGCCCGGCGGCAGCACGCCGAGCTCGCGGCGCAGCCGCCCCGAGGAACCGCCGTCGTCTGCGACGGTCACAACGGCGGTCACGTCGTCGGTGAGCAGGCGCAGTGCCGTCAGCGTCGCGTAGAGGCCGTGGCCACCGCCCAGCGCGACCGCCGTGAGACCGCCCCGGTCCGACATCGCGCTCACTCGCGCCCCACATCGCGGTGCACGACCCTCACGGTGGTGCCGTCCTCCTCGCTCAGCCGGGCTGCCAGCGCCTCGGAGATCGCCACGCTGCGGTGCTTGCCGCCGGTACAGCCCACGGCCAGCGTGAGGTAGCGCTTGCCCTCGCGGCGGTACCCGCCGCCGATGAGGCGCAGCAGCTCGTGGTATCGCTCGAGGAACTCCTCGGCGCCTTCCTGGGACAGCACATAGTTGCGCACGTCGGCATCCGTGCCCGCGAGGTCGCGTAGTTCCGGGATCCAGAACGGGTTGGGCAGGAATCGCACGTCGACCACCAGGTCGGCATCCATCGGCAGACCGTACTTGTAGCCGAACGACAGCACGGTGATCCTGGTGCGGGCCGCGGCCTCGGTGCCGAATGCGCTCTCGATCTTCGCGCGGAGCTGGTGCACCGACAGACCCGTGGTGTCGAGCGTCAGGTCGGCCTCGTCACGCAGCGGGGCGAGCAACGCCCGCTCGGCGGCGATACCGTCGGCAAGCCTCCCGTCACCTTGCAGCGGGTGGCTACGCCGGACCTGCTCGAATCGCCGGATCAGCTCGGCGTCGGTGGCCTCCAGGAACAGCACCTTGGGCCGGTAGCCCCGGGCGTCGAGATCCTTGATCACGGCGGCCAGATCATCGGTGAACGCCCGGCTGCGCACGTCCATCACCACCGCGACCCGGGTCACCACACCCTGCGACCGCGACCCCAGCTCGACCATGGTGGAGATCAGCTCGGGCGGCAGGTTGTCCACCACGAACCACCCAAGGTCTTCCAGCACCTTGGCCGCGGTGCTGCGCCCGGCGCCGGACAGCCCGGACACCACGGCCACCTCGATACCCCCGCCCGCGTCGCGCTCGCCGCCGCCGTCCTGCGTCACGATCCCTCCCCCTCCTGGCTCCCGTTCGGGCTCCCATTCGGACGCAGCGCCGCTGCCACCGCCTCGGCGGTGCGCCGGCCCACACCCGGGACCGCGGTGATCTCCGCCACGCTGGCCTGTCGCAGCCGGCGCAGCGACCCGAAATGCTTGAGCAGTGCGGTGCGCCGCGTGCCCCCCAGTCCGGCGACGTCGTCGAGCGCCGAGCTGGTCATCCGCTTCGACCGCTGCTGCCGGTGGTAGCTGACGGCGAAGCGGTGTGCTTCGTCGCGGACCCGCTGCAGCAGGTAGAGCGCCTCGCTGGTGCGGGGGAGGATCACCGGGTCGGCCTGTCCCGGCAACCACACCTCCTCCAGCCGCTTGGCGAGCCCGACGACGGGCACGTCACTGACGCCGAGCACGGCCAGCCCGTCGGCGGCCGCGGCTACCTGCGGGGCGCCACCGTCGACGACCAGCAGGTTCGGGGCGTAGGCGAAGCGGCGCGGCTTGCCGGTCTCGGGGTCGATGCCGGGGTTGCCGCCCGCCTCGTCGCCGGCGGTCTCGGTGCTGTCGGCTCGACCCTGCGAGCAGGTCTCGCTCAGATACCGGGCGAAGCGACGGCGCACGACCTCGGCGATGCTCGCCACGTCGTCGGAGCGGCCCTCGCCGGCGGCATCCCTGATGGCGAAGCGCCGATACTCTGACTTGCGTGCCAACCCGTCCTCGAAGACCACCAGCGAGGCCACCACGTCACTGCCCTGCACGTGGCTGACGTCGATGCACTCGATACGCAGCGGAGCGGTCTGCAGGTCGAGGTGCTCCTGGATCTCCTGCAGTGCCGCCGAGCGGGCCGTGAGGTCCCCGGCCCGGCGCAGCTTGTGCTGGGTGAACGCCTCCGCGGCGTTGCGCGCGACGGTGTCGGCCAGCGCCCGCTTGTCCCCCCGCTGCGCCACCCGTAGCCGCACCCGGGAACCTCGCAGCCCCGACAGCCAGTCGCCCAGCACGTCCGCGTCGGTGGGCAGCTCGGGCACCAGCACCTCACGGGGCACCGGTTGGGTGGCGTCGTCGTACCGTCCGGACAGCGCGGACAACTCCGCCTGCTCGCCGTAGAACTGCGTCACGAACTGGGCCACCAGCCCCGCCGTCGCGGTCTCCTCCACCTTCTCGATCACCCAGCCCCGCTGCCCCCGGACCCGGCCGCCGCGAACGTGGAAGACCTGCACCGCAGCCTCGAGCTCGTCCTGGGCGAAGGCGATGACGTCGGCGTCGGTGCCGTCACCGAGCACCACTGCCTGCTTCTCCATCGCGCGGCGCAACGCGCCCAGGTCGTCACGCAGCCGCGCGGCCCGCTCGAAGTCGAGTTCCTCGGAAGCGGTCTGCATCTCCCGCTCGAGACGGCGCATCATCACGTCGGTGCGGCCGGACAGGAAATCGCAGAAGCCGTCGACGATCTCACGGTGCTCTTCGGCGGTGACGTTGCCCACGCACGGCGCGGAACACTTGTCGATGTAGCCGAGCAGGCATGGCCTGCCGATCTGACCGTGGCGCTTGAACACCCCGTTCGAGCAGACCCGGGCGGGAAACACGCGGGTCAGCAGGTCGACCGTCTCCCGGATCGCCCAGGCGTGCGAGTACGGGCCGAAGTAGCGCACCCCCTTGCGACGGGGTCCCCGGTAGACGTGCAGTCGCGGGTACTGCTCGTTCAGCGTGACGGCCAGCACCGGATAGCTCTTGTCGTCGCGGTAGCGGACGTTGAACCGCGGGTCGAACTCCTTGATCCAGTTGTACTCGAGTTGCAGCGCCTCGACCTCGGTGGCCACGACGGTCCACTCCACGCCGGCAGCGGTGGTGACCATCTGACGGGTCCGAGGGTGCAGCCCGGAGAGGTCGGCGAAGTAGGAGTTGAGCCTGCTGCGCAGGCTCTTCGCCTTGCCCACGTAGATCACTCGGCGGTGCGCGTCACGGAACCGGTACACGCCGGGGGCGTCCGGGACACTGCCGGACGCCGGGCGGTACGTCGACGGGTCGGCCATGATGTTTCCAGCCTATGCGGGCGACGGTCGTCGCCACCACGGTCACTACACGAGGGGCCAGTGCCAGCCCAGCGCACCGAGGATCGCCTAGGCGATCAGCACCTGGTCGCCCTGCACGGTGACCCCAATGGCGGCAGCGGCCGGGCCGCGGGGCCATTGGTCACTTCGCCGGTGGCCGCAGCGAATTGGCTGCCGTGGTTGGGGCAGGTGATCGTGCCGCCCTGCGGTGCGCCGACCGTGGTGCCCTGGTGGGGGTCACCTCCGCCGGTGGAGCCACCTTCCGGTGCAGGCTCCGTGGCGCAGGCGGACAGCGCGGTGGGCACGAGCAGCGCGGCGCCCAGTCCGCACAACAGCGTGCGCCTGGGCAGCTCGGGTTCGGCACGCATCAGGTCTCCATCATGGTGGGAGTAGGTGTGATGCCTACGAACGGTAGTCGGCGACGGGTTGTGCACGGACCTCCCCGAACCTTGCGGCCGGCGGCGTGTAACGCTCGATCCGTCGCAGCAATGCCCGGATCTGCAACCCACGCAGCGGTGACAACGCGTAGCCCGGGTAGGAGGCCAACCACGTCGCGCTGCCCAGGCTCACCGCGTCGGCGCCCGCCCAGAAGTACTCGCGGCAGTCGTCGTAGCTCCGGATCCCGCCGGTGGCGATGATCGGCAGCGTGACTCCGGACTCGCGCAGCTCGGACACGACCCGCAGCCCGATCGGTTTCACCGCCCGGCCGGACAACCCGCCGTAGCGGTTGTCCAGCCACGGTTGCCCGGTAGCCGGGTCCAGCCGCAGCGCCCGGACGGTGTTGATCGCCGTGAGGGCCGCGACGCCGGCGGCGGCGGCCCGGCGGGCGTGGCTGACGTAGTCGCGGTCCGGGGCGAGCTTGAGGATCACCGGGTGACGGCTGCGGCCGACCGCGTCACGGAGCACACCGTCGAGAATCGATTCGAAGTCATGCTCGACATTGGGGCAGGACACGTTGAACTCCACGGCGGCGATCTCGCCTGCGGGCACTGTCGCGTTGACCGCGTCGACCAGCGTCACGAACTCCTGCGCCGAGAAGCCACCGATGGAGATGATCGTGTTCTGGTCCCGGGTGCGCGGGTAGTAGTCACGCAAGTAGGCCTCAATGCCCACGTTGCACCAGCCGAAGGCGTTGATCCAGCCGCCATCAGTACCGCGCAGCACCGTGCCGTAACGGCGCAGCAGGTCCGGCAAGCCTCGCAGCGGCCAGTCGGTTCGGTTGGTGAAATGCCCGTCTCGCGGCTGGACGGTCAGGGTGCGGGTGGTCACCGCGCCGAACCGGTGCAGCGGCACGAACCGGGAGATCGGGCTCATCCCGTAAGGAACCAGGCCACGATCGGCCACGCCGTAGCCGAGCAGGCTCGACGACGTGACCAGCCGGTTGCGTAGCCGGACATCACCCAACCGGACCTCAGCCGGTGTGGCCTCACCCACCGATCCTCCTCGTTTCACGTACTGCAACTACGATGGTTCACGTACTGCAACTACGATGGTTCACGTACTGCGACCACGATGGTTCACGTACTGCGACCACGATCAGGCGCGTGCTCGGCGTGCAGCGCGCGCAGCTCCCGCAGCTCCCGCAGTGCGCGTACCGCGTGCTGGCGGTCCGCGGCCTGGATCGCCATCACCGCGATGTACTCGTCGTCGGGCAGCTCGAGGCGGGCCCACGGGGTGCCGTCCGGGAACGAGACCGCGAGCACCAGGTCCCACGGCAGCCGTCGGGCGCCGAGCAGGTTGCGGACCTCGACGCCGTCGACGTCGGCGCGCACCCGGGGCCGGGCGAACAGCAGTGCCGCGCCGGCCAGCAGGACACCGAGCAGCACCATCGCCACCTGGTCGGAGACCCGGAAGTACACGCCGGTCGGGGTCTCGCGCAGCAGCACCGCAATCACTGTGAACACCGCGATCAGCACCACCGCGGACACCACGGCGACCACCCGGGCCCGGCGCGGCCGGACCTGGAGTACGGCGGCATTCATCGGAAATCCCGCTCTGTCCACGGTTGACGCAGCCCGCGCAGCACCAGCGCCGTCTCCAGCGCCGCGGCGCAGGCCGCGAAGCCCTTGTCCTCGGCGGCACCGGGCAGCCCGCAGCGGTCCCGCGCCTGCTGCTCGGTGTCACACGTCAGCACGCCGTTGCCGATCGCGGTTCCCTCGTCGAGCGCGACCCGGGCCAGCCCCGCGGTGACGGCGTCGCACACGTACTCGAAGTGCGGGGTGCCGCCGCGGATGACCACACCGAGCGCGACGACCGCGTCGTGGTGCCGGGCGAGCTCCTGGCAGACCACCGGCAGCTCCACCGCGCCCGGCACCCGCACCACCGTCGGCTCGGAGATGCCCGCCCGGGATGCAGCGGCGACCGCCCGGTCGAGCAGCGCCGCGGTGATCTCGTCGTGCCACCGGGTGGCCGCGATGCCCAGCCGCATCCCGTCGCCGCAGGCTGGGACGGCGGTCTCCGGCCTGCCTTCGCCACTCATGCCGTGACACCACCCGGCCCGTCCCGGCCCTTGACGCCGGCGACACCGTCGACACCGGGGCGACGCCCGTCCAGGCCGTCGAGCTCGTGGCCCATCCGGTCGCGCTTGGTGCGCAGGTAGTGCAGGTTCTCGGGATTCGGCCGGATCGGCAGCGCCACCCGGTCGACGATCTGGAGCCCGTAGCCCTCCAATGCCGCCCGCTTCGTGGGGTTGTTGGTCAGCAGCCGCATCGAGACCACCCCCAGATCGAGCAGGATCTGCGCACCGGTGCCGTAGTCACGAGCATCGGCGGGCATCCCCAGCGCGAGGTTGGCGTCGACCGTGTCGGCACCG
>WHTH01000077.1 GCA_009377865.1 Pseudonocardiaceae bacterium | reverse complement strand
CCTGCCCGCACCGACGTCGACCGGACCAGCACCTCCAACCGAGAACGGTCACCCTTCCGCAGGCCCAATGGAGCAGCAACAGACATACCCCATGGTCCCGCAATTCAGACCGTAAAACAATTATCGACACGCGACACTAGGGTCCGCACCACCCGCGCAGCAAGAACAGTTCTCAGTTGCAAATGAAATGTTGCTGCTTGAGGGGGTGTGGCCCAAGGTCGGCCACACTGGCACGGTACGGGATGCTTGCACCGGCACGGCGGGCAGGCCGGTGCCGACTTCGACGCCCAGCGGGGCGTCGAGAAGACGCCGAACGGAGAGCTGTGGACGCAGTCGAGCGCTTCACCGCGCTGGTGACCGGGCGCGGCCGCATCCCCCTCGACGCCGGCGCGCTGGCGATCGCCGCCGGCGCCGATCCGGAGCTGGACACCGAGCGGTGGCTCGCCGAGCTGGACCGGCTGGCCACCGGCGTCGACTCACTGCAGACCCTGACCCGGAGGATCTTCGTCGACGAGGGCTTCGCGGGCGCGACCGAGAACTATTACGACCCGCGCAACTCACTACTGCACGAGGTGCTCGGCCGCAGGCGTGGCATCCCGATCACCCTCTCGGTCGTGTGCATCGAGGTGGGTCGCCGCGCGCGGGTGGGGCTGGAGGGCGTCGGGATGCCCGGGCATTTCCTGGTCCGCACGATCGGCACCGAGCACTACCTCGACCCGTTCGACGGCGGCAGGCAGCTCGACCTCGCCGATTGCGAGGCGCTATTCCGGTCCTCGACCGGCGCGGGCGCCAACGTCGCGTTCGGTCCGCACCTGCTCACCACCGCACCGGTGCCCGCGATCCTGACCCGCATCCTGCAGAACCTGCGGGCCGTCTACCGGGGCAGTCGCAGTTTCGCCGAGCTGGAATGGGTGCTGCGGATGCGCCTGGCGCTGCCCGGGGTCGGCGTGCCCGAGCTCGTCGAGCTGGCGCAGGCGATGGGGCAGCAGGGGCGCTTCCTCGACGGCGCCCGGTTCCTCGAGGATCGGCTGCGCGAGCGGCCCGCAGACGCCGAGCCCCTCGACCTCGCCGCCAAGACACTGCGCGCGAACCTCAACTGACCTGGCAGACTGCCGGGCATGGCTGTGTCCTCGCAGATGGTTCCACTCGGCTCGCCGGTACCGGAGTTCTCGCTGCCCTCGCTCGACGGCGCGCAGGTCGACTCGGCCGCCCTCACCGGGGCGCCGGCGCTGCTGGTGATGTTCCTGTCCAACCACTGCCCGTACGTGCGGCATATCGAAGGTGCGCTCGGCTCGGTCGTCGCCGAGTACGCTGAACGGGGCGTGGCCGCCGTAGCGATCTGCAGCAACGACACGAACACCCATCCCGACGACGGCGCCGCCGGGATGGCCGAGCAGGCGCGGCGTGCGGGGTTCGGTTTCCCGTACGTGGTCGACGAGTCGCAGCAGGTCGCCCATGAGTTCCGCGCCGCGTGCACGCCCGACTTCTTCCTCTACGACGGCAGCGGGCAGCTGGCATACCGGGGCGAATTCGACGAGTCGCGGCCGCGCAACGACACCGCGGTCACCGGCGAGGTCCTGCGCACTGCGATGGACAGGGTGCTGGCCGGCGAGCCGGTGCCCGAACCGCACGTGCCCAGCATGGGGTGCGGCATCAAGTGGAAGCCTGGCAACGAACCGGCCTGACCCGCTACCGCGTCTGGCTGCGGACGTCGTTGAGGATCTTGAGCACCTCGTCCCGGGTCTCGAACGGCGACTCGACGTACACCCCCACCTGCCAGGACAGCGGCTCCCCCGGTTCCTCGGCGAAGAAATGGCTGGCGTCGACGGAGTATGTGTCGCTGTCGGTGCGACGCGTCTCGACGTAGGAAGTGGTGGGATCCGACGACACCGCGCGCTCGGGCTCGTCGAACCAGACCTGGTTCATCTCGCGCTGCTCGGCAGCTGTGCAGGTGGACGGGCAGGGGCGGACCATCACGGTCGCCCGCTGGCCGCCGTCGGGGTTGCGCTCGTCGATGCAGCCCCAGCCGTCGGCGTCGGGGATGGGTGCGCTCGCCTTCAGGCAGCCCCACGTTCCCGGTGTTCGGAAGGCGAACGGCCAGCCCCGGAAATCCATCGTGTAGGTGTCGTCGTCCGGCGCGAAGCTCGGGCCGAGAACGGTCACCGGCGGCACATCCTCGAGCTGCGGTCGTGGGCCCTGCGGTGGAGGCTCTGGGGTCGGCGTGCCGAGCGTCGGCGGTGGGAGTTGCGGGGTGGGCGGCGGTGCCGTGGCAGCAGGCTCCTCGGAGCCCCGCATGCCCAGTACCGTGACGAGGCCGATCACCAGCAGCAACGCCACCGCCCCGAGGGCGGCGAACAGCGGGGCCGACGATCGTGCGGTCGCTGCGTCCTGCGGCGGTGCCCAGATCTGCGACGGCGACGGCGCCCCGGTCGGTTGCGACGGCGGGAGTCCGGCCGGTGGTGGCCCGGTCGGCTGCTGCGCCCGGTGGGCGGCTTCCATGAGCGGCAGCAGGCGTTCCACACCCGCAGCCGCCGGGTGCCGGAAGCTGACCGCCCACGGCCGCGGTGCCGCGACCTCGTAGCTGATCGGCAGCTGGCCCGGCAAGGTCGCCACGGTGGCTTGCGTGACCTGAGCGGCGAACATCGACCGCTGCTGCGGGTCGGCCGAGGCTTGCGCGCTGAGCACCAGCACGGTGAGCGGACGGCCTTCGGCGTCGACCGCGTCGTAGCGCTGCACCGGGTAGCGATCCTCGATCAGGCGCAGGCCGGCGAATGCGGGGAGACCGCCGTCTGTCGACACGGATCCGGACGGTACTCAGCGAGCCACGCGGCGCGGCTGCGTTTCGGACATAGCGACACGTCCGGGTGACGGTATCGACGGTTCGCGATGCCGCCCTACCATGGCCCGATGGGCGCATTCGCGGAGATGTTCCCCGGGCGCAAGCTCGGGCGGGAGGCACGCGACGAGGACTCCAGCGGGCAGGGGCACGGGCCCCGGCTGCCTGACGGTCCGCTGGATCTCGACTCCGGGGTGGTGCAGGTCACGCCACGTGCCGCCGAGTCGGGGCCGACCGCCGAGCACGAAGACCAGGAGAGCTGAGCCGGCTACTACTGAAACGTCCAGCGGGAGTTCGCCCAGTACTGGAACACGGCGACGAGCGGGATGGAGCAGGCCTTGACCAGGTTTGGATCGGCACCACCCACGGTCGCGAACACGTGCAGCACGGCGGCGATGAGCCCCATGCCGGCCAGGCCCACGAGGGCATACCTGCCGTAACGGCGCGCCAGCACGTCGCGGGTGCGGAAGTTGACGCTGCTGTTGAGCGCGAATGTGGTCGTGATCGCAACGGACAGCGAGATCGCGCTGCAGAGCTGGGCGGGCAACCCGACCGCATTGTAGAGCAGCAAGAACAGCAGGAAGTCCAGCAGGATCCCGGAACAGCCGATCACGCCGTAGAGCACGACGGTGCGGTAACGCTGCCAGAGCGTGTCGGGTGCGAGCCGCTCGAGCACCGGGGCGGCGGTCGGCACGCTCTCTCACTCCTGTTACCTCGGTTGACGGTTGCCCCTCCAGTGGATCAGAGGCAACCGGGTCTCGCCCGCCCGGGTCGTTCACGGCTCGGTGCGTCTCGTCACACGACGGCGGACCGCAGCTCGCGCGCAGTTTGTGGCTGTCGCGCGTGAAGCTACGCGCGCGACGGCATGAAAACGCGCGCGAGAGCACGAAACGGGCGCGGGCTGTCTACGACAGGCCGAGGGAGGGCGGGCACGTCGGAGTCGATGTCGTCGCCCACCATCACCGCATCGGCTGCCGCGACGCCGGCCGAGCGAAGTGCTGTCGCGAAGAACTCCGGTGCGGGCTTGCCGACGACGACTGCCTGCACGTCGGCGGCGTGCTCGAGACCTGCGACGAAGGCGCCCGAGTCCAGCCGCAGACCCTCGTCGGTGCGCCAGTACCGGTTGCGGTGCATGGTCACCAGCGGCACCCCTCGGTGCAGCAGCCGGAACGCGCGGTCGAGCGCCTCGTAGCTGAACTCAGGGCCGCCGCCACCGATCACCACGACGTCAGGCTCGGCATCGTCGAGCACCACGTCGCCGAGGTCGTCGGAGATGTCGCCGCTGTTGAGCAGCAGGCACCGCGTGCCGGGGTGGAGCTCGGCGAGGTAGGCGGCGGTGGCTGTGGGGGCGGTGAGGATCGAGCCGGAGTCGACGTCGAACCCGGCGCCGGTCAGCAGCTCGCCGATCTCGGCACGGGTTCGTGAGGTCGGGTTGGTCAGCAGCCGCACCGCCAACCCGGCGTCGTAGACCTGCTCAGCGCCTCGACCGCGCCGGGAACGGCCCGCCACGACACGGTCAGCACGCCGTCGATGTCGATGAGCACGGCCTGCGCGCCAGCCATGACGCAAACCGTACCGGCGGGTGATCAGTCCAGCGCGCGCTCGAAGGCGCCGAGGATCTCGGCGCTGAACAGCACGAAGCGGGCCTCCTGCACCGCTGTTCCGGTGGCCCGGACGGTGGTCAGCGCGATGCGCGCAGCGCCGTCGAGCGGCCAGCCGTAGATGCCCGCCGAGACGGCCGGGAAGGCGACGGACTGCGCGCCGAGCTCGTCGGCCACCCGCAGCGACTCCCGGTAGCACGACGCCAGCTGCTCGGAGCGGTCCTGGGATTTCGCATACACCGGTCCGACGGTGTGGATCACCCAGCGGGCCGGGAGGTCGCCCGCGGTCGTCGCGACCGCGTGGCCGGTGGGCAGGCCGTCCGGGTACTGATCGTCGCGCAGCTGCCGGCACTCGGCGAGGATCGCCGGGCCGCCGCGCCGGTGGATCGCACCGTCGACGCCACCGCCGCCGAGCAGCGAGCTGTTGGCCGCGTTCACCACGGCGTCGACCTGCTGCTCGGTGATGTCGCCCTGCACCAGCGTGATCTCGATTGCCATCTGTCCTCCGATGCCGAGGGTACGAGTGGTCACACCCCTCCGCCGCACGAAGGGCCGCCAACCAGCGGTCTCGTCAGCAGAAGCCCGACCAACCTGCCCACTGACTCTTGCCGGGGAGGCGAGTTGCCCACACCAGCACGTAGCACCCAGCCGACAGTAGCGGCACGCGGCCCAAGCGATGGCGGCCTCTCATTCGTCCAAGCCAGCGGGCAGCGTTCCTGCGATCCTGTTGCCATGATCAGGAGAATCGTTCCTTACGCTGACGGAGACGATCTCGTCGCGTCCCGGGCCTTCTACGTCGAGGTCCTCGGACTCGAGGTCGCGATGGAAGAGCCCGTTCTCGGTTTGCGGTCACCGACCAACCCCACGGCTCAGCTCCTCGTTCCGCCACGAGGGATGGACAACCCCCCACCACGCTTCGGGATCGATGTTGGCGACCCGGCGGCAGTCGATGCGGCACACACCGAGGCCGTGGGTCGCGGGTTGCGCGTCGTCTACCCGCTCACCGACGAGCCGTGGGGAGTGCGTCGCTTCTTCGTGGCGGACCCCAGCGGCACCGTGGTCAACGTGCTCGCACATCTCCCGTGACTCGCGCGGGCGGCCAGCTCTGCGTCGCGCGGCTTACGAGACCGCACGGCGCTGTCCGTCGCTGCCCGGTGGCGCCTCCGTGTAGGTGCGGGTGGGCTGTGCCGCACTCTTCACGGCAAGCGCGAGCGCGACCGCGGCCATCCTGGCCGGCCAGGCGCGCCGCGGACAGGCCATCGCACTGGTGATGTTGGGGCTGACTTCGTCACTGGTGCGGGCACCCCGCTGGGCACCACAGTCAGCGCGGCACTCGACTGGCGTGCCACCCTGTGGTTCGTCGCCGCTCTCGGCGCGGTAGCCGCCGCCGTCGCGGTTCGACTACCCACCCTTCGTTGCGACACCACTGCCGCCGGCGCGGGGCTCCAACAAGTAATTGCACCGCTGGCCAACCGGGCGATCCTCGGTGTGCTGGGGTGCACCTTCGTTGTGTTCATGGGTATCTACATTCCCTACACCTACTTCAGCGCCGTCTACTCCCCGGCAACCGCCGGTGACGGGAACCGGCTCGGTCCCGTGACTTGACCTCGACATTGGTTGAGGTTGCAGTGTTAATCCCACGACCAATGTCAGGGCGCCCGGATAACCTGGCGATCCTTCGACACGACGGGGTAGGCGGTGCGGGATGGACATGGAAGTCACCGCGTGGATGTCGATGCACCACGCCATGAACGCCGAGCAGGACAGGCGGCCGTTCTCCCGCGCCACACTGCGGCGCATCGGGCGGTTCGCCCGGCCACACCGGCGGCAGCTGGTGCGGTTCCTGGTGCTGTCCGTGATGACCGCGGTGCTGGCGGTCGCGACACCGGTGCTCGCCGGCCGGGTCGTCGATGCGATCGTGCAAGGAGCCGCGCTGTCCGTCGTCGCCGGGATCGCAGGGCTGATCGCCGTCATCGCCGTGGCCGAGGCCGGGCTGGGAATCCTGACGCGATGGCTGTCGGCCCGGATCGGCGAGACCCTGATCCTCGACCTGCGCACCGCGGTGTTCGACCACGTGCAGCGCATGCCGATCGCCTTCTTCACCCGCACCCGGACCGGCGCGCTGGTCAGCCGCCTGAACAACGACGTCGTCGGTGCGCAGCGGGCGTTCTCCGACACGTTGTCGGGCGTGGTGAGCAACATCGTGACGCTGGCGCTGACGTTGGTCGTGATGGTCAGCCTGTCCTGGCAGATCACGCTGCTGGCACTGCTGCTGCTGCCGGTGTTCGTGCTGCCGGCGCGGCAGATGGGCAGCCGGCTGGCCCGGATGGAGCGCGAGGCCGCCGACCACAACTCGGCCATGAGCACGCAGATGACCGAGCGGTTCTCCGCTCCCGGTGCCACGCTGGTCAAGCTGTTCGGTCGGCCGGCCGACGAGTCGGCCGAGTTCGCCGTCCGGGCGACCCGGGTGCGCGACATCGGGGTGCGCACCGCGATGGTGCAGTCGGTGTTCGTCACCGCGTTGACGCTGGTCTCGGCGCTGGCGCTGGCCGTGGTGTACGGCCTCGGCGGCTTCTACACACTGCGCGGCCAGCTCGCTGCTGGCGACGTCGTGGCGCTGGCACTGCTGCTGACCCGGCTCTACGCCCCGCTGACCGCACTGGCCAGCGCCCGCGTCGAGGTGATGAGCGCGCTGGTCAGTTTCGAGCGCGTCTTCGAGGTGCTCGACCTGCGCCCGCTGATCGCCGAGCAGCCGCGGCCGCGGCGGGTGCCCGACGGTCCGGTGGGCATCGAGTTCGACGGGGTGCGCTTCGGCTACCCGTCGGCGGAGTCGGTGTCGCTCGCCTCGCTGGAGGAGGTCGCCAAGCTCGACACCCAGGGTGGCGTGGAGGTCCTGCACGGCGTGTCGTTCCGGGCCGAGCCGGCGCAGATGGTGGCGCTGGTCGGCTCCTCCGGTGCGGGCAAGTCCACCATCGCCTCGCTGTTGCCGCGGCTCTACGACGTCGACGCAGGAGCGGTGCGGCTGTCCGGTGTGGACGTGCGCGAACTGTCGTTCGACTCGATCCGCGAGACGCTCGGGATGGTGACCCAGGACGGTCACCTGTTCCACGACTCGATCCGGGCGAACCTCGTGCTGGCCCGGCCCGGCGCTGGTGACGGCGAGTTGTGGGAGGTGCTGCACCGGGCCCGGCTCGCCGAGCTGGTGGCCTCGCTACCCGACGGGCTCGACACCATCGTCGGCGAGCGCGGCTACCGGTTGTCGGGCGGTGAACGTCAGCGGCTGACGATCGCTCGGCTGCTGCTGGCCCGCCCTCGCGTCGTGATCCTCGACGAGGCCACCGCACACCTCGAGTCCACCTCCGAGGCCGCCGTGCAGGCCGCGCTGTCCGAGGCACTTGCCGGGCGCACCGCGGTGGTGATCGCCCACCGGCTGTCGACCGTACGAGCCGCTGACCTGATCATCGTCGTCGAGGACGGGCAGATCGTGCAGCGCGGCACGCACGCCGAACTGCTCGCCACCGGAGGCCGCTACGAGGAGCTGTACCGCACCCAGCTCGAGCAAGCCGAACCGTCACTGGCCTAGTTCCGCTGCGGGGCCTACCTGGGGGCCTACCTGCTCCATCTGGACCGGTGCGCCCTGCTCGACGCCCTCATCCGGCATCCCGGATTGCTCGATACAGGTCGAGCCCGCCGGCAGGCCGGCCGGGCGTCGCGGGAAAAGGTCCGGCGGGTCGTCGACGTTGGGCGCGCGCAGCGCGATGTCGACGACTCCAAGACGTGACGGGATCGCCGCGGCGGTGAGGTTGGCCCAGTAGCTGACGCCGTCGACGTGCTTGTAGGCGGTGCTCTCCCACTGCAAGGCGTCGTCCGGACCATCTGGTTCCGGGACCGTGCAAGATGCCGAAGCGATCGTCCAGCCGCTGTCGCGAAGCACTCCGAGCGCATCGGCGGTGCGGCGTTTGGTCAGCGCCGGACGTACCGGTTGCTCGCGTTCGCCGGCAAACACCGAGAAGACCGACACGGAGACGAAACCGCGCTTCAGAGTGTTGTCGGCCCGCAACGTTCCGGGCTGCTTGCTCATATCCTGCTCGGCCTCGCGCACGATCGGCTCGTCGAGCATCAGCTGCAGCCGCTGCCTGTCGGTGTCGGTCACCCGCTCCCGATCCGGGCCTTGCGAACACCCGGTCAGCGCGAGCGCGCACCCCAGGATCAGGATCACCGCCGAACCCCGCTGCATCCGAGGGAGCGTACCGGACGCCGCCTACATCCCGTTGCGGGCATGAGCGCCCAGCGACGCGCGCACCCGCCGGACGGCTTCGACCATGTTGCGCAGCGCTGGTTCCACCTCGGCGTAGCCACGGGTTTTGAGGCCGCAGTCGGGGTTGACCCACAGCCGGTCGGCGTCGACCTCGGCCAGCGCCAGGTGCAATGCCTCCTCGATCTCGTCGACCGTGGGAACGCGTGGCGAGTGGATGTCGTAGACACCCGGGCCGATGCCCCGCTGGTAGCCGGCCTTGCCCAGGTCGGTGAGCAGCTCCATGCGGGAGTGTGCCGCCTCCACGCTGGTCACGTCGGCGTCCAGGTCGGCAAAAGAGCCGATGATCTCCCCGAACTCGGAGTAGCACATGTGGGTGTGTACCTGGGTACTGTCGGCAACCCCGGACGTGGCCAGCCGGAACGCCGCCGTCGCCCAGGACAGGTAGTCGTCCTGGTCGGCGCGGCGCAGCGGCAGCTTCTCCCGCAGCGCGGCCTCGTCGACCTGGATGAGCCGCACGCCCGCGGCTTCGAGGTCGTGGACCTCGTCGCGCAGCGCCAGCGCCACCTGCCGGGCGGTGACAGCGCGCGGCTGGTCGTCGCGGACGAACGACCACGCCAGCATCGTCACCGGGCCGGTGAGCATGCCCTTCACCGGCCGGTCGGTGCGTGACTGGGCGTAGGTCGTCCACTCCACCGTGATCGGCTCCGGACGGGCCACGTCGCCGTAGAGGATCGGCGGTCGCACGCACCGCGTCCCGTAGGACTGCACCCACCCTTGCTCGCTGGTGGCGAACCCGGCCAGCCGCTCGGCGAAGTACTGCACCATGTCGTTGCGCTCGGGCTCGCCGTGCACCAGCACGTCCAGGCCGATGTCCTCCTGCAGGGCAATGACGTCGTCGATCTCGGCGCGGGTCAGGCGCTGGTACTCGGCGTCGTCGATGCGTCCTGCCCGATGGTCGGCCCGGGTTTTGCGGATCTGCGCCGTCTGCGGGAACGAGCCGATCGTCGTGGTGGGCAGCGCCGGAAGGCTGCTGGCCGAGCGTTGCAGCTCGGCGCGTTGCGGGTAGTCGCTACGGCCCTGCACCTGCGCCAGCGACTCTAGCCAGGCCCGCACCCGAGTGTCGGTGGTGCCCGCGGGCTCCGGTGTCCCGGACTGCTGGCTGGCCGCGAGTTCGTCGGCGACCGCGTCGTGGCCCTCGTCGAGCGCCCGGCCGAGCAGCACCACCTCGTCCAGTTTCTGCCGGGCGAACGACAGCCGGTCACGAAGCGCGGGGTCCATGGCCGACTCGGCTTCGACGTCCAACGGCACGTGCAGCAGCGAGCAGGAGGTGCTGACCACCAGTTCGTCGGCGAGACCGAGCAGCGTGGCGCAGGTCGACAACACCTGTCGCAGGTCGGCCCGCCACACGTTGCGACCGTCGATCACGCCAGCCACCAGCGTCTTGCCGGCCAGCCCGCCGAGCGTAGCGACCTCGTCGAGGTTGCCGGGTCCCGCCACGAAGTCCAGCCCGATGCCCTCGACCGGGGTGCGGGCCAGCACGGGCAAGGCGCCGCCGATCTCGGCGAAGTAGGTCTGCACCAGCAGCTTGGGCCGCGCTGGCAAACCGCCCAGCCGATCGTAGGCGCGACGCAGCGCGTCGAGCTCCGCGGTGCTGCGGTCCGCCGCAAGTACCGGCTCGTCGAGCTGCACCCACTCCACCCCGGCATCGGCCATCCGGCCGAGCAGCTCGGCATAGGCCTCGACCAGCTCGTCCAGCAGATCCAGCGGCGCGAACTCCGGCGGGGCGGTCGCGGTGGGCTTGGACAGCAGCAGGAAACTCAGCGGCCCGACCAGCACCGGCCGGGTCTCGATCCCCAGCTCACGCGCCTCGGCGTGCTCGGCGAGCGGCTTGTCCCAGCGCAGCGCCGGGCGGGTGTCCGGGCCGAGCTCGGGGACGAGGTAGTGGTAGTTCGTGTCGAACCACTTCGTCATCTCCAGCGGCGCCATCTGGTCACTGCCGCGTGCCAGCGCGAAGTAGCCGTCCAGGTCGATCTCCGGGCCCGCTATGTAGGGCGAGGGGAAACGGTCGGGGACCGCGCCGAACAGCACCGCGGTGTCCAGCACGTGGTCGTAGTAGGAGAACGTGTTCGACGGGATGTGGCCCAGCCCTGCGTCGCGCAGCGTCAGCCACGTCTGACGGCGCAGCGACCGGCCGGCGTCTTCCAGCCCGGCCGTGTCGAGCTCGCCGGACCAGTACGACTCGGTGGCCTGCTTGAGCCGGCGACGGTCGCCGATACGCGGGTAGCCGAGAACGGTCGTGCTCACCACGTGCTCCACCCCCCACCATGCGCAGCGGTGTCAGCTGGTCGGGTGGTGATGCGGAGATCCATCGTGTCCTTCCTTCGCGAACTTCTGCAATGCCCTGCTGGCCTGCGGTGGCAGGAAGGAGGCGGACCTGTCCACGCCCGACCTGCGAGGTCGCAAGCCCGAACGCGCCGATATCGCGCGAACGGCTGGGAGGTCTCCGGAGCCGCGGGCGACGCTGCTCTGTCAGTGCCATGTGGCACCTACCGACCGTCGTGCCTTTACGAACGCGTAGTGACGGCGGTCGTTCCCGTTCGCCGCTGCGGGGCAGTCCCGGCATGCAGCCGGAGCCCTTCTGGCCTCACCCGGTTTGACGGAGGACCGGATGAACCAGCCGTCTGGGGATTATAGGTGCCGCGTCCTGGCGCATCGGAGAGACTGCCGTTCGCGAGCTCACCAGAGCGCTCACGGTCACCCTGGCGGGGGCGTGCCCTCCGGCCACACGCACGGCGACGTCGACGAGATCGACACGTCGCCCGGTATGTTGGCTTGCAGCGACATGCGGAAGGCATCGCGGTTGCTTTCCACAAACAGCGCAGGCACGCGCTGGATCGGGTCATTGTCGGCGTGCGACGACCACACCTGCCCCCGGCTCGAGGCCCAGCTCGGAGGCATGATCGACTCCGACGCCGGGGCTGCCAACGAAGACCACGTCGTCGACGGGCAGGCCGTGGCCAGCCGCGCCGTGCCCGATCACCGTGGAGCCGTAGCTGTGCCCGATCACGGTGTTGTGCGACGGCGGACCCTCATGGGTGGCCCGCAGTCCGTGCTGGAACGAGTCCAGCGCCCGTCCGCCCCGCTCCGCGTATTCCGAGTCCATGGCATCACCATCGCCGGGCAATTCGGTGAGGTCCGCGTTGACACCCAGGAGGTTGGCGACCTCCTGAGGGGCCTCGTAGCCGATCCACATCACCGCCGACGTCGAGGCACCGGGATCGAGCTTCTCCGCCTCGCGAACCATCAGATCCGCGCGGCCCAGGTCTGTCGGCACGCTGCGCAGCCCCGCGCCGGTGCCAGGGCACGTAGGTCGCCACCGGCCATGGCCACCGCGCGACGCAACAGCTGCTGCGCGTCAACCAGCGTCGGCGTGCTGTGCGAGCACCGGCCCGATCTGCTCGACCCGTCCTCGGTCGCGCTCGACCCGGTCGGCGAGCCCGTTCAAGTGCGCGATAGCGGCATCACGTGCCACGCCCTCCCACTGCGCCCCCACCGCGGTGATGACGCGCAGCAGCTCGCCGTGGCGCTTGCCCAGCGCGGCGCCGAACGCCTCCCAGCGCTGCGCCGCCTGCACGAAACCCTCCGGCTCGGCATTCCAGAGCTCCGATCCGTGCTGAACGGTCGGTAGCGGCAGGTTGCTCGACCCGCGTGCGCTACGAGCCGCGCGCGATGTGGGAACGAAGATGACCGTCCGGGCGGTCGAGGCGTGGCTGGCCGGCGCGCTCGAGGCCGGCGCGAGGGTGCCCGGCCTGTAGCGGGTACCTACCGGGCTGGTCTGGTGTAGGAATGCAGCCGGTCGACCTCGGTGAAGCCACTGGTGTCGTAGAGCCGGTTGGCGGCCGTGCGGTCGCGCTCGCCGCCGGGGTTTGTCGTCGTCGACGTAGAGGATCACCTCGCATGCGCCGTGGTCCGACAACACCTCCAGCGCGCGCCCGAGCAACGGCCGGGCCAGGCCGCGCCCCTGGGCGGCCGGTTCGACACTGATCCACGACAGCAGCCCGATTCCCTGCACCGGGGTGGTCACGACCGCCTCGCCGAGGAGCTCGTCGGCGTCGCGGCGCTCGATACGCCACCCCGGCGGGTCCTGGCACGGGGCGACCACGGCCTCGGCTTCGACTGCCAGCTCAGGTGCTGGCAGCGTCCGGTGGGCGTAACCACAGGTCTCGGCCGGTGAAGCCGGCGTCTCGCAGCGCTCGGTCGGTGCTGGCGCGGTGTCGCATCGGAAGCGCCTCGAGCCCGAGCGACAACGCGCTGGCGAAGTCGAAGGCGTGCAGCATCGGGCGGTCGGCGAGGCGCTCGGTCGCCCGCCCGATCAACGACGAGTTGGCGTTGTCCACCCATACGCGACATGACGTCGTCTCCCGGTTGACGCGGACAACATCAACGTGCGAAAGTCGCACACATGGACTCCTGGGAGGAGTGGCAGGTGCTCGGCGAGCGGGTACGCGAGGCGCGGGTCGCTGCTGCGCTCAACCAGGAAGACCTTGCGACCACCATCGGTGTGGAACGCACCGCTCTCGTCAAGATCGAAGCAGGTACTCGTCGGGTATCGGCGATGGAGCTCTTCCGGCTTGCCGACACACTGGACGTGCCGACAAGTTACTTCGTCGCGCAGCCACGCGCCGCCGCTGTGTCGCGACGCACCACATTGGTCGACGACCCGGATCAAGCTGAGCGCACGCGCTGGCGTCTCGACACCGCTCTCGATGCCCATGCGTGGGACGTCGAGCAGCTGGTCGGATACGGCCTTCTCGGGACTCCCGACTACGGGCTGCCGCGTTCAGCCGTCACCTCGGCCGAGCGCGCGAGGCAGCTTGCGCGGGACGCCCGGGCTGTCGCTGCCTGCGGCGACGATCCAGTGGGGTCACTTGGTGACTGTTGCGAACTGTTCGGTCTGTACCTGTTGGTTCTCGATCAGGACACCGATGGTGCTTCGGTGCTCCTCGACGGGCCAGGAGGGGTCGGTGCTGCGGTGATCGGCGGTCGGCGTGAACCCGGACGCCGTCGCTGGACAGCAGCGCACGAGCTCGGTCATCACCTGATGGGCGACGAATACCACGCTGACGTCGGCGTCCACTCCTCGCGCGACGAGCGCGAAAAGCTCATCGACGCCTTCGCGGGCGAGTTCCTGCTGCCGGCCGACGGGCTTCGGCGACGCTGGATGACGCATGACTACAGCGATGAGCGATCCCGCCTGATCCGCATCGCAGCGGAGTTCCGCACTTCATGGACGGCTGTCGTCGACGCCGCCCAGCGGGCCGAGTTGCTCAGCGACGACTCGGCGCGCCAGCTTCGTGCTGATCGACCGGTGAAGGGCGACTTCCTCGCAGTGGTCGGCAGCGAACCGATGGAGGACCTGCAGGTCGGAACCACGGGCAGCCGCTGGCGGCAGGCTGTCATCGAGGCATACCACCGAGGTGTGGTCACCGCAGCGAGGGCGGTCGAGCTGCTGCACGGCGCTCTCGACCAGGACGAGCTACCGGCAGTGGCGGGTCCTGCAGCGTGACCGAGCTGCTGGTCTGGGACGCATCCTCACTGCACCACGCGGCGCTGGCCGATCGCCTCGATGTGCTACACGACCTCGCGTGCGGCGCGCCCCAGCGGCCGTGGCGGCACGTGACAACGGCAGCGGTGCTCGATGAGCTGTCCTCCCACGGCTTCAACTCGTCCGCTTTCGGCTGGCTGCAGACCGTGCACGTGGACGGGATCGATGAGCTGCACTGCTTGGTGACGTGG
>WHTH01000007.1 GCA_009377865.1 Pseudonocardiaceae bacterium | reverse complement strand
GACCTTGCGGTGCGCCAACCGCGGCGACCCCGCGATCCGCTTCAGGTCAGCCCGTTGATCGTCGGTCACCGGCAGCGCCGGCGCGGTCATCACTGCCATACCACAAGTATACCTTGTTATTTCGCAGACACACCACTAGCAGGCTGACCGACAGCGAACTTGCCAGCAAGGCAAGGCCGCGCGATCGGGTGCGGTTTCCAACCCGGCAAGATCAACTCGGGGCGGGTTCCTAGCGTCCAACACCATGATCGACGTGCTGATTGACGTCGCGCTGTTGCTGGCGGTGCTGCTCGGCCCGCTCGTGCTGGTGCTGCTGGTACCCAAGCCCCGCCTCCGCGACCAGGCACGGCCACGGTCCCGTCGTGGCCGTCACCGCAGGCTGGCGGTGGTGCCCCGATGATCGAGCCGATGACGTATGCGACGTATGCGGCCACGCCGTACCTGCGGCGGCTGACGGCCGATAACGGCTGGCGCGGTGAGCTGGTCCGCGACCGGAACGGCGACATCGACGTCATCCTGGCCGTGCGGGTGGGATCGACCTTCACCGACGCGGTCGTGATCATGGCCGAGGATCAGGTCGTCGCGCTGCGGCAGTACACCCATGGTGAGGGGCTGGTCTTGCCGGGTCCGGTCTGGCAGCGCTCGGGCCGCTGTGAGGATGTCCTCGCGGCGCTGTTCGACCTTCCAGCGGGGTGACCGTGGACCGTGCCTGCTGCCGCTGCGAGGCGCCGCTCAGCGAACAGGAGCGGGTGCTGGTCGGGCTGCCGTTCTCCAACTCCGGGCCTGGCGGCCCACCGTTGTATGCCTGCCTGCCCTGTGCCCGCGCCTACGCGAGGTCGGTGCTGGCCCCGCCGTGGATCGGCGAGGAGATCGCCAACACCGAGGCGCGGCAGGCCAGCGGGCGCGGCGACCCGCCCTGACTCCGGCCGGTCACCGGTTGAGCCCCTTCCGCATCCGCAGCGCTCCTGGTGACCGGCCGGACCCCACAACACCCTCGCCCCGTGGGGAAACCGTGGGGACCGGGCCGCTCCGTGGTGCGTTGCGGTGAAACTTCAGCGCTGCGCGGTGCGACACATTTACCCAGGTCAGGCGTACTGTGGGGGCATAACACCAGGTCAGCGCACTACCGACCCGTTATCGCGCGACAACGGGGTGGCGGGTGGCTGAAGGTCACGGGGTGCCGGACAGGGGCAGGTCCAGCGGGCCGGTGACGCGCACCTCGCGCAACGGGCGCCCGCCGGCGTCGAGTGTCCGGACGGTGTTGTCGAGTTCCCAGCCGGCCCGCCGATATAACCCCAGCGACGCGGGATCCTCCGCGGGGACCCAGGCGACGCCCCGCTGCGCACCGGCTTCGCGCAGTTGTGCCGAGGCGGTCGCGAGCAACCTCCCGCCGTGGCCCCGGCGACCCCACCGGGGCACCACGAGCAGGGTGCTGATCAGAACGACGCTGTCGGCGTCCGGCGGCGGCGTCCCGTCGGCTGCGGCGATCTCCTCCGCCGGGGCGGGCCCCGCGACGCAGAACCCGACGTCGGCGTCCCCTTCGTTCGCGATCAGCACGGTGGCGCCACCGTCGACGGCAGCTGCCCAGGCCTGCGCATTCTCGGGCTCGTCCAGCCCGTCGAGCACCTCCCGGGGCAGCAGCTCCGCGTAGCCGAACCGCCAGGTCTCGCGGTGCAGTGCCGCCAGGGTCGCGACATCGTCTGCGGTCGCGGTCCGGACCCCTGCCTGTGCCATCTGCTGCACGGTAGTCGCCGTACCGCGGCGCGCAGGACGGTGTCGGTGCGTGGTGGCAGCATGCGCAGGCGTGCAGACGATCGGGGTTGCGGCCGCGCGCCGGGCCGCGCTGGCCGCGCAGGGTTTCGCCGACCCGAGCCCGTCCGGCCAGGTCACCCGGCGGCACCTGCAGCGGGTGCTGGGGCGGACCCGGCTGCTGCAGCTCGACTCGGTCAACGTCGCGGTACGGGCGCACTACGTCCCGCTGCTGTCCCGCCTCGGGCCCTACCCCCGGCAGTTGCTCGACGACGCGGCCTGGTCACCGTCGGCGCGCCGGCCTCGGCTGCTGGTGGAGTGCTGGGCGCACGAGGCGTGCCTGCTGCCCGTCGAGGACTGGCCGCTGCTGCTGTCCGGGGCGAAGCCGGCGGGGTGGTGGCGCGGCTACGGGAGGCTTGCCGAGCGCGAGCCAGGGCTCGTCGATGATGTGCTCGCGGCGGTCAAGGAGCTCGGACCCGTCGGTGCCGGAAGGCTCGAGGCCGAGCTGGGAGCGGCCGGGCGGCCCCAGCGTGGGGTGTGGTGGAACCGCTCGGAGGTCAAGCGGATCTGCGAGTGGCTCTTCGGCACCGGGCAGCTGACCACCGGCACCCGCCGCAACTTCCAGCGGCTCTACGACCTGCCCGAGCGGGTGCTGCCGTCGGAGGTGCTCGCGGCGACGCCGGTGCCGGCCGACGAGGCCGCGCGGGCGCTGGTCTCGCGGGCCGGCAGCGCGCTGGGGGTGGCCACCGAGCCGGACCTGCGTGACTACTACCGGCTCGGACCGGACCGGTGCCAGCAGGCCGTCGCCGAGCTGGTCGAGGCCGGCGAGCTCGAACCGGTCGTGGTGCGGAGCTGGGGGTCGACCGCCTACCGGCATGCCGACGCGCGCACCCCACGGCGGGTCACCGGGGCCGCGTTGCTGTGCCCGTTCGACCCGCTGATCTGGTCGCGGGCTCGCACTGAGCGGCTGTTCGGGTTCCACTACCGCATCGAGATCTACGTCCCCGAGCCGCAGCGGCGCTTCGGCTACTACGTCTTCCCGTTCCTGCTCGACGGTGCGCTGGTGGCCCGGGTGGACCTCAAGGCCGACCGGGGCGCTGGCCTGCTGCGGGTGCCGGGCGCCTTCGCCGAGCCGGGCACCGACTACGGGCGCGTCACCGGCGCGCTGGCGGGCGCGCTGCGCGAGATGGCGGGCTGGCTGGGGCTCGATGGCGTCGCCGTCGGGCGGCGAGGCGATCTCGCCGCGCCGCTGGCCGAGGTGCTGCGGTGACGGGTTGAGTCGTGGCTCAGGACATGGCCGAGGTGACCAGCGCATCACCGGAGCCGGTGCGGCCCCGCACCCGCAAGGCCGCGCTGCGTGGCGCACCGGGCTCCGCCGCGTCCGGCCGGCCCGGTGACCCGCCCACCGGCAGCTCACTGCGGGCGTGACCGGAACCGGAGCTGACGTCGATCTCGGCGAGCACGCCGGAGCCGATCCCCACTCGCAGCTGGCCGGACCCGGTGGTCAGCTCGAGACTGCCGGCTGTCGCGTCGGTGACGGTGAGGTCGCCGCTGCCCGTCCGAACCGTGAGGTCGTCGGACACCGCGCCGATCCGCACGTCCCCGGAACCGGTCTGCACGGTGCCCGCGCCTTCGACAGCGACGGCGTCGACGCCTCCCGAGCCGGTGCGGGCGCGCAGTGTCCCGACGACCGAGCCGAGCCGCACGTCGCCCGAGCCGGTGCGTACCTCGACGGGTCCCTCGCAGCGCTGCATGCGTACGTCCCCCGAGCCGGTGGAGGCGTCGACCCGCGCTGCCAGACCGTCGACGGTGAGGTCGGCGGAGCCGGCGCGGGCCGTCAGCGTGGATCTCGCCGGTGCCGTCACGGTGATCGACAACGGCACGGTGCGCAGCGGCATGTCCTTGGGTGTCTGCACCGTGAGCCGCTTGCCCTCGCACTCGATCCGGGTCAGCCGGGCTGCCTCCGCCGCCAGCTCCCCGGGAGCCGCGGAACCCGTCTGCTCGCCCAGCCAGCTCAGCAGCCCCGCCAGCCCGGCGCCCAACGGCGACTCGGTGAACTGGTCGGGTCGCACTCGCACCGTGATGGTGCCGGTTGCTGCCGCCGGCTCCAGCAGTTGCAGCTCCAACCGACCGGCGCCGACGTCGGCGACGACGTCCACCGGCTCGGCGCAGTCGAAATCCTGCTGCCGCACCATGGCCTGCGGTTCCGTGTCCATCGCTTCCTCCAGCCCTGCCCTACCGCAAACTCGGACTAGCCCTGCACCCAGCCCTGCACGCGGTGCTGGCCGCGTGGCGAGCTGTCGTCGCGCGGCCACCCACTTCCAGGCGGGAAGCCGCCGCGGGGCTCGCCGCGCAGCGCGCCCTGCACCGCTTGCGAGACCCAGGAGTTGAGCGAGACGCCCTGTTGCGCGGCGGCGTGCTCGGCCTGCCCCTTGAGCTGGTCGAGCAGGCGCAGCGTGATCCGGCTGATGTCGCCGCCGTCGCCGAACGGCCCGGGGTCGGGTCCGGGCGGCGGGGTCGTCCCTGTCCCATCCGGGGCACCCACCACCACCCGCACGTCGCGCCCGTCCAGGCGTACCTCGACGACCCGGTCGTCCAGCGACGCGGTGACCTCGGCGGCGAGGTCCGACAGTGCGTTCATGAACGCCAGGCGGGCGGCCGGCTCGAGCGCCGCACCCAGCACCGCCGCAGTGCGACGGGTCTGCTCATCGCCGGCAGATGCGGCGGATGTCAGGTCCTCCCGCAGCTGGCTGATGTAGGGCGTGAGATCCATGACATCAAGAATGACGGCAACGTTGACGTCAGTCAAGCGTCATATTGACGCCACTAGGTGCATACCGGCGTGTCTGCGCATCCGGACGGTGTGTCTGCGCGATCCGGACGCGTATCCCGCAGGCTCCCGCAGCTACCCTGCTGGCACCGAGGAGAGGAGGCTGTCGCCGTGACCGAGCCAGCGAAGTCCGAGCCCGCCAACTTCGAGACCGGGAAGTCAGACGTTACGGTCGGACTGCGGGTGCAGCTCGTGGCCACGACCGAGTTCTATCCCCCCGCGGACGTGCCGTGGTCGACCGACGCCGACGGGGGAGAGGGGCTCGCGGAGTTCGCCGGGCGGGCCTGCTACCAGTCCTGGCGCAAGCCCAACCCGGCCACCGCGACCAATGCCGGCTATCTGCGGCACATCCTCGAGGTCGGGCATCTGTCGGTGCTCGAGCACGGATCGGTGAGCTTCTACCTGACGGGGGTGTCCCGCTCGCTGACCCACGAGCTGATCCGCCACCGGCACTTCTCGTACTCGCAGCTGTCGCAGCGCTACTTTCCGGAGCGCGATGCCGGCATGGTCGAGCCGGACGTGATCGCCGAGGATCCGGAGCTGCACGAGCGTTTCCTCGCCGCAGTCGAGGCCGGCCAGCAGGCATACACCGACCTGCTCGCGGGGCTCGAGCGACGGTTCGCTGACGAGCCCACGGCGACGCTACGCCGCAAGCAGGCCCGGCAGGCCGCCCGCTCGGTGTTGCCCAACGCCACCGAGACCCGCATCGTGGTCACCGGCAACTACCGGGCGTGGCGGCACTTCATCGCAATGCGCGCCAGCGAGCACGCCGACACCGAGATCCGCGCGCTGGCGATCGAGTGCCTGCGCCAGCTGCACAAGGCCGCGCCGAACGTGTTCGGTGACTTCGAGATCTCCGCACTCGCCGACGGCACCGAGATCGCCTCCAGCCCCTACGTCACCGAGGGGTGAACGCCTACAACTCCTTGAGCCAGCCGGCGTCGACCACGAAGTCGGCGCCGGTCGTGCTCGCCGAACGCGGTGAGGCCAGTAGGGCGACCACGTCGGCGATCTCCTGTGGGTCAACCAAGCGCCCGGTGATCAGGTTCATCATCTCCGGTGCGGCGTTGTCCATCACGGCATCCCGGTCGGTACCCATCTTGGCGGCGAGGATGTCCGCTGCGCCGCCTTCCTCGGTCCACCACGCGGTGCGCACCGGCCCAGGGGAGACTGTGTTCACCCGGATGCCCTGCGGGCCGAACTCCTCCGAGAGAGCCTTGGTGAGGTTGTTCATGCCCGCCTTTGCCGCGCCGTAGTCGACGTTCATGGTCGCGGGTCGACGGGCATGTCCGGAGGAGATGTTGACGATCGCGCCGCCGCCACGCTCGAGCATCAGCGGGATCGCAGCGCGCACCGCGCGGACTACCGAGAACAGGTTGTACTCGAACATCGCCTGCCAGTCGGCGTCGGAGGGTGCCAAGAACGAGAAGCGCGGCAGCTTCACCCCGGGCGGTGGCCCGCCAGCGTTATTCACCAGGATGTCCAGCCTGCCGAACGCATCCACCGCGCGGTGGACGACCTGCGCGGGCGCCTCCGGGTCCATCAGATCGACCGGGGCGTGGATGAGATTCGCGCCGACAAGCGCGTCGAGCTCCGGCGTGGTCTTGCGTGAGGCGACCACCACTCGGACGCCCTCTGCGTGCAGCGTACGCGTGGTGGCCAGCCCGATGCCCTTGCTGCCGCCGGTGACGACGGCGACCTTGTTCTGTAGCTGAAGATCCATGACCACAGCCTCGTCGGCGTCAACCCAGAATGCTGGCGGTCTTCGGCCATGGCGATTTCTCACCCCTGGCGTCGTCACACGACAAGGTCGTGGCGCCGCTGAGACCCCACCCGCACGAGGCGCGCAACACAATGCAGCTGCACCCCGGCGAGCTACTCGTCGGCGACGGCGAGTACGTCACGTCGGTGACTGACGGCACCGCCACCCGTCAGGGACGTGAGCCGCTCCTGGTCCACCGTAGGGCTCTACCGCATCCTGGGCGGGCGGATCGCGGATGCTGGCTGCTGCCACACCTCGGCTCCGCCGGGTGCGTGTTGCCAGTCGTCCCGCCAGCAGCTGCGCTGTCACGTCGGCCACCGCGATGAACCTCGATGGAAGACTGTCGAGCGCCCGGCGTCTGTAGGGTCCGGATATGAGCATCGGATCCTTGGCGATCGTCGAGGAGTGGCTGGACGCGGTCAACCGCCGCAACGGTCTCCGCCTCGAGCAGTTGACGCACGAGGCGGTTGAGATCGTGGGACCGCGTGGAAGCGGTCGAGCCGACCGGCGGGTCCTGTCCGAGTGGCTGATCCGAGCGGGTTTCTCGGCCGAGCCGCTGCGCTGGTTCTGCGGGGCCGACGGCAGTGTCGTCGTCGAGCAGGACGCCCGGTGGGTCGACGTCACGACCGGCGGGTCTGGACGACGGCGACCAGGTCACCGAGATCCAGGCGTGCTGATCCCCGCGGCCGAGCACAGCCATCCCGTCCCGTAAGTGGATCTTGAGTTCAGACGGTCCTCGCAACACCCGGCCAGACGTGGGTTCCGGCGCAGGCTCGATCGGCGCGTCGCCCCGCGTTAGTCCTCGAGAAGCGACCATGCCCAGTTCACCATCGGACGAGGTGAGGTCAGACATGACCGACAGCACCGCCTCCGTCGGCGAGTGGGCCCTACCGACTGCGGTCGCCGAACTCGTGGCCCAGCGCCCGCTCGGAATACTCACCACCCTGCGTCGCAACGGGCGCCCACAACAGTCGGTAGTTTCCTTCGCCGCCGATGAGCACCAAGGCCGCCCCCGCATCCGGATCAGTGTCACCGCCACCCGCGCTATGACGCGCAATGCCTCACGGAACCCGCAAGTCAGTCTGCTGGTGGCCCGCCCCGACCTCACGAGCTGGGCCGTTCTCAACGGTACCGCCGAGCTGAACCCAGTCACCACCACACCCGGCGACCCCGCAGGCGAAGCGTTGGCCGAGCTCTACCTGGCCATGGCTGGCGCCAGCGGCTTCGCCTGACCGGGCGCGGTGGACGATCTCGGCAGGGGCCGTCGGTGCCCCGTGGCAGTCTGTTCGGCATGACCGGATCGGATCCGAAAACCGACCTTCACCGTTACCTGCAGGCCGCTCGCGAGGCACTGCTGTGGAAGCTTGAGGGGCTCTCAGAGTACGACGTCCGCCGCCCGCTGACACCGACGGGCACCAACCTGTTGGGGCTCGTCAAACACGTCGCCAGCGTTGAGCTGGGGTACTTCGGCCTCACCTTCGGACGGCCGTCCGACGAGCCGCTGCCCTGGTTCGCGGACGACGCCGAACCCAACGCGGACATGTGGGCGACCGCTGATGAGTCGTGCGAGCAGATCGTCGACCTGTACCAGCGGGCGTGGGCTCACTCGGACGCGACCATCGACACGCTGGCGCTGGATGCGATCGGCCATGTGCCACATTGGCCGAGCGATCGGAGCGAGGTGACGCTGCACCGGATCCTGGTACACATGATCGCTGAGACCGATCGGCACGTCGGGCACGTTGATATCGTCCGGGAGCTCATCGACGGCGCCGCCCGGCTGCGGGAGGACAACGACAACTTGGCGCCAGGCGACCAGGCATGGTGGGAGAACTATCGCAACCGGCTGGAGCGCGTGGCGCAGGAAACCGGCTAGGGCTGAAGCTGTCCTGCTGCCGTCTGTGTATGCGGCGGCTCGGTCGGCTTGACGCCTAGGAGAAGGGCCATCTCGAGCCACTTCCAGTAGCAGTCGACGTCCTCGAAGCCGTGCTCGCGGAGCCACCCCAGCTGGGTCTCGACGTCGAGCAGGCGGTCGGACGGGTCTTCCTCCCCCGGAGTCTCGCCGATCGCCGCCACGAACGCCAGGTGCAGGCGCGGTGTCGGTGACGCCACGTGCTCGAGGTTCGCGAACACTCCGCCGGGCTCGAGCAGGTGAGGACCTCGCCGTAGAGCGACCGCTTTCGCTGGTGCTCGAGGTGGTGGATCGCGAACGAGGAGACGACCGTGTCGAAGCCCCCGAGCGCCGGCAGCGGCTCGGTCAGATCGTGCTTGATCAGCTCGACGCGCCGGTCGCCCGCGAAGCGCTCCCGGGCCGTCCCAAGCATGGGCGCAGACACGTCAACGCCTACGCCGAGCGCATCGGGACGATCGGCGCGCAGCAGCGCGAGCAGCCGCCCATTGCCCGTGCCCAGGTCGAGAATCCGACGAGCGTCACGGGGTACTTGCTCGAGCAGGACAGACTCGCCTTCGCTGCGGTGCGGGTAGGCGTCCGCCCGGGCGAGATAGCGCAGCACGTGCTCTGTGGTGGACCATTCCTCGGCGGCCATGCCGTCCATCATCCCGCTTCGTCGAGTGGTTGGAGACCGCTCCCAAGAGGCCGTTGGCGTGCCCGTCGGCTCATGGTGAGCGACCTGGGCGGCGAATCCGGCCGGGCTGATGCACGCCTTCGTCACCTGCCTGCGCGGCTGTGGATGGTCGTGTGCGTGGGGCGTAGCGGCGCATCTGCCCGACGTAGACCAGCCAGGGGCGTATCTCGACGATGAAGCAGACCGATTGAAGATCGGTCTGCCCCTTGGGGAGACACCTGGCGGGATTCAGCTCAGGTGGTCGAACTCGTCGTTCTTGACACCCTTGATCCATGCGGCCATCTCGGCGCGGGTGAAGAACACGACGCCCTGGTCGGAGTGGTTGCTGTTGCGTATCGCGATGCGACCGTCGTCTAAGGCGGCGGCCTCGACGCACGTGCCGTTGCCGCCGCTGAAGCTGCTCGTGACCCAGAGCGCGGTGCTCAGGTCGGGGGTGGCCATCGGTGCCCTCCCTGTCGTGGTCATGCGTTGAGTAGCGATTCGATCAGCGCGGTGGACTCGGCGGGTCCGAGGGCGACACGCTGCAGATTCTCCGCTGCCATGGTATAGGACAGCACCTGGTCAGGATCCTGCACGTACACCGCGCCGTCGTGCAGTTCGGTGTAGCCGATGGAGCGAACGTTGCCGAAGTCCAGCACTACGAACTGGCCAGTGAACGCAGAGTGGAGCCCATCTTCGGGGCGGATCACCTGGACCGTCACGTTGGGAAGGTCGGACATGGCTATCAGATGTTCGAGTTGGGCGTGCCGAAGCTCAGGGGTGCCGACCCGCAGCCGCAGCGCGCCCTCGGCGATCACCGCGTGGAGGTGCAGCGGCCGGTCGAGGTCGCGCAGCCGCCGGGTGCGAGCCATCCGGAAGCCGACGAAGCGCTCGCCATGGTCGGGTCGGACCCTCGGCGTGTCAGCAGTGGCCGCGCGAGCGTAGTCCTCAGTCTGCAGGAGCCCGGGAATGATGACCGGTTCGAAGACGAACTCCCGCTCGGCAAGCCCTTCCAGCCCTACGAAGGTCTTGAGCCAGTCCGGCACGACGTGTGCCCAGGGTGCCCACCAGGTCGCCTCGTCGGCACGGCCGGTCAAGGACGTCAATCTGTCGATATCGCGCTGTGTCGCCTGGTAGGCGGCCAGCAGCCGCGCCATGTCGTCGGGATCCTGCTGCTGCCGGCCCGTCTCCATGTGGCCGAGCTTGGCTCTCGACATCCCGACCAGCTCGCTGGCGGCCGACAGTGAGAGTCCCGCGGCGTCGCGGTAGCCGGCGAGTTCCACGCCGATCAGCCACCGCAACGGCGACGGATCGCTTCTCGCGGCCATGCTGCCCTCCTCCCGCCAACCACGCGCTCATCCTCCAGCTGGGTGATAATACTGGTAAGTGTTGACAACTCATGAGACGTCTAACAGATTGCTCGTGTACACGTTCTGATCGAACTATAGGCGGGCGGGGCGGCCGCACCCCAGCGGGGTACGCCAGTGCCGAGCTCATCGAGCTGTCGCCTCGTCGGGAAGGCGGTGCCATGCCGGGAGGCGGGGAGGTGTCAGAGATGAGTGCGCCGGGCCACGGCATCGGCTACACGCTTGATGCCGAGCAGTATGCCGTGGTCAAGGACGAGATCATCGCGAGCAGGCCTCGGGTGTTCGCGGTATGCGAGCTGGAACGCGATGACGATGGTGAACTCGTCGGCGGTCGCGTGTTCACGTGGGGCCTGATGTTCGCCGATCACGCCGAAATGGTCGGCTCGACCAGCGGAATGCACGGCAGCATGAGGTCCATGGACCGCATGCTGGACGCGCTGTCCTGCTTCGGTGAGTACGGAATGGTCTGGCGGTAGCAACCGCTCCGCTTGCGCTCTGACCCACTGGCAGCGCGACCCATGAAGGAGTAAGCACGTGAGTACGCTCCGAGACATGAACATCGGCACCACTGACGAGACCTCGCATGCTGACGTACTGCGCGAGGCGCTGGTCGATGAGCTGCACGAGCAGGGGGAGATCCGCAGTGACCGGGTCGCTGACGCCTTCCGCGGCGTGCCCCGACACCTCTTCGCGCCGGAAGAGTCGTTGGAGACCGCTTACCGGGACAACGCCGTGGTCACCAAGCGGGACGAGCACGGCATCGCCATCAGCTCGGTCTCCGCGCCGTACATCCAGGCGAGGATGCTGGAGCAGGCGCAGCTGGCTCACGCCATGCGGGTGCTGGAGATCGGATCGGGCGGCTACAACGCGGCGCTGCTCGCGGAGCTGGTCGGCAAGGACGGTGAGGTCACCACGGTCGACATCGACGAGGACGTGATCGACCGTGCCCGGAGCTGTCTCGCGGCAGCTGGCTATTCGCGGGTCAACGTCGTGCTGGCAGATGCCGAGGGCGGTGCGCCGGACAATGCGCCCTACGATCGGGTGATCGTCACCGTCGGAGCTTGGGACATCCCGCCTGCGTGGTTGCGCCAACTCGCCGAGGACGGGCGGCTCGTCGTTCCGCTCCGTATGCGTGGGCTGACACGCTCCGTGGTGTTCGAGCGCGAAGGTGCGCACCTGGTGAGCCGCGACTACCAGCTGTGCGGCTTCGTACCGATGCAGGGGGTCGGCGCCAACAGGGAGCGCCTGGTCCTCCTGCACGGGGAGGAGGTCGGCCTCCGGGTCGACGGCGTGCAGCCGGTTGACGCTGAGCGTCTGAGCGATGCTTTGTTCCAACCGAGGGTGGAGCGTTGGTCGGGGGTCGAGATCGGCGGCATGGAACCGTTGGATGACCTGGACCTGTGGCTGGGCGCCGCTGTGCCGAATTTCTGCCTCCTCACGGCGAAGGACGCGGCCATCGAGCGGGGTGTCGCCCCTCGGGGCTCTCGCTCTGGCCTCCCGACGTCGGTGGCCGGTGGAAGTTTTTCCTATCGCGTTTCGCGGCCGGTCAGTCCGGACAAGAGCAGGTATGAGTTCGGCGTGTGCGCCCACGGACCGGACGCCGGGAGCCTCGCGGACCAGATCGTCGACCTGATCCGGACGTGGGACCGCGACCACCGTCGTGGCCCGGGGCCGCGCATCGAGGCGCACCCGGCGGCCACGCCGGATGCGCAGCTTCCCGAGGGTCGTGTCATCGACAAGAAGTACACGCGAGTCGTGATCTCCTGGCCTCCGGCGGCATCGTCCTGACCCCAGGGGCGGGTGATCACTCGGAACACCACCATCAACAGGGAGGATCATTATGGCGATCCAGGTGGACGCGATAACACCGAGCACTACGGCAGCAGATTCAGACTTCGATCTCGACGTCAGCATCGTCGAGTCAGGTCTGGTGGTCGCCGAGCTGATGCGCAACACCGACGACGAGTGTGGCAAGACCTGCGAAAGCGCCTGCCTCAGCTGCCCGTAGATCGTTTGAGCCCGGTAACCCGCCGGTCCGGTGGTGAGGTTGTTCCGCCAGTCCCGGCACCGGACCGTCCTTCCAGGTCCTGGGGGTGTTGCGGTTGTACAGGTGCGTCGATGCGGCCGTGGTGCGTGCGGCCACCCGTACGTCCGGGTTGGACGTTGCGCCCTGGCCGGATCTGACCGGCGGTACGGGTGAGCAGGTGGCGCAGTGGCGCTGCTGGCTGGAGCGGGTGTGGGCGCAGGATGCGTTCGCGGCGGCCGTGGAGGTGGCCAGCCCGGTGCTGGCTCACTGTGTCGGTGAGGTGTGTGCCGGGCACGAGCAGCGGGCGCGCCAGGTACGGCGGGCGGTGGTGTCGGTCGTGCGGTACCTGCTGCGGACGACGAGCCGGGCGACTCCGTTCGGCCTGTTCGCGGGGGTAGCGCCGGCCCGCTTCGGTTTCGAGCTGGCGGCGCGCTACGGCGAGGATCACCACGCCGTGGCGCGGGTCGGTGGTGAATGGCTGGCGGCCGTGATCACGCGTCTGGAGGGGCGCTCTGAGCTGCGGCGTCGGCTGCCGGTCGTGCTGAACAACCTGTGCTTCGTCCGCGACGGGAGGCTGGTGGTGGGCTGTCAGCAGCAGCCCGCCGAGTCGAGCCGGACCGCGCCGGTGGAGGTGTCGGTGCGTCACACCAGGGCAGTCGAGACCGTCATGCAGGCGGCGCGGTCGCCTGTTCGCGTCTGTGACCTGGTCGGAAAGCTAACGGCCGCCTTCCCCAGGACGACGGAGTCGGTGATCGAGGGGATGCTGGCCGAGTTGATGGCTCAGCGCATCCTGATCACCAGCCTGCACCCGCCGATGACGGCCACCGACCCGCTGGCCGACGTCGTCGCGGAGTTGACCGCGGTGCGCGCCGAGCAGGTGCCGCAGGCGGCACTCCTACTCCAGCAGCTACGTGAGATCCACGCTGAGCTGTCTCGGCACAACCGTGTGCCTTCGCCCGCCACTGGACGTGACTCGAGAACCTCTGCGGCCCGGAAGATGGCGGCTATCTCCACCAGCGAGCAGCCGCTCACGGTGGATCTCCGGGTCGACTGCGCCGTGGTCCTGCCGCCGGCGGTGGCGCGCGAAGCCGAAACCGCGGCAGCGGCGCTGGCGCGCCTGACGCCGTATCCGTACGGCCCGCCGGCCTGGCGGGATTACCACAACCGGTTCCTCGAACGGTATGGGATCGGCGCCGTCGTCCCTGTCTCGGAGATCCTTAATGCCGACACCGGACTCGGGTTTCCCGCCGGATACCGGGACTCGTGTCTGGAACTGCCCACGGCGCCACTGTCCGAGCGGGATACGCGGCTGTTGGCGCTCGCGCAGAACGCAGCGATGGACCGCAGCATCGAAGTCGTTCTCGATGAGCAAGGGCTCTCGGATCTGATGGCTGAGGATTTCGCTGCGGCGCAGGTGCAGCCGCACACCGAGGTATGCTTTCGCGTTCACGCGCCGACCCGGGACGCCCTCGACCGGGGAGAGTTCGATCTCGCCGTCGTCGGTGTGTCCCGGGCGGCCGGAACCATGACCGGGCGGTTCCTCGACCTCCTCGACCCCGCCGACCGGGAACGCGTGTTGGGCGCGTATGCGCGCCTGCCCACGGTGAACGACGACGCGCTGCCGGTACAGATGTCGTGTCCTCCGCTGTATCCGCGGACCGAGAACGTCGCCCGCAGTCCCGCGGTCCTGCCCCACGTGATCTCCCTGGCCGAGCACCACACCGGTGGCGGACGGGTACCGCTGGACGATCTCGCCGTGAGCGGCGATGCCCAGCGGCTGTATCTGATGTCACTGTCGAAGGGGCGGCCGGTGGAACCCACGGTGTTCAGTGCCGTGGAGTTCACCAACGCCGCGCATCCGCTGCTGCGGTTCCTCTGTGAGATCAGCACGGCGCGTGCCGCCGCGTGCGCTCCGTTCTCCTGGGGAGCCGCCAGCCGGTTGCCGTTTCTACCCAGGGTGCGGTACGGGCGCACGATCCTGTCCCCGGCCCGCTGGATTCTGGCGGCCGCCGACCTGCCGGGACGCAACGCCCCATGGCCGGAATGGGTGGAGAGCTTGGCGGAGTGGCGGTGCCGGTACCGCGTCCCTGATGCGGTCTACCTCGGTGAGGATGATCGTCGCATCCGCCTGGACCTGGACGAGCCCGCGCACCTGCACCTGCTTTGGTCCGATGTGGACCGCGCTGGGCACGCCACCCTGCGCGAGGCACCGGATACGAGCGCGTTCGGCTGGCTCGACGGGCGTGCCCACGAAATCGTCGTCCCCCTGGCAGCCACCAGCCGGCCAGTCCGGTCCTTCGTGCCGCGGCGGGCCTCCTGCGTCCGCAGGACCGGCCCCGAGCACGGCCACCTGCCCGGCACCAGCGAGTGGCTGTTCGTGAAGCTCTACGGGCGCCCGGACCGGCACACCGCCGTCCTCACCACCCATCTACCCGGCCTGCTGTCGGAATGGGATGAACCGCCGCAGTGGTGGTTTCTGCCCTACCAAGACCCCGAGCCCCATCTACGGCTGCGATTCCGGTTGCCCGACGTCGACGCGTTCGGCGAGACCGCCCAGCGTGTCGGTGCCTGGGCCGCTGGCCTGCGGCGCCTCGGCCTGATCGGGCACGTGCAGTTCGACACCTACTATCCGGAGACCGGACGCTTCGGTGAGGGCGCCGCGATGACCGCCGCGGAGTCGGTGTTCGCCGCCGACTCGGCCGCGACGATCGCGCAGCGGACACACACCGCAAGCAGCGGCGCCCCGCACCAGCAGGCCCTCACCGCCGCGAGCCTGGTCGACCTGACCACAACTCTCATGGGAGGCGTCGGCGACGGGATGCGCTGGCTGATCGACCATATCGACCAGATCCCGACGCCAGCGTCCGCCCGGGAAGTCTACGATCAGGCGATCCACCTGGCGAACCCGCGCGATCAGTGGGCCGCGCTGCGCGCCATCCCCGGCGGCGAGCACATCGCCAATGCGTGGGCCCGGCGACGCACAGCACTGGCCGCGTACCGCGAGACGATCACCGCCACCGACGAGATCACCCTGGACTCGGTGCTGCCCGCTCTGCTGCACCTGCAGCACGTCCGCATGGCCGGAATCGCCCCGGACACCGAACGGGCCTGCCACCGCCTGGCCCGCGCCGCCGCGCTGAGCTGGACTGCCCAAACCAAAGGCCGGGAAGCCACGTGAGCCCGTCGAACCCGCACGCGCTCGCCACGGCCACGACCCTCGCTGAGCGGCTGACCGACCCGTCCACCATTCCCGCGTCCCAGAGCCGCCACCGCCCGACGCCGCAGTCGCTGGCCAACGGCGCCGCGGGCGTCGCCCTGCTCCACATCGAACGTGCCCGCGCCCACTGCGGCGACTGGGCCACGGTCCACTCGTGGCTCTCGACCGCCGCGGGCGGCGACCTCAGCGCCGGACCCAACGCCAGCCTGTTCTTCGGCGCCCCTGCCCTGGCGTTCGTCACCCACGCGGCGGCCGACCGACCGGGAAAACTTGAGCGAGCACTCGCCGACCTCGACACGAGCACCGCAGCCGTGACACAAAGCCGCCTGGACGAAGCCCACGCGCGCATCAACCGCGGGGACCGCCCAGCACTATCCGAGTTCGACCTCATTCGCGGCCTCACGGGTCTCGGGGCGCACCACCTGCAACGCGACCCGCATCACGAGGTGACCGCCGCCGTGCTGGCCTACCTCGTCCGGCTGACCGAACCGCTGCCTGGCCGCACCGATGGGCTGCCCGGCTGGTGGACCGATCTCGGCCCCACGGGCCGAGCGTCGCCCGACTACGCCGGGGGCCACGGGAACTTCGGCCTCGCGCACGGCATCGCCGGCCCTTTGGCCCTGCTGTCCCTGGCCCAGCGGCGCGGCATCGTCGTGGACGGGCACACCGACGCCATCGACCGTATCGGCGCCTGGCTCGACGCCTGGCGACAAGACCACCCCGCTGGCCCCCGGTGGCCGCGAACGATCACACGGGACGAGGTCCACAACGGGCGCCCCCGACAACCCGGCCCCCTGCAACCCTCCTGGTGCTACGGCACCCCCGGACTGGCGCGAGCCCAACAACTCGCGGGCCTGGCCACCGACGACACCGAACGCCAACGGACAGCCGAGGCCGCGCTGCTCGGCTGCCTGACCGACCCCGCGCAACTGGCCCTGATCACCGACAGCGGCCTGTGCCACGGAGCAGCGGGACTACTCCACACCGCATGGCGCATGGCCTCTGACGCGACGACACCGGACATCACGGCCCACCTGCCGCACCTGTCCGAAAGGTTGCTCACGCAGCTGCGTGCGTCGCCCCAGGGCGCCGAACTTCTCGACGGGAGCACGGGCGCCGCCCTGGCCCTGCACACCGCCGCCACCGACACCGCCCCGCTCTGCCACTGGGACGCCTGCCTGCTGCTCGCCTGACCGCCGGAGAACAACCAACGTGAACCACGACGCCGAACCGCGGCCCCCCGGTCCGTCATGGCTACAGGTGTTCGTCCAGTTCGATGACTACACCGCCGCCGAACACACCGGCGTCACGCACCTGCGTTCGGTGATGACTGACGCTGAGGAAGCCGGACTCGTCGCTTCCTGGTGGTTCGTCAGGAAGGCACCGTGCTGGCGGCTGCGCTACCTGCCAGCCCACCATGCCGAGCAGGACGCGCAAGCGTTCCTCCGCCAGATGCTGGACGCTCTGCGCGCGACCGGCCGCATCGCGGGGTGGGTCGAGACCATCTATGAACCCGAAGTCAACGCCTTCGGCGGACCCGCGGCCATGGACGTTGCGCACCGCCTGTTCCACCAGGACAGCCGGCACATCCTCAACTACCTCGGCAGCGACCACGCCGCCACCACCGGCGAGGGCGACAAGCGGCGCGAACTGTCGATCCTGCTCTGCACCACACTGATGCGCGGCGCGCGGCAGGACTGGTACGAACAAGGAGACATCTGGGCCCGCCTGGCCGAGAACCGGCCCCTACCCCCAGAGATGGCTCTCGACCGCGTGAGCGGCATCGATTCCGGTCTGCGGCGACTGATGACCGTGGACGCGGGGCCGGTCAGCACGCTGGTGACCCAGGGCGGACCACTCACCTACCTCGCCGACTGGGCCGCCGCGTTCGACTCAGCAGGCACGGCACTGGGCGACCTCGCCCGCGACGGAACACTCCGCAGAGGCGTGCGAGCCATCCTCACCCACCACGTGATCTTCCACTGGAACCGGATCGGCCTGCCCTACGAAACCCAGAGCATCCTCGCGCACGCGGCGAAAGCAGCAGTACTGGGAAGCTAACTAATGCCCGTATCCGGCCAGCACGTCGAAGGTGCAGTACCGACTGGACGGCTGAGATCGGCCCGTGACTGCCCACACGTAGAAGATCAACTAGCCAGCTAAGGAAAGATGAACGCCACCACCGGTACCCCGCCCGAGGCGCTACGTGCGAGCATGGTCGACCACGTGGTGACGGCCGGCCGCGCCCGCTCCCGGCCGGTTGAGGAGGCGCTGCGGGAGGTCCCGCGCCACCGCTACGTTCCCGCCGCCACGGTCGAGGACGCATATGCCAACATCGCCGTGATCACCAAACGCGGCAGCGACGGCGCCGCACTCAGCTGCGCATCCGTACCCACCGTTGTCGCCATGATGCTCGACCAACTCGACGCCCGTACCGGCGACCGCCTCCTGGAGATCGGCGCCGGAACCGGCTACAACGCCGCTCTGCTGGCACACCTGACGGGGCCGTCCGGGCAGGTCAGCACCGTCGACATCGACCCGGAGGTGACCGCGCAGGCCAGGCAGGCGCTGGATGCCACCGGATACAGCCACGTGCACGTGACCACGGGGGACGGATCGCTCGGCGCGGAGGAGCAGGCTCCCTACGATCGCATCATCGTCACCGCGGGGGCGTGGGACCTCCCGCCCGCCTGGTGGAACCAGTTGGCACCCGGCGGCCGCCTCGTGGTACCGCTGCGCTGGAGGGGTCAGACCCGCAGCGTCGCCTTCATCCGCGACGGGGATCGGCTGCGGTCCGACTCAGTGGCACTGTGCGGCTTCGTCCCCATGATCGGCCAGGACGGGGAGCGTAGCGGACACATCGACACCGGCGGTCAGGTCGCGCTGTACTGGGATGTCGACCAGCCCATCGACCCGGCTGCTCTGATGGGGGTCCTCGCCCAGCCCAAGACGGCGGTCTGGTCGGGTGCGACAGTCGGCGGCAACGAACCCTTCGACGGGGTATGGCTCCGCATGACCGGCACCGAGCCGGGAACCTGCCGCATCGCCGCCGAACCCGACGCCGTCGACGCCAAGCTGTGCACCCCCGCGATTCCGTCTCGCAGCCCAGCCCTGCCCTGGTCGAAGGTGACTCACTGGCCTACTTCACCTATCGCCGTCTCGACCAGGACGTCACCGAACGCCGATCGGAACTCGGAGCGATCGGCCACGGCCCCGCCGGCCCACAGCTCGCGGACCGCCTGTGCGAGCAGATCCGTGCATGGGGCCGCGACCGCACCGCCCAGCCCGTCATCACCGCCTACCCGGCGGATACGCCGGACGACCAACTCCTCGGCGGGCACGCCATCGACAAGCGGCACATCCGGGTGGTCGTTTCTTCCCGATCGTCACGCGCTACGCATGGCCCAGCGAGCTCGACCTAATGGCTCGGATCGCTGGGCTACGGCTGAAGGACCGGTCGAGGGCCGTGCCCATCCCGACGTCCGCCGCCGCGTCACGCAGGTTCGTCCGCAGCTCCCGTCGCAGCTCGCGCCGCCGGCGGCCCCGCACGCCGCGCAGATCCATCCAGAAGTCGTACACCATCACCGCGTTCTCGACGCGCAGCCTGTCCAGGAAGGTCATGACGATGTCCTCTCACCAAGGGTTCGAGACACGCTCGCGACGAGCCGTTCCCAGGCTGCGCGTGCGCGTAACAGCTCGTCCGCGCCGTCCGAGGTGGTGCTGTAGTACTTACGCGCCGGGCCGGACGAGGACTTCACCAACCGTGACGCGAGTAGTCCCTGGGACTCCAGCCGGGTCAGCGCCGGGTAGACGGTGCCCTCGTTGAGCTGGTCGAATCCGTCGTCGCGCAGCCGGACGACAACCTGGTACCCGTAGTTCTCCTGCTCGCTGAGCAGCTCCAGCAGTAGCAACGACAGGACCCCCTTGAGCATCTGCGGATCTGTGCCCGGCATGGAATGAGGATAATTCGGTACTGTGTAAAGTCAAGTACTAGGCTAATCGATACCAGCTGGCGACCGTGCCGTCCGGCTGTGGTTCCGGTAAGCCGCGCGTCACGAGGACCGCCAGGTCGTTCGGTGTGCTGAACGGCGTCGGCACTTCTGGTGTCCGCGCCTGGCAGCGAACCCCGTCGGACGGGTGGATCCACGTTCAATGCGAGTTGGCCGCCACGGATCAATGGATCATGGACGGGGCGGTTCACCCAGGGCGAGTCTTCGAGAAGTCGATGGCGGTCAAGCGCTCGGGGATCAGGCGTACGAACCGGGCGTCCGGGCCGAACGCGCGGAACTCCGTTGGCCATGCTTCCTCGTCGTCGCTCAGGTAGCGGAGGAGTTTCCGCTTCGCACGGGCTTCGTCGAAGGGAGCCACCTCGGCCCTTCCGCGGGCGGTGACTTGCAGAATCTCGAGCGTCGCGAGATCACAGGTGCCGATGACCAGCGCGACACGCGGATCTTCGGCGAGCAGGCCCGGCAGGCGCGCGTAGGAGCCGGTGATCCACCAGAAGGCTCCGCCCTCCCACAGAAACCAGACTGGACGCACCGCCGGGCCGTTGGTCGCCACCCGCGACCAGCGGTTTGGCCAAGTACGCCTCGAGATCGAATGGGGGAGGGTCGGTGACTGCGGTCATTGGGCGCTTCCGGGGTGTCGTGACGACTGACCCAGCAAGGCTGCAACCTCGATCGTGGTCGAGGTCAACGGTGGAAGCCATTCGGGAGACGGTGACACTACTCGTGCCGGATCGCGGCGCCCGGGCACAGCACGTCAGGCTGCCACTATTGTTTGCCATGAGCGGCGCAAGCGCGAACGTTCGGGATGCCTCGGAGCGTGACGCGGAGGCGTGCGCGGCGATCTACGCCCCGTACGTCACCGACACCGCGATCTCGTTCGAGACCGACCCACCGCTGCCGGCGGAGATGGCGCAGCGCATCGTGACCGCCGTGCGCATGCATGCGTGGGTCGTGCTCGAGGACCGGGGCCGCGTCGTCGGCTACGCATACGGGGGTCCGTTCATGTCGCGCGCGGCGTATCGCTGGGCGTGCGAGGTCAGCGTCTACCTGGAGCGGGGGCGGCGGCGGTCGCGCGCTCTACGACGCGCTGTTCGCCCGGCTGGCCGAGCGCGGCTTCCGCACCGCCGTCGCGGGCATGACGCTGCCCAACGACGCCAGCGTCGGCCTGCACCGCGCCATGGGGTTCGAGCCGGTCGGAACCTACCGGCGCATCGGCTGGAAGCACGGCACGTGGCACGACGTCGCCTGGACCCAACGGACGATCATCACCGGCCAGGACCCACCCGCCGAGCTCCGGTGACCGTGCTCGTGCGGGCTCGCGCGCCATCGGCGGGAGCCGATAGCCTGCGGGCATGGATCTGGACGAGGCCCGAGCGGTCATCGCCGAGCAGCACCGCGCCGTGCTCTCGACGATGCGCAGCGACGGGACGCCCCAGCTCTCGCCGGTGCTGGTTACACTCGACGGCGACCAGAACGTGATCATCAGTACCCGGCAGACCGCCTACAAGGTCCGCAACCTGCGGCGGGACCCGCGGCTGTGGCTGTGCGTGCTGCCCGACGGCTTCTTCGGGCGGTGGATCCAGGTGGCGGGCGACGTCGAGATCCTCGAACTGCCCGACGCGATGGAGCCGCTGGTGGACTACTACCGCCGCACGATGGGCGAGCACCCCGACTGGGACGACTACCGCGAGGCGATGCGTCGCGAGCAGCGGGTATTGCTGCGGGTCGAGCTGACCTCGGCGGGTCCGGACCGGGCGGGCTGAGCGCGATGGGACCCAGTGGTGATGTCGCAGCGGCGGAGCGTCGCGAGCTCAGCGCGCTGCTCGAACAGGTCGGCCCGGACGCGTCAACGCTGTGCGCTGGATGGACGGCGCGCGACCTGGCGGCGCACCTGGTGATCCGGGAGCGGCGCCCGGACGCCGCGCCGGGCCTGCTGGTGTCTGCGCTGTCGGGGTGGACCGCGCGAGTGCAGCGCGGCGCAACCCGTCGCCAGTGGGAGGACCTCGTGGCGCTGGTGCGTGATGGGCCACCGAGCTGGTCTCCGCTGGGCATGTTCGACGCCGCCAACGCGGTCGAGTTCTTCGTCCACCACGAGGACGTGCGCCGCGGGCGTGAGGACGCGACGCCACGCCAGCAGGACCCGGGCAGGGACGCTGTGCTCTGGGACGTGCTGGGCTCGGCGGCGCGGCTGAGCTACCGGAACTCACCGGTCGGGGTGGTACTGCGGCGCGAGGACGGTCGCGAGCAGGTCGCACGCACCGGGCCGCGGACCGTGACGCTGGTCGGCGAGCCCGGGGAGCTACTGCTGCATGCCTACGGCCGCGACGCCGTGACACTGCAATTCACGGGCGAGCCGACCGACATCGCGACCGTGCAGGGGTCGCCACGCGGCATCTGAGGCGGCGCTGCGGGCCGGCGCGGGAAAGCCCGCGCGTGCCGGAAGCACGCTTCTGATCCGGACCGGTAACGTCGGCTCGCGTGATGACCGATCAGCCGGTTCCTGGGATACCCGACCACGCTCCACCGCCGGTTCCCGACGGCGCCCTGCGCGTGATGGCACTGGGCGGGATCGGCGAGATCGGCCGCAACATGACCGTCTTCGAGCACAACGGGCGGCTGCTGATCGTCGACTGCGGCGTGCTCTTCCCGGAGGACGACGCGCCCGGTGTCGACCTCATCCTGCCTGATTTCCGCGCGATCGAGGACCGGCTCGACGACATCGAGGCGCTGGTGCTCACCCACGGCCACGAGGACCACATCGGTGCCGTGCCGTTCGTGTTGCGGTTGCGTCCCGACCTGCCGGTGGTGGGTTCGCAGTTCACCCTCGCGCTGCTGCGGGAGAAGTGCCGCGAGCACCGGCTCAAGCCCCATCTGATCGAGGTCCGCGAGGGTGGCCGGCACACTGCGGGTCCGTTCGGCTGCGAGTTCTTCGCGGTGAACCACTCGATCCCCGACGCGCTGGCCGTCGCGATCCGCACCCCGGCCGGGCTCGTGCTGCACACCGGCGACATCAAGCTCGACCAGCTGCCGCTGGACGGCCGGCTCACCGATATCGCCGGGTTCTCCCGGCTCGGCGACGAGGGCGTCGACCTGATGCTGGTGGATTCCACCAACGCCGAGGTGCCCGGCTTCGTCACCCCGGAGCGTGACATCGGTCCCGTGCTGGACTCGGTGATCGGGCGGGCCACCCAGCGCGTGATCGTGGCCTGCTTCGCCAGCCACGTGCACCGGGTGCAGCAGGTGCTCGACGTCGCCGCGGCGCACGACCGCAAGGTGGCCCTGGTGGGCCGCTCGATGGTCCGCAACATGGGGGTGGCGGCCGATCTCGGGGTGCTCCGGGTGCCGCCCAAGCTGCTCGTCGACCTCGACGAGGCGCTGGCCATGCCCGAGCACGACGTGCTGTTCGTCTCGACCGGCTCGCAGGGTGAGCCACTGTCGGCGCTGTCGCGGATGGCCCGCGGTGACCACCGGCAGATCCGGATCCGCCAGGGCGACACCGTGGTGCTCGCATCCTCGCTGATCCCGGGCAACGAGACCGCGGTGTGGCGCGTCGTCAACGGCCTGACCCGGCTGGGCGCCGCCGTGGTGCACCAGGGGACCGCGGCCGTGCACGTCTCCGGACACGCCTCGGCCGGCGAGCTGCTGTTCCTCTACAACGCGGTCCGGCCGTCGAACGTCATGCCGGTGCACGGCGAGTGGCGCCACCTGCGCGCCAACGCCACGCTGGCCACCCGCACCGGCGTCCCGGCCCGCAACGTCGTGATCGCCGAGGACGGTGTGGTCGTCGACCTGATCGACGGCACGGCGGCTGTCAGCGGTCGCGTCGAGATCGGCGAGGTCTACGTGGACGGGCTTTCGGTCGGCGATGTGGGGGAGTCGACGCTGTCGGATCGGCTGGTGCTGGGGGAGGGCGGCTTCATCGCGATCACGATCGCGGTGGAGGAAGGCACGGGGCGGGCGGTCGCACCGCCCACGGTGTCGGGGCGCGGGTTCTCCGACGATCCCAAGGCGCTCGACGAGGTCCTCCCGCTGATCGAGATGGAACTGTCCCGCACCGAGACCGAGGGCATCGCCGATGCCCACCGGATCGCGCAGGCGGTGCGCCGGGTGGTGGGCCGCTGGGTGGCCGACCGTTACCGGCGGCGCCCGATGATCGTGCCGACGGTGATCCCGGTCCACGGCTGACACCGTTCGGCTCGGCGTGTCGACGCTGGCCTTGCAATTGTCGAGTGCCACGATCTCGGTGTTGGCCGCCGCGAAGGGCACCTTCACGGCCTCGGACGTCGTGAAGGTGCCCTTCACGGCGGGAGCGCGAACCGGTGAGCAGACAGCGGGCGCCGACGGATGTTACCGGTGTGACGGTTGTTGCGCTCGTTGTTCCTGGGGAAGAAGGGGACGGTCGGGCTACGGTGTGGGGTATGGCAGGGACGACCACGAAGACCAGCGGGGCCCGTAGCAACGCTCCGGTACGCCGGAACTCGAGCGGGTCATCGAGGAAACCGCGGGCCCGCCGTCCCGCGGCCCGCTCGCGCCGCGGGGTGCTGGGTCCGGCCGTCCATCGTGGAGTGGCCGGGATCTGGGGGCTGCTCGCCCGCACTGCCGGCAGTGCGGCCAGGGCGGTCGGGAAGACCCGTGAACTGGACGCCGCGCACCGCCGCGACGGGGTTGCCCTGGTGCTGATCGCGCTCGCCGTGGTGGCCGCCGCGGGCGTGTGGTGGGCGGCGGGCGGCCCGGTCGGCGCCGGCGTGCAGCTCGGCCTGCGCGCTGCCATCGGGTCCCCCGCCGTGCTGCTGCCGGTCGTGCTCGCCGCTGTGGCAGTGATGCTGATGCGCACAGATCCGGATCCCGAGGCCCGGCCGCGGCTGGTCGTGGGCTCGCTGCTGCTCGTGCTGGGGACGCTCGGCCTGTGGCACCTCGCTGCCGGGTCACCAGAAGATTCGGCAGGCCGTGCCGGTGCCGCCGGAGTCGTGGGCTTTCTGGCCGCTGACCCGCTGGCCGACGGCTTCACCGGCTGGGTCGCGGTCGCGCTGCTGGTGCTGCTGGCGGGCTACGGCCTGCTCGTGCTGACCGGGACCTCGGTGCGCGGTGTACCGGACCGGCTGCGGCAGCTCGTCGGCGCCACCCCGGTCACCACCGACCAAGCCGACGAGGCGGCACCGTCGGGTGACGCCGAGACGACCCGGTTGCGGCGCCCGGCGCGCCGCAGGCAGGCCGCGCAGACCGCCGCGGCGTTCGCCGACGGCGCCGAGAACGCATCGGAGTCCGAGCCCGGCAAGCGGGCTTCGACCGACGCCGTCGCGGCCCCCCCGGCCGAGAGCAAACCGGCCGCCGGTCTGACGATCGAGCGCACCGTCGAGGGCGATTACCGGCTGCCGCCGCCGAAGCTGCTGACCGAGGGCCAGCCACCGAAGTCACGCAGCAAGGCCAACGACGCGATGATCGAGGCGATCACCGGCGTGCTCGACCAGTTCGGGATCGACGCGCAGGTCACCGGGTTCACCCGGGGACCCACCGTGACCCGCTACGAGGTGGAGCTGGGCCCGGGAGTCAAGGTCGAGAAGATCACCCAGCTGACCCGCAACATCGCCTACGCGGCCGCCACCGACAACGTGCGCCTGCTGGCGCCCATCCCGGGTAAGTCCGCGGTGGGTATCGAGGTGCCCAACACCGACCGTGAGATGGTGCGCCTCGGCGACGTGCTGCGATCCGCGTTCTCGCGGCGCGATCAGCACCCGATGATGATCGGGCTCGGCAAGGACATCGAGGGCCACTTCGTGTCGGCGAACCTGACCAAGATGCCGCACCTGTTGGTCGCCGGGTCCACCGGATCCGGCAAGTCGAGCTTCGTCAACTCCATGCTCGTCTCGCTGCTGGCGCGGGCAACCCCCGATGAGTTGCGGATGATCCTCATCGACCCGAAGATGGTCGAGTTGACGCCCTACGAGGGCATCCCGCACCTGATCACCCCGATCATCACGTCGCCCAAGAAGGCGGCCGCTGCGCTGGCCTGGCTGGTCGACGAGATGGAGCAGCGATACCAGGACATGCAGGTCAGCAGGGTTCGCCACATCGACGACTTCAACCGCAAGGTGCGCTCCGGCGAGATCACGACGCCGCCCGGATCCGAGCGGGCATACCGGCCCTACCCCTACATCATGGCCATCGTCGACGAGCTCGCCGATCTGATGATGACCGCGCCGCGCGACGTCGAGGACGCCGTGGTACGGATCACGCAGAAGGCCAGGGCGGCGGGGATCCACCTGGTACTGGCCACCCAGCGCCCCTCGGTCGACGTGGTCACCGGCTTGATCAAGACCAACGTGCCGTCGCGGCTGGCGTTCTCCACGTCCTCGCTGACCGACTCCCGGGTGATCCTCGACCAGCCTGGTGCCGAAAAACTCATCGGCATGGGCGATGCGCTCTACCTGCCGATGGGTGCGTCGAAGCCGGTGCGGGTCCAGGGGGCGTTCGTCACCGACGAGGAGATCTTCGGGGTCGTGGCCTTCACTAAGGACCAGGCCACGCCCGACTACACCGAGGGTGTCACCGCCGCCAAGCAGGGCGAGCAGCGCGAGATCGACCCCGACATCGGCGACGATCTCGACGTGCTGCTGCAGGCCGCCGAACTCGTCATCACGTCGCAGTTCGGGTCGACCTCGATGCTGCAGCGCAAGCTACGGGTCGGCTTCGCCAAGGCGGGCCGGCTGATGGACCTGCTGGAAAATCGCGAGGTCGTCGGTCCATCGGAGGGCTCGAAGGCGCGTGATGTGCTCGTCAAGCCCGACGAACTCGACGGCCTGCTCTACTCGATCCGGGGCGGCCCGGGCTCCGCCGTCGACGACGACGATTGAGCTCCTCGCGGCGTGGACGGTGACTCAGAGCTCGAGCAGCATTCGCGTGTTGCCTAGAGTGTTGGGCTTGACGTAAGGCAGGTCGAGGAACTCGGCGACGCCCTCGTCGTGGGAGCGGCGCATCTCGTCGTACACCTCGTTGCTGACCGGAGCGCCGTCGATCTCGACGAATCCGTGCCGGGCGAAGAACTGTTCCTCGAAGGTGAGCACGAACACCCGCCGCAGCCCCAGCTCGCGCGCCTGGTCCACCAGCCGGTCGACCAGAACGTGACCGACGCCGTGAGCGCGGGCATACCGGTGTACGGCCAGCGTGCGGATCTCGGCGAGGTCCTCCCAGAGCACGTGCAGCGCCCCGCACCCGACCAGGTCGCCCGACCGGTGCGCGACCCAGAACTCCTGGACGTCCTCGTAGAGCGTGACGAGTTGCTTGGCGAGCAACACCTGCCCGGAGTAGTGGTCGATCAGCTCCTTGATCGCCCGGACGTCGCCGATCCTGGCCCGGCGCACGGTGACTGTGGGGTCGGTGGGGCGCCAGGGCACGGCGGCAGGGTATCGGCCACCCGGATCGCTGCAATGGACCGATACCCTGCAAGCATGCCCACCCCCGCCACGCCGCCCCGCGTCGCGCTGCTCACCCTCGGCTGCGCGCGCAACGAGGTCGACTCCGAGCAGCTGGCCGGGCGGCTCAGCGGCGACGGGTTCGACCTCGTGGATCCGGAGTCCGACCCCGACACCGCAGATCCGGCCGACGTGGTGGTCGTCAACACCTGCGCGTTCGTGGCGTCGGCGAAGAAGGACTCGATCGACACCGTGCTCGCCGCCGCCGATTCCGGGGCCAAGGTCGTGGCGGTGGGCTGCCTTGCCGAGCGCTACGGCGGTGAGCTCGCCGACAGCCTCACCGAGGCCGACGCGGTGCTGGGCTTCGACTCCTACCCCGAGCTCGGCGAGCGGCTGCGCGATGTGCTGGCCGGTCGGGCCGTCCCCGCGCACCGGCCCGTCGACCGGCGGACGTTGCTCCCGATCACCCCGGTCGCCCGCCCGGCAGCGCTGTCGCGGGCGCCGCTGCCCGGCCACGGCTGGGTGCCCTTCGCGCCCAGCTCGATCCCGCGCCGGCGCCTCGATCACTCCCCGGTCGCACCACTGAAGATCGCATCGGGCTGCGACCGCCGCTGCGCGTTCTGCGCGATCCCGTCGTTTCGCGGCGCATTCGTCTCCTGTCCGCCCGATGAGGTGCTCGCCGAGGCTGGGTGGCTGGCCTGCCAGGGCGTCCGCGAGCTGGTTTTGGTAAGCGAGAACTCGACCTCCTACGGCAAGGACCTCGGGCGTCCCGGCGCGCTGGAGGAGTTGCTCACCGGGCTGGCCGCGGTGCCGGGCATACTGCGCACCCGGGTGTCCTACCTGCAGCCGGCAGAGACGCGGCCGTCGTTGCTCCGTGCGATCGCGGGGACGCCCGGGGTCGCGGCCTACTTCGATCTATCGTTCCAGCACGCCAGCGAGCCGGTGCTGCGCCGGATGCGTCGCTTCGGGTCCCGGGAGCAGTTCCTCGGGCTGCTGGACCAGATCCGGGCGCTGGCCCCGCGCGCCGGTGCCCGCAGCAACGTCATCGTGGGCTTTCCGGGGGAGACCGAGGCCGACGTGGCCGAGCTGGAGCGCTTCCTCACCGAGGCCCGGCTCGACGCCATCGGTGTGTTCGGCTACTCCGAGGAGGACGGCACCGAGGCCGAAAGGCTGGCAGGCCGCCACGACGAGGACACCATCACCGAGCGGGTGGAGCGCGTCGCCGCGCTGGCAGAGCAGCTCACCGGGCAACGCGCCGAGGAGCGCGTCGGGGAGGTCGTCGAGGTGCTGATCGAGGCCGTGTCCGACGGAACCGCCGGCGAGGATGAGACTGCGGGACGGGCCGAGCACCAGGCACCTGAGGCGGACGGCGAGTGCGTGCTGTCCGGCCGGGGCGCCGACCCGTTCGCCGTCGGCGACCTGGTGCGATGCTGGGTGGTGGCAGCCGAGGGGGTCGACCTCGTGGTCGAGCCGGTAGAGATGCTCGTGGGGACCGGGGATTCGCCATGACACCACCGTCCCGGGACAGCCCCGCGCAGGTCGGTGAGGTGCCGCTGTGGAACCTGGCCAACATGCTGACCATGTCCCGGCTGGCGATGGTGCCGCTGTTCCTGCTGGCACTGCTCGTCGACGACGGCACCGATCCGTTCTGGCGGATGGTCGCCGCCCTGCTCTTCCTGATCGCCTCGATGACCGACCGGCTCGATGGCGATCTCGCCCGCCGCCGCGGGCAGGTCACCGACTTCGGCAAGGTCGCGGACCCGATCGCGGACAAGGCGCTGACCGGATCCGCGCTGGTGGGGCTGAGCGCGCTCGGTGAGCTGCCGTGGTGGGTCACCCTCCTCATCGCCGGCCGCGAGCTGGGTGTGACCGCGCTGCGATTCTGGGTGCTGCGCCACGGTGTGATCCCCGCGAGCCACGGCGGAAAGATCAAGACGTTCGCGCAGGGCATCGCGATCGTGCTCTACGTCCTGCCGTTTGGCGCCACCGCCGACCCGGTGTTGTGGTCGGCCATGGGCATCGCCGTCGCGCTGACGGTCATCACCGGAGTCGACTATCTTGTGCGCGCGCTGCGGTTGCGCGCCACTGCCCGACGTATCCTGGTCACGTCGTGACCGTGGTCGGCGAAGAAATCGCGGTGCGGAATGATCGTCCCCGGCCGTCGCGTTCACCGAGGGCGGACCCGTGCCGTCGGGCCTTCGGGCCGACGTCTCGGTACGGTGGAGTAGCAATGTCTGGACAGCTCTGTCCGGCGGAGGAACGGGAGGGCCCGCGATGACCGTCTTACTGCGGGAGGCGATCGGCGACCGGTTGCGTCGGACCCGCACGTACCAGCAGCGCACGTTGCGCGAGGTGTCACGCGCGGCACGGGTCAGCCTCGGTTACCTCTCGGAGGTCGAGCGCGGTCGCAAGGAGGCATCCAGCGAGCTGCTGGCGTCCATCTGCGGCGCGCTCGAGCTGCCGCTCGACGAGCTGCTCGTCCGGGTCGCCGGTGACGTGGGCCCCGGTTTCCTACCACAGGTGCCCGACACGGTTCCCGACGAGCTGGTCGATACCGCGTCGTCCGGCGAGCAGCGCCCGGCGGCAACGCCGAGCAACCGTACCGAGGACGGCCGGCTGGTGATGACCACCGGCGACGGGATGTCCGGCCTGCGGCTGGGTCAGGTCCACCCGCCGGCAGGCGGCCGGACCGCCGGTCGGCGGTCGGTGATCGGCGCGGCAGCCTGAGCCCGATCAGGGTTGCACCGGAGATCTGCCGGGCCGTGTGGATTACACCGTCGTGCACCTGCCACGATGGTCCAGTACCCGGTCTCTGCCGAGGGCAGCTGCGGTGCGGACCCGGGGTCGAGTCGTTCCCCCGGGTACAGTCGTTCGAGGAGGCAGGCGGAGGAGATGGCCAACCCGTTCGTGAAGTTCTGGAAGTACCTCATGGCGGCGTTCTCGTCGAAGATCGACGAGAACGCGGACCCGAAGGTGCAGATCCAGCAGGCCATCGAGGAAGCGCAGCGACAGCATCAGGCGCTCTCGCAACAGGCCGCCGCGGTTATCGGCAACCAGCGGCAGCTCGAGATGAAGCTCAACCGGCAACTGGGCGAGATCGAGAAGCTGCAATCCTCGGCGCGGCAGGCGCTGGTGCTCGCCGAGGAGTCCCGGACAGCCGGTGACGTGCAGAAGGCGCAGCAGTACGAGAACTCCGCGGAGGCGTTCGCGGCGCAGTTGGTGACCGCCGAGCAGTCCGTCGAGGATCTCAAGACCATGCACGACCAGTCGCTGCAAGCGGCAGGGCAGGCCAAGCAGGCCGTCGAGCGCAACTCGATGGCGCTGCAGCAGAAGATCGCCGAGCGCACCAAGCTGCTGTCGCAGCTCGAGCAGGCCAAGATGCAGGAGCAGGTCTCGTCCTCGCTACGATCGATGACCGAGGTCACCTCATCGGACAGCACCCCCTCGCTCGACGATGTTCGCGACAAGATCGAGCGGCGCTACGCCAACGCGGTCGGCTCGGCCGAGCTCGCGGAGAACTCAGTGCAGGGCCGGATGCTCGAGGTGCAGCAGTCCACCACCGAGATGGCGGGGCACTCCAGGCTGGAGCAGATCCGCGCATCGATGCACGGCGCATCGATGGCCGGTGAGATTGAGGGCGGCCAACAGGGTGCGACGCCCACCCCCCAGCCCCAGCAAGACCCCCAGCCCCAGCAGAACCCCCCGCAGGGCCAGCAACAGCCCGGCCAAGCGTGACCCGTGACGTCGGAGTGGGTGTAGCTCAGCGCCGAGCGCCGGGCTGGCAGGTGTTCGCCTGAGCCGTCAGCGTTCGGCGGAGCCGCCCGGGTCGTCACTGCCACGGCGCCGCAGCCGCGTGGTGCGCAGCACCCTGGACAGCAGCACGTCAAACGCGGCCGCCATCTCCCGCGCTCCCGGGGTGTCCCAGTGCTGCACCGGCAGGCAGGCGCCCTGGGCATGCTGTACCGCCGAACGGTCGGGCAGCACGTTGGACAGTACGAGCGGGCCGAAGATCGCCCGCAGCTCCTCGATCCGGTACGAGTGCTCCATCGACCGCATCCGCACCCGGTTGACCACCACCCCCAGCGGCTGCAGGTGGGGGTTGTGTTCGCGCTCGGTCTCCACCGCCTCTAAGGCGCGCTGTGCCCCGGTCACCGCGAAGATCGTCGGCTCGGTCACCAGCAGCGCCCGATCGGCACCGACCAGCGCTGACCGGGTGAGCTGGCCCAGCGACGGGGGGCAGTCCATCAGCACCAACCGGTAGGGCGGCACGCCGTCGTCGCCGGCAGGGTCGCGCAGCGAGTCGAGCCTCGACAGCGACCTGGCTAGCCGGCCGAGCCGCTTGGCGTCGGGGTCTGGACGATTGTGGCCCTCGGCCGCCTCCGCCCCGACCAGCACGTCGAGACCCGGTCCCCAGGCGCTCGGTGCGATCGCCCGCTCGAGCGTCGAGCGATTCTGGTCGACCAGGACGTCGGCCACCGTCGCGCTGGTCGCGCCCGGTTCGAGGGCGGCGGTGGCGTTGCCCTGCGGGTCCAGGTCCACGACGAGGGTGCGGGCACCGCGCTGCAGCGCCGCCCCGGCCAGGCCGAGCACCACCGACGTCTTGCCCACACCTCCCTTGAGGCTGAGCACGGCCAAGCTTCGCACCCGTCCACCCTATGGTGCTTCCGGTAGCGGCGCCGCCGACCCGTAGGGTGCGCGCTATGCGAGCGCCTGCGGTGCACCGCGCGCTGGAGGCCGAGGTCGCGGCGGCCCGGGACCGGCTCGACGCCGACCCGCGGGTGCTCGACGTCGGCGGGGGCAGCGGGGGCTGGGCAGTGCCGCTGGCCCGTGCCGGCTGCGTGGTGACCGTCGTCGACCCGAGCCCGAACGCGCTCGCCACGTTGCGGCGGCGAGCTGCCGAGGCGGACGTGCAGCAGCGGATCACCCCGTTGCAGGGGGATGCGGACACCCTCGCCGACGTGGTCGGTGCGGGCAGTGCCGACCTGGTGCTCGGCCATGGTGTGCTCGAGGTGGTGGAGGATGCCTCGGTGGCTGTCGCGGCGCTGGCAGCCGCGGCGGCACCGGGGGGCGCGATCTCGGTGCTGGTGTCCAACCGCTACGCGGCCCTGCTGGGACGGGCCCTGGCGGGCCGGCTGTCCGAGGCGCGGCAACTGCTGCACGATCCCGACGGCTGCCTCGGCGGGGCGGATCCGGTCGTCCGGCGGTTCGACACCGTCGGGCTGACCGCCCTGCTGGAACGCGCCGGGCTGGCCGTGGAACTGGTGCAGGGCGACGGGGTGGTCGCCGACCTGGTGCCGGGCGGAGTGCTGGAAGCACACCCCGGTGCGGCCGAGGCGCTTACCGAGCTGGAGCTCGCCGCCGCTGACCGGGTCCCGCTGCGCGACATCGCGACGCGGTTGCACGCGATCGCCCGCCGCGCGGTGGCACCATGAGTCCGCGTATGGCGCTACGGGCCAGGAAGGGGGCAGCGTGGGACGCAGCGGGGAGCTGCCCCGGCAGCCGGACCGGGGTGGCGCCCGGCCGGACGACACCGGCTGCGGGGTGCTGCACGTCGACATGGACGCCTTCTACGCCCTGGTCGAGGTCCGGGAGCGGCCGGAGCTGGCCGGACTGCCGGTGGTCGTCGCCGGGGGTAGCACCCGGGGCGTGGTGCTCTCGGCGAGCTACGAGGCTCGGACGTACGGGGTGCGCTCGGCGATGCCCGCAGCACGGGCGCGCCGGTTGTGCCCGCAGGCGGTGTTCGTGCCGCCGCACTTCCCCCACTACACCGAGGTCTCGACCGGCGTGATGCGGCTGTTCCGCTCGATCACGCCGCTGGTCGAGCCGCTGTCGCTGGACGAGGCGTTCCTCGACGTGTCGGGCTCGTTGCGGCGGCTGGGGATGAGCCCGGCGATGGTCGGGGAGTGGATCCGCGGGCAGGTATTCGACGCACATTGGGTCACCTGCTCGGTCGGGGTGGCGCCGAGCAAGTTCGCCGCCAAGCTCGCCTCGGGGATGGCCAAGCCGGACGGACTGCTGGTCGTGCCCGCCGATGGGGTGCTGGAGTTCCTGCGCCCGCTGCCGGTCTCGGCGCTGTGGGGTGTCGGGGCACGGACCGCGGCGGCGTTGCACCGGCTCGGCTGCCGGACCGTCGCCGAGGTCGCCGCGACCCCGCTGCCGGCATTGCGGCGGTCCCTCGGCGTCGCCGCAGCCGAGCACCTACAGGCGCTGGCACAGGGTCACGATGAGCGCCGGGTGGTGCCGGACTCACCGGAGAAGTCGGTGGGCGCCGAGGAGACCTTCGATGTCGACGTCGCTGACCGGGCGGCGCTGCGCCGCGAGCTGCTGCGACTGGTGGAGCGGACCGCGGCGACGCTGCGCCGCCGTGGGCTGCGCGGCCTCACGGTGGCGCTCAAGCTGCGCTACCCCGACTTCACCACGATCACCCGCTGCCGGACGCTGGCCGAGCCGACCGACGGTGGGCGCGCGATCCTGGCAGTGGCCGGCGAGCTGCTCGACGTGCACCTGCCCGTCGCAACCAGCATCCGGCTGCTCGGGGTCCGCATCGAGCAGCTGGTCGCAGGCGAGGGGGGCGAGCAGCGCACGCTCGATGAGATGGGCCCGGGCTGGTCGGAGGCCGAGCGTGCCGCGGATGCCGCTCGGTCCCGCTTCGGGGCAGCCGCGGTCCGTCCCGCGACCCTGCTCGACGCGGGACCTCGACCTGCTGTGGCGCCGCGGCCTGAGTGAGCCGTGCCACGAAGTCGTGCCACGAAGTCGTGCCAACAAATCACGTCGTGCCAACAAATCGTGTGAGCGGTTCGGGTAGTCGCCGTCGCCGCGGGCTCGTATCCTTAGGAGTGGGTGCCCACGTTGGGCGCCCGCCGGGCCCGGCGGTTACCGTCGATACCGTCGATACCGGCAATTGTCGCTTGGAGTGCCGGAGGAGGAGCGATGCCACTCTCCGAGCACGAGCAGCGTCTGCTCGACCAGATCGAGCGCGCGCTCTATGCAGAGGATCCGAAGTTCGCCTCGAACGTGCGGGGCGGACGGATGCGCAGTCCCTCCCGCCGCCGGCGCTTGCAGGGGATCGCGCTGTTCGTGCTGGGGCTGCTGCTGCTCGTCGTCGGTGCCGTCGTCAGGAGCTTGTGGGTCGGCGACTTCCCGGTGATGAGCGTGGCCGGGTTCCTGGTCATGTTCACCGGCGCGGTTGTCGCGATCTTCGCCAGGGGTCAGGACAGCGAGCCCGCCAAGGGGCAAGGTGACGGTCCGGAGCAATCAGGCGGTGGGAAGAGCTCACTCGCGCAGCGGATGGAGGAACGTTTCCGGCGGCGCTTCGAGGAGCGCTGAACGCGCTGCAGGGTGGTCAGCGGGGCTCGATCCGCTGCGCGAGCTCGACGAGCGCCGTGACGAGCATGTCGCCGTCGAGCAGCGCCCGGTCGTTGTGATCGGCTCCCGTGACCGCCGTGACCTCCACCGGCCCGCCGGCTGCCGCCGCGACGTCGCGGCTCTGTTCGGGCGGCACCACCGAGTCGGCTGTGCCGTATACCACCGTGGTCGCAACGGTGACCCCGCCGATCGGCCCGGCGACCGGGAACCGGTCACGTAGCAGCGTGCGCACCGGTAACACCGGGTAGTGGTGTCGCCCTACCGCAGCCAGGTCGGTGAATGGGGACCGCAGCAGCAGCCCGCCGGCCGGGTGCTCGGTGGCGAGCCGGGTCAGCACCGCGCCGCCGAGGCTCTCGCCGAAATAGATCAACCGGTCTGCGGGGAATCCTGCCGCTCCGGTCAGGTAGCGGTGGGCCGCGCGGGCGTCGCGGACCAGGCCCTCCTCGTCGGGGCTGCCGGGATTGCCACCGTAGCCGCGGTAGTCGAGCAGCAACACCGCGAAGCCGGCCGCAGCCAGCCGACGTGCGAGCGGGGCGCGGTCGGCCCGGTCGCCGCCGTTGCCCGGCGCCACCAGCACACCCATCCCGCGATCGGGCCCGCTCGGCGGGATGAACCAGGCCTGCAGCGCAAGCCCGTCAGCGGTGTCCAGCGTGACCTCGCGACCACCCGGCAGTACCTCGGCCACCGGGGGCAGCCGCTGGTCCGGGAAATAGATCAGCCGACGTTGCAGCCCCCACATCGCCCCACCCAGTAGCAGCACCACGGCGAGTACGGCCAGCGCGAGGGTCAGAATGCGCACCACGTGAGCCAGTATGCCGCCCTCGCGCTGCCCCCAACGCGGCCTTGCGGCAGCGAGGTTACCCGAACGCCGCGTTGGCGACTTGCCCCGGAGGGCGGACCTCCCACCCAGCCCCACTACCGCTGACCTGCGGCGGGAGCTGACAGCGGTCCCCGTCACACGCATTTTCCCGTTGACAGTGGTTGGAAGTGGGGTACCGTGGCTGATGGTGGGGCGCAAGGGTGCTCCATGACCGGTCCACCCGGGCTGGTGGGGAGGTGGTGACCCATGTTCCTGGGTACGCACACCCCTCGGCTCGACGACAAGGGCCGGCTGACCTTGCCGGCGAAGTTCCGTGACGCACTCGCAGGGGGGCTGATGATCACCAAGGGACAGGACCACTGCCTTTACGTCTTCCCCCGCGCGGAGTTCGAGGACATGGCCCGCAAGGTGGCCTCGGCACCGTTCACGAACGAAGCGGTGCGGGCTTATCAGCGCTATCTGTTCGCGGGCACCGACGAGCAGCGACCCGATGGGCAGGGCCGCATCTCGATCGCTCCGGAGCTGCGGCGCTATGCGGGACTGGCCAAGGAGTGCGTGGTGATCGGAGCGATCACTCGACTGGAGGTCTGGGACGGCGCTGCGTGGGAGCGCTATCTCGCCGACCACGAGGAGTCCTACGCGCAGGCGCAGGAGGAGGTGCTACCCGGAGTGTTCTGACCGGACGGCCACGTCCGGAGGCGACTCCGGGCGGACAAGCCACCCGGTGCCGCGAGGCCTCCGTCTGCGAGAGCTCGAGCCGGCCCTGACGCACCTTCCCCGGCGCCAGGACCGCAGGTAGCGGACGGAGACCTCGCGGCACCGGGGCCGGTACGGCAGCAGCGGTCGGCGATGCAACGAGGGAGTGCCGGTGAGCGGAGGGACTGCGGCAGTGGTCGAGCCAGGGCGCGGTGGCCCGGACAGCGGTGGCCCGGACAACGGTGGTGCCCGGCACGTGCCCGTCCTGCTGCACCGCTGCCTCGACTTGATAGCCCCGGCGCTGGCCACCGCGAGCTCTCCGGTCGCGGTGGACGCCACCCTCGGTCTCGGCGGGCATGCCGCAGCGCTGCTCGACGCGCATCCCGAGTTGCACGTGGTCGGGCTCGACCGCGACCCGCAGGCACTCGGCCTCGCGGTGCAGCGGCTGCGCGACCACGCCGCCCGGTTGCATCCGGTGCACGCCGGCTACGACCGGCTGCCCGAGGTGCTGGAACGGCTCGGCATCAGTGAGGTGCACGCCGTGCTCTTCGACCTCGGGGTCTCGTCGCTGCAGCTCGACGACCCGGAGCGGGGCTTCGCGTATGCGCGGGACGCTCCGCTGGACATGCGGATGGATCCGACCTCCGGCCCGACCGCAGCCGACGTCCTCAACACCTACCCGGTGGCCGCCCTCACCCGGGTGCTGCGCGAATACGGCGAGGAGCGGTTCGCCAAGCGCATAGCCACCGCGATCGCTGTAGAGCGGGAGCACCGGCCGTTCGACACCAGCGCCCGCCTGGTCGAGCTCGTCTACCGGGCGGTACCCGCTGCCACTCGCCGCACCGGTGGCCATCCCGCCAAGCGGACCTTCCAGGCACTGCGCGTGGAGGTCAACGGCGAACTCGACGTGTTGCGCACGGCCGTTCCCGCCGCGCTGAGCGTGCTGGCTGTCGGTGGCCGGCTGGTGGCGCTGTCCTACCAGTCGCTCGAGGACCGCATCGTCAAGCGGGCGCTGGCACAACTGGCGACGTCGCGTACTCCGCCCGGGCTGCCCGTCGAGCTGCCCGGTCACGGTCCGCAGCTGCGGCTGCTCACGCGGGGTGCTGAGCAGGCGACGCCGGAGGAGTCCGAGTCCAACCCGCGAGCGGCCTCGGTGCGGTTGCGCGCCGTCGAGCGGATCGCACCGATCGCTTCCTCGCGTGCCGACCACGGCCCGGAGGTGACGTCGTGACCGCACCGGCACGCACTGCAGCGCCTGCCAGGTCCACCCGGGGCGCACCGACACGTCACCGCGGGTCCGGGTCCGGGCGTGCCCGCTCGGCGGCAGTCGAGCGGGCATATGCACGGCGGGCCCAGCGCACCGATCGCTGGCTGGCACTGGGATCCGAACCCGAGGCCCCCGGCAGCCGCGCCCGGGTCGTTGTGCTGGTCATGGTGCTGCTGTGCGCCGGGCTGGTGGCCACGCTGTGGTTGTCGACCGCCGCGGCAGGTGACTCTTACCGGCTACAGGAGGCCCAGACCGAGGCTCGCAACCTCGCCGAGCATTCCGAACGGCTCAGCCGGCAGGTGGCGACGCTCGAGACCGCTCCGCAGCTCGCCCGGCGCGCGCGGGAGCTGGGGATGGTGCCGGCGGGCGAGCCGGCCCGTCTCGTCGTGCGTCCTGACGGCGCCGTCGCCGTCGTGGGGGAGCCGACACCGGCGACGGCCCCGCCACCGCCGCCAGCTGCCACCCCGTCGCCCGAACCCGAACCCGAACCCGAGCCCGAACCCGAGCCCGAGCCTGCACCGGAGCCTGCACCGGAGCCCGAGCCGGAACCCGCACCGGAGCAGCAGGCCCTCCCGGCATCCGGGCAGCCGCCAGGGGAGCGGTGATGGAGCGCCGCCCGCCACGAGCGGCACCGGCGGCCCGCCGGCCACCTCCGGTGTCGCGGGCCTCCGGCGGCGCGGCACGAGCGCGGCTCGCGATCGGCCGCATCGTGCTGATCGTCGCGCTCGTGGCGGCCGGCCTCAAGCTGGTGCAGGTGCAGGGCCTGGAGGCCGGGGAGCTCGCCGCCAAGGCTGCCGGCCAGCGCACCACGGTAGAGCTGCTGCCTGCCGAGCGCGGCACCGTCACCGACCGCAACGGCACCCCGCTGGCGTTCAGCACCGAGGCGCGCACCCTCTACGCCATGCCGAACCGGATCGTCACGGAGCAGCGCGAGGTCGGCGCGGATCCGCAGGCACACAAGGCGGCCATGGCCCGCCGGGTGGCCGAGGTGCTGGGCGGGCAGGTCACCGAGCGGGAGGTGCTCGGCAAGTTGTCGAGTGACCAGACCGTGGTGCGGCTGGCCGACATCGTCGAACCGGCACAGGCTCGGGCGATCCAGCAGGACTTCCCCGAGATCAGCGATGAGTACCGCGAGGTCCGCCAGTACCCGGGCGGCGAGCTCGCGGCGAACCTGCTGGGCGTGGCGAACTGGCGCTCCGACGAGCAGAAGGTCCGGGGCCTGGTCGGGCTGGAGAACTTCGCCGACACCCTGCTGGCAGGTGTGGACGGGCGCCGGGTGGTCGACACCGCCGAGGGTGAGGACACCGTGATCCCCGGCAGCGAGCGCGCGGTCCGCCCACCGGTACCCGGCACCGACCTCGAGCTCACCCTCGACGCCGACCTGCAGTACGTCGTGCAGCAGCTGACCGAGGACTACGCGAGGCGCCAAGGTGCGCAGAGCGCGAGCACCGTCGTGCTCGATGCGCAGACCGGCGAGGTGCACGCGATGGCCAACGGGTCGACGTTCGACCCGACCAACCTCGCCGAGGCCGACCCGGACGACCTGGGCAACGTCGCGGTCGCGGAGCCGTTCGAACCCGGCTCGGTGAACAAGGTCATCACCGGGGCGGCGGCCATCGAGCACGGCCTGGTGGAGCCGGACACCGTGTTGCGGGTACCGGGCCAGATCGAGATCGCCGATCGCACCGTCCGCGACGCGTGGTCGCACGGCACGCTGGACATGACCTTCACCGGGGTGCTGGCCATGTCCTCGAACGTGGGCACCCTGCTCACCGCGCAGCGGGTGGGCGAGCAGCGGTTCATGGAGATGGTCGAACGCTTCGGGCTCGGCCGCCCCACCGGCGTCGGCCTGCCGGGCGAGAGCGGCGGGCGGCTGCCGCCCCGCGAGCAGTGGTCCGGGAGCTCCTTCGCGAACCTGCCCATCGGCCAGGGCCTGTCGATGACCGTGCTGCAGCTGGCCGGGATGTACCAGACCATCGCCAACGACGGGGTGCGGGTGCCGCCGCGCATCGTCCGTGCCGAGATCGCGTCGGACGGGACCCGCACCCAGCGGCCGCGGCCCGAAGGTATCCGGGTGGTGAGCCCGCAGACCGCGGGCACGGTGCGGGACATGCTGCAGGCGGTGGTGCAGGACGAGCCCGGACAGCAGGGCACCGCTCCGGCCGCCGGACTCGCTGGCTATCGGATCGCCGCCAAGACCGGCACCGGGCAGCAGGTGGACCCGGCATGCGGGTGTTACAGCAGCTCGGAGTACTGGATCACATTCGCCGGGATGCTGCCCGCGCAGGACCCCCGGTTCGTCGTCGGCATCGTGCTCGACAACCCCGACGGCGGGACCAGCGCGGCGCCGTTGTTCCACGACATCGCCTCGTACCTGGCACAGCGCCACCAGATACCGCTGTCCCCCCGCCCCAGCCCGGTTGCCACCCTCACGCTGCCGTGAAGGGCACCTGCACGGCCTCCGACGCAGTGCAGGTGCCCTTCACGGCGGGCGGTAGCCGGCAGTGGCAGTGCAGGCGCCCTTCACTGCGACCGTGGCGGGACCGGGGTCCGGGCCGGGATGGGTGCGCCGCGCCGGTAACCTTCCGCGTGCCCGCTGCCAGCCAGCACCGCTGGACGACCGCACCGCCGACACCGCCGACACGACCCCGGACGTGACCCTCAAGTGACGCCCCCGCCGACTTCCACGACACCGTTGCGGCCCACGCTGACCACACCCGTCCCGCTGGCCGCCCTCGCCGAATTACTCGGGTTGGCCGTGCCGTCGGCCGCGACCGGTGCCGCGGTCACCGGTGCGACCCTGCGGGCCCAGCAGGTGCGGCCGGGTGACCTGTTCGCCGCGCTGCCGAGCATGGGGGGCGCGGGCCGCCCGCACGGCGCCGATTTCGCCGGTGACGCGCTGGCAGCGGGCGCAGCCGCGGTGCTCACCGACCCTGCCGGTGCCGCGCGGCTGCCGGTTGCCGATGCCGGGGTGCCGGTCCTGGTCCATCCCGAGCCGAGGGCGGTGCTCGGTCCACTGGCGGCCCGGATTCACGGCGATCCGTCGTCCCGGATGGCCGTGCTCGGCATCACCGGCACCTCGGGCAAGACGACCATCGCCTACCTACTCGAGGAGGGCCTGCGGGCGGCCGGTGCAGCGACCGGGCTGCTCGGGACGGTGGAGACCCGGATCGGCCCGCAGCGGCTGCCCAGCGCGTTCACGACGCCGGAGGCACCGGACCTGCAGGCGCTGCTCGCGGTGATGGTCGAGCGTGGTGTGACCCACCTGCCGATGGAGGTGTCGAGCCACGCGCTGGCGCTGGGCCGGGTGGGTGGCATCGGCTTCGCGGTCGGCGCCTTCAGCAACCTGTCGCAGGATCATCTCGACTTCCACGCTGGGATGGAGGACTACTTCGCGGCCAAGGCGCTGCTGTTCGACGGTCGCGCCGCCCGCGAGGTTGTCTGTGTCGACGACGACTGGGGCCGCCGGCTCGCGGCGCCCGGCCGGGTCACGGTGTCGCTGCACGGGATGGCCGACTGGCGTGCCGAGGACATCGAGGCCGCGCACTCGGGCGCGCAGACCTTCCGGGCGCTGGGGCCGGACGGGTGCGAGGTGGCGATGGCCGTCCGGCTGCCGGGGTCGTTCAACGTGACCGACGCGCTGCTGGCCATGGCCTGCGGGCACGCGGCCGGCGCCGACCCCCGGTTGCTGGCCCGCGGCATCGGGATCGCCGAGGTCCCGGGCAGGATGCAGCGGGTGGACCGTGGCCAGGATTTCCTCGCCGTCGTCGACTACGCGCACAAGCCCGCCGCGGTCGCCGCGCTGCTCGGGGCGGTTCGGGTCCAGGTGCAGGGCCGGGTGATCGTGGTGCTGGGCTGCGGGGGTGACCGCGACACCGCCAAGCGGCCACGGATGGGCGCCGAGGCCGCCCGTGCCGCCGACCTGCTGATCGTCACCGACGACAACCCGCGCAGCGAGGACCCCGCCGAGATCCGCGCGGCGGTGCTGCGCGGTGCCCGCGAGGCCGGGCACGCCGAGCTGCGCGAGATCGGGGACCGGGCCGCGGCGATCGGCGCTGCCGTGGCGGTCGCCCGCGCCGGCGACGCCGTCGTGGTGGCGGGCAAGGGCCACGAGACCGGCCAGCAGGTGGGCGACGTCACGCACCCGTTCTCCGACGCCGACGTGCTAGCCGACCTGCTCGACAGGGAGCCGGGGTGATCGCGCTGACCCTGGCCGAGATCGCCGACGTCGTCGGCGGCACGGTGCGCGACGCCGACGGTGGCGAGCGGGTCACCGGCGGCGTCGAGTTCGACTCGCGGCGGCTCGGCCCGGGCGGCCTGTTCGTCGCGCTGCCCGGTGAGCACGTCGACGGGCACGACTACGCGGTGGCCGCGGTCGCCGCCGGTGCGGTCGGTGTACTCGCCGCCCGGCCCGTGGGGGTACCTGCCGTGGTGGTCGGGCCGGCCGATCCTGGCGACGCGCTGAGCTGCGCTGCGCTGGCGGCCGACACCGATGGTGCGGGGGCCGCCGTGCTCGCCGCGCTGGCGCGGCTGGCCCGCGCCGTCACCGACCGGTTGCGCCCCGGCGGGCTGCGGGTTGTGGGCATCACCGGCTCGTCAGGCAAGACGTCCACCAAGGACGTGGTCGCGGCGCTGCTGGCGCCGCTGGGCCCCACGGTGGCACCGCCCGGATCGTTCAACAACGAGCTCGGCCACCCGTGGACCGCGCTGCGGGTCGATGAGACCACCCGGCACCTGGTGCTGGAATTGTCCGCCCGCGGCCCGGGCCATATCGCCGCACTGTGCCGGGTCGCGCCGCCGTCGATCGGGGTCGTGCTCAACGCCGGCTCGGCACACCTCGGCGAGTTCGGTTCGCGGCAGGCGGTGGCCAGCGCCAAGTCAGAGCTCGTCGAGTCGCTTCCCGCCGCCGGGCTGGCGGTGCTCAACGGCGACGATCCCGCGGTCACGGCGATGGCGGATCGCACCACAGCGCGAGTCGTCCGGTTCGGCCGGACACCCGACGCCGACGTCCGGGCCGCTGACATCGCACTCGATGCCCAGGGCCGCCCGGCCTTCCGGCTGGTCTGCCCGACCGGCGAGGCGGCGGTGACGCTGCAGCTGCACGGTGAGCACCAGGTGTCCAATGCGCTGGCCGCCGCGGCGGTGGCGCTTGAGCTGGGCGCAACCCCGGCACAGGTCGCCGCAGTGCTGGCCGGCTACCGGCCGTCGTCTCGGTGGCGGATGGAGGTCACCGACCGGCCCGACGGGGTCACCGTCGTCAACGACGCCTACAACGCCAATCCCGAGTCGGTGCACGCGGCGCTGCAGACGCTGGTCGCGATGTCGCAGACCGGGCGGCGCAGCTGGGCGGTGCTGGGGCCGATCGCCGAGCTCGGCGACGCCGCCGACGGCGCACACGAGGAGGTGGGCAGGCTGGCGGTGGCGCTCGGGATCGATCGACTGGTCGTGGTCGGTGAAGCTGCCCGGCCGGCGCAGCGGGCAGCGGACCGGACCGAGGCAGGCGGGCAGCCCCCGGTGCTGGTCGACGATGCCGACGAGGCGCTGGCGCTGCTGCGTGCCGAGCTGACCCCGGGGGACATCGTGTTGGTCAAGGCGTCCCGTGCCGCCGGGCTGGAACGGATCGCAGCCGGCCTGCTGGGCGAAGGTGTGACGCCGGACACGGCAGCCGAGAGGAGCGGCGGGTGAGCAGCATCCTGGTCGCTGCCGGTGTCGCGCTGGCGGTCTCCATCCTGTTCACGCCTTACCTCATCCGGCTGTTCACCCGGCAGGGCTTCGGTCAGGAGATCCGCCAGGAGGGGCCCGAGGGCCATCAGAGCAAGCGAGGCACGCCGACGATGGGTGGGACGGCGATCCTGCTCGCGCTGTGGTCGGGTTATCTCGGTGCGCTGGTGGCCACCAACGGCTCGGGGCCCACGGCGTCGGCACTGCTGGTGCTGCTGCTGGCCACCGTGCTCGGCATGGTCGGCTTCCTCGACGACCTGATCAAGATCAGAAGACAGCGCAACCTCGGCCTCAACAAGACCTCCAAGCTGGTGGGGCAGCTCGCCGCCGCCGTGCTGTTCGCCGTGCTGACGCTGCGGTTCCCCGACAGCAACGGAATCACGCCCGCTTCGACCAACCTGTCCTTCGTGCGCGACATCGCGGTGGTGTCCTTCGGCGCGGTCGGATTCGTGCTCTTCTGCTACCTGCTGGTGTCCGCCTGGTCCAACGCGGTGAACTTCACCGACGGGCTGGACGGGCTGGCGGCCGGATCGGCGGCGATGGTGCTCGCGACCTACGTCATCGTGTCCTTCTGGCAGTTCACTCAGGACTGCGCCGCTGAGCTCATCCCCGGCTGCTACATCGTGCGTGACCCGCTCGACGTGGCGGTCGTGGCGGCAGCGGCGGTGGGCGCCTGCGTCGGCTTCCTGTGGTGGAACGCCGCCCCGGCGAAGATCTTCATGGGCGATACCGGCTCGCTCGCGATCGGCGGCCTGCTCGCCGGGCTGTCGGTGGTGACCCGCACCGAGATGCTGCTGGTGGTGATCGGCGGGCTGTTCGTCGTCGAGGCACTGTCGGTGGCACTGCAGATCGCGGTCTTCCGCACGATCCGTAAGCGGCTGTTCCGGATGGCGCCGTTCCACCACCACTTCGAGCTCGCCGGCTGGGTGGAGACCACCGTGATCATCCGGTTCTGGCTGCTCGCCGGGATCTGCTGTGCACTGGGCGCCGGTGTGTTCTACAGCGAGTGGCTCAGCGTGGCAGGGGGCTGAGCGGTGGGCGGGGCTGACCGGCTGGCTGGGGCCCGTGTCGTGGTCGCCGGTGCCAGGGTGGCCGGTTCCTCGGCCGCTCGTGTGTTGCTCGAGCGGGGCGCAAGCGTGACGGTCACCGACAGCTCGCCGGAGCTCCTGGACACGCTGCGGGTATCGGGCATCGCGGTGGCACCCGACCTGACCGCGCCCCCGGAGGGCACAGACCTGATCGTGACCAGTCCGGGGTGGCGGCCGGACGTGCCGCTGCTGCTGGCCGCGAGGCGTGCCGGCATCGACGTCGTCGGCGACGTCGAGCTCGCATGGTGGCTCGACCAGGTGAGGCCGGACGGGCCCGCCGACTGGCTGGTGGTCACCGGCACCAACGGCAAGACCACGACGGTGGGCATGCTCGAGTCGATGCTGCGTACCGCCGGGCTGGACGCGATGGCCTGCGGCAACGTCGGGTTGCCGGTGCTCGACGCGGTGCGCGCCGGGCATTCGGTGCTGGCCGTCGAGCTGTCCTCGTTCCAGCTGCACTGGTCGAGTTCGCTGGCACCGCGGGCGGCCGCGGTCCTCAACGTGTCCGCCGATCACCTGGACTGGCACGGCTCGATGACGGCCTACGCCGCGGCCAAGGGCACCGTGTACGCGGCCGGTACCGGCACCGCCGTCATCAACGCCGACGACGAGTGGTCGGTGCGGCTGGCCGAGTCGGGCGCAGCTCATCGCAGCGTCGAATTCACCCTCGGCCCGCCCGAGCCGGGCATGCTCGGCGTGGCGCGGGACAGCCTGGTCGACCGGGCTTTCGGCCCTGACTCCGCCGGGGTGGTGCTGGCGCCGATCGTCGACGTGGCGCCGCCGGGCCCGCACAACGTGTCCAACGCGCTGGCTGCGGCGGCGCTGGCCCGCTCGGTCGGGGTGCCCGCGATGGCGGTCGACGCCGGCCTGCGGTCGTTCACCCCCGGCGGGCACCGCAGCATCCCCGTCGGTGAGCACCGGGGGGTGCGTTACGTCGACGACTCCAAGGCCACCAACCCGCACGCCGCACGGGCCGCGCTGCTGGCGCACCAGAGAGTGATCTGGGTGGCCGGCGGGCTGCTCAAGGGAGCCGATGTGGACGAGCTGGTCGCGGGCACGGTGGACCGGATGGCAGGCGCCGTACTGCTCGGTGCCGACCGGGCGGTGATCGCTGACGCACTGGCCCGACACGCGCCGGATCTCCCGGTGCGGGTGGTCGACTCGGGGCACGATGGCGCCATGAAGGAGGTGGTGGCAGCGGCGGCCGACCTGGCCCGAGCTGGCGACGTGGTGCTGCTGGCGCCCGCCGCGGCCTCGATGGACATGTTCACCGACTACGCCCAGCGCGGTCGTTCCTTCGCTGCCGCGGTGGTGGCGCTGACCGGAGAGCCGGGCCGATGAGTGTTCCTGCTGCCGGTCGGATGAAGCGCGGCGGCTCGGCCGGATCGACCGGCCGGCAGCTTGCCGCCGCGCGCGCGGCTTTGACCGCGTGGCTGGCGCGACCACTGACGTCGCTGCATCTCGTGCTGGCCACCTTCGGCCTGCTCACGCTGTTCGGACTGGTCATGGTGTTGTCGGCGTCGAGCGTGCAGTCCTTCACGCAGGACGGGTCGTCCTATGCCGTGTTCACCAGCCAGCTCGTCTCCTGCCTGGCCGGGCTGTTGATGTTCTGGGTCGCGCTGCGGCTGCCGGTGAGGTGGCTGCGTGCCACCAGCTTCGCATTCCTGCTGGGCTGCGTCGCACTGCTCGTTCTGGTGCTCACCCCGCTGGGTGTCGAGTCGCAGGGCGCGCAGAGCTGGCTGCGGCTCGGGCCGGCGTCACTGCAGCCCGCGGAGCCTGCGAAGCTGGCGCTGGCGATGTGGGGAGCCCAGGTCCTGGTGGCCAAGCGGGCACTGCTGGGCCAGTGGCGGCATCTGCTGGTGCCGCTGGTGCCGGTCGCTGTGCTGATCTTCGCGCTGGTGATGCTGCAGCCCGACATGGGCACCACCATGATCCTGGCGATCGTGCTGCTGGCACTGCTGTGGTTCGCGGGCGCGCCTGCCGAGCTCTTCGGCGCGATCGTCGTGGCGGCGGTCGCCGGTGCGGTCACGATGGCCGCGGTAGCCGGGTACCGCTCGGCGCGAATCGAGTCCTTCCTCAACCCCACCGCCGACCCGCAGGGGGTGGCCTTCCAGGCGCGGCAGGCGCTGTACTCACTGGCCGAAGGCGGCTGGTGGGGGGTGGGGCTCGGTCAGGGCAGCGCCAAGTGGGACTACCTGCCCAATGCCCACAACGACTTCATCTTCGCCATCGTCGGCGAGGAGCTGGGCTTCCTGGGTTGCCTGGTGGTGCTGCTGCTGTTCGCGACCGTGGCCTATACCGGCATGCGGATCGCGGCTCGCAACACCGACCCGTGGATCAAGCTCGTTGCGGCGACCATCACCGCGTGGCTGGTGGGCCAGGCCGCGATCAACATCGGCTACGTTGTGGGGCTACTGCCGGTCACCGGTCTGCAGCTCCCGATGATCTCGTCCGGAGGGACTTCGCTGGCGTTGACCATGTTCAGTTTCGGCCTGCTGGCCAACTTCGCGCGGCACGAGCCGCAGGCGGTGACGGCGCTTCGCAGTGACCTCGCGCCACGCGGCGGCGGCCCGGCGGGCGGGGGCAGGTTGGTCAGGCTGCTGCGGCTGCGGCCTCCGGAGCCCTATCAGCCATCGCGGCGGCCGGCGGGTGTCCGGCGCCCGCCACCGCCGGCCGCACGCCCCCGTGCCCGGCGCCCGTCGCCGGCGTCGATGCGCGGCGGGGCGGGCCGGTGAAGGACGGACCACTGTCGGTCGTGCTGGCCGGGGGAGGCACGGCAGGCCACATCGAACCCGCCCTGGCACTGGCCGATGCGGTGCGCCGGATGGCCCCCGAGGCCCGGATCACCGCGCTGGGCACCGAGCGTGGCCTGGAGACCCGGCTGGTCCCCGAGCGCGGCTATCCGCTCGAGCTGATCCCGCCGGTGCCGCTGCCCCGCAAGCCACACCTCGACCTGCTGCGGCTGCCGCTGCGGCTCCGTGCCGCCGTGCGCCGCACCCGCGAGGTGCTGCGCGACACCGCCGCCGACGTGGTCGTGGGGTTCGGCGGCTACGTGGCTTTGCCGGCCTACCTGGCGGCCCGTGGCGAGCTGCCGATCGTGGTGCACGAGGCCAATGCCAAAGCGGGGCTGGCCAACCGCATCGGCGCGCGGTTCGCCAGCCGGGTCGCGGCGGCCGCGCCGTGCGGTGGCCTGCCCGGCGCCGAGGTGATCGGGATCCCGCTGCGCCGGACGATCACCACACTCGACCGCCCCGGCCTGCGGGCCGAGGCCCGGGCGCATTTCGGTCTGCATCCCCAGGCCCCGACGTTGCTGGTCACCGGCGGCTCGCAAGGTGCCCGATCGTTGAACACGGCGGTCTCCGGGGCGGCGGCCGAGTTGGCCGCGGCGGGTATCGGCGTGCTGCACGCGCACGGCGTCCGCAACACCCTCGACGTGACTGCCGTGGAGCCGGACGCGGGGGCGCCACCCTACGTCGCGGTGCCGTACCTGGAGCGGATGGACCTCGCGCTCGCGGCCGCGGATCTCGCCATCTGCCGGTCCGGTGCGATCACCGTGGCGGAGCTGTCCGCCGTGGGGCTGCCTGCGGTGTTCGTGCCGCTGCCACACGGCAACGGCGAGCAGGCGCTCAACGCCCGGCCGGTCATCGATGCCGGCGGCGGTATCCTCGTACCCGACGTCGAGCTCACCCCCGCCCGGGTGGCCCGTGAAGTGATCGCCGTACTCACCGACCCCCACCGGCTCGCCACGATGGCTGCCGCGTCCCGGGTAGCCGGGCATCCGGAGGCCGATGCCACGCTGGCGACGATGGTGCTGGAGGTGGCTCGATGAACCATGCCAGGCCGGCGGAGACCCCGGCCGGACCCGCGCTGCCGTCGCAGCTGCAGCGCACCCACCTGATCGGCATCGGGGGAGCGGGCATGAGCGGGATCGCCCGGCTCGTGCTCGGCAGGGGCGGCGAAGTATCCGGCTCGGATGCCAAGGACTCCCGCGCACTGCTCGCGCTGCGCGCGCTCGGTGCCCGGACTGCAGTCGGTCATGCCGCGGTCAACCTCGACCAGCTGTCCGGTGACCCGACCGCGATCGTCACCACGAAGGCTGTACACCAGACCAACCCGGACAACCCTGAGCTGCTCGAAGCGGCGCGGCGCGGAATCCCCGTGCTGCACCGCTCCACCGTGCTGGCGGCGTTGATGGAGGGTTACCGGGTGACCTGCGTCACGGGCACGGCAGGCAAGACGTCCACGACCTCGATGCTGACCGTTGCGCTGCAACACTGTGGAGCCGATCCGTCCTTCCTGGTCGGTGGTGATCTCAACGTCTCCGGTGCCGGCGCCCACCACGGCACCGGGGAGGTGTTCGTGGCCGAGGCGGACGAGAGCGACGGGACGTTTCTGGCGTACTCGCCCGACATCGCCGTCGTCACCAACGTCGAGGCCGATCACCTCGACCATCACGGCACCGTCGAGGCCTACACGGCCGTCTTCGATGCCTTCCTCGAGCGGATCCGCCCCGGCGGGCTGCTGGTGGCCAACGCCGACGACCCCGGCTCGGCAGCACTCGCCGCGCGGGCGCTGGCCGCCGGGATCCGGGTGCGCCGGTACGGCCGGGCGGTTGCCACGCCCCGGCTGGCAGCCGGTGACGTGCTGCTGCTTGACTACCGGCCGGACGGCAGCCGGGGCACCGCCGAGCTCGACCTCGACGGCGAGCGGGTGACGCTGCAGGTCGCGGTGCCCGGCGAGCACATGGCATCGAATGCCACCGCGGCGCTGCTGGCCGGTCTGGAGCTGGGCGCGCCGCTGCCTGGGATGCTCGACGGGCTCGCCGGGTTCTCCGGGGTGCGCCGACGCTTCGAGTTCCGGGGCCGCAGCGCGGGGGTGCGGGTCTACGACGACTATGCACATCATCCGACGAAGGTCGCAGCGGCGCTGCGTGGCGCACGCCAGGTCGCGGGGCAGGGACGGCTGGTCGTGGCCTTCCAGCCCCACCTCTACTCCCGCACGCAGCAGTTCGCCCCCGAGTTCGGTATCGCGCTGGCGCTGGCCGACGTGGTGCTCGCACTCGACGTCTACGGTGCTCGGGAGGACCCGATACCCGGTGTCACCGGCGCACTGATCGCCGACGCCGTGCCGCTGCCGGCCGGCTCGGTGCACTACGAGCCGTCGTTCGATCAGGTTCCCGCCCGGCTCGCCGAGCTGGTCGAACCGGGTGATCTCGTGGTGACCATGGGAGCCGGCGACATCACCATGCTGGCTGCGGAGCTGCTCGCAGAACTGGACCGCCGGGAGGCTGCGCCGGATGATGCCGGGCCGGAGTGGCCGATTGCCGGAACGCCCGGCCGGCGATGAGCGCAACGCAGCGCCCGGCCCGCCGGCAGCCGCACCGCCCGGCTCGCAGGCGCCCGCGCCGGGGAGCCGGCGACCCGACACCACCCCGTAGCGCCGCTGCCCGCCGCGGCCGTGCCACCAGGTCGCAAGGCTCGCCGGCCGATCGTGTCGCTCGTGGCCGGCGCCGGCGCCGGGTGGCGATCGCGGTCGTGGCACTGGCCGGGGTGGGGGGTGTGCTGTGGTTGCTGCTCGGCAGTTCGCTGTTCGCCGCCCGCCAGGTCGCGGTCGAGGGCACCGTCGAGCTGTCGTCGCAGCAGGTGGGCACCGCGGCACAGGTGCCGATCGGCACCCCGCTGCTGCTGCTGGACACCGCGACGATCGAGTCCCGCGTGCAGCAACTGCGCCGCGTCGCCACGGTCGAGGTGAGCCGGTCGATGACCGGCACGGTGCGCATCACGGTGTCCGAGCGCACTCCTGTGGCGGTCGCGCCGTCGGGGGAGGGGGTGGCGCTCGTCGACGCCACCGCTACCAGCTTCGCCACCGTGCCGGAAGTACCGCGCGGCCTGCCCGAGTTGCGGGTGTCGCGGGTGTCACCCGAAGTGCCCGCCGCACGGGCCGCCGTGCAGGTGCTCACCGAGCTTCCCCCGGGGCTGCGCGAACGGGTGAAGGTCGTGAGCGCCCGCTCGTCGGCCGACGTGGTGCTGCGGCTCGGCGACGACCGGGAGGTGCACTGGGGCGGGCCGAGCCAGTCCGCGCGCAAGACGGCCGTGCTGGGACCGTTGCTCAGCCGGCCCGGCGACGTCTACGACGTCTCGAGCCCGCAGCTCCCCACCATCTCCTGACCGCGCCTGCTGCCCTCATGAGCTGTGGGGGTCAACGGGGCGAGGGATGCAACCCATCGGTACCGTCGCCGACGCCTCGCCCGGCGTGGCTGCTGGACCGCGTGGACAGCGATGCCTAACGTCGCTCTCAACGCTCGGAGCTGACATAACTCTAACCCTGTACATGAGGTTGAGGGTTGCGAACGCGCCGGGGGAGGGCATCCGGTGCCGGCCGACCACATCCGGCACCAGCAGGCGACCAGGAGGGCTCACAGCCATGGAAGGCCCCGCAGTCATGAAGGGCACAGTGCGATGACGGCCCCGCACAACTACCTCGCGGTCATCAAGGTGGTCGGCATCGGTGGCGGCGGTGTCAATGCCGTCAACCGGATGATCGAGGTGGGGCTCAAGGGGGTTGAGTTCATCGCGGTGAACACCGATGCCCAGGCCCTGCTGATGTCGGATGCCGACGTCAAGCTCGACATCGGCCGCGAGCTGACCCGTGGGCTCGGCGCGGGCGCCGACCCGGAGGTGGGCGGAAAGGCATGCGAGGACCACAGGGAGGAGATCGAGGAGGTTCTCAAGGGCGCCGACATGGTGTTCGTCACCGCCGGCGAGGGCGGCGGCACCGGTACCGGTGGCGCACCTGTGGTGGCGAGTATCGCGCGCAAGCTGGGCGCGCTGACGATCGGTGTGGTCACCCGGCCGTTCAACTTCGAGGGCAAGCGCCGCGGCGGCCAGGCCGAGGACGGCATCGCCGAGCTGCGCAATCAGTGCGACACGCTCATCGTCATCCCGAACGACCGGCTGCTGCAGCTCGGCGATGCCGGGGTGAGCCTGATGGATGCCTTCCGCTCCGCCGACGAGGTGCTGCTGTCCGGTGTGCAGGGGATCACCAACCTGATCACGACGCCAGGTCTGATCAACCTGGACTTCGCCGACGTCAAGAGCGTCATGTCGGGGGCAGGCAGTGCACTGATGGGCATCGGCTCCTCACGGGGCGAGGGCCGGGCGGTGCAGGCCGCCGAGAAGGCCATCAACTCGCCGCTGCTCGAAGCGTCGATGGACGGCGCACACGGCGTGTTGCTGTCCATCGCCGGGGGATCCGACCTGGGACTCTTCGAGATCAACGAGGCGGCGTCGCTGGTGCAGGAGTCGGCGCACACTGAGGCCAACATCATCTTCGGCACCGTGATCGACGACTCGCTCGGCGACGAGGTGCGGGTGACGGTGATAGCGGCCGGGTTCGATGCCGGCGCGCCGGGGCACAAGAAGCTGGATCCGGCACCGGTGGCGTCCCGTCCGATGGCCAGTGCCCAGGCCGGGCAGGTGCAGCCCGGCCAGGATCGCCAGCCTGGCGAGGATCGCCAGCCCGGCGAGGATCGCCAGCCCGGCGAGGTCGGCCAGGGACAGCCGTCACAGTCCCGCCCGGCACAGCCGTCGGCGCCCGACCGGGAGTGGCGCCCGGCGACCGCAGCGCAACCAGGGTACGACCACGGTGACCACCGCTCGCCGCAGTACCGCTCGGACCCAGCCGTGCCCGCCCGCGCCGTCCCGATGTCCGACGAGGTCGAGGACGACGACGTCGATGTCCCTCCATTCATGAAACGGTGACCGCACGACTCCGGGTGCGCCGGGTCGTCACCACCCGTGAGGGCGGGGTGTCCGACGGTCCGTACGACTCGTTCAATCTCGGCGCGCACGTCGGTGACCGGGCTGCGAATGTGGCGGCGAACCGCGACCGGCTCGCCCATGAGCTCGGGCTCGCGCCCGGCCGGCTGGTCTGGATGGAACAGGTACACGGCCGCACGGTCGAGGTGGTCGACGGACCACGTGGCGAGCCGGTCCCGGTTACCGATGGGCTGGTCACCGCGGTGCCCGGCCTCGCCGTCGTGGTGCTCGTCGCGGATTGCGTCCCGGTACTGCTCGCCGACCCGGTGTCCGGCGTGGTGGCTGCGGTGCACGCCGGTCGGGTGGGCGCGCGGCTCGGCGTGCTCCCTGCGGCGCTGGCGGCGATGCAGCAAGCGGGCGCCGACATCGGCGAGATCGAGGCGTTGCTTGGTCCGGCCGCCTGCGGGCTGTGCTACGAGGTCCCCGCCGCGATGCGCGACGACGTCGAGGCGCACCTGCCCGGCAGCGCGTGCCGGACCCGTCGTGGCACTGCAGCGCTGGACCTGCGCGCCGGGCTCGCCGAGCAGCTGTCCGCCGCCGGGATCGCCCGGATCGGTGCGGACCCGCGCTGCACCCTCGAGGATCGTGAGCTCTACAGCCACCGCCGTGAGGGCACCACCGGCCGGATCGCCGCGCTGACCTGGGTCGAGGCTGCACCGCAGTGAGCGCGCGAGACCTGCGTGTCAGGGTCGAGCCATGAGCGACCGAGCCGGTGAGCTGGCGGCCGCGCTCGCCGCGGTCCGCGAACGGATCGCGGCGGCATGCGCGGCGGCGGGGCGCGATCCGACCGATGTCCGGTTGCTCACGATCACAAAGACATTTCCCGCCACCGATGTGGCGCTGCTGGCTGATCTGGGACTGTCCGGTTTCGGCGAGGCGCGCGACCAGGAGGCCATACCCAAGGTCGCCGAGCTCGCCACCCTGCGCCCGGGATCCGAACCGCGATGGGAGATGGTCGGGCGGTTGCAACGCAACAAGGCGCGGTCGGTTGCCCGCTGGGCGCACGCTGTGCAGTCCGTCGACTCGCCGCGGCTGGTGGAGGCGCTGGGTCGAGCCGCGCTGGCCGCCGTCGATGCGGGCGAGCGATCCGGTCCGCTTCGAGTGCTGGTGCAGGCCAGCATCGACGGCGATACCGGCCGCGGTGGCTGCCCGCTAGCTGGGCTCGACGCACTGGCCGACAGGATCGCGAACGCCGATGGGCTGCAGCTCGCCGGTGTGATGGCCGTCGCTCCGCTCGGGGCCGACCCTGACGAGGCGTTCGCAACGCTGACCGAGAGCGCGCAGCGGATCCGCCGTGACCACCCGACGGCCACCGAACTGTCGGCCGGGATGAGCGGTGACCTGGAGGCCGGGATCCGGTACGGCTCGACCTGCGTGCGTGTCGGAACCGCGCTGCTGGGTAAGCGCCGGTTAATCTCGCCGTGACCGTGCGCAAACGCTTGCCGGCCCGAATCGGGCGGGTCGGGACGGGGTCGGCAGGCGGGCAAGGAGAAGGGCGAGGCGGATGAGCGCGCTGCACAGGCTGAAGGCCTACTTCGGCATGGTCCCAGCCGAGGAGCTCGACGACTACGGCCACGAGTACAGCTATGAGTACGGTTCCGGCTACGGCCCCGACTACGGTCCGGAGTACGGTGACTACGAGGAGTACCCGCCGGAGCGGCCATCGCGGCGTCCCAGGTGCCCGGCTCCCGACGACCTCCGGGCTCGCTACCCGCGCGCCGACGACGGTTACCACGAGCCCGAACTGGCCACCGTCCGCAGCGCGCGGCGTCCGGGCTGGCCCTCCGAGAACCCGGTAGCCCCGGTCCGCGGATCGCTGGCCATGGACACCACGCCGCCGTTGCGTGAGCCAGCTGCCCGTAGCCGACCGTTGCCTGCGGAGGACGGTCACCCGCTGGGCCGGATCGTGACGTTGCACCCCCGTAGCTACAACGAAGCACGGCTCATCGGCGAGCGCTACCGGGAGGGCACGCCGATCATCATCAATCTCACCGGGATGGATGATCCTGACGCCAAGCGACTGGTTGACTTCGCTGCAGGGTTAGCTTTCGCACTGCGTGGTTCCATCGACAAGGTGACAACCAAGGTGTTCTTACTCTCACCCACCAACGTCGACGTCACCGCCGAGGACAAGCGCCGGCTCGCCGAGGGTGGCTTCCTCAACCGCTCCTGACACACGAGCCCTGAGCAGGCAGATGGCCCACCCACCGGCGGCCCATCGCCCGGCCTTCGGGAGGCAATGGCCCGGCCTTCGGGAGGCAATGGCACAGTGGGGAGCGTGGACGTCGTCTTGTACGTGGTGTACTACCTGCTGTTCTTCTTCTGGCTGATGCTCACGGCGCGCATCGTCGCGGAGCTCGTGCGAACGTTCGCGCGGGGGTGGGCGCCGGCCGGAGGCGTGGCAGTGGCACTCGAGTCGATCTACACGGTGACCGATCCGCCGGTGCGTACACTCAGACGAGTGATCCGCCCGGTGCGGATCGGAGGCGTAGCACTGGACTTATCGATTATGGTTCTGCTGCTCGTGGTGTTCATACTGATGCAAGTAGTGGATCCTAGGGGGTAGCGGCCGTCGGGGCCAAGTGGGCCGATACTCGAGGATGTGCACAGCCGAGGAGTGCGTGAGGTGATCCCATGCCGTTGACCCCCGCCGACGTTCACAACGTCGCGTTCAGCAAGCCGCCGATCGGCAAGCGGGGCTACAACGAGGACGAGGTCGACGCTTTCCTCGACCTCGTCGAGTCCGAACTTGCGCGGATGATCGAGGAGAACAACGATCTCCGCAACCAAATGGAGCAGCTCGAGGAGCAGCTCCACGACGCGTCGGCGGCTCCGAGCCGGCCCGAACCCGTCCACCAGACCGAGACGTTGCCGCCGCAGCAGCCGTACCTGGCCGCCGCCCCTGCGCCGGCCCCAACCGAGCAGACGTCGCCAGGAGGCGGTGATCATCACGTCCAGGCCGCCAAGGTGCTGGGTCTGGCACAGGAGATGGCCGACCGGCTCACGGGTGAGGCCAAGGCCGAGGCCGACGGGATGCTCGGCGAGGCCCGGACGAAGTCCGAGCAGCTGCTGTCCGAGGCCAGAGCGAAGGCCGACAGCATGGTCAACGAGGCGCGCACGCGCGCCGAGACCATGCTCAACGACGCGCGCACCCGCGCCGAGACGCTCGAACGGCAGGCCAGGGAGAAGGCCTCCTCGCTCGAGCGCGAGGCACAGCGCAAGCACACCGAGACCATGAGCCAGATCAACCAGGAGAAGTCGGGCCTGGAGAAGCGGATCGACGAGCTGCGCACCTTCGAGCGCGAGTACCGCACGCGCCTGAAGACCTACCTGGAATCGCAGCTGCGTGAGCTGGACGGCAGGGGTTCGGCCGCACCGGCCGATGCCAACCGCTCCCAGCAGCAGGGCTACGCTCCATCCGGCTTCGGTCCGAGGGCGGAGGCCGGTAGCTGACCTCGTCGATGTGCGCCACTGCGTTTCGGCGCCACCGCGTGAAGACGGTCGAGGACCGGACCAGCCGTCGCAGGCAGGCGACTAGGGGGCAGCTGTGCTCGTCGTAACCTCGGTGCTGCTGCTCGCCGCGGTCGGCTTCCTGGTGGTAGCGCTGGTCACTGGTTCGATCTGGCTGGCCTGGGGGTCGATCGCCGCCAGCGCAGCAGCTGCGCTGGTTCTGCTCGTGCGGTGGTGGCGGCTGCACTGGACCCGTGGACGTCATCGGTCAGCGGGCCAGGCACCAGGGCCGGACCACGTGGGTTCATCCCAACGCGCCCCCGAGCCGGCAACATCCCAGCCGGACACGTCCGAGCCGGACACGCCGCAGCCGGAGACGCCGCAGCCGGAGACACCGCAGCCGGAGACACCGCAGCCAGGCGGTGCGGCTGCCGCGCGGCAGCCCGGGGAGCCTGCCGAGGAGGACACCGACGCCGCCGACCTGCTGCTGGTCTGCGAGGTCGACGATGAAGTGCTCGTCGTCGACGAGCGCCCGCGCTACCACCTCCCCGGCTGTCGCTGGGTCGGGACGCGAACGACCGAGGCGCTCCCGGTCCGGCAGGCGCGCGAGCTCGGCTTCACCCCCTGCGCCGGCTGCGGCCCGGACGCCGAGCTGGCCACCCGGCACCGCGCCACCAGCACCGGCTGAGGTCGGGGCCGGCATCGGCGCTACTGTGACCGCGCGTAGATAGCTGATGAGGGAGCGGTGGCCATGAGCGACGATGAGCCCCGGCGAGCAGGGCGAACACCACGCTCGACGGGGTGACCACCCTGCACTCCGTTCCCGCTCGCCAGCAGCTCGTGCCGCTGGTCGCCGCGCTGGATGCCAGGCCCGGCGGCGACGCCCGCGATCTAGCACGGAAGGCGCGTCAGGTCGCGGCAACACGGGTGTAAGTGCGGCAGCGTGTGGAGGAGCAGGCGGCCAGGGTGCCCATACGAGACGGTCATGTTCTGCGGTCGTCTGCTCTGGTCAGCCAGAAACGCACGCCAAGCTCGTCGTCTTCGCGCCCGCCGGTGTCCGACGTTGCCGCGTCGGCTGGCAGGTTCCCGTACGGGTACTCGACGATCTCCACTGCCAGTACGGCGTCGGCGAGGTCGCTCTTGTGCTCGCGCACGGCGTCGGCGGTCTCGCTGCTGGCGGCCCAGGACAGGACGATGCGGTCGGTGACCTCGAGGCCGGCGTCCTTGCGTGCGGTCTGGACCAGTCTGATGACTTCGCGGGCCAGGCCGGCTCTCCGTAGGTCTGGAGTGATCGTCGTGTCGAGCGCGACGGTCATGTCCTGGTGGGTGTTGATTGCCCAGCCGCTGCGGGGCACCTCGTGCAGCGTGACCTCATCCGGGGAGATCGCTGCCCGTTCGCCGGCCACGTCGATCGTCGGGTGACCGTCGGATTTCAGCACACGGGCCAGCTCACTGTGGTCGGCGTCGGCGATGGCCGTCGCCGCCTGCTGGGTGCGGGAACCGAACCGTTTGCCCAGCGCGCGGAAGTTGGGCTTCACGGTGATGTCGACGACCTCGCCGGCTTGGGCCAGCGCGGTGACTTCGCGGACGTTGAGTTCGTCTGCGATCTCCGCGACGAGTTCCGCGGGCAGTTCCCGGCCGCCGGGGATGGCGACGAGTGCCCGCTGGAGTGGTTGCCGGATGCGGACGTTGGCTGCCTTACGTGCGGACCGGCCGATTTCCACGAGCTGGCGCGTGGTGTCCATGTCCGCCCGGAGTTGCTCATCCGCTCGGGTGGCCTCCGGCTCGGGCCAGCGAGCCAGGTGCACCGAGTCTGCTGCGGTGGAGTCGCCGGGCGTCATCGCGTGCTGCCAGACGTGCTCGGTGAGGAACGGGACGAAGGGGGCGAGCAGCCGGGTGACGGTGTGCAGGCATTCGTGCAGGGTCGCCAGGGCGTCCGGATCGCTGGCCCAGAAACGGCCTCGGCACCGGCGCACGTACCAGTTCGACAGGTCATCGATGAACTGCGCGAGCAGGCGCCCAGCGCCTGCTGTGTCGAAGTCCTCCAGTGCGGTGTCAGTGCGCGCGACCACGTGGTCGAGTTCGGCCAGCACCCAGCGGTCGAGCACCGGTCGACCTGCTGCGGGCGTAGCCGCTCCGGGGGTCCATGAGCTGGTGTGCGCGTAGAGGGTGAAGAAGGAGACCGTGTTCCAGTAGGTCAGCAAGATCTTCCGGACGATCTCCTCCACGGGGCCGTCGCCGACCCGGCGCGGCGACCACGGGGAGCCTGAGCACAGCATGAACCAGCGCAGCGCATCGGCACCGTGCTTGTCCATGAACGGGACCGGTTCGATGATGTTGCCGAGGTGCTTGCTCATCTTGCGGCCGTCCTCGGCCATGATGTGCCCGAGGCAGACCACGTTCTCGTACGAGGACCGGTCGAAGACCAGCGTTCCTATAGCCATGAGGGTGTAGAACCAGCCTCGGGTCTGGTCGATCGCCTCGCAGATGAACTGGGCCGGGTAGTGCTTATCGAACAGCTCGACACTGCCCTCGGTATAGGGGTAGCCGAGGCTGGCGAACGGCATCGCCCCCGAGTCGAACCAGGCGTCGATCACCTCGCTGACCCTCGTTGTTTCCTCGCCACACGTGGGGCAGGCGAAGGTGACTTCGTCGATGTAGGGCCGGTGCGGGTCGAGCTGGGAGAAGTCCTTGTCCGCGAGCATCCCCAGCTCCGCGCGCGAGCCGACGCAGCTGACATGCCCCTGCGGGCAGCGCCACATCGGCAGCGGCGTTCCCCAGTACCGGCTGCGCGACAGTGCCCAGTCGACGTTGTTCGACAGCCAGTCCCCGAAGCGCCCGTGCTTGATGTGCTCGGGATACCAGTTGGTCCGTTCGTTTTCCCGTTGCAGCTCGGCGCGCCTGGCAGTGGTGCGGATGTACCAGGACAACTGGGCGTAGTACATCAACGGTGTGTGGCAACGCCAGCAGTGCGGGTACTGGTGCTCGTAGCTTGCCGACCGCAGCAGCAAACCGCGTTGCTCCAGATCGGCGATCAGAGCCGGGTCGGCGTCCTTGAAGAACACGCCCCCGACGAGCGGCACCTCGAGTAGGAAGTGGCCGTCCGGTCCGACCGGATTGACCACGGGCAGGTTGTTGCGCCGGATCGCGGCGAGGTCGTCCGCGCCGAACGCGGGTGCCTGGTGCACCAGCCCGGTGCCGTCCTCGATGGTCACATAGTCGGCCGTGATCACCACGTGGGCGTCGGGAATGTTCACCAGATCGAAGGGGCGCTGGTAGCGCATGCCGGCGAGGCTGCTGCCCGGCAGCGATGCGAGCACCTCGGCGTCCTCACCCAGCACGCTGCCCAGCAGCGGCTCGGCGACCACGAACGCGCCGCGCCCGGTGCGTGCCACGACGTAGGTCACGTCCGGGTGCGCAGCGACGGCCGTGTTCGACACCAGGGTCCACGGCGTGGTGGTCCACACCAACAGGTCCACCCCTGACAGGCCCTCGATGTCGCCGACGATCGGCAGCCGCACGTACACCGAGGGGTCGGTGACCGTCTCGTATCCTTGTGCCACTTCGTGGTCGGACAGCCCGGTGCCGCAGCGCGGGCAGTAGGGCGCGACGCGGTGGTCTTCGACCAGCAGTCCCGCATCGTTGATCTGCTGCAGCGCCCACCACACGCTGTCGATGTACTCGGGTGTCATCGTCCAGTACGGGTGCGACATGTCGACCCAGTAGCCAACGCGCTCGGTCAGCTGCTCGAACTCGCCGATGTAGCGCTGCACCGACTCCCGGCAGTGGGCGTTGAACTTCTCGATGCCCAGCTTCTCGATGTCCTGCTTACCGGACAGGCCCAGTTCCTTCTCCACCGCGATCTCGACCGGCAGGCCGTGGCAGTCCCAGCCTGCCTGCCGGGAGACGTGGTAGCCCTGCATCGTCTTGAACCGGGGGAACACGTCCTTGAACACGCGCGCTTCCACGTGATGGGTGCCAGGCCTGCCGTTGGCCGTCGGTGGCCCTTCGAAGAAGACCCACTCCGGGCCGCCCGCTGTCTGCGCCACACTGCGCGCAAAAATGTCCCGTTGCCGCCACAGCGCTAGGACCTCCTGATCGACAGCAGGCAGATCCACCCGAGCGGGCAACGGGGTGTACGGCGACTGGTCAGGCAACTGGACTCCTTCATGCCGCGCCACGCAGGCAAGTACAACTCAGGGTAGCGACCAACTCATCGGCTCTCCGACGCGCGTCAGCCAGGGAAGCGCGGTTTGTATTGCCCGCGGCCGAGGCAGACGATGGCACGGCCGCCGGGCGTCGGCACCGTCGGCGATGGCGTCGCCGTCCGGGTCTCGGTCTCCGGCATCTGGCCCCGACATTCGTGTCGTATGAGAACATACTTTGCGCATGGGAAAGCTACTGCAGATTCGTGATGTGCCCGAGGACGTGCATCGCACGCTGAAGGCTCGGGCCGCCGAGGCGGGCCAGTCGCTGTCGGAGTTCGTGCGGCAGGAGCTGGCGCGTGTCGCAACCCGCCCCACCGAGCAGGAGCTGGCGCGCCGGTTGCGGTCGCGCGCACCGGTCGACCTTGGCGGCCGTACCTCGGCGCAGCTCGTCAACGAGGTCAGGGACGAGACCGCGGGGTGATCCCGTTGCAACGGTCTGCCACTGCTCGCTCGGTGGTCGTGGATGCCTCGGCGATGGTCGACGTGCTGACCGGCCAGCCCAACCGGGAGGGTCTCGTCGGTCTCCTTCTCGGCGACGGGACTGCGCTGCACGTACCGGCATTCTTCGATCTGGAGGTGGTGTCGGTAGCGCGACGTCTCGAACTCGCCGGCAGGCTCACAGCACGGCGAGCCGATGAGCTGCTGGCCGACTTCGCGGACCTCGGCATCTCGCGGCACTCGCTGCCGCCACTGACAGCGCGGGTATGGTCGCTGCGCGACTGGGTTCGGGTGGCCGATGCGTACTACGTGAGCCTGGCGGAAGCGTTGGAGGTCCCGCTGCTGACGACGGATCTGCTGCTGGCGCGCGCCGTGCGGGACCGCGAGGTGGTGGAGGTGCTGGATCTCGATGAGCGATGACCGGTCCGCGAGTGCGCGGTGGCGTGAGCTGCTGGAGGGTAGGGCGATCCCGCCAGAGATCCGGGAGGCCGCCCCCGGCAGCCCCTACCGGCACGAGCCGCGACGCTTCGCGGCGCCCGAGCAGCCCCCCGACACCCCGTCGCGACGTGCCGGCCTGGCCCTGCTGGGCGAAGGCGGCACGGTGCTCGACGTCGGCTGTGGTGCCGGTGCCGCCGCGCTGGCGTTGCTTCCCACCGCGACACACCTGACCGGGACCGACCACGCCGAGGACATGCTGGCCGCGTTCGGCGCGGAGTGCGACCGGCGCGGTGTCCCGCACCGCACGGTGCACGGCGCCTGGCCTGAGACCGCTGGGGAGATAGGAAAAGCCGATGCCGTGGTGTGTCACCACGTCGGGTACAACACCGCCGAGCTGGCGCCGTTCGTCGCGGCACTCGATGCCGCGGCAAGCCGCGGCGTTGTCGTCGAGATGACCGCCGAGCACCCCACGGCGTGGCTCGATCCGCTGTGGGAGCGGTTCCACGGCTTGCAACGAGCCCCTGCGGCGACCTATCACGATGCGCTGGCGGTGCTGCACGAGTCCGGGCTGGACCCCCAGGTGCAGCACTGGGACCGGCCACCCCGGGACGACACCCGGGCGCAGGCCGAACTGGCCTGCCGACGGCTGTGTCTGGCACCCGACCGCGTCGACGAGGTGGCCGCCGCTATCGCCGAGTTGCCACCGCGCCCTGGCGGGATGATGACCCTGAGCTGGTCGCGCTGACGACCGGGTGCGGTGGACGGGCCATCACCGGTGCACCCACGGCGGCAGCCGGTGCGTCGAGGATGATGGGGGAGTGACTTCACCAGATCCGCGGGCCGAGGGTGCGCCGGCGCAGCCCGCCACCGAGGCGTCACTGCTGCCGCGACGGGTGGGCCTGTTCGCCGCCACCGCCACCGTGGCGCTGACGCTGGACGTGATCACGAAGGTGGTCGCGGTGGCTGTGCTGGAGGGCCGCGACCCCGTCCGGCTGCTCGGCGGTGGGCTCTACCTGGTGCTCTACCGCAACCCCGGCGCCGCGTTCTCGCTGGCCACCGGGCTGACGTGGCTGCTGACCCTGATCGCCGTCGTGGTGGTGATCGCGATCGTGCGGCTCGCGCCCCGGTTGCGGTCACCGGGCTGGGCGTCGGGACTCGGCCTGGTGCTCGGTGGCGCGCTGGGCAACCTGGTCGACCGGTTCTTCCGCTCGCCGGGTCCGCTGCGCGGCCACGTCGTCGACTTCCTGTCGCTGCTGGCGCCCGACGGCAGCGTGTGGCCGGTGTTCAACCTGGCCGACTCGGCGATCGTGTCAGGTGGGGCGCTGCTGGTCCTGCTCGCGATGCTCGGCCGCGATTACGACGGGACGACGACGCGGCAGCGGCGGGACGCGCAATGACCCCCTCCGACGTCCGGACGCTGCCGGTACCCGATGGCCTCGACGGCCTGCGGGTCGACGCCGGGCTTGCCAAGCTGCTCGGCTTCTCCCGGACGGTGGCCGCCGGCATCGTCGAGGGCGGCTCGGTGCTGCTCGACGGGGCTGTCGCGGGCAAGTCCGACCGGCTGACCGCCGGTGCCGAACTCGAGGTGACGTTGCCCGAACCGCAGCGTCCTGCCCAGCCGGTGGCCGAACCAGTGCCCGGGCTGCGGGTGCTGCACGAAGACGACGACATCGTCGTGGTGGACAAGCCTGTCGGGGTGGCCGCCCATCCCAGCCCGGGCTGGACCGGCGCGACGGTGGTCGGTGGGCTGGCCGGGGCCGGGGTGCGGGTGGCGACCTCGGGTGCGGCGGAGCGCCACGGCGTCGTGCACCGGCTCGACGCCGGCACCAGCGGCGTGATGGTGGTGGCCAAGTCCGAGCGGGCCTACTCCGTGCTCAAGCAGGCCTTCCGGCAACGATCGGTGGACAAGTACTACCGGGCGCTGGTGCAGGGTCATCCCGACCCGATCCGGGGCACGATCGACGCGCCGATCGACCGTCACCCCCGTCACGACTGGCGTTTCGCCGTCGTGGCCGGCGGCAGGCCGGCGGTGACGCACTACGAGGTGGTCGAGGCGTTTCGCTCGGCGTCGCTGTGCGAGGTGCGGCTGGAGACCGGGCGCACCCACCAGATCCGGGTGCATTTCGCCGCGCTGCGTCACCCGTGTTGCGGGGACCTGACCTACGGCGCGGACCCGGCGCTGGCGCAACGGCTGGGGCTGACCCGGCAGTGGCTGCACGCTCACCGGCTCGGATTCGACCACCCAGCCGATGGCCGGCGGGTGGAGTTCAGCAGCCCTTATCCGGACGATCTCACCGTCGCACTGCACGTGCTGGCTGCCGCGGCCACGTCGGGCGAGTAGCGAATTGGGTTCTCGTGCCGGGTGGGCGTTTACGCGGCGCAGCGCGGGCAGCAGCCGAAGATCTCCACGGTGTGGCTGAGGTCGGAGAATCCGTGCTCGCCGGCCACCCGATCGGCCCACCGCTCCACCGCGGGGCCCTCGACCTCCACCGTGTGGCCGCAGTGACGGCAGACGAGGTGATGATGGTGGTGCGACGAGCATCGCCGGTACATCGCCTCCCCGGTACCGGTCCGGAGCATGTCGATCTCACCGGCGTCGGCGAGACTCTGCAACGTGCGGTAGACGGTGGTCAGCCCGATGCCTTCACCTGTGCGGCGAAGCTCCTCGTGAATCTCCTGGGCGGAGCGGAAGTCCTCGGTGGTGTCCAGCAGCCTCGCGACGGCGGTGCGCTGACGGGTCGAGCGCAGACCCGGGACCGGCGCGGGACGCTGTGTCACTCCTCCTCCACGTGCGCCACGGCGTCGACGACGATGTGGGACAGGTGCTCGTCGACGAGCCGGTAGACGACCTCGCGCCCGTGGCGCTCCCCACGTACCACGCCGGCCGCCTTGAGTACCCGAAGGTGCTGGCTGATCAGCGGCTGCGCGACACCCAGCGCCTCGACCAGCTCGTGGACGCAGCGCTGCGCCGCACGAAGCTGCAACACGATCGCGATCCGCACCGGAGCGCTCAGCGCCCGCAGTAGCTCACCCGCCGCCACGAGCGTCGCGTCGTCGCGGGTCGCCTCCGGTCCGGGTTCCGGCCTGCCGGCGGTGTGCTCGTGGGCCTCGTCGGCCATGGCGGAGCCGGCAGTGGTCAGGTCCGAGTCCGACGGTGCGTCCGCGCTCACGGTGGGCATGTCCTCATTTCCTCCGTCGATCCAGGGTCCTGGTGGACCTCACCGCTCATGGTAGGCGCCAGCGACTCAGGCGAGCCGCTGCAACGCGATCGCGACGACGGTGAGCAGCACCAGCAGCCGACGCCGGTGGTCCGGATTCGGCTCGCCCCGGCGCCGTCGCTAGGCTGGAGCACCCCGCTGGATTCTCCGTGCCCGGATCCTCCCGCCCCCGCCAGCCCGTCCAGGAGCCCGCTCGTGCCCGCCGATCGCATCGAGACCGTCGTCAGCCTCTGCAAGCGCCGGGGCTTCGTGTTCCCCGCCGGCGAGATCTACGGCGGCACCCGGTCCGCCTGGGACTACGGCCCGCTGGGCGTGGAGCTCAAGGACAACATCAAGCGGCAGTGGTGGAAGTCGATGGTGACCGGCCGCGAGGACGTGGTCGGCCTGGATTCCTCGGTGATCCTGCCCCGGCAGGTGTGGGAGGCCTCCGGTCACGCGGACGTCTTTCACGACCCGCTGGTGGAGTGCACCTCCTGCCACCGGCGGTGGCGTGCCGATCAGCTCGCCGAGGACTACGCCGAGCGCACCGGTAAGGACGTCATGGAAGGTGACCTCTCCGACGTGCCGTGCCCGAACTGCGGCAACCGCGGCCAGTACACCGAGCCACGCGAGTTCAACATGATGCTCAAGACCCACCTCGGCCCGGTGGAGAGCGAGGAGGGCCTGCACTACCTGCGGCCCGAGACCGCGCAGGGCGTCTTCGTCAATTACAAGAACGTCGAGCAGACCGCTCGCAAGCGGCCCCCGTTCGGCGTCGGCCAGGTCGGCAAGAGCTTCCGCAACGAGATCACTCCCGGCAACTTCATCTTCCGGACCCGCGAGTTCGAGCAGATGGAGATGGAGTACTTCGTCGAGCCGGGCACCGACGAGACCTGGCACCAGTACTGGATCGACACCCGCACCGAGTGGTACACGGACCTGGGCATCGACCCGGACAACCTGCGCCACTTCGAACACCCCAAGGAGAAGCTGTCGCACTACTCGAAGCGGACCGTGGACATCGAGTACCGCTTCGAGTTCTCCTCCGGCCAGGAGTGGGGTGAGCTCGAAGGGATCGCCAACCGCACCGACTTCGACCTGACCACCCACTCCAACCACTCCGGCGCCGACCTGTCCTACTACGACCAGGCCACCGGCTCGCGGTACCGCCCCTATGTGATCGAGCCGGCAGCCGGTGTCGGCCGCCCGATGATGGCCTTCCTGCTCGACGCCTACACCGAGGACGAGGCGCCCAACGCCAAGGGCGGGGTGGACAGGCGGGTCGTGCTCAAGCTCGACCGACGGCTCGCTCCGGTCAAGGTCGCGGTGCTGCCGCTGTCGCGCAACGCCGATCTCTCGCCGAGGGCACGGGACCTGGCGGCGACGTTGCGCCAGCACTGGAACGTCGACTTCGATGACGCCGGTGCGATCGGCCGGCGCTACCGCCGGCAGGACGAGGTCGGCACGCCCTTCTGCGTCACCGTCGACTTCGACACGCTGTCCGACGACGCGGTGACGATCCGCGAGCGTGACAGCATGTCGCAGCAACGGGTGGCGATCGAGGAGGTCGAGTCCTACCTGGCCGCGCGCCTCGTCGGTTGCTGAGTCTGATTCGGGCTTATCGCGAGCCGACGATCTGGGAGCATGGGGGCCGTGAGCGATGATCCGTTGATGCGCCGGCAGGCCGGCGCGGAGTTGCAACGCTGGTCCGGTGAGGGCAAAGCCACCGCCGCCGTCCGGGTCCTGGAGCGCCATGGCTTCGGTACGGTCGAGCCCGGTCAGCTGCTCGTGGGTACCGCCGACGGCCAGCGGGCCGGCGCGCTGCTCGGCGGCACGATGGACGAGGTCGCGCTGCCGTTGCTGACCAGCGCCGTCAGCACCCCCGTCACCGCCGAGGGGCACGTCGCCGAGCTCGACGCGGTGGCGGCCGGGCTGGCCTGCAGCGGTGGCGCGACGCTGCTGGCACACTCCCTCGACAGCGCTGCCGGCACGGCCCTGGGCGCGGCCGTCGCCGGCGGCATCCCCGCCGCGCTGGCCTCCACCACCGACGGCAACGCCGTGCTGGTGGCCACCGGTCCCGCGCTGGCCGAGGTGCACGGCACGCTGGGTACTGCCGCTGCCGACGAGGCGGTCCTCGACCGGCTGCGCGAACTGCTGCGCCGCGGGGCCACGAGCACCGAGCGCCTCGATGCCGGCGGGATCGAGGTCCTGATCGACCTCTGGGTGCCGGTGCCGTCGATGCTGGTCGTCGGTGGCGGTGGGATCGGTGAGGCGCTGGTGGCGCAGGCTGGGGTGCTGGGCTGGCCGGCGCAGACCGAGACGTCGCTCGACGGCGCGCTGGCCGCCGTGCGGCAGTTCGGCGCGGCCGACGTCCTGGTGCTGCTCGACCATGGCCACGAGTTCGATGTGCTGCTCGTCGAGCTGCTGCGATCCGGACGCGGCTTCGCGGGGGCGCTGGGTTCCCGGCACACGCAGTCCGCCCGCCGGGAGCGGCTGCTCGCCGCGGGTGTGACCGAAGTCGAGCTCGACCGGTTGCACGGGCCGGTCGGCCTGGACCTCGGTGCCGCGAGCCCGGCGGAGACGGCGGTTTCGGTGGTGGCGGAGGTGATCGCCACCAAGTCCGGACGGACCGCTGCACCGCTGCTCGGGACCGGCGGGCGCATCGGTGGTTGAGCGCACCACAGATACCGTGACGGTCATGGCGGCACTGCGACGCGCCGGGGTGCGGGTGGTCATCGGAGCGGTACTGATCGCCGCCCTGGTCGTCGCCGGCACGTTGTTCCGGGTCTGGCAGGTGGCACGGACCGATGACCGCTCGCCCGCCGACATGATCGTGGTGCTCGGCGCCGCGCAGTACAATGGCGAGCCGTCGCCGGTGCTGAGCTCCCGGCTCGATCACGCCGCACGGCTGTGGCGAACCGATGTCGCCCCGGTGATCGTCACCGTCGGCGGGCGGCAGGCCGGGGACAGCTACACCGAGGGCGAGGCGGGTCGCAACTACCTGCTCTCCTACGGCATCCCCGACGAGGCGGTCGTGGCCATCCTGGAGGGCAGTGACACGCAGCGCAGCGTGATGGCCACCGCCGACGTGGCGCAGCGGGAAGGTTGGGACAGCGCCGTGATCGTGAGCGACCCGTGGCATTCGTTGCGCACCAGGACGATGGCCCGTGACACCGGTCTCGACGTCACAGTCTCGCCCACCCGCAGCGGGCCGAAGGTGGCGACCCGCGAGATCCAGGGCCGTTCCATCGTCTACGAGACGGCGGCCATGCTGTACTACCGGGTCACCCGCGGGTCGGCGGAGTCATCGGGCTCGGATCTCGGTTGACCCCGCCCGCCCACCCGGGGTTGGCACGGCCCGGCAGCAGGAGTCCGATGACCAGCGGCTACACCGAGCACGACCGGGCGCGGTTGCTGTCCGAGCCGCCCAAGCGCGCCGCGCTGCCCGGCGCCAGCGCCGAGCGCCGCGACCCGTTCGCCCGTGACCGCGCCAGGGTGCTGCACTCCGCCGCGCTGCGCCGGCTCGCCGGTAAGACCCAGGTGGTCGGTCCCGGGGAGGGCGACGTCCCGCGCACCCGGCTGACGCACTCGCTGGAGGTGGCCCAGATCGGCCGGGGCATCGGCGGGCAGCTCGGATGCGACCCCGACGTCGTCGACACCGCCGGGCTGGCCCACGACATCGGGCACCCGCCGTTCGGCCACAACGGCGAGCATGCGCTCAACGTTGCGGCAGCGGCTGTCGGGGGTTTCGAGGGCAATGCCCAGACGCTGCGGATCCTGACCCGGCTCGAGCCCAAGGTCATCGACGACGATGGCCGCTGCCACGGGCTCAACCTCACCCGCGCCGTGCTCGACGCTGCCACCAAGTACCCGTGGCCGAGCCAAGACGGTGGCGGCAAGTTCGGGGTCTACGCCGACGACATCGCGGTCTTCGGCTGGCTGCGCGAGGGCGCTCCCGGCGGGAGGCGCTGCCTGGAGGCACAGGTGATGGACCTGGCCGACGACGTAGCCTACTCGGTGCACGACGTGGAGGACGGCATCCTCGGCGGGCGGATCACGCTCGACGCGCTGGCCGACGCCACCGAGCGGGCCACCATCGCAGCGCTGGCCGCCGGGCATTTCAGTGCGCTTCCCGCCGCCCAGCTCGACGGCGCGGCGCTCGCGCTGCTCGCCCTCCCCGCGATCGGCGCGGTGCGGCACTACGACGGCTCGCTGCGCGCGCAGGTGGCGCTCAAGACGCTGACCAGCGAACTGGTCGGACGTTTCGCCGGCGCGGTGGTGGGCGCCACGCTCGAGGCGCACGGTCCGGGCCCGCTTCGCCGCTACGCCGCGGACCTGGTGGTACCCCAGCAGGTGGCCGCCGAGGTGGCGCTGCTCAAGGCGCTGGCGCTGCGCTTCGTGATGAGCGATCCGCGCCGGTTGGCCGCGCAGGCCGCCCAGCGAGAGCTGCTCGGCGAGCTGTGTGCGGCGCTGGGACGGCGCGCACCGCGGGCCCTGGACCCCGTGCTGCGCCCGGCCTGGGAGGAGGCGGCCGGCGACGACGCGCGGTGGCGGGTCGTCATCGACCAGGTCGCCTCGCTGACCGACGCCCAGGCGGCGCGCTGGCATGCCGCACTGACCGGACGCGGCAGCGACGCGACCGCCGGCGAGGCCACCCGGGCACCATGCTGACGACGGTCGAGGAGCGGCCGGTCGAGGTCGTGGCGCTCCGTGCCGGGCCGCGGTGGCGGCTGCCGCATCCGGTGTCCGCCTGGAATGCCGTGCTGGTCGCCGCCGGCGTGGTGGCGGCCTGGCTGCTGGGCTGGCAGCAGCGCTGGATCGCCGACGACGGGCTGATCGTGCTGCGCACCGTCCGCCAGCTGCTCGTGGGCAACGGGCCGGTGTTCAACGCGGGGGAGCGGATCGAGGCGAACACCAGCACCGCGTGGACCGCCGTCCTCACCGTGGTGGGATCCGTCCCCGGCGTGTCTCTGGAAGCCGCGGCGGTGTTCGTGGGGCTGGCCTTCGGTGCTGCCGGGATCGGTCTCGGGTGCGACGCCGCCCGCCGGCTGCATTCGACCCGGGTGGTGCTGGTGCCGCTCGGTGTGGTGGTGGTGCTCGCGCTGCCGCCGGCGCGCGACTTCCTGACGTCGGGCCTGGAGACCGGCCTCGTCACGCTCTGGATGGCGGGCACGTGGTGGCTGCTCGTCGTGCTCGCCCGGCAGCGGCGGACCGGGGCTGTCTCGTGGCTGGCCGCGGTGGCACTGGGCATCGGCCCGCTGGTGCGCCCGGATCTCGGCATCTTCGCGATTCTGGGCCTGCTGGTCCTGGTGGCGACGCTGCGACCGGGATGGCAGCGGCTGCTGGGTCTCGCCGGCGCGGCGGCCGCGGTGCCGGTCGGCTACGAGATCTTCCGCGCCGGCTACTACGGACTGCTGGTGCCCGCCTCCGCGCTCGCCAAGGAGGCAGCCCGGGTGCGCTGGCAGGACGGGATCGCCTACCTGCAGGACACCGTCGCCACCTACTGGCTGTGGCTGCCGGTCGGCTGCGGGCTGCTGGTCCTCGCCGTCCTGGTGGGCCGCCGCGAGGATGGACGGACCGGTGGGCCACCGTCGCCGTCGCCTTCCTGCCCATGGTCGCGGGGCTGCTCACCGCGCTGTACGTGGTGCGGGTGGGCGGTGACTTCATGCACGGCCGGATGCTGCTCCCGGCGATCACCGCGCTGCTGCTGCCGGTCCTCGTCGTACCGCTGACCGCGACGACGGTGCTACCCGTGCTGGGCCTGGCCGTCTGGATGGCCGTCGCGCCGGGCGGGCTGCGGGCCGAGTCCGTCGCCCGGATCGACCCGGCCACGGGGATCGTCGACGAGCGGGCCTTCTGGTCGGACGCGCTCGACTCCGACCACCCAGTCACGGCCCGGGACTTCATCCAGGGCCGCAGTCTCGTGCGGCGCTCGGTCGCCGCGGTGGCGCGGGTCGACGAGCCCGCAGTGCTGCTCGTCGACCACGGGCGCGCCTACGACTACTGGCGGCCCCACACCGCTCGCGACGGTGTCGGTCACGTCACGGTCCCGTTCCCCAACCTCGGCGCGATGTCGGCGGCGCACCCGGTCGGCGTGCGGGTGGTCGACCCTGTCGGCCTCGCCAACCCGCTGGCCGCCCACTCGACCCCCGAGCTCGGCGGCCGCATCGGGCACGACAAGGACCTGCCGGTCGCTTGGCTCATCGCCGACGAGGTGCGCCCGCCCGGGCCCGGTCCCGCTGCGCCGATCCGGCATGCCCGTGAAGCGCTGGCCTGCCCGCGGATCCAGGAGATGCTCGACTCGGTACGCGCGCCGCTGTCCCCGCAACGGTTCTGGCGCAACCTCGTCGGCGCGCCCGAGCGCACCGCGCTGCGCTTCTCCCGGATCCCCGAGGTGGCCGCCGAGCAGTGCGCTTCGCGCCCGTGAGTGGCTTTGCTGGTTTCCGGCGAGCCGGGCCTCCGCTTCGCCACTCACGAGCGCTGTCATTCCGGGCCATCCGCGCGTCACCGTCACATGTGCGGGCCCTGCTCCGTCCTCGTGGTGAAGGCCCGCAACCGGTGGGCCGAGCCTGAGGAGGGATCATCATGCCGCGCGTCCCCGGAGTGCCCACCCGATCGGCCGGACTGCTCGGCTGGCTGCTCTACAGCTTCGCGCGCCGCCGTTACGGTGCGGTGCCCGAGCCCGCGACGGTCATGCTGCATCACCGGCCGGTGCTGCTGGCGTACTCCGCGTGGGAGCTGGCCAACGAGAAGGCGATGCGTCAACTGCCGGCGGCACTGCGCGAGCTGGTCGTCCACCGGGTGGCCACCCAGGTCGGCTGCTCCTGGTGTGTCGACTTCGGCACCATGCTCGCCCGCCACCAGGGCCTGGATCTGGAGCGGCTGCACGCGATCGACGACTATGCCACATCGTCGGCGTTCAGCGAGGTGGAACGGCGGGCACTGGCCTACGCCGACGCCATGACCGCGCTGCCGACCGCGGTCACCGACGAGATGGTCGCCGAGCTCGACGCCGAGCTCGGGCATCGCGGCATGGTGGAGCTGACCTACGCCGTCGCGGTGGAGAACCACCGTGCCCGGTTCAACCACGCACTGGGCATCACCGACCAGGGCTTCACCTCGGGTGACGCGTGCCGGGTCCCGGTCCCCGCCGACGCGCCGCCCACCGCCTCACCCCAGATGGAGACATGAGGGGGTAAAAGGGTGCTGCTTTGCCCCCACATGTCTCCATGAGGGTCAGAGGCGGGTCAGCTTGTCGGGGTTGACGATGTCGTAGATCGTGGAGATCCGCCCGTCGCGCACCGCGAAACCGGAGACGCGACGGGCGATCGGCGTCGGGTGGTCGGCGTCGCCCGGTGAGGCCGGGATGAGCAGGCCCAGATCACCGTTGACGAGGACCGGACCGGCGGCGGTGAGTTGGTCGGCGCCGTAACGCTCGAGCAGGCCGAGCAGGAACCGGGCCACCTTCTCGGCCCCCGCGACCGGGCGACGGGCGGTGCGCTCCTTGCCGCCACCGTCGCCCAGCAGGACGGCATCGGGATGCAGCAGCGCGACCACCGCATCGAGGTCGGCGGCGGCGAGCGCGGTCGTCAGCGCCTCGAGCACCCGGCGCTGCTCGGACAATGCTGCGCGCGGGGGCGGGTCGGCGTCGGCAACCGACCGCCGCCCGCGGGAGGCGTGCTGCCGTGCGGCGGACACCGAGCAGCCCAGCACGGCGGCGATCTCGTCGAAGGGCACGCCGAACGCGTCGTGCAGCACGAATGCGATGCGCTGGTCGGGGGTCAGCCGCTCCAGCACCACCAGCGCCGCCATCCGCACACCCTCGTCGCGAACCACATCGTCTGCCGGCTCGTCGAGCGACGTCACCAGCGGCTCGGGAAGCCACGGCCCGACGTAGCGTTCGCGCCGCGCGGCGGCCGAGCGTAGCCGGTCCAGGCACAGCCGCCCTACCACGACCGTGAGCCAGCCGCGCAGGTCGTGCACCTCCTCGCGCCCGGTGCGCTGCAGTCGCAGCCAGCTCTCCTGTACCGCGTCCTCGGCGTCGGCCCAGCTGCCGGTCAGTCGGTAGCCCACCCCGAGCAGGTGCGACCGATGCTGCTGGAACTCGGCAGCCAGCGCATCGACACCCGTGCTCACAGCGCTCATCCTGCCACCCGCCGCCGCGGTGTCCATGAGCTCGACGCCGTGGGGGTCAGACGCCGAGCCGGGCTCCACCGCGTCGAGTTCATAGACGGGAAGGAGGGCGATCGGAACTCGCGCCGGCGCGTACCTGCGGGGAGGGGGTGCGGCGCGCTGCCGCGACGAGGCCGACGAGCACCACCACGGCGAGCAGCCCGAGGGAGTACGGATCGGAGGCCCGGCCGCCGAGACCGTGGTCGGTCACATGCGACACCGTGTGCAGAACCGACGTTGCCGCCACCCCCGCGAGCACCGCGCCCAGGGCGTTCGACCAGATCACCGCGGCGAGCAGCGCGACCCCGAGGCCGACCTGGAACGCGCCCAGATCGTGCAGGTAGTGCACGTTGTACGGCGGAAAGGAAGCCACCGTCTCCGCGAAGGACCCCGGCGCCGCGAACGCCCACATGCCGAACACCAGATAGAAGAAGCCGGCCAGCACCGCCACCCAGCGAGCCATCGTCAGCATGGTCCACCCCTCCTCGTCGTCGGATCGCTGCACACGAGGGACGGGACGGCGTGCCGAGGTGTGACACGACCGAGGTGTGACACGACCTAGACTCGCTATCCGTGGCGGGACGTATCCGGGACTCCGACATCGCGGAGGTCCGCGAGCGCAACCAGATCGACGAGGTGGTCGGCGACTACGTGGCATTGCGCCGCGCCGGAGCGGGCTCGCTGAAGGGGCTGTGCCCGTTCCACGACGAGAAGACCCCCTCGTTCAACGTGCGCCCCGGCCACGGCACGTTCCACTGCTTCGGATGCGGTGAGGGCGGCTCGGTCGTCGACTTCGTGATGAAGATCGAGCACCTGGGGTTCGTCGAAGCGGTCGAGCGGCTCGCCGATCGGGTCGGGATCCGGCTGACCTACACCGGCGGCGGGTCGTCGGTGCAGCGCGACCGGGGCACCCGCTCCCGGATCGTGGAAGCCAACAAGCTCGCCGCCGAGTTCTACGCCGAGCTGCTGCACTCACCGGAGGCCCGGTCGGCGCGGGAGTTCCTCACCGACCGCGGCTTCGATGAAGCAGCGGCGGTCGACTTCGGCTGCGGGTTCGCGCCGTCGGGGTGGGACCGGCTGACCAAGCATCTGCTCGGACGGGGCTTCGAGCTGACCGAGCTCTACACGGCGCAGCTGTGCCGGGAGGGCAGGCAGGGTCCGATCGACCGGTTTCACCGGCGGCTGCTGTGGCCGATCCGCGACCTCGGCGGCGACGTCGTCGGCTTCGGCGCGCGCCGGCTGTTCGACGACGACCGCATCGAGGCCAAGTATCTCAACACCAGCGAGAGCCCGGTCTACAAGAAGTCGCAGGTGCTCTTCGGCATCGACAAGGCCAAGCGGGAGATCGCCCGCCGTCACCAGGTGGTGGTGGTCGAGGGCTACACCGACGTGATGGCGATGCACCTGTCGGGGGTGCCCACCGCGGTGGCGTCCTGCGGGACGGCGTTCGGCGTCGACCACATCTCGGTGCTGCGCCGGCTGCTGATGGACGACGATGCCTTCCGCGGCGAGGTGATCTTCACCTTCGACGGGGACGAGGCGGGCCGGCAGGCGGCGCTCAAGGCGTTCGACGATGAGCAGCGCTTCGCCGCACAGACCTTCATCGCCGTCGCCGCCGAGGGTATGGACCCGTGCGAGCTGCGGCAGTCGAAGGGCGATGCCGCGGTGCGCGACCTCGTCGCACGACGTCAGCCGCTGTTTTCCTTCGCGGTCCGCGCGGTACTGGCCGAGCACGATCTCGAGACCCCCGAGGGCCGGGTGGAGGCGCTTCGGCGCACCGTGCCGCTGGTGGCGCGGATCAAGGATGTGGCGCTGCGCGACGAGTACGCGCGCCAGCTCGCCGGCTGGGTGGGCTGGGCCGACGTCGGCGCCGTGCTGCGGCGGGTGCGGGAGACCGCGGGGGCCCCGGCCAGCGCACCGCGGCGACGCCGGACATCGGACGCCGAGCCTGGGCCGGAAGGACCGCCGCTGCCGTCGCGCACGGATCCGCACCTGGTCGCGCAGCGCAATGTGCTCAAGGCCGCGCTGCAGCTGCCCGCGCTGGCCGGACCGGTCTATGACACGCTGCCGCACCAGGCGTTCGGACACCCCGCCTACCGCGAGGTCCATCGCGCCGTGCTGGCAGCCGGCGGGTGCGCTGCGGGCTTGTCGGGTCCGGAATGGATCGACGCGGTGCGCGAGCACTGCGCGCAGCCATCAACGCGCGCCCTGCTGTCCGAGCTCGCCGTCGAGATCCTCCCGACGAAGGACGAGACCGATCCACGCTACGTCAACGGGGTGCTGGCGGGGCTGCAGGCCGAGCTGGTCGGGCGGCAGATCGGTGAGCTGAAATCGCGGCTGCAACGGCTGTCGCCCGACCAGGACACCGACGAGTTCCACAACCTGTTCGGTGACCTCGTCGCGCTCGAGCAGTACCACAAGGCGCTGCGGGAGCAGGCGATGGGCGCGCTGCAGTGATCGCCTGGCGACGGCTGTGGTGCGCCCTGCTGCGCGCGCCGACGCTGCCGGAGGGCTTCACCGGCCGGCTCGACCCCGGCGAAGACGTCCTCGCGGTGGGCACCCTGGCACGAGGCGGGCATCTGGTGCTCACCCAGTTCGGGCTGTGGGTGCCCGAGGGCGACACCGTGCGGCGGATCGGCTGGCATCAGGTGAGCAAGGCGGTGTGGGACCGCAGCGCCCTCGCGCTCACCGAGGCGGTGCCCGACGGGCAGGCCGGCGACGCCGAACTGCTCGCCGAGCTACCACCGCGGCAGCTTCGGCTCGCCGAGCCCGGCAAGGTTCCCGAGATCGTGCAGGCCAGGGTTACCGGGTCGATACGCTCCAGCCATTACCGCGAGCTGCCCGGTGGCGGTGCCCGGTTCGTGCAGCGCAAGATTCCCGGCCGCGACGGGGTGGTGCTGCAGGTTCGTCCCGACCCGGGGACCGACCGCGATGTCGTGGCGGCCGTCGCAGCGGAGCTGGCTACCCGGCTGCGGCAGGCCCGGTCGGAGCCGTGACGACCTGGGATCCCGCCACCTACCTCAGCTTCGGTGACCACCGGGCGCGGCCGTTTCACGACCTGCTCGCTCGGGTGCGCGCCCCCGATCCGCGGCGGGTGGTCGACCTCGGATGCGGACCGGGGACGCTGACCGTGGAGCTGGCGAGACGGTGGCCGGGTGCGCGGCTCGAGGCGATCGACAGTTCACCCGAGATGGTCGCGGCCGCTCGCGAGCGTGGAATGCCGGCCGAACTCGGCGACGTCGGTTCGTGGCAGCCGGCGCCCGACACCGATGTCGTGGTGTGCAACGCGGTGCTGCACTGGGTGCCGGGTCACGGCGAGCTGCTCCGTGGCTGGGTGGCCGGGTTGCCTGCTGGCGCCTGGCTGGCGGTGCAGGTGCCCGGGAACTTCGCCGCCCGCTCGCACACCGAGATCCGGCGGTTGGCGGCCGAGCCGCCCTGGCGGGGGCTGCTCGACCTGCGCGGGCCGGAGGCGGTGCTCGAACCTGCGGGCTACGCCGCGTTGCTCGCCGCGACCGGCGCGGCGGTCGACGTGTGGGAGACCACCTACCTGCACCGGTTGACCGGGTCCGACCCAGTGCTCGACTGGATCACCGGGACCGCGCTGCGCCCGGTACGCGACTCGCTGACGTCCTCGGAGTGGATCGAGTTCCGCGATGAGCTCGCGCCTCGGCTGCGGTCGGCCTACCCCGCGAGGACCGACGGCGTGACCTGGTTCCCGTTCCGCCGGGTCTTCGCCGTCGCCCGGGTCGTCAGGGGCGATGCTGCTCCATCGGAGGCCGCCCGGTGAGGGCCTCGGTGGCCCGCGCCTGCGCCACCCCGGCCGCGCCCTGCACGGCGGGGTGGTCGGCGAACCGGCGGTAGTTCCGCACGATCTGCTCGTATCGCTGCCGGCCCGCCCGAGCACCGAGCACGTATCCGGTCGCCATTCCCACCAGGAACCTCAGCATGCCGTTCCTCCCTCGTCGTCTGCTGAGCGCTCATCCTCCCTCACGGGATCACGAGGCACACCGCCGCGACCCCGGCGGGCGGTGCGATAGGGTGTGAGACGTCCCGTCCGGAGCAGCGGTACCGGGCGGCGCCTTCCCCCATAGCTCAATCGGCAGAGCATGCGACTGTTAATCGCAGGGTTGCTGGTTCGAATCCAGCTGGGGGAGCAATGTCAGAGCTTCCAACGCCTCTGCGGTCGCACTACCGACCATCTTGCGGCCGAGGTAGACGTCCTGCGTCATCCACGGCTGGGCGCCGAGCAGTCCACGTCGGTGGTCGGGTGAGCCGCCATGCTGTCGCCGAGTTTTGGGATGATCAGACTTAAGAGTGGCCGGGCGACGGCGACCCGATGCCGGATCCGTTGTTGCCCTGGTTCAACAGACCCGGCCGTGGCCCTTGTCCTGGGTTATGTCGACGGCGGGGATCTGCGCCCACGGCAAGCTCGCGAGCTGGTGGTGCAGGCTGGGCTGGTTGCGCTTGACCGTCAGCACGTAGTGCGCGCCGCGGACGTGCAGATAGTCGGCGTGGCGGTGCTGGGTGTGCAGGGCATCGGCGGTGACGATCGCGCCGGTCAGGTCGATGCGGTCCAGCAACGGGGCGAACGCGGTGATCTCGTCGGTCTTGCCGTCCACCGAGGTCTGCCCGAGCACGACCCCGCTGGCCTGGTCGAACGCCGCCAGCAGATGCGCCGGACGGCCGTCGGGGCCGCGAGCACCGCGGGCGCTCTTGCCGTCGATGCTGATCATCCGCCCCTGCGGTGCCGCTGCCGGTCCGGTCGCCTCCACCGGTGCGGATCGCGCCGCCAGCCAGGCCGAGGCGGCCCCATCCAGAGCGTCGGCGTCGACGGCCTGCAAAACGCGGCGGATCGTCGACTCACACGGCGCCCGGCGACGCAGCCCGAGCCGGACTCGTACCCCGACCGGCAGGTCCTGGGTCCACTCAGCAATCGCGGCAAAGGTGCGCGCACCGGCCAACACGGCGCACACCCCCACCCCCAGGATCGCGGCGAACCGATGACGGACCCCGCGCCGTGACCGCGGATCGGGCACCGCGGCCAACGCGGCCAGCAGGTGGGGCTCAGATCGATCTCGGATGCGGTGAGGGTCGCGTCGGCCGCTTCAAGAAGAAGGAGCCATTATTCTTCCACGATCAAGGTGCCCTTCATATCGGGGTGGACTTGACAAGTGAACTCATAGGTTCCCGGCGGTAGCGATTCGACCCCGTTCACATCGTGCACGTGGCCATGGTCAACGAGGCCGCTACTGAACCTCGGGTAATCGCATGTGCCTTGGCCGGGGTTGTTGCCCGTGTAGGGCGGGCTGGTGCAGCCGGGCACGATCTCGACGACACTGTGGGCCGGAATGCCGGCGCGCGGATCGTAATTGCCGAAGCTGAAGGCCTCGCCCTGCTGCACCCGAACCGTGCCGGGGACGTAGTTGTTCTCTATGGCAGTGACATCGCCCGGGTGATCCTGGCCCGTGATCGGGTCGGCAGCCACGTAGGCACCACCACCCAAAACAGGTAGCAGCACCACTACAGCGAGACCCACCTTCCACCAGTTACGGAAGAATGACTTACCTCGTCTTGCCAGACTACCCTTCATCGCGGCACTTCCCTTTCTCTGACCCGGTGTGATGGCTCTCGCTAACTGACGGACACTCGCGGGAAGGCGGCTCGGCCGGTCTCAGCTGGGCGACTGCCGGGCAAGCCGAGCACTGGGTACGGCAGGCAACCGGCGTGAGTCTGCAAGCCGAACTGGATCGTCAAGGTCTCACCGGCCTCGGGCGACCTGTCCAACGGGATGTCGATCGTGCCCGCCCAGTCATCGGGTGCTTCCTTCGGTCCCAGGGAGGCGCCCTGGCCGAGCCATCCGCTCGACGACCCGGTGACCACCGCGTTCATCACGACGGAGTCGGTCAGGACGGCGCTCGAGTAGTCGATCTTCACCGACGACAGCGGCTCCGTTACCGGGTGCTCGACTCGCAACATCGACATCGGACCGTTGCCGATGCAGTGCACGAAGGCCGCCTGCCGTGTGTTGTGCTCCAGCACCATCACTGTCCCGGCTTGCGGGTTGTTCTTGGTAACAGTGTGGTTGTCGCCGCCACTGGGACCGGCTCGATACGGGGGACGATGGACGGTTGCCGCTCCCGCCTGTGACGACTCCGGTTCCTGTGGTGCATCCGGTGCCTCTTCCGTCGGGTTCGGCACGTCCTCGACCGCACGCCTTCCCTCGTCGACAACATCGGGAGCCTGGTCGACAGGGTCGGGTGCTCGGTTCGCGGACCGCTCGTCATCCGCACGCCCACCAAGGGGGTCGGGGATGGGTATGATCGGCCCGTTCACTCTGCCGCGCATAATCCTCTCCGTTCATCTCTCGCTCGTCGAAGTCTCGCCGCCGGCCCGTGTCACGGGGAATAGTCAGGGGAGTTCACGTAATTGAAGAATTCCCTTCGCGTGCGAGGTCCGAGGATCTTGTTGGTCTTGTGGGGTGTGCGTTCCATCGTGGTGCCCGGGTTCTGCACATAGCTGTCACGCAGCTTGTTGACGTCATCGCAGGAGATCTTGTTCCGGACGACATCGGGGTCGAGGCCGTAGGCGGCCGCTGCATTGCGTCCGAAAATCCCGTTACGAATGGTGCGCTCGGGATGCACGCTGCCGTCCGTGGGCCAGTCCGGGACGTTCGGGTGCGGAGACGTGTAGCTGGCGCCGGACAGCGCATTGCACTGCGGGTCCCAGCGGTCACCATCCAGGCCGTAAGGCAGGTTATAGAGCTGCTTCGCCCTGGGACTGAACTGCAACGCCCGCAACATCACAAACTGGGGCTGCGGCGCACCATACCAGATGCAGTCGGTACCCAGAACGATGCGCCGCGGACCCACATAAGTGAGGAGTTTACCCAGCATATGCGCTGCCTGATCGGCATCGTGCATCACGTTCCACCACGCCGTGCCGAGTTCAGCGTACATGTTGGGAGAGTTGCCGTGCGTGAGACCGGCGGGGACGAATCTGGTGGCGTCCATACCGTTTTCCCGCAGGCTCTTGATAAATGCATCGACTCCTCGGTTGGACGAATTCACCTTGTCGTCGCCCGGGTAAGGCAACTGGCGCTCGCCGTCGTATCCCGAGTGATATGTGTAGAACGTCACGTCCGGGTACAACCGGCCGATCACACCCATGTCGCGAGGGGAGAACTTCGCGGAGTCGAAGACACCGTTGAAAGCCAAGCCCTTGTGGGTGCAGATAACGGGCGGCAGGCCGTACTTCTGGGACAGGTTACGGATGTGTTCGGTAATCGCGATCCCGTTGTCGTCGTCGAACCACCAGCCGTTCATGGCGGGCATCGCTCCCGAGCTGTGTTTCGATGACGGACCGCCGTCGCCCCAGCCGCAGTAGAGTTTCCACCCGGACGGTCCAATCGTTCTGGCCGTTTCCTCCATCCAGGCGAAGTCTTCGTCCTGGTAAAGCGGCTTGCGGTCACGGCCCATGAACCCGCGGTTGGGCTGGGCGAAGGCGTGAATGAAACATCGCTGCGATCCGGACAGGCTGTTGGCCAGGTCCATCGTCTCCTTGGCGTGGGCAATAGGGGTGATGTTCGTCGCGTCAGGAAGGTTGGGCAGGGCAGTAAGCAGGCTCACCGTCGTCGATGAGTCCAGGAACATCTCCTTGAAGTAATGGAACCGATTGAGGTTCGCGATCGGGTCCACCTCGCCGGCGCCGAACCCGCGCGGCGGGTTCGCCCCCGGATGCTCACCCATCGCCTGCGAGGTCCATGTCATCAGGAACTCGTTGAAGCCGGGGTTCTCGACCCGCCACCGCCCTTCGTCGTCGAGGTGATGGCCCTGAGTGTCCAAGATGAACTCGCCCGGCAGGTTGGCCAGCTGCGAACCGGGGTTCTCGAGATCGCAAGCGTCGGTAGTGGCGGTGCCATCGGCCCAGGAATACCGGCCCCACAACCCGCCCGTCACCTGGTCGACCGCCCACACTCCGATTCCCATGGCCGCCGCAGTACGGACGAAGTCACGACGGCTCAACCCGAACTTGTGGCGCTGCTCTTCGATCTTCTGGTCCTGCAGCGCCATGATCGCCCGCTGCCGTCGGCTCGGAGGCTTGGGCACGTACTCACCGTTCGAGGCCGGCAGGACGTCAATCGCAGGGTCCTCGGGCGGGTCCAGTTCGTTCTTCCTCGGAATCCGCGGTATCCGCATCGGCGGCCTCCCCATGCTAGTGATAGTCGAGATCGGCTCCGGAAAAACGCCGCAGCCGACAGTTCCCGTGAGGTGGACAGAGCCTACCTGCGCGGACGCGGGTGCTGAAGAAGATACTCAGAAATTGTTCGGATCTGTACAGATAGTGCACATCTTCACCGTAAGGGGACCTGCGCACCGGAGGCGGGCGGTAACGCCCGGCGCGACACGGTGCTCCGCGATGAGTGCTCGCGCGGCCTGCGGCCTCCACGCGTCATGATCACGAGGAGGTCACACGGTTGGGAGGAAGCTGCTGGAACTCGCCCGCCATCACCGGTTCGCTGTCTGCCAGTTGTAGCCGCTGCTTACGTCTGCCGCAGCGAGCCGGAGCTGGTGTGTCAATGTCGGGGCAAGCTGCCGCCAGCGTTCGACACCACATGAGACACCTATTGCGCCACGGGTCTTTCCGGTGACGAGAACAGCGCCGCAACACACGTCGCGACGATACTGCTCGTGTTCGGTGAACAGCTGCCGGCGCCCAAGCTCATGGAGCTCGTCGTCCAGTTTTTCAGAATCTGTGACCGTGGCTGTGGTGAAGCGTCGCAGGCCCCGTTCGCCCAGGTATGCTCGCCGGTGCCGACCGGGCAGGCTCCATAGCAGTGCCTTTCCCAGCGCCGTTGCGTGTGCCGAATCCTCGAAATGGACCATCAGCTCCTCGAGGTGGGGCGAGTAGGGCCCTTCCACGACATCAGTCACAATCAACTGGTTACCAGTCAGCTGGCTGAGGTAGATGCTTTGCCCCGTCGTCCGGGCGAGTTCTTGCAAGACGCTGTGCAGGTTGGGTGGGCCAGCGATCGCGGCCATGAAGTCCCGAAAGCGGCTGACGATCTTCGTCCCCAGGACATATCGGCCACCGGGACGTTGACCGACATATCCCTCGTACCGAAGAGTACGGATGAGGTGGTACGTCGTCGCGAGGTTGCACTCGCAGCGCTGGGCGATTCGTCTGGCGGTGAGACCGTCGGGATGCTTACCCAACTCATCGATGATCCGCAGCGCACGCGAAGCGCTCCGGTTCAGATCACTCGGCCGCGAAGCGCTCCGGTGCGGGTCACTTGCTCCTAGGATATCCATCTCGCCACTCGGTTCGCCTGTCAGCTCATGTGTTCGAGATCGTGTTCTGCTCAACGAGGACGCTTGGTGTACGGTGATGAGCGTTTCGCGGCAACCACTCTTTCGAGTGATACAGCATGAGCGAGCGCGGTAGGGCTGGATGACGCGGAGGCCGAGGGCGCCACGGATCGGCTCGGTGCCGGGCGGTGCGGTCTCCCGCGCAGTGGGTATTTACGGGGGAGGGCGAGCCGTGGTGGCGGTGAAGGCCACCCCAGCTCGCCTCGCCCGTCACACTGCCTCGCCGTCCTGGTGGGCGGGGAGCCGCCGGGGGGCCGGGTACCGGATGCTCTCGACCAGCTCGGCCAGGTGTGCCGGTGGCGGGGCGGTCAGCTTCGACACCACGATCGCGACGACGAAGTTGACGAGCGCGCCGATGGCGCCGATCCCCTCCGGGCTGATGCCGAGGAGGTACGGGTTGGCCTCCGTGCCGAACACATCGAGGGTGTAGACCATGTAGGTGATCGTGAAGGCGAGCCCGACGGTTATCCCGGCGGCGGCACCCGCGGCGTTGCACCGCTTCCAGAAGATCCCGAGAACGATGGCGGGGAAGAAGCTCGCCGCGGCGAGCCCGAACGCGAATGCGACCACCTGGGCCACGAACGCGGGCGGGTTGACGCCTCCGAGCACGGCGATGACCACGGCCCCACCCATCGCGATCCGGCCGGCGAGCAGCTGTTCCCGGTCGCTCGCGGCCCTGCGGACCCGCCGGAAGTAGAAGTCGTGCGACACCGACGACGAGATGACCAGCAGCAACCCCGCGGCGGTCGACATCGCGGCCGCCATGCCCCCCGCGGCCACGAGCCCGATGATCGGGGCCGGCAGGCCGGCGATCTCGGGTGAGGCGAGCACCAGGATGTCGCTGTCGACGGTGAGGTCAGCGCCCGCCGCGGGATCGTTGCTCACCGAGCCGATCCGTTCGACGCCCTCCTTGATCTGCACCAGGCCGGTCTCCGCCCAGTTCTGCACCCACCTGGGTAGGTCCGAGACCGCCTTACCACGCACCCCTTGCAGCAGGTTCAGCTTCGTGAACGCGCCGACCGCCGGTGCGGTGGTGTACAGCAAGGCGATGAACGCAAGCGCCCAGAACGCCGAGTAGCGCGACCCTCGTACGCTCTTCGTCGTGTAGAACCGGATGATGACGTGCGGAAGCCCCGCGGTACCGACCATCAGCGCCAGCGTCACCAGCAGCACGTCGATCATGGGCCGCGATGTGAACGCTTGGGTGTAGGCGTCCAGGCCGAGTTGTGTGCTCAGCGCGTTGAGCTCGTCGAGGACCTGGCCGAAGGTCACCTGCGGGACCGGAATGTTGGTGAACTGCCAGGCGACCGCGGCCGCCGGGATCAGGTACGCGATGATCAGCACGGTGTACTGAGCGACCTGTGTCCAGGTGATGCCCTTCATACCGCCGAGCACGGCATACGTGAAGATGATCGCCGCAGCCACCAGGACGCCACCGGTGATGTCGAGGCCGAGGAACCGGCTGAACACGATGCCGCCACCACGCATCTGCCCGACGACGTAGGTGAACGAGATGATGATGGCTGCGGCCGCGGCGATCGTGCGGACGAGTTCGGAGTACCGGTCACCGACGAACTCGGGAACGGTGTACTTGCCCCACTTGCGCAGGTAGGGCGCTATCAGGAGGGCGAGCAGGACGTAGCCGCCGGTCCAGCCCATGAGGTACATCGAGCCGTCCGAACCGAGGAAGGCGATGAGTCCGGCCATCGAGATGAACGAGGCCGCCGACATCCAGTCGGCCGCGATCGCGGCGCCGTTCGCGACGGTCGGGATGCCGTGACCGGCGACGTAGAAACCCTCGGTCTCCTGGACCCTGCTGCGCCACGCGATACCGATGTAGACGGCGAAGGACCCGAGGATGAAGATCAGGGTCCACAGCTGGATGCTACTCATAGCCGTCGCCCCTCACCGTCCCGCTCGCTGACCCCGAACTTGTCATCGAGCCGGTCCATGAGCACCGCGTAGACGAGGATCAGCAGCAGGAACGTGTAGATCGATCCCTGCTGGGCGAACCAGAAGCCGAGCGGGAACCCGTTGATGATCACCGCGTTGAGGGGTTCGACGAGCAGGATGCCGAGGCCGAACGAAACGATGAACCAGATGGACAGCAGGATCACCATGTACCGGAGGTTCCGGCGCCAGTACTCGCGTCGCCACGAATCCTCGGCCGCCGACCCCGGCGGTGGTTCGCTGCCCGGGCCCGTGTCACTCACGTCAGGCTCCCTTCGTGCCCGAGGGATCTGCCCCTGCGGCATCCGACTTCAGCCGCAGCAGCACACCGATCGCAAGCATCAACCGGCGGGCGGGGCCGTGCGGTTCACGACCGGTTCTCCGCGGGCCGTGAGCGGTATCCAGGCGACCGGCCCACCGGTCGGAGCCGCTCAGCGACCGCTGGCGGCACGGATCGACCGCTGACGGGAGGGGATTGGGGGCGGGGCGGATCTGCTCCTAGGGTTGCCGTATGTCGGCGAGGACCACACACCAACCCGACTCCCGCCACGGGCGGCCCCGTATCCTCCACGCGGGCAGCACGGGCATGATCGTCGGAGGCCTGGTCATCGCCATCGGCTCCCTGTTGCCGTGGGTGTCCACCCCGCTCGGATCACTGTCGGGTACCGCCGGCCCCGGGTTGTGGACCCTGTCCGCCGGAATGCTCGCCATCGCCGGCGCGCTGATCCCGTTCCGCCGCATCGCGCTCGCGCACGCTGTGCTGCCCGGCCTCGCCGTCGCCGTCATCGCGCTGTGGCAGGTCGCGCGCCTGGTCCAGCTCAGCGCGACCACCGCCGGATGGGGAACGCTGCTGCCCGGCATGGGTCTGGTCATGGCCGCGGGCGGCGCCGTCATCGTCCTCAGGGCGGCCACGCGGCTCCGTGCCGCCTCGTGAACCTTTCCAGCTCTGCATGCGACGTAGGATCTGCCGCGTGCGGTGGCGTGCTGCTCGCCGGTCACGGTCGATCCGTGATGGGGTGATCCCGGCCGGATACGACTCGCTCGACGAGTACGACACGGCCGCCGAGGTGGATGCCGCGTTTCGGACCCTGCGTCGCGGTGCGCTCGGCTACTTCGCGGTGTTCCTCGTCGCCGTCGGCGGGGTTCCCGGGCTCACGCTCACGCTGAACTGGTGGTCCGAGGGCCAGCTCATCGGGGGCATGAGCCCCAGCTTCGTCATGGCCGCCTTCGGCTTCTACATCTTCTTCTGGCTGCTCGGTCTCGCCGCCGCATCGCTGTCCACCGCGGTCGAGGCCCGCATGCTCGGCGGGCAGGAGACCGATCCCGCCGAGCGGGAGGGCGGGGCGTAGTGGTCGACGCGAGCATCGTCACCCTCGTCGTGGTGCTCGTCGTGACGCTCACCCTGGCCCTCGCCGTGCGGCCGAAGGGCGCCTCGACGCTCGACTTCTACCTCGCGGGACAGCGGGTCGGCGTCGTCACCAATGCCTGCGCGATCTGCGGGGACTACTTCTCGGCCGCCTCCTTCCTCGGCGTCGCGGCGGCGGTCTACGCCTCCGGCCTCGACGGGGTCTGGTACGCGACCGGCTTCGCGGCGGGCTTCGTGCCGGTACTGCTGTTCGTGGCCGCCCCGTTGCGCCGATTCGGCGAGTTCTCGATCCCCGACTTTCTCGGGCGCCGGTTCGACTCCGCAACTGTGCGACTCACCGCCGTCGCGGTCGTTCAACTCGTCATCGTGTCCTACCTGGTTCCGCAGGCGGTCGCCAGCGGTATCACCTGGGAGTTGCTGGTCGGCCACGGCATCGCCGGTCTGCCCCCGTACGCGACCGGCGTACTGATGTCGACGACCGTCATCACCCTCCTCGTCGTCTTGGGCGGCATGCGCGGAACCACCTGGACCCAGGCGGTGCAGTTCCTGCTGCTGCTGGCGGTACTGGTATGGCTGGCCGCCGCCGTGCTGGGTTCCGGGTTCAACTACTGGACCGCCGTCGACGACCTGGCCGCACAACCGCTGGCCAATCCCAGTCAGGCGGACGGCCGGTGGCAGCTCGCCAACGAGCCGAACCGGCTCGACGAGGGCGCGCCGTCCTACTTCGGTGAGCCCGGCGCGCGCTACGGCAGCCTCGGCCAGTTCGCCCTGATCATCACGCTCGTGCTCGGTACCGCCGGACTGCCCCATGTCATGAACCGCTACTTCACCAGCCCCACCGGCAATGCGGCGCGGATGACGACGGTCTGGGTGCTCGGGTTGGCGGGGCTCTTCTACGCGCTCGCGGTGATGCTCGGCACCGCCGCGAGGAGCCTCATACCCGAGGCGGTTGCCGGCCGTCCCTGGCTCGGCGCCCTGACCGTCGACGGTGTGCTCCGGGTACCGGAGAACGCGCTGCTGGTGCTGGGGCAGGTCTACGGCGGGCAGCCAGGCCTCGGACTGATCGCCACCGGCGCGCTGATCGCGGTGATGTCGACCATCGCGGGCCTGCTGCTCGCATCGGCCGCGTCGTGGGGTCATGACGTTTACGAGGGCCACCTCAACCCCAGGGCCACCCAGCGGCAGGCGATCTGGGCCGGCCGGCTGGCCGTCATGGGGGTGGCGCTGCTGTCCGGGGTGCTCGCACTCGGCCTGCGCCCCGAGTCGATGACCGCCCTGCTCCCCTCGATCGTGGCGTCGATGGTGACATGGGCCTTCGCCCTTGCCGGTTCCGCGCTCACGCCCGTGCTGATCCTCGCCATCTGGTGGCGCGGCACGACGGCTGCGGGCGCGACGGCGGGAATGACCACCGGCGCCATCGTGGCCGTCGGGATGTTCTCGACCGGCCTGATCACCGCGGACCAGGGCCTCGCCGAGATATTCTTGACCCCCACGCTCATCTCCGGACCGATGGCCGTGCTCGCCACGATCGCGGTCTCGTCGCGGACGAGGCCTCCCGCCGAGCTCGAGCGCCTGTGGCTGCGACTGCACGGCACCGCCGCCGATCGCCAGACCGAGCGCCTGGCCAGGCTGACCATCACCGGGGTGAGCGACCGTCCGAAGGAGGCACCATGAGCAGCGGCAGCCTCCCGCTCGCTGGTGCGCTCGCGGTCGCCTGGGGCGCGGTCTACCTCGTCACCCAGGTCGTCACCGAACCTGCACTCGGTGTCGGCACCACAGTCCTCGCTGGTGTGGGACTCACCCTGCTGCTGACGCTGGCCTACCCATCGGCACTCCGTGGCCCGAGGAGCACCCGAAGCGGGCAACGCCCGCCCGGCAGGCGCGGCGTCGCCTCCCGGTCCCGCCACACCATCGCCGCCGTCGGGCGACCCATGCCGCTGCGCTCCGGGTTGACCGCGGAGGCCGCCATGCGCACTGCCCGGCTGCTGCGCCCCCTCCTCGGCTGCGACGCGGTGGCCATCACCGACCGCGAAGGGGTCCTCGCGTTCGTCGGGCCAGGCTCCGATCACCACAACGTCGGCGATCCCCCGCAGCCGCGCACCTCCGCCCGCGTGCTCGCAGGCGCAGGCACCCTCGTCGTGCGCAGTCGAAGGACACTGGGCTGCGCTGCCCCCGGCTGCCCGCTGCGGACCGCCGTGGTGGCGCCGCTCGCGATCGGCAAGCGCATCATCGGAACGCTCACGGTCTACCGGGTCGACGACAACCCGCCCTCCCGCGATGTGGTCGAGGGCATGGCGGGCATCCTGTCGCTTCACCTGGAACTCGCCGAACTGGACCGGGAACGCAAGCTAGCGGTGGATGCCAAGCTGGGCGCCCTGCGTGCCCAGATCAACCCTCATTTCCTCTTCAACACGCTGAACACGATCGCCTCCAAGGCGCGTACGGACCCCGAGGAGGCCCGCCAGCTGTTGTTGCGGCTGTCCGACTTCTTCCGGTACGCGGTCCGTCAGGACGGTCATTTCGCCGAGTTCGGGCAGGAGTACTTCTTCGTTCGCACCTACCTTTCCCTAGAACAGGCGCGCTACGGTGATCGCCTGCGCGTCCGCTACGACGTCGATCCGCGGGTGCTCACCGCTCACGTGCCGGTGCTGGCCATCCAGCCACTCGTGGAGAACGCGGTGAAGCACGGCCTGGCGAACAAGGTGGAAGGCGGCACGGTGACCTTGAAGGCACGAGTCGACCCGCTGACCAGGACCACGTCGATCCGGGTATCCGACGACGGGGTGGGCATGCCCCCCGACCTGCTGAAGAAGATCACCTCGGAGGCTGTGTCGACGCCCGAGGGCATCGGTCTTCGCAATGTCTCCGAACGCCTGGACACCCTGTTCGGGGAGCGCTACCACTTCGACATCCGATCCAAGGAGGGCGAGGGAACCAGCGTCGACTTGCGGATCCCTCTCGGGTGATGTCGATGCGAACACGCTGTCTCATCGTCGATGACGAGGCCCCGGCCAGGGAAGAGCTGCGGTACCTCCTCAACGGTTTCGACCATGTCCAGGTGATCGGCGAGGCCACCAACGCCGAGGAAGCCCTCGTCCTGCTGCGTTCGTTGAGCTACAACATCGTCCTGCTCGACATCCGCATGCCCGGCGGCACCGGCCTCGACGTCGCGTCCGCGCTGTGCGACATGCCGAACCCGCCGAAGGTCATCTTCACCACCGCCTATCCCGACCACGCAGTGGACGCCTTCGACCTCGAAGCGGTCGACTATCTGGTGAAACCGTTCGACGCCACCCGGCTCGGCCGCGCACTCGACCGGGCGCTGTTCACCGGCACGGACGACGACGAGTCGAAGGCGCCCGCCTCCCCGGCAGACAACCCGCCGGAACTGGGGCGGATCCCGGTGCAGCGGGGCGAGCGCACCGTCCTCGTCGACGAGTCCGCGATCATCTACGCCAGCGCCGCGCGCGGCTACTCCTACCTTCAACTGGACAAGCAACGGGTCCTGGTCGGCTTCTCACTCAACGAGCTCGAGCGTCGGCTGCACGGCCACTTCTTCCGCACCCACCGGTCGTATCTGGTCAACCTCGACCACGTGCGAGAGCTCGTCCCCGACTTCAAGGGAACGCTCGTACTCGTCATGGACGATCACCGGCGCAGCCGCGTCGAGGTCTCTCGGCGGCACGCCCGCGAGCTGCGCCGCCTGCTCGGCCTGTAGCCGCGGGGATGCTCCTTGCACCCGCTCCCGCAGCATCCGCCATCGCAGGTCACGCGCCATACCGGCCAACGCAGTGGCCAGCTCCTCGGGCTCCCCATCGTCCCAGGCCAGACCCGAATCCGCGAGTAGCGGGGCGACACGGCTTGTGAGGTGGCGATAGGTGTCCTGCTGACCTGGGATGATCCTGCTTTCCAGGGCTTGATCATCACGGGTGGAAGGACACCTATCGGGTGGGCAGAGTACGCGAGATCAGCAGGTTGCGGCGGCGGGTGCGCATCGGCGCGCCGGATCCGAGGGTGACCCGGTTTTCGGGGATAACGGCGGTGACCGAGCTGGTCGACCGGCTGAACATGATCAAGCTGTTGGACGCAGCGATCGGGCCGATCAAGACCCGCGGTCGGGGGTTGTCCGGCCGGTGAGCTGCTGGTCGGGATGGCGTGCGCGCAGCTGGCCGGGGAGGAGCTTCTGGTCGGGCTGGACCGCTACCGCGCTGACGCCGCCGGGCAGCTGCTGTCGGCGGTGCATGGCTGAGTTCGACGACGGCGGCCGGGCTGGCACGGCGGTGGAGACCGGGACCGGCGACATCAGTGCCGGGATGCTCGCGCTGCTGCCCGCGGGCGTGCCGCGGCGCTGTGCGAGCGGGTCACCATCGACCTGGACACCACCGACGTGGAGGTCTACGGTCGCCATAAGCGCGGGGTTGCCTACGACCACCAGGGCCAACGCTGTGGGCGGCCGCACGTGGCCACCTGGGCCGAGACCGCCACCGCGCTGGCCGCGGACCTGATGGCCGGAAACGACGACCCTCGGTCACACGCTGCGGGGCTGCTGGACCGGGCGCTGGCGCCGCTACCCACGCCGGCGCGGGCCGGGCGGATACTGCTGCGCGCCGACGCCGGCTACTTCGCCGGGGCGCTGGCCCGCGCCGCGCACTTCGCCGATGTCTGCTTCGCCATCGGCGCCAAGCGCATCGCCCCGCTGTGGCGGATCCTCGACGGGCTGGGTGAGGCCGACTGGTCCGACGCGGTCGACATGGCCGGTGCGCAGGTCGCGGTGGCCGACTACTGCCCGGACTGGTGGCCAGCCGCGACCCGGCTGCTGATCCGCCGAGTTGCTCTGGCACCCGAGCAGGTCAGTGCCGACCCCCGGGCCCGGCGCCATCGCCATGGACCTTCTCGGCCCGCCATGCTGCCCGCTCTTTGCGATTTTCGCAAGACCGTTGCTAGTATCGCCCGGTGTCGAACACCCTCGATCGCGTGCGTGACCTGATCCAGGCATCTGGTCTGACGCAGCACGACTTCGCGCTGAAGATCGGGCTCGACGACTCGAAGCTGTCGAAGTCGTTGAGCGGCAGTCGGCGCTTCTCGTCCCTGGACCTCGCCCGGATCGCGGACCTCTGCGAGGTCACCGTCGACTGGCTCATCACCGGCGACGAGCCGCCCCTCGCACTGGCGGCCCGCACCACGGGTGGCAGCGCCTGCACCGCGACCCGCGAAGCCAGGCGGCTCAGCACACTGCGATCGGACATCGCCGAGCTCGGCTTCCCCCAACCCTGGCGATCGGTTGACTTCCGCCTCGATACCGGCACCTGGGTCGACCAGGGTGGCCGGCTGGCGAGGGCAGCACTCGAACAAGTCAGCCGGCGTGGCCACTCCGCCGAGGAGGCGGATCTGGCCGCCCTCGTGGAGGAGGTATTCGGTGCCGACGTGGCCGTCGTCGACCTCGGGTCGGGCTTCGACGGCTTGGCGACCTCGTCGGACGAGGTCAAACTCGTCGTGCTGGCGACCTCCCAGGTGCCTGCTCGGCAGCGGTTCACGCTGGCCCACGAGCTCGGGCACCTGCTCGCCGGCGATGATCAAGGCGTCCACCTCGATCAGGACATCTTCGACAAGGCGCAAGCGAGGAACCCGAGTGAGAGGCGGGCCAACTCCTTCGCCGCCGCCTTTCTGATGCCGGAGGACTTGCTCCGTCGAGCGGTCGGGTCGACCGGCCTCACCGAGGAGGCCTTCGCGGCGCTGTCGTGCGACCTCATGGTCACCCCGTCGGCGTTGGCCTACCGGCTGCTGCACCTCCGGCTGGTCGACGCCGGCATGTGCGACCGCCATAAGACGATGACCGGAGTCACGGCGGCGAGACTGGCTGGTCGCAGCGCGGAGTTCGCGCACCGCGTCACCGAAGCGAGCCGACCACGCCCGCCGGGCCTGCTCGCCCGCGACACCTATGCCGCCCACGATGCGGGTGCCACCACGCTCCGCCCGTACGCCAACCTCATCGGCGTCGACGTCGACGAGCTCAAGCGTGCGCTGGAGTCCGAGAGCGGAGGCTACGACGCCCCGTGACTGAGTTCTTGTTCCCCGACAACACGGTGCTGTGCAACTTCGCTGTGGTCGACCGCCTCGATCTGCTGCGGTCAGTACTGGGCGGACGAGGGAGATGGACCGCTGCGGTGGCATACGAGGCGGCCAAGTCTGCACGGGCGTTGCCCGCTCTCGCTGACCTCGGCCCGGAGGGCTGGCTGGACGACCCGATCGAGATCACCGCCGAGTCCGACATCCAGCAGGTCAACCGCGTTCGCCGCGCCGTCTTCGGTGGTACGGATGACAAGCCGCTCGAGCACCTCGGGAAGCCGAGACCTGCTTCGTGATCCTCGAGTGGGCCGCGTTCGCGGGCTCGTGGTGGGTTTCCGACGACCGGGAGGCGCTGCGGTATGCCCGCTTTCGCGGCATCGTCACCCGCGAGACAACCGACCTCATGAGCCTCGCCGTCGTGAACGGCGACATCGCTGCAAGGGAGGCATTCGACCTGCTGCGGCAGATGGCCGACCAGGACCGAGCCCTCAGGCTCCCGGGTGCCGCAGCAGACCTGCTGCGTTGACGACCTGGCGACCGCACACCTGCTCCAACCACACACCGCGCCATCGGCTGTCGACGGACTCGGCGACGCTCGACGCTGCCGCAACGCGCCGTTGTTGGCTGAGCGCGCCGCGGCCATAACGCGACCACTCGAGCGGCAGCGAGTGGGAGTTGATAGGGCGTCGACCAGCTCCCGCAGGGGATCGTCTGCGGGATCTTGGACGGTCGTGCGGTGTAGTCAGGGGTTGGGTTGCACGGTCCGTGGCCACGGGCGCGGCTTCCTCGTCCGAGGACCGGCGTGGTGCTGAGACGACCCGGCACACTCGCGGCGGACCACCTCATACCAAGATCATAGACCCGATCTATGCATGAGAAATGGCGGACATCAACTGCCAATGACAGCCACTGGTCGCCATGTGCCTTCGCCGTTTCTGCTGGTAACTGGCACCAACCGCAGTCAACGATCAGTCGTGCGACTGTTAATCGCAGGGTTGCTGGTTCGAATCCAGCTGGGGGAGCCTCATCGTGGCGGACTGATCGAGTCCGTGACCGGCAGGTCGCCGCAGCTCGCGTTCGCGCCCGCACACGACCCGGTGCGACCGTCGGGTTCGTCGCGGTGGTCGACCTGCAGCGTGGTGTGGTGGATGCCGAAGCGGTCGGACAGCGACCGCTCGACGGCGACGCGGCGCTCGTGACAGTCATGGGCGGTGCTGACCAGCACGTGCGCGGACAGCGCGGTGAAGCCGGAGGTGACTTCCCAGACGTCCAGTTCGTGCACGCCCACGACCCCGGTCACCGAGCAGATGTCGGCCTCGACGCGCTGTGGGTCGATGCCGCGGGGCGCCGCCTCCAGGAAGATCCGCCCGGACTCGAGCGCCAGCCCGTAGCCCGCCTTGGCCATCAACGCGGCGACGACCAGTGCGGCCAGTGCGTCGGCCCGGGCGAACCCGGTCAGCACCATCACCAGCCCGGCGACCGCGGTCGCGATGAAGGCGAACAGGTCGGTGAGGATGTGCTGGAAGGCGCCCTCGACGTTGAGCCTGCGGCGGTCGGCCCTGGCGAGCATCCACGTGGCGGCCAGGTTCACCACGATCCCGGCCAGCGCGGTCACCAGCACCGGCAAGCCCTCCACCGGCGGTGGGTCCACCAGCCGGCGCACGCCCTCGTAGCCGAAGTAGACCGTCAGCAGCAGCAGGGTGATCCCGTTGGCCTGCGCGGAGAGGATCTCGGCACGCTTGAGCCCGAAGGTGTAGCCACCGCGGGCCGGGCGGGCGGCCAGCCGGATCGCGACCAGTGCCAGCGCGATCGCTCCGGCATCGGTGAGCATGTGCGCGGCGTCGGACAGCAACGCCAGTGAGCCGGCCAGCAGCCCCACGACGACCTCGACGGCCATGAACCCGAGCAGCAGCACCAGCGCCGCACCGAGCCAGAACCTGTCCGACCCCGGAGACGTGCCGGGCGTGTGGCCGTCGCCGTTCGGCTCGAAGGCGCCCCCGTGGGACCCTCGGCTCATCAGTACTCCCCACACCACTCGGCAGCAGCACCGGCAACGTATCCATACATGCGCATGTGAACAAATCTGGTACTGGTTGTCAGCATCGGTCACCGACCGTGATACATGGTTCAGTCTGTACTGAATCAGGTATAGGCTTTACAGTTGGGTGCCATGAGCAACGAGCCCGCTGTGGTGGTGGACGCCGCTGCACTCGAGCGTGTCGGAACCGCGTTGGCCGACGCCACCCGCCGCCGCCTGCTGCTGTCACTGCTCGACGGGCCGGCCTTCCCGGCCGATCTGGCAGACCGCCTCGCGCTCACCCGGGGCAACGTGTCCAACCACCTCGCGTGCCTTCGTGGGTGCGGGCTGGTGGTGGCCACTGCGATGGGGCGGCGGGTGCGCTACTCGCTGGTGAGCCCGCGGCTGGCCAGCGCGCTGGCCGATCTGTCGGCACTGGTGCTGCTGGTCGAGCACGACGACGGCCCGCCCTGCGACACCGACGCCGGCTGTTGCCCGCCGACCGATCTCGATCAGGTGCAGGCGTGACGACGGCGGTCGTCGACCCGCGTCGTCGGCTGCGGCTGACCCGATGGTTGCGCCTGCTGGTCGCGGCCACGATCTCGTACAACGTCGTCGAGGCCGTGGTGGCGATCTGCGCGGGAACGGTCGCGTCCTCCGCGGCGCTGATCGGGTTCGGGCTGGACTCGGTGATCGAGGTCGCCTCGGCCGCAGCGGTGGCATGGCAGTTCGCCGGCTCGGATCCGCAGCGACGGGAACGGTCGCGCTGCGGGTCATCGCGGTGTCGTTCTTCGCGCTCGCGGCCTATGTCTCGGCCGAAGCGGTGCGCGCGCTGCTGGGCGCCGGCCCGGCAGAGCCCAGCACCGTCGGGATCGTGCTCGCCGCGGCGTCGCTGGTCGTCATGCCGGTGCTGTCCTCGACGCAGCGGCGGGTGGGTCGCGAGCTGGGGTCGGCCAGCGCCGTCGCGGACTCGAAGCAGACCCTGCTGTGCACCTACCTGTCCGCGGTGCTGCTCGTCGGGCTGCTGCTCAACAGCCTGCTGGGATGGGCGTGGGCCGACCCGCTCGCGGCGCTGGTCATCGCCGGGCTGGCCGTCAAGGAGGGCCGGGAGGCCTGGCGCGGCGAGACCTGCTGCGCCGTGCCCACGGCCGGCGTGGCGGCTGCCGAAGAGCAGCACTGCGAGTGCTGCCCACCGGAGGATGCGCAGCGGTGATACGCGGCATTCGGGTGGCCGAGCCGACGCGAGGAATCGACTTCCGCTCTTTCAACGGGCACCCTGTCGTGCATGTCGCTCGGATCCCTGCTCACCGCGATCGTCACCCCGTTCGATGATCAGCTCGCCGTCGACGAGCAGGCGTTCGTCGATCTCATGCACCACCTCGCCGCGCACGGCTCCGACGGCTTCGTGGTGTGCGGGACGACAGGGGAGGCGCCGACGCTCGACGACGCGGAGCACCTGCGGATGATCGAGCTGGCCTGCCGGCACCGGCCGCCGGGCATGAGCATCGTCGCCGGAACCGGGTCGAACAACACCCGCCACGCCTGCAACATGACCCAACAGGCGACCGAACTCGGCGCGGACGCGATCCTGTCTGTCACGCCCTACTACAACAAGCCGAACCGGCGCGGCATCGTGCGCCACTTCCAGGAGGTCGCGGCCGCGACGGACAAGCCGGTGGTGCTCTACAACATCCCGTCGCGAGTGGTGCTCGACCTGTCCAACGAGTTGCTCGCCGAGCTCGCCCAGATCGAGCGGGTGGACTACGTCAAGCAGGCCAACAACGCCAGCCTCGCGCCGGTCGACGGCCTCGGCCTCTACGCGGGCAACGACGAGATCTTCGGCCCGACCCTGGACCTCGGCGGTTGCGGCGGCATCTGCGTGGCCAGCCACGTGGTCGGTGACCTGATGCGGCGCATGGTCGATGAGCCCGAGAACCGCGCCGAGATCGACGCGTCGCTGCACGACGTGTACCGCGCGATGGGCGTGACCACCAACCCGATCCCGGTGAAGGCGGCGCTGCACCTGCTCGGGCATCCGGTAGGTGGGCTTCGGTTGCCGATGACGTCGGCAACCGAGGACGAGATCGCGGTGATCCGTTCCGCGCTGCAGCGGATCGGGCTGCTCTCCGACGCCGCGGCCTGAAACCGGTGTGAAACCGGCTGCTGTGACGCTGCACGAGCGTGCTACCACCGAACCGAGGGGGTGGCACCCGCGCGCTGGCCGTGCCGCCGTGATCGTGTGGGGTGACTTGCTGTGCCGAGCGCAGTGCTGCTGGACAACCGGCGCGACCTCGGCTGGCACCAGCCGAGCGCGGCCGAGGTCGCGATGCTGCTCGAGGCGGTGCTCGACGCCGGGCTGGAAGTGCCGTGCCGCACCCATGACCCCGATCTGTGGTTCGCGGAGGCCCCGGCGGATCTGGACCGGGCCAAGCAGCTTTGTCGAGACTGCCCGGTCCGCGCCGAATGCCTTGCCGCGGCACAGGCGCGGCGGGAGTTCTGGGGTGTGTGGGGCGGCGAGATCTTCCAGCACGGCGTCGTGCTCCCGCGCAAGCGGCGACGTGGCCGACCCCGCAAGGTCGACGTCGCGCAGTAGGCAGACGCCGGGCGTCAGGGGCCGCAGGACGAACGCGACGTGGCCGTACTCGTCGGCGTACGCGCTGCGGACCGAGAGTTGCCTCAGCCGCTGTGGGACGCAGCGCAGCGGCGTAACACGCCGTAACGAGATGAGTGGGATCGGCGGCTGCCAAGGTGCGCTAGCCTCCCGGGCACAACCCCCTTGGGGCGGTAGCTCAGCAGGTCAGAGCAGCAGACTCATAATCTGTCAGGTCGTCGGTTCGAGTCCGACCCGCCCCACTATCGTGACCAGCTAAAACGCGATCGGTCAGCCCCGGAATCACGATCTTTGTCCATGAGCTTGTCCATTGACACGGCCCTACTCTTCTCTCATGGCCAGCGCAGCCGGGGGCAGGACCGTCAGCGAGGCAGCGTCCGGGTACGGGGAGGCTCGCTGCAGGTCCGAGTATACGCGGGCAACGACCCGGTGACCGGAAGGCCGCGGTACCTCGCCGAGACGGTCAAGGGCACCGATCGGGCGGCTCGGCGGCGTGCCGACAAGGTGATGACCAAGTTGCTCGCGCAGGTCGACAAGCAGCGCGTACCGAGTACCACGGTGACGCTGGCCATGCGCTCAAGGAGTGGCTGCAGACTTGCGAGGTGGAAGACAGCACGCGGCAGCTCTACCGCGGTTACATCGAACGTACGATCCAGCCGGCGCTCGGCGACATGGCGGTCAGCAAGCTGACGGCGCGGACGCTGGAAACTCTCTACGCCGAGCTTCGTCGGTGCCGGGCTCGCTGCAACGGGCGACCGTTCGTGGAGCACAAGGCGGAAGGCGAGCACGACTGCACGGCGGAGAAGTGCAGGGCCCATGTCTGCAGGCCGATGGCGGCGTCAACCGTGCGGCAGATCCACTCGGTCATCAGCGGCACGCTGAGTGCGGCGGTTCGCTGGGACTGGGTCGACTCCAACGTCGCGCGCGTCGCGCAACGGCCCAAGCAGAAGCCACCGCAGCCCGACCCGCCGTCACCGGCCGAGGCGGCCCGCCTGGTCGAGGAAGCCTTCGCAATGGACGGCGACTGGGGAACTTGAGCTTGGCCCCGTAGCACGGACACCTGATGTGCGGTGGCCTCGGCCACCAGGAAGGATGTCCCGGTGCCTGCACCACACCCACCTGAGTTTCGTCAGCGTGCCGTTGAGTTGGCTCGCGCTGGCCACACATCGATCGCAGAGCTGGCCGAGGAGTTGCGTATCAGCGACTCGTGCCTGCGGAACTGGATCGCCCAGGCCGACGCCGACGACAACGGTAGCGCCACGAGGCTG